>NZ_JAHTBI010000084.1 GCF_019168305.1 Pseudomonas aegrilactucae
AAGCCAGCTCCCACAGGTTTCGCGGTGACCCCTGTGGGAGCTGGCTTGCCAGCGAAGAGGCCGGTTCAGGCACAACGAAAAACGGCCCGAAGGCCGTTTCTCGAACATCACCCGGTTCAACCGCCCAGGTAGGCGTCGCGCACTTTCGGGTCGGTCAGCAGTGCTTCACCCGTGCCTTGCATCACCACCCGGCCATTCTCCAGCACATAGGCCCGGTCGGCGATCTTCAGTGCCTGGTTGGCGTTCTGCTCCACCAGGAACACCGTCACCCCATCCTTGCGCAGCTGTTCGATGATGTCGAAGATCTGCTGGATGATGATCGGCGCCAGCCCCAGCGACGGCTCGTCGAGCAGCAGCAGCTTGGGCTTGCTCATCAGCGCCCGCCCGATCGCAAGCATCTGCTGCTCGCCACCGGACATGGTGCCGCCGCGCTGGGCGAAGCGTTCCTTGAGCCGCGGGAACAGGTGCAACACCTTGTCCATCTGCTCCTGGAAGTCGCCCTTGTCGGTGAAGAACCCGCCCATGGCCAGGTTCTCCTCGACGGTCAGACGCGAGAACACCCGTCGCCCTTCGGGCACCACCGCAATGCTCTTGCGCATGATCTGCGCCGAGCTCTGCCCCACCAGTTCCTCGCCCATGTAGCGAATGCTGCCGCTATGGGCCTGGGGTGAACCGCACAGGGTCATCAGCAGGGTCGACTTGCCGGCGCCGTTGGCACCGATCAGGGTGACGATCTCGCCCTGGCGAATCTCCACGTTGACGCTGTGCAGCGCCTGGATCTTGCCGTAGAAGGTGGAAACGTTTTCAAACTGCAGCATTTACGCTTCCCCCAGGTAGGCTTTGATCACTTCAGGGTTGTCGCGGATCTGTTCCGGGGTGCCATCGGCCAGCGGCGTGCCCTGGTTGATCACCACGATATGGTCGGAGATGCTCATGACCAGTTTCATGTCGTGCTCGATCAGCAGCACGGTGACGTTGTGTTCTTCGCGCAAGGTGCCGATCAGCGCCTTGAGGTCTTCGGTCTCCTTGGGGTTCAGGCCCGCCGCCGGTTCGTCGAGCATGAGGATCCGTGGGCGGGTCATCATGCAGCGGGCGATTTCCAGGCGCCGTTGCTGACCGTAGGCCAGCGTGCCGGCGGTACGGTTGGCGAACTCGGTGAGGTTGACCTTTTCCAGCCAGAACTGCGCGAACTCCATGGCTTCGCGCTCGCTGCGACGAAACCCCGGGGTCTTGAACAGGCCGGCGAAGAAGTTGGTGTTCAAGTGCCGGTGCTGGGCGATCAGCAGGTTTTCCAGCGCGGTCATTTCCTTGAACAGGCGCACGTTCTGGAAGGTCCGCACCACGCCCTTGCGGGCGATCTGGTGGCCGGCCAGGCCCTGGATCGGCTGGCCGTCGAGCAGGATGCTGCCGCCGCTGGGCTTGTAGAAGCCGGTCAGGCAGTTGAACACCGTGGTCTTGCCGGCGCCGTTCGGGCCGATCAGCGCCACCACTTGCTTTTCCTTGACGGACAGGGCCACGCCGTTGACCGCCAACAGGCCGCCGAAGCGCATGCTCAGGCCGCTGACTTGCAGAATTTCGCGGCTCATCGACGCAGCTCCATGTGTGGACGTTGCATAGGCAGCAGGCCTTGCGGACGCCAGATCATCATCAACACCATCAGCGCACCGAACATCAGCATCCGGTATTCGCTGAACTCACGCATCAGCTCGGGCAGCAGGATCATCACGATGGCCGCGAGGATCACGCCCAGTTGTGAGCCCATGCCGCCGAGCACGACGATGGCGAGGATGATGGCCGACTCGATGAAGGTGAACGACTCCGGTGTCACCAGGCCCTGGCGCGCGGCGAAGAAGCTGCCGGCAAACCCGGCGAACGCAGCGCCGAGGGTAAACGCGGAAAGCTTGATTACCGTCGGGTTCAGGCCCAATGCACGGCAGGCGATCTCGTCTTCACGCAGCGCTTCCCAGGCACGCCCGATCGGCATGCGCAGCAGGCGGTTGATGACGAACAGCGCCAGCAGTGCCAGCAGCAGGGCCACCAGGTAGAGGAAGATGACCTTGTTGATCGAGTTGTACTGCAGCCCGAAGAACTCATGGAAGGTCTGCATCCCCTCGGCAGCACGGCGTTCGAAGGTCAGGCCGAAGAACTCGGGCTTGGGGATGCTGCTGATGCCGTTGGGGCCACCGGTCCAGTCGGTCAGGTTACGCAGGAACAGGCGGATGATCTCGCCAAAGCCCAGGGTCACGATCGCCAGGTAGTCACCGCGCAGGCGCAGCACCGGGAAACCGAGCAGGAAGCCGAAGGTGGCGGCCATCAGGCCGGCGATCGGCAGGCACACCCAGAAGCTCCAGCCCAGGTAATGCGACAGCATCGCGTAGCTGTAGGCGCCGACGGCGTAGAAGCCGACATAACCAAGGTCCAGCAGGCCCGCAAGGCCCACCACGATGTTCAGGCCAAGCCCCAGCAGCACATAGATCAGGATCAGTGTGGCGATGTCGACCGCACCGCGCGAACCGAAGAACGGCCAGACCAGCGCCATCACGATCAGGCCCATGATGATCCAGCGCTGTGTCTTGGGCAGGGTCAGGTAATTGCTCACCGCGGGCGAGATCAGCTTGCGATCCGAGCGGCGGCTCATCACCGAACTCCACTGCCGGTCGAACAGCACGCGCAGGAACATCAGCACCGAACACAGGGCGATCACGCTCAAGGTCAGTGGGCCCTGGCCGTGCACTTCCAGGTTGATGCCGACGATGCTGAGTTTGAGGCCCAGCACCGGGAAGGCCACGGCCCAGACCAGCAAGGCGCTGAAAAACGCCGATTTAAGATGTCTGCTCATACTTTCTCAACCTCCGGACGGCCGAGGATGCCGGTCGGACGGAACAACAGCACCAGAACCAGAAGACCGAATGCCACCACGTCCTTGTACTGGTCACCGAAGATATCGGCGCCAAAGGCTTCGGCCACGCCCAGCACCAGCCCGCCGAGCATGGCGCCCGGAATGCTGCCGATGCCGCCCAGCACCGCCGCGGTAAAGGCCTTGAGGCCCACCAGGAAACCGGCGTTGGGGTTGATCACGCCGTACTGCATGCTCAGCAGTACGGCTGCCACGGCCGCCAGGGCCGCACCGATCACGAAGGTCAGGGCGATGATGTTGTTGGTGTTGATGCCCAGCAGGTTGGCCATCTTGATGTCTTCGGCGCAGGCGCGGCAGGCGCGGCCCAGGCGTGAACGCGAGATGAACAGGGTCAGGCCGGTCATGGCCACCAGGGTGACGATGAAGACCAGAATCTGCATGTAGCTGATCAGGACTTCCTCAGCGCCGCCCGGGCCGAAGGAAATGCTCCCCGGAATCAGGTTGGGGATCGACTTGTCCTTGGAGTCCTGGGACAGCAATACGGTGTTCTGCAGGAAAATCGACATGCCGATGGCGGAGATCAGCGGGATCAGCCGGTTGCTGTTGCGCAAGGGGCGGTAAGCGACCCGTTCGATGCTGTAGCCATAGGCACTGGTAACCACGATGGTCGCAATGAACGCGGCGGTCATCAGTATCGGCAGTGAATCGATACCCATCATGGCAAGCCCGGCAAGGGCGATGAACGCCACGTAGGAACCGATCATGTACACCTCGCCATGGGCGAAGTTGATCATTCCAATGATGCCGTAAACCATTGTGTAGCCAATGGCTATCAAGGCATAGGTGCTGCCAATGGTCAGGCCATTAACCAGCTGTTGGAAGAAGTGATAGATCTCAGGCATTACAGCGCTCCTAAAAACCCGATACGCATTTCACTGGTGGGAAGGTACCCGGCCCGGTCGTGTGGTCTGTGGCCACTTCACCCAGGCAACTGCCAGCGAACCGCTGGTGACGGTTTTAAGATTTTCAGGTGAACCTGCCCCCGGATCGCGGGAATCAGGCCCATGAACCTCGTAAAACAAAGCCCACTGCTCGCACAGTGGGCTTGTAGTCATGGAGTGACGGGATTACTGAGGGGAAACTTCGGTTTTAGGTTTGCCGAAATGCCATTCGTAGACCACGAACTTGAAGTCCTTCAGGTCGCCCTTGGCGTCGTACGAGAGATCGCCGGTCGGGGTCTTGAAGGTGCCGGCGTGGATGGCTTCTGCCACCTTGTCGGTGTCTTCGCTCTTGGCGGCCTTGATGCCTTCGGCGATCAACGTGACAGCCGAGTAGGCCGGGAACACGAACGGGCCGCTCGGGTCCTTGCCATCAGCCTTGATCGCATCGGCGATCGCCTTGTTGGCAGGGTCGGTGTCGAACGACTTGGGCAGGGTCACCAGCAGGCCTTCGGAAGCGCCCTGGGCGATCTGCGAGATGGAGTCGTTGCCCACACCCTCTGGGCCCATGAACTTGGCTTTCAGGCCTTTTTCCTGGGCCTGGCGCAGGATCAGGCCCAGCTCTGGGTGGTAGCCGCCGTAGTAGACGAAGTCGACGTTGTTCTGCTTGAGCTTCTGGATGATCGAGGAGAAGTCCTTGTCGCCGGCGTTCAGGCCTTCGAACACGGCAACCTTGGTGCCTTTGCCTTCCAGGGTCTGCTTGACGGCGGTGGCGATGCCTTCACCGTACTGCTGCTTGTCGTGCAGCACTGCAACGACCTTGGGCTTGACGTGGTCGGCGATGTAGTTGCCGGCGGCCGGGCCCTGGGCGCTGTCCAGGCCGATGGTGCGGAAGATCAGCTTGTAGCCACGGGAGGTGATTTCCGGGCTGGTGGCCGCCGGGGTGATCATGATCACGCCTTCGTCTTCGTAGATGTCCGACGCGGGCTGGGTGGAGCTGGAGCAGAGGTGGCCGATGACGTACTTGACGCCGTCGTTGACTACCTTGTTGGCGACTGCCACGGCCTGTTTAGGGTCGCAGGCATCATCGTATTCCTTGGCTTCGAGCATCTTGCCGTCGACGCCGCCCTTGGCGTTGATGTCTTTGATAGCCTGTTTTGCGCCAATGAACTGCATGTCACCGTATTGAGTAACCGGGCCGGTTTTCGGGCCGGCGATGCCGATCTTGATGGTATCGGCGGCAACTGCATGGCTGGCGACCCCGGCCAGAACCATTGCGGCGAACAGCTTGGAAATCTGCTTACTCATAGTGCTCCACTCATTCTGTTGTAATTTTTATAGTCCTGGCGTCCAGGGCTACAGGACCGGGATACCGGTACGGCCACGCCGTACTGCCTCCCCCGTGTTCCCCCGCAAAATGCCCCGGCAACTGTACCGGTACAGTGTAGAGCGCCGCTTGATCGCTTGAAAAGCAGGCGCGCTGGGGCAAAATCCGGGGGTGTCGCCTAATCGACAGAAACGTACATAAATGCGCCGCCATTTTGCCAGCATGTTGCGCCAGCGCAGGGCATTCAGGACTTTGCCGATCAATTACTTATTTGAAACTGGGTTTTTCTGCAAAAATAGCGACCTTTCAGTGGTCGAATTATTTCTGGTAGGAACCCATGACAGATCAACCAAGCACCCTCTATGCCAAATTGCTCGGCGAGACCGCAATCATCGAGTGGAAAGCGCTGGAGCGTTTTTGGGCCAAGGGTGACCTGATTTGGGTCGACCCCTCGCTGGACCTGATCGAGGTCGCGTCGGCAATGGCCGAAAACCGTAGTGAAACCTTCGAGAAGTGGCGAAGTAATGGCACGGTCGTGCCGGTGACTGCCGAGCACGCGCTAGACCTTTCGAGCACCGATGCACCGATCTGGGCCGTGGTGGTTTCGCCGTTTATCGTGATTCAGAAAAAGTCTGCGCCCTGATTTGGTGCGCGAAAACAAACAGCCGGCAGTTTTTGGTGCGCGAGGGCGTTCAGGCGGGGTGGTTGTTGGTAACAGTGGGGTAGAGGTTAAACTAGCGCGGTAACAGTTCTGGCCCCTTCGCTGGCAAGCCAGCTCCCACAGGTACTCCACTGTTCTCGAAACGGGTGGAGAGCCTGTGGGAGCTGGCTTGCCAGCGAAGGGGCCGCACCGCGGCCGATCCGGGAGACTTATTCGTAGTCAGTCTTGCCGGTATGGCTGTTGAGCGAAATCACGCGGGTCTTGCCAATGCGGTGACGGTAGATCTCACGCAGGTACTTCACCGCCTTTTTCACGCATTCGCGTGACAGGCGGATATCGTTGATCGACACGAACTTGCTCTTGTCGTTGATCAGCTCGCGGTACTTCTTCTCGTACATCGGCTTGATCGCATACCAGTTGGTATCGAGGATCTTGGCCGGGTTCTCGAATTCGTTGAGCAGGTCATCGATACGGTCCTCGTCGAACGCCTCGCTGGTGATGAAGTCGAGGATGGCGTTGTCCAGGGTGTCGTCGAAGCGGTACGGCGTACGCGCAAAGCAGCGCTTGATGAAGGCCACGATCAGCGTCAGGAAGTCATCCGACAGGCACGGGCTCTTGGCAATCAGGGTGGTCAGCGAGAGGTTGGCCGAGGCACCGATCACCAGCGCGTAGCGCTTGAGCGTGGTGTTGGGGAACAGGCTGTTGAGGTGGGTCTTGAGCCGGTTCAGGTCCATGTACGACAGCTTGTAGTCCTTGGGCAGCGACACGATCGACACCACCGACGAGCAGTTCTTGAAGAAGTGCAGGTCGTGCAGCGCCGCGGCGTCATAGCCGGAAGCCTTGTACTGCTCCAGCGCTGCGCGGTAGCGCTTGGACTCGATCGGCAGCAGGCTGATGCCCTCGATCGCCTGGGTCACCTTGTTGAAGTGCGGCAGGTCGATGGAACGGAAGAACAGGTCGTCGATGTTGAGCTGCGGCTTTTCCTTCTCGAACACCTTGAACTTGTCGCTGCCCGGCACGGGCTGTTCCGGCACCACCGATTCGGCATAGGCGATCGCCACCGGGCCTGCCAGGCTCATGAACAGGTCGTTGGCATCCAGGCGGATGGTCTCGCCGATGTCGATGCCGGCGCGGCGGAAGTAGTTCTGGTCGTAGTCGGTGGTCACCGCCTGGGCGGTGAGGATGTTGAAGATCTGCTGGGAGATGTACTGGTTGGCGTGCTTCTCCATGGCATTGACGTCAATGTCCTGGATATTGCCGTCATCGTTCTCTTCGGCGTAACGCATGATGTCGTTGGAGATCAGCATCATCGCGTTCCACGGGCGGATACGCCCCATCACGCTGGCTTCGCTGCTGTCTTCATTGTCGAAGTTGTACGAGAAGTCCCATTCCTCCGACAGGTACTTGCACAGCAGGCGGCCGGCGTTGATGTGCAGTGCCTCGGACATCTCGCTGCGGTGGTCGGAGATGTTCGGCAGCACGCAGATGCCGCTGGTGAAGATCGGCTCGAACACGAACGAATGGCCGCTCTTGCCGTCGTTCTCGTCGGCCGGCTTGGTGTCGAAGGTCTTGTTCATGTACGAGTACTGCTGGGCCAGGCCGAACTCCGAGGCCATGCCCGAACCGGTACCGCCACCGGCGCTGAAGATGTAGAAGTACAGCCGCGACTGGTTGGCCTTGATGCCGCACGAGTCGATCAGGTACGAGTGGATCAGCTTCCAGTCGGCGCTGGAGAAGCGCTGGGTTTCCTTGTTGAGGATGATCTTGGCCAGGTACTGGCCCAGGATCGGCGCGTTGCCTGCGCCGCCGGCATGCACCTCGGACAGGTCCATGATCTTCATCTTGCTGTAGTCGCGCAGGAAGCCGCTTTTTTCGCCTTTGCGCGAGAAGCGGATACGCCCGGCGATGTCCTTGTCCAGATCGCCCAGCATCACCAGCGGCTCGACCAGGAACACCGGCTTGGCACTCTTGTTCTGCACCAGGCGCAGGTTGTTGCGGATCCAGCGGCCGGGGCTGTAGCTCTGTTCGCTGCCGTTGCGGTCTTCGTTGTTGAATTCGTTGAGGTAGAAGGTGCGCGCGTTGTACACCAGCTCCGCCACATCCAGGGCGATGTTGGAGCCACAGCGGCCCAGGCCGATCAGGCAGACGGACGGAAACTGCTGGTCCAGGCGCAGTTGGGTGTCATCTTCGACGTGCACGCTGGGCGGGAAAACCAGGTCGCGCAGGCCGTCGAGGTTGTCCAGGATGCGCTGGATGTCGGTCTCCGTGTAGTACAGGTACTGCTGCGGCGTTGCCGTGCGTGGGCTGTAGTAATCTCGAGGCGCCGGGGCGGTCGGCGCGGTGGAAGATGACATCAGTTCGGAAACCGCGGTGGCAGAAGTATTCTTCGAGGTCATTGTGCGCCATTTGCCTGGGGTGGACGGCTGGTAAAAGTGGATATCATCGAGCCATCACTGGATAAGTTTCGCGACTGTATCAGTGCGCCTTTGGCGTGAGCGATAGGGTCTTGCCCTAGTACCCTCTAAGGGTTTTCCTGCTACGCCTGATCTGTAAATATCGTCCGCTTCGTCAACTTCTTTAATTCTGCCTGGAGCCGTCATGAGCACTGCACTACCTTCCCTGGGGTTCGCCGGTATCGGTTTGATGGGGCTGCCGATGTGTCGGCGCCTGCTGGCGGCGGGTTACCCGCTGACCGTGTGGAACCGCTCGCCGGACAAGTGCGCACCGCTGGTGGCGGCCGGCGCACGCCTGGTGCGCAGCCCCGCCGAACTGTGCACGGCGGCGGACGTGGTGATGCTGTGCCTGGCCGATACCGGCGTGGTGCGCGAGGTGGTGTTCGGTGCCGACGGTATCGCCCAGGGCGCCGTCGCGGGGCAGTTGCTGGTGGATTTTTCCAGCCTGGAACCCGCCGCCACCCGCGACATGGCCGCGCAACTGGAGCAGGCCTGCGGCATGCGCTGGCTGGATACGCCCGTCTCCGGTGGCACGCCGGGTGCCGAGGCGGGCACCCTGGCGATCATGGTGGGGGGGGATGCGGCCGACCTGGCGCGGGTTCGCCCGGTGCTCGAGGTGCTGGGGCAACGGGTCACGCACATGGGCGCGGTGGGGGCAGGGCAGGTGACCAAGGCGTGCAACCAGATGATCGTGGCCTGCAATGCGCTGGTGATTGCCGAAGTGGTGGCCCTGGCCGAACAGTCAGGGGTGGATGCCAGCCTGATTGCCGAGGCCCTGGCGGGTGGTTTTGCCGACTCCAGGCCGCTGCAGATACTCGCACCGCAAATGGCCCAAAGCCGCTTCGAACCGGTGAAATGGCACGTGCGAACCTTGCTCAAGGACCTGGACACGGCGGTGAAGTTTTCTCGCGAGCAGGGCTCGGCGGTGCCGATCAGCGGCCTGGCGGCGCAGCTGATGCGCCTGCACGGTAGCCAGGGGTATCTGGAAAAAGATCCAGCGACCCTGGTCGAACTGTTTCGCCACACGGCCTAGGTATCCCTTCGCGCTGGTTGAGCTCGCCGAGCACCGCGCGCAGCTCGCCCAGCGGCACAGGCCGGCTGAGCAGGTAGCCCTGGAGGAAATCGCAGCCTTGCTGGCGCAGGAACTGGTACTGCTCGACGGTTTCCACGCCTTCGGTCACCACCTTCAGGTGCAGGGTATGGGCCATGATGATGATCGCCTGGACAATGTCCATGTCCTGGCCGGAGCGCGGGATGTCCTGGATGAACGAACGGTCGATCTTCAGGGTGTCCAGCGGCAGGCGCTTGAGGTAGGCCAGCGACGAGTAGCCGGTGCCGAAATCGTCGATCGACAGCGACACGCCCTTGGCGCGAATGCGCTCCAGCAGCGCGATGGTGTTGTGGATATTGCCCATCAGGGCGTTCTCCGTGACTTCCAGCTCCAGGCGCCAGGCCTGCAACCCTGCGCTGTTGAGGGCATCCTCCACTTCACTGGCGAGTTCTTCTCGGCCCAGGGTCAGGGCCGAGCAGTTGACCGTCACCTTGAGCTGGTCGTAGCCGTGGCGATTGAGCTGGGCCAGGTCCAGGCAGGCGCGACGCAGTATCCACAGGTCAAGGTCGGTGATCAGCCCGTTGGCCTCGGCGATGCCGAGGAAACGGTCCGGGCCGAGCAGGCCGTGTTGCGGGTGCTGCCAGCGAATCAGCGCTTCGAGCTTGGCCACCCGGCCGCTGTCCAGGTCGAAGATCGGCTGGTAGTGAATGCGCAGCCCGCGCTCCTCGAGCAGGGCCAAGCGCAGTGCTTCCTCCAACTGCAACTCCAGGGCGGCACGGGTTTTCAGGTTGCTGCTGAAGAAATTCAGGTTGTTGCGACCGCTGCCCTTGGATTGGTACAGGGCCAGGTCGGCATGCTTGAGCAGTTCGTCGCAGGTGTCGCCGTCGTCAGGGAACACGCTGATGCCGATGCTGGTGGTCATGACCATGCGCCGTCCGCCCAGGTCGATCGGTTCCTTGACCTTGTGCATGATGCGCTGGGCCAGGTGACGGGCTTCTTCGCGGCTGTGCAGGCCGATCAGAATGCAGAACTCGTCGCCGCCAAAGCGCGCCACCACGTCCTGGCTGCGGGTGGCCGCCTTGATGTGACTGGCGATGATCTTCAGCAACTGGTCGCCCGCATCATGCCCCAGGCTGTCATTGATGCGCTTGAAGTGGTCGATGTCGAGGAACATCAGCGCCAGCATGCCGTGGTTGGTGCGTTGTTCGGCGAGGCGCTCGGCGAACACCTGGTTGAAGCCGCGGCGGTTGATCAGGTTGGTCAGCGCATCGTAGTGCGCGGCCTGCTGCAGCGATACCCGCGCCTGGTCGAGTTGGCTGAGCAGCATGTTGACCCGTTGCAGGTCGTGCTCCTTGCTTTGCAGCTTCTTGTCCGAGAGTGCGGCGCTGATGCAACTGGCGCTGATCAGCAGCGCCACGAAGGCGATGGCCAGGCTCAGTTGCAGGCTGTTGTCGCTCATCGGCAGTTGCAGTGGCATGCCTTCGGGCAGTACCAGGGTCAGTGCCCACATGCCGGTGAAATGGGTAGCGATGATGCCGCCGGCCATCACCAGGCTGGCGAACGCCTTGTACAGCGTGCTGCGCTCGCGTCGGTAACGCGCCAGCACCAGGGCCAGCAGGCTGGCGCCGAAGGCGATGATCACCGAGGCCACCAGCAGGTCTGGGCGGTAGTACTGCTGTGCGTTCGAGCGCAGGGCGGCCATGCCGGTGTAGTGCATGGCGCCGATGCCAAGGCCGATGATCGCGGCGGCCAGTACATAGTGATGGCGGCGTGACGGGGTGCGGCTGAGCAGGTCCAGCGCGACCCAGGCGGCGAGTAGCATGAGCAGCAGTGACGTGCCCGTGAGCGCCACGTCGTAGTGCACTTCCAGCACGGCGTCGAAGGCAAGCATGCTGATGAAATGCATGCCCCAGATACTGCACGCCAGGCAGAAGGTACCCAGTACGCGCCACTGGCGCTTGGCCGCCGCCTGTTCGGCGGTGCTGATGCGCTCGATCATGTCCAGGGTGGCGAAGCTGCCAGCGCAGGCGACCAGGTACGCGAGCACCACCAGGTACGGATTATGCTGACAATCGAGGATCAGTTGCCCGGATGCCGGCAGTTCGGCGATCACATGCAGCCCCAGCCACTCCATAGCATGCCTCTTCGTCGAGTGTGCACGCGGCCCCCAGCGAGTGGAGACTGTTCTGGCTGAGTATAGGAACAGAGCATTAACCCATCGGGATTAATGGCAGTTTGACTTGAATGAATTGGTGATTGAGACCATAGCGTTCGGTTCTAAAACCAGTTGCCCCTCTTCGCTGGCAAGCCAGCTCCCACAGGGTAATCACCGTTCTGACGATCAGTGGTGTACCTGTGGGAGCTGGCTTGCCAGCGAAGGGAGCAACGGAGTCTGTCAGCCTGCTACCAGCACCCGGATCGCTTCAAGACGCAAGGCCGCCTTGTCGAGCATCGCCAGGCCTTGCTCGCGTTGCGCACGCAAGGCATCGATCTCGGTGTCACGCACGGTCGGGTTCACCGCCTGCAACGCGGTCAGGCGCGCCAGTTCTTCGTCGGTCTCGGCGGCCAGCCGGCGCTGCGCCTCGGCCACACGCTCGGCATGGCGTGGCAGGATCTTGGCTTCACCGGCATTGATGCGCGGGGTCAGCACGTCGCGCTGGGCCTGGATGAACTTGTTGGCGCTGGCCTTGGGCACGCTTTCCAGCTGGTCGTTGAGGGTTTCGAACGATACCCGCGAGGCCAGGTCGTTGCCGTTGGTGTCGAGCAGGCAGCGCAGCGCCGCCGGCGGCAGGTAGCGGCCCAGTTGCAGGGCGCGCGGGGCGACCACTTCGCTGACGTACAGCAGCTCGAGCAGCACGGTGCCTGGCTTGAGCGCCTTGTTCTTGATCAGTGCCACGGCGGTGTTGCCCATCGAGCCGCTGAGCACCAGGTCCATGCCACCCTGCACCATCGGGTGCTCCCAGGTGATGAACTGCATGTCTTCACGCGACAGCGCCTGGTTGCGGTCGTAGGTGATGGTCACGCCTTCGTCGTCGCCCAGCGGGAAGCTGGCGTCGAGCATCTTCTCGCTCGGCTTGAGGATCAGGGCGTTTTCCGAATGGTCTTCGCTGTCGATGCCGAACGCGTCGAACAGGGTTTCCATGTAGATCGGCAGGGCGAACTGGTCGTCCTGCTCCAGGATCGCCTCGACCAGTTCCTGGCCTTCGCCGGCACCGCCGGAGTTGAGTTCCAGCAGGCGGTCGCGGCCGCTGTGCAGCTCGGACTCCAGGCGCTCGCGCTCGGCATGCGCTTCTTGTACCAGCGCTTCCCACTCGCCGTCGTCACCGCTTTCGAGCAGCGGCAGCAGGCGCGGGCCGAACCGATGTTGCAGGGCGTTGCCGGTGGGGCAGGTATTGAGGAATGCATTCAGCGCCTGGTGGTACCACTGGAACAGGCGCTCTTGCGGGCTGTTCTGCAGGTGCGGCACGTGCAGCTCGATGGTGTGCTTCTGGCCGATGCGGTCCAGGCGCCCGATGCGCTGCTCGAGCAGGTCGGGGTGGGCCGGCAGGTCGAACAGTACCAGGTGATGGGCGAACTGGAAGTTGCGGCCTTCACTGCCGATCTCCGAGCAGATCAGCACTTGCGCGCCAAACTCTTCGTCGGCGAAGTAAGCGGCGGCGCGGTCGCGCTCCAGGATGCTCATGCCTTCATGGAACACCGTGGCCGGGATCCCGGAGCGCACGCGCAGGGCGTCTTCCAGGTCCATGGCGGTTTCGGCATGGGCGCAGATCACCAGCACCTTGACGCGCTTGAGCATCTTCAGGGTGTCGATCAGCCACTCCACACGGGGGTCGAAGCGCCACCAGCGATTCTCTTCGTCGGTGTCGCCCTGGGCCTGGAAGCTGACTTCCGGGTACAGGTCGGCATGCTCGCCCACCGGCAGTTCCATGTATTCGTCGGGGCACGGCAGCGGGTAGGCGTGCAGCTGGCGCTGCGGGAAGCCCTGTACCGCAGCGCGGGTGTTGCGAAACAGCACACGGCCGGTGCCGTGGCGGTCCAGCAGCTCGCGGATCAGACGGGCGCTGGCCTGGGTATCACCGTCGTTGACCGCGTTCAGCAGCGCTTCACCCTCGGCACCGAGGAAGCCCTGGATGGTGGCGTGAGCCTTGGACGAGAGACGCCCTTCGTCGAGCAGCTCCTGCACCGCTTCGGCCACCGGGCGATAGTTGTCGCTCTCGGCGCGGAAGGCGGCCAGGTCGTGGAAACGGTTCGGGTCCAGCAGGCGCAGGCGCGCGAAGTGGCTGTCCTGGCCCAGTTGTTCCGGGGTGGCGGTGAGCAGCAGCACGCCGGGGATGACCTCGGCCAGTTGCTCGACCAGCGCGTACTCGGGGCTGACCTGGTCTTCGTGCCACACCAGGTGGTGCGCCTCGTCGACCACCAGCAGGTCCCAGCCGGCGGCGAACAGGGCGTCCTGGGCCTTTTCGTCCTCGGTCAGCCATTCCAGCGCGACCAGCGCCAGTTGTGCGTCCTCGAACGGGTTGCTGGCGTCGCTTTCGATGAAGCGTTCGGCGTCGAACAGCGCCACCTGCAGGTTGAAGCGCCGGCGCATTTCCACCAGCCACTGGTGCTGCAGGTTCTCCGGCACCAGGATCAGCACGCGGTTGGCGCGGCCCGAGAGCAGTTGGCGATGGATCACCAGGCCTGCCTCGATGGTCTTGCCCAGGCCCACTTCGTCGGCCAGCAGTACGCGTGGCGCGATGCGGTCGGCCACTTCACGGGCAATGTGCAACTGGTGGGCAATGGGTTGGGCACGGGTGCCGCCCAGGCCCCACAGCGACGACTGCAACTGGCGGCTGGTGTGTTCCAGGGTGTTGTAGCGCAGCGAGAACCACGCCAGCGGGTCGATCTGCCCGGCGAACAGGCGGTCGCTGGCCAGGCGGAACTGGATGAAGTTCGACAGCTGGGTCTCGGGCAGGGTGCAGGCCTGGTTCTGGCCGTCGAGGCCGTGATACACCAGCAACCCGTCGACATCCTCGACTTCGCGCACGGTCAGCTTCCAGCCTTCGAAGTGGGTGATCTGGTCGCCCGGCGAGAAACGTACGCGGGTCAGGGGCGCATTGCGCAAGGAGTACTGGCGGGTGTCGCCAGTGGCCGGGTAGAGCACGGTCAACAAGCGGCCGTCCTGTGCCAGAACGGTCCCCAGACCCAGCTCGGCTTCGCTGTCGCTGATCCAGCGTTGCCCCGGTTGATACTGCTGCGCCATACTGCCTGACTCCCGCCATTCAAAAGGCGACTATCTTAACGGATAGGGCTGCGCAGACCAAAGCGTCTAGCGATTTCATCGACGAAAGCCGTCTTTGCCACCACAGGCCTCGACCCATGCCCCGATACCCCGTGTGGTTTTACCGTAGTTGCCTGCTGGGCGGCGTGCTGTTGCTCGGCGCCTGCAAACAGCAGGGTTTCGAACTGCTTGCGCCGCTGGAGCCACCCGCCTTGGCGGCTCTGGGCGTGCAGGCCCCGGTGCAGAATGTGCACTTTCGTGATCGCGACGGCGAGGCGGTGCTGGTGCTCAGCCGCCTGGACGATCAGGTCAGCGACGAGCAAACCCGGGAGGAGGTCGACCGCGTGGTGCTCACCGCCACCCTGTATGGCCGCGGCAGCGACGCCGAGCCTTTCAGGGCGCGCTGGAACATCGAGAACGAGACCACCTGCCCGGGGCTCGACCTGGACGTGGGTTTCTATACCGACGTGAGCGGCGCCAGCGACCTGGACAACGACGGCGTGGCCGAGCTGACCGTGGCCAGCCACGCGTTCTGCGGCGGCGGTGTCGACCCGCACGACCTGCAGGTGGACCTGCGCGAGGGCCAGGCCAGCTACGTGATCACCGGCCAGTCACTGATCGCGCCCGAGGGCGAGGACGCCTTTGGCGGCGAGCGCGAAGATGGCCCGACGCTTGCCAAAGCACCGGCGGTGCTGCGCGAGCATCTGGACAAGGTCTGGAACAGCGTGCTCAAGCGTCCCTGGAACGAGTCGGCGCCGGCGATCGAGGATGACGACCCCGATCAGTAAGTGGCGAACGGTACGTCCACGGTATAGGTGTGCTGCGGTGCCTGGGTGTCGGTCAGGGTGTAGCGGGTCAGCGAGCCGTTGTCGTTGGCCATGGCCTGTTCGTCGATGTGCAGCGTGAATTGCCGCTCGCCCAGCTGCAGTGTGCCCAGCGGGGTGACCTGTGCCTGGGCAGGCACCAGCAAGCCGCCCAGGTGGTCGTAGCCGTGCTCGGCAAAGCGGTAGTCGAGCAGTGCATCGCGCCGTTGCAGGGCAAACACCAGTGGCGCATACGGGCGACCCTCCAGGTCCCAGCCATTGCGCAGGTCGGTGATCCATACCTCGGGCAGGTCGAAGCGATGCCTGAGGGTAGGGTCTTCCAGTGGCACGCTGACCACTTCAAGGCAGCACACGGTGCGCTTGCGCTGCGCGTCCAGCAGCGCCAGGCGAGTGCCGCGGGCCACGTCGACGGGCAGCAGGGCGAAGGGCATGTTTTCTTCGCGCACCGGGGCTTCGGTTGCGCTGGCGAGGTTGCGCCAGCCGCCGAACAGCGGCGGCGGCGCGGCCATCGCGCCGATGCAGCTCGCCGCCAGGCAGGCGCCGGCCAGCAGGGTGAGGGGGCGAGGCATCCAAAACGCTCCTGTCCATGGGCTTAGGTTTGAAGGCGCAGCGTACTATACTTGGGCCTACCCTTGGGTGTGACCGGTGCCACACTTTTGCCATCGCCGCTCAAGGCCGCCCGCTGGCCGCCGACACAGTGGTGACAGGAGAACAACAACCATGCTGCCGCCCATCATTCCACTCAGTGCCGCCCCGGTCACCACGCAACACGACCCGGTTCGCCAGCCACCGACCATTGCCCCGGTGGTACCGGCTCAGCCCAGCGCCACCGACAGCAACATCGACTTCAAGAAGCGCGACCCGCAGGAGTCGGGCGTATTGCTGCGCGATGAACAGCGTCGCCGCCAGGGCAAGCGGCGCCAGACCTCGGACGAGGAGCTGTACCAGGCCTTGCCGGGCGACGAGGTGAATGCCGACAACACCGTGCCGGTGGCCCCGCTGATGGGTGAGCAACCGCGCCAGGGCCTGCTGGTCGACATCGAAGTCTGAACGGGACTGTTCAGCGCGCGCCACAGCCTTCATCATTGAGGCTGCGCTGTCCCTACCAAGAGCCTGAGCATGAGCCAAGACGACAACCTGATCGACTTCGGTGCCGAACGCGCCCGTCGTGTCCACGACCTCAATGAGAAGCGCCTGAACGAAGTACGCCAGGCGTTCGAGCAGGCCATGCCCCTGGGCAAAGGCAAGAAGAAGCCCAAGGGCAAGCCGAAGAAGCGCTGAAGCTTGATGCAGGTCAACCCTGCACCCGCCTCCCGCGCCCGTTGATGGGCGCCATTGACCTCGATCAATTTCTTCTCCCGCCACATTCGCTACTGTTACCCCATCAGACAGGTGCAGGCGAATGGAGGCCGATATGTTCTTCGATAATGTGGTTATCGCTGGCGTTGTGACGGTCGGCCTGATGCTGCTGTTCTTCGCAGGCCTGGGACTTTTCATCTGGAAGGATTCGAACAAGCGCAAGCAAGGCTGATCCTTTCCGATTACACGAGCACGCAAGGCATTTTGGGCAACTTCGGTTGCCCATTTTTTTTGCCTGGAATTTGCCGGGGGCCGGCGCACCACAGGGAAAAATCTTCTGGACTATAAGTAGTTAGCTAGCTAATAATTTGCGCCTGACCTTTCCTGCCTTTCTGTGTCTATCTTTACTCCATCGCTTCCCAAGGTTCGATCCGTGCCCATCACTTTGCAGGCCCTGCTGGCGCCCAACCGACTCGCGGTGCAATTTGCCCTCAAGACCCTGCTCGGCGGTGGCCTGGCGCTGTGGCTGGCGTTGCGCTGGGGCCTGGAACAGCCGGCCTGGGCGCTGATGACCGCATTCATCGTGGCCCAGCCGCTGTCGGGCATGGTGCTGCAAAAAGGCCTGGCGCGGCTGCTCGGTACCTTGGTCGGGACGATCATGTCGGTGGTGTTCATGGGCCTGTTTGCCCAGACCCCCTGGCTGTTCCTGCTCGCACTGGCGTTGTGGCTGGCCTTGTGCACGGCCTGTTCGACCCTGCTGCGCAGCGCCTGGGCCTACGCCTTCGTACTGGCCGGCTATACCGTGGCGATCATTGCCTTGCCCGCCATCAACCACCCGCTGCTGGTGTTCGACCAGGCAGTGGCGCGGTGCACCGAAATCAGCCTCGGCATCATCTGCGCCACCGTGGTCAGCGCCTTGCTCTGGCCGCTGCGGGTCGAGCAGCAGTTGGCCGGCCAGGCGCGCCAGGCCTGGCAAAGCGGCTTGCAGGCAGCCAGCGCCACCTTGACCGGCGAAGAGCAGGGGCGCAAAGGCCTGCTGGAGATTCTGGGGCGTATCGTGGCCGTCGACGCCCAGCGCGAGCATGCCTGGTTCGAAGGCAGCCTGGGTCGCGAGCGCGCTCGTGCGGTTCGCGCGTTGAGCCAGAAGTTGCTGATCCTGTTGCGCATCGCCCGCTCTGTACGCCGGCAGTGGCGCCAGCTGGACGAGTGCGAAGCGCAGGTGCTGGCGCCCTGGCTGGCCGAGGTGCAGGCCGCGCTGGCCGAGCCCGATCAGGCGGCGCTGCTGGTACTGCGCCAGCGTGTGTGGGACGCCGCTCATGAAGAGCACAACAGTGCGTCACAGCATTACTGCCTGGCGCGCCTGACCCTGCTGCTGGACAACGCCATGGCCGCTACCCTGGCCCTGCGTGCGGTAGAGCAGGGCAAGGCGCCGCCTGACCTGCCCGACAGCCTGGCGGTGCACCGCGATGTGCCGCTGGCGTTGCTGTTCGGTTCGCGCAGCGCGCTGGCGTTCCTGGCCATGGCCAGCTTCTGGCTGGCCACCGCGTGGTCGGCGGCGCCGGGCGGGTTGGTGTTGACCTGCGTGGTCTGCAGCCTGTTCGCCAGCCGTGAAAACGGTGCGCAGATCGGCATGAGCTTTTTGCGCGGCATCCTGCTGGCGGTGCCGGTGGCCTTCTTCGTGGGCCAGATCCTGTTGCCGCAATGGAGCGGCTTCGCGCTGTTGTGCCTGGGCATGGGCGTACCGTTGTTCTTCGGTGCACTGGGCATGGCCAACCCGAAAATCGGTGCCACCGCCACCTCCTATTGCCTGCACTTCATCGTGCTGGTGGCGCCGCTCAATACCATGAGCTTCGATGTGGCCACCTTTCTCAACAGTGCCCAGGCCATGTTGCTGGGTGTGGGCGCGGCGGTGCTGGCCTTCAAGCTGCTGGTGCTGCGCAACCCGGCGTGGCACGGGCGTCGCCTGCGCGCCGCGACCCAGAGCGACCTGGTGCGCCTGACCCGGCGCGAGCTGCGCGGTGCCGAGACCTGGTTTGGCGGGCGCATGGCCGACCGCCTGCTGCAACTGGCGCGGCATTACACGGCGTTGCCTGAGGCGCAGCGCGGGCGCTGGGACGACGGCCTGCATGGGCTGGATATCGGCGACGAACTGCTGCACTTGCGCATGTGCCTGCAAGTGGCGCAGGTGCCCGTCGACCGTGCCCAGCGCGAGTACCTGCAACAGCTGGAAAGCGTGCTGGCGCAGGGGCCGGGGCCTGGCCGTGGGCAGCGCCTCGATGCCGCCAGCCACACCTTTATCCAGGCACTGCAACAACTGCCGTCCAGCGACCCGCTGCGCCTGGCGGTGGGCGCGGTGCTGCAACTGCAGCGCAGCTGGGCCCAATGGTGCCAACGGCAGGAGGAAATTCATGGGTTTGCGTGAATGGGCGCTGGGCGGGGTACTGCTCAGCCCGTTTCTGATCTACGCGCTGCTGGCGCTGGCCGTCACCGGTGTGGTGCGCCTGCTGCTGCGCTTCACACCACTGGGGCGGTGGGTCTGGCATGAAGCGCTGTTCGACACGGCCCTGTTCGTTTGTATTCTGAGCCTGATCACCCGCGTGCTGGGGCCTTTGTAAGGAGTTTGACCATGCGTGCCTACGTACGTGTTGCAGTAACCCTGTGCCTGGTGGCGGTGGCGGTATTCGCCGGCCTGGAGCTGTGGCGCTATTACATGCTGACGCCCTGGACCCGTGACGCGAAGATCCGCGCCGATGTGGTGATCGTCGCGCCCGATGTGTCGGGGTGGGTGCGCGAACTCAAGGTGCATGACAACCAGCAGGTCAAGGCCGGCGAGTTGTTGATGTCGATCGACAAGGACCGCTTCGAGGCGGCACTGGACAAGGCCAATGCGGTCGCCGAAACCCGTCAGCAGCAACTGCGTCTGCGCGAACATGAAGCTTCGCGGCGTGCCGCGCTGGGCCCGCAGGCGATCAGTGCCGAGCTGCGCGAAAACGCCCAGATCAATGCGGCGGTGGCCCGTGGCGAACTGCGCCAGGCGCAGGCCGAGGTCAAGGTGGCGGCGCTCAACCTGGCGCGCAGCCAGGTCAAGGCGCCGCGCAGTGGGCATATCACCAACCTGCGCCTGGCCGAAGGCAACTACGTCAACGCCGGGCAGGCGGTGATGGCGCTGGTGGACGACTCGACCTTCTACGTGCAGGCGTATTTCGAGGAAACCAAGCTGCCGCGGATCAAGGTCGGCGCACCGGTGAAGGTCTGGCTGATGAGTGCCGGCGAGCCGATGCAAGGCCATGTGCAGAGCATCAGCCGCGGCATTACCGACCGCAACGCCACCCCCGACAGCCAGTTGCTGGCCGAAGTCGAGCCGACCTTCAACTGGGTGCGCCTGGCGCAGCGTATCCCGGTGCGCATCCAGCTCGACGAGGTACCGGCGGGGGTCAACCTCAGTGCCGGCATGACCGCCAGCGTGCACGTGCAGGAAGAGTAGGCCGCAACCTATACTGCGGCCCCTGGTTCAACCGGCATCAAAGGACACGTGCATGAGCATTACCGACAGCCCCACCTGGCAACGTCTTGAAGCACGCTGGGCAGAGGGCTTCGAGCAGTTGCACGCCGAGGAGCAGGAGGCCATCGCGCTGTGGTGGCTCGAGGCCGAAACCATGAACGGCACGCTGGACCAGTATTTCTGGAACAGCGCCGGCGACCAGGCCCTGATCGCCCTGCGCGGGCTGCACAGCCTGGGCATGCCGGTCACCCTGCTGGCCTTCAGCGCCGCACTGGCGCTGTTCGGCGAGCACTACCCCTGCGAGCGCGAGGCGCGCATGCAGGTGCTTGAAACGCTGGAGGCACAGCACGGCGATACCCTGTTCCTGGCACCGAGCCGCGTGATCCAGGACCTGCCCGAAGACTTCGTGCAGGCAGCGCTGGACCGCCTGCAGGTGCTGTACGCCACCCTGTGAGGGTTACCGGCGCGGGGTAGGGGCTGAAGGCGTGGCTGGCGCAGGTGCTGGCGGCAGAGCTTGATCCAGGGGCAGGCGAAAGCTGAACAGCGTCCCCGCTTCCAGGCTGGACACCACCTCCATGCGCCCGCCGTGCGCCAGCGCGATCTGGTTGGCGATGTACAGGCCCAGGCCCAGGCCACTTTGCGGGGTGTCCTGAAGGGGGCGCGAGAAGGGCTGGAACAGCTGCGCCATGACCGGCGCCGCGATCGGCGGCCCTTGATTGTGCACCCCGAGCACGAATACCTGTCCATTGATGCGCGCCGAGACATCGACCGGGCTCTGCGCATCGCCATGGTGCAGGGCGTTGGCCAGCAGATTGGAGAGCAACTGGGTCACCCGCTCACGGTCGCAGTGAACGCCTTGCAGGTCATCGATGTGCAGGCGTACGTCGCGCTGCGGGTAGACCCGTTGCAACTCCGCGACGACATGGCGCAGTGCCGCGTCCAGGTCGGGGCAGGGCTGGATCGTGACCACGATACCGTTGCCCATTCGGCCGCGGGCAAAATCCAGCACATCGCGCACCAGTTGGGTGGCGCGCTGGCCGGAGGTAAGGATGTGCTGTGCGATGGTCAGCGAGCGTTCGTCCTGCAGCCGCTTGACCAGCAGTTCAGCGCCGGCGGTAATGGCGAACAGCGGGTTGCGCAGGTCGTGGCCGAGCACGGCGATGAACTGCTCGCGCAACTCGGCGTTGGCCCGCTCCTTGTGCAGGGCGGCCTCGGTGCGCTGCGCCGATTCCTCGCTTTCGATCTGGATGGTCAATAGCCGCGCGAAGGACTCCATCATGGGCTGGATGGCGCTGCCGGTGAGGTTGGCGGGCGCAGGGTCAAGGGCGCAGATGGTGCCGAAGAAACTGCCGTCGGTGCGGAACACCGGTACCGAGATGTAGCTTTCGAACTTGTAGATACGCGGCGTGTGGTGCTGGCAGTAGCGGTGATCTTCGCTGGCCTTGTCGATCACGATGGTCTGGTGGGTGCCGCGGATTTCATGGCACAGGGTGGTGGTCAGGTCCAGTTCACCGCCCACGCCAAGGCCGAAGCCGAGGCTGTCGAGCACGGCACAGGCGGTCCAGTTGCTGTCGGTGACGCGGGCCACGGCGGCAAAGCGCATGCCGGTGGTTTCGCAGATCACCTGCAGGATCGCCGGCACGGCGTTGATCCGCGCAATCGTGGCGAGGTCGGCGGTAATGGCAGTACTCATGGAGCGTCCACGTGGTTGGCGGCAAGGCGTTGATGGTTGGCAGTCTAGCGAAAAAATCCTTGTCAGGCGGGGGTGTATTTCCAGTAATCTCTGTGTGCCGAGCTTCTCCGACAGAGGGGAGCCTGAGGCCTCCCGCCCCGCGTGCCAATTCCGTTCACCCCGCATCCACAGGGATGCCTCAGTGAGGTTTGACATGCACATCACTTCCCAGGACATCTGCGCCGCGGCTGACCAGCTCAAGGGTTTCGTCGGCTTCAACCACAAGCTTGGCCGGCATATCGTGCGCTTCAGCGAAGACTCGTTCGGCATGGACGTGGCCGATGACAGCATCATCCCCAGCAATGAATTCGTGTGGCAGTCGGGCAATGGCGAGGTGATGAGCTTGCGCCGCGAGCTGATCGAAGTGCTGCTGGCGCAGAACGTGGACGAGCGGCTGAACATCAGCGAGCCGCTGCGGGTGTACCTGCGCCGCAGCGACTTGCCGGAGATTGCCGCGCAGCGTCGGCTGCGCGCCTGAGTAAGGCATGCCGGCCCTTTCGCTGGCAAGCCAGCTCCCACAGAGTAGGCATGCGCTGCATTACCCTGTAGGAGCTGGACCCTGTGGGAGCTGGCTTGCCAGCGAAGAGGCGCTCAAGCCCCGTTAATTGCCCGCCCACACCGCAGGCTGGCGCCCGACCCACGGCATGGCCTGCTCCAACTGCCCGGCCAGGCTCAGCAACAACGACTCCCCTCCCGCCCCGGCACTGAACTGCAGCCCCACCGGCAGCCCGCTGTGCGCATCCTGCACCAGCGGCATCGACATCGAAGGCGTGCCGCACACATTGGCCAGTGCAGTGAACGGCGAGTGGTCGAACACCCGGTGCATCCAGCCCAGCCCGTCCAACTGCTCCTGCCCGGCGTTGTACGCGCCGATCGTCGGCACCGGCGCGGCCAGGGTCGGGCTGAGCAAGACGTCATGTTCCAAGAAGAACCTGCCCATCTGACGGCTCACGGTGTTGCGCTGGTCCATGGCTGTCAGCAGGTCGCAGGCACTCATCTGGCGGCCGTGGGCATGCAGGGCCAGGGTGGCCGGCTCCAGGTGATCGGCATTCAGCGCCCGCCCGGTGTCCGCGCTCAGCGCCTCCAGCCAGGCGGCCGTATTGCTGGCCCAGAACGCTGCATTGAGTTCGACGAACGCCTCCCACGGCAGGCCAATGTCCAGCGTCACCACTTCGCAGCGATGGCCCAGCTGTTCGAGCATCTGCGCAACGGCCTCCAGGGCCGCGACCATCATCGGCGCGCTGCGCTGACCATTGAGCGGGTGCATCAGAAGCGCGACCTTCAGCGGGCGGGGCGGTTTTTGCAGTGCCGACAGGTAACCCTCGACGGGCGCCGAGAGGCTGAACGGGTCACCGGCCTCCGCACCTGCCATGCGCTCCAGCAGCAGCGCACTGTCACGTACGGTACGACTCAGCACACCCTGCACGGCCAGACCATTCCACGCTTCATCCAGATACGGCCCCATGGAGATCAACCCACGGCCCGGCTTGAGGCCGAACAATCCGCACGCAGCGGCGGGTACCCGGATCGAGCCTCCACCATCGGTGGCATGCGCTGCCGGCACCATGCCGGCCGCCACTGCCGCGGCCGAACCGCCGCTGGAACCGCCCGCGCTGCGGCTGATATCCCACGGGTTGCGGGTAGGGCCGCTGAAGCGTGATTCGGTGGTGGTGCTGATGGCCAGTTCCGGCACCGTGGTGCGGCCCAGGGTTACCAGCCCAGCCTCGCGAAAACGCCGCATCAGGAACGAATCGGCCTCGCTGCGCAGCCCCACTGCCAGTTGGCTGCCGAACTCATGCGCGCGGCCCTGCATGCTGATCGCCAGGTCCTTGATCAGAAACGGCACGCCGTGCAACGGCCCTTCACCAGCGTCAGGTACGGGCTCGTCCTGCCAGTGTTCGGCGAGGGCGTTGAGCGCCGGGTTCACCTGGGCAATGGCGCGCTGGGCCGCGTCGATCACCTCGGCAGCAGTGACCTCGCCCTGGCGGACCAGGCCGGCAAGGCCGATGGCGTCGTGTGCGGTGTAGTCGGAAAGTTTCATGAGGGCTCCAGTTGCGGATAGAATACTCAAGGGTATCGAGTGATACCGATTAGTATAGATTGATACCGATTGGTATCGTCGTCAACTGGAGTCGTGCATGCGTGAAAAACCAATCCCTCGGCTGGCCCCGCGCGACCGGGTGCTGGAGGCCGCCCAGGCGCTGTTTTTCAATGAGGGCATCAGCCGTGTGACGGTCGATGCGATTGCGGCAACGGCCCAAACCACCAAGATGACCCTGTACCGGCATTTCGAGTCCAAGGATGCGCTGGTGTTGGAGTGGGTGCAGCGCATGATCGAGGACTACGATGCGCTATGGGCGCAGTTGTCGGCCCAGCATGACGGGCAGCCGGCCCGGCAGATGCTTGGCTTTGCCGAGTTTCTGGTGCAGGAGCCGGTGCTGTCCTCGCACCGTGGTTGCGCCTTTACCAATGCCCTGGCCGAACTGCCGGTGTGCGACAGCCCGGCGCGGGCGCTGATCGAGGCGCACAAGCGGCGTCAGGCCGAGCGCTTGCAGCGCCTGTGTGCCGAGGCTGGGTTGGCCGCGCCGGAGCAGGCCGCGTTCGAATTGACGCTGCTGCTCGAAGGGGTGCAGATCGTGGCACAGAACAAGGGGTTCGATGACGTCGGACCACGCGTACTGGCGCTGGTGCGGGCCCGGTTGGCGCTGGCCTGAGGCTTCAGTTTCAGTCCGGGTAGGCCAGGCGCAACGGCGCCACATCGGCACGGGCGCTGCTGACGCGGTTGCGGCCCTCGCGCTTGGCGGCATACAGCGCCTGGTCCGCCGCATCGAGCCAGCTGATGGGGTCGCTGAAGTGCGGCTCGAAACTGGCCAGGCCGATGCTCAGGCTGATGCGTAGCTGCGGCAGTTGTTCGTTGCGGTAGTCGCTGACACGCTGGCGCAGGCGTTCCATGGCCTGGCTTGCCTGCTCCAGGGTGCTGCCCGGCAGGATCACGCCGAATTCGTCGCCGCCGTAACGCCCGGCCAGGTCATCGTCGCGCAGGTTGTGCTTGAGCTCCACGCTGAGCTGGCGCAGCACGCAGTCGCCCACCACGTGGCCGAAGGTGTCGTTGATGGCCTTGAAGTGATCGATGTCGATCACCGCGATCACCGCCTGGCCATGGTGTTGCTGGCACAGTTGGAAGCGCAGTTGCAGCAGGTCTTTCCAGGAACCGTGGTTGAGCAGGCCGGTGAGGCTGTCGGTGCGGCTCAGTGCGCTGAGGCTGAGCTTGTGCTCGGAGAGCTTGATCGCCAGGCGATAACACACCCAGCCCAGTGCCAGTGGGTACAGGGTGAGCATCGGCAGGCAGGCGTACACCTGCACCGCACTGGTGCTCAACTGCAGGCCTGGGCCCAGCAGCGCGATCGACACCAGCATGCCCGTGCCCTGGGCCAGCATGCCCTGGATGAACAGGCGCTGGCCCCCGGCGGCGACGTTGTTCATGCTCATCATGGCCAGAATGGTGACACTGATCAGCGGGTTGAACTGCACCGTGGCGGCCCAGAAACCGCCCATCAGCGAATCGATCAGCAAGTTGCGCCGCTCGGCCTGGTAGGGCGAGCGCGATCTGAGCCCCAATCGATAGGCCAGGTGCGGCCAGCCCAGCCCGTTGAACACCACCAGGGCCAGCACCCACGGCGCTACGCCCAGCGGCAGCAGGCCGCAGAGTACGCTGACCAGGCCCAGGCTCGAGCCGATGATACGCGGCAGGTAGATTCTCCTGACAAATGAAAGTCCTTTGCCGCTGGTAGTTTGAGTCATGATTTGCCGATCTGCCTGAAGCGCCGTTCATCGCATAATTTTGATCAATATTCTGAACAGTCCAGGCGGAATCAAAAATGGCCTTGCAGGCCATTTCAAGGTTGGTGCGGGCTATGTAGGTGGCGTGTGCGTGGCCCTCAGGGTGCATCCGTCGGGTCGCGTCGCCCTGGCAGCGGGCGTTCGCGGCCTTTGCTCAGGGTGCCATCGGGCAGGCCGGCGTCGCTGCGGATCTGGGCGTGGCTGATCAGGGCGAAGATGAAGCTGCCGCCGACGATGTTGCCGGCCAGGGTCGGCCCGGCGAAGTGCAGCCAGAACTGCTGCCAGCTCACTTCACCGGCCCATGCCAGGTACGACACCTCCACCGAACCCACCACGATGTGGGTGAAGTCGCCCAGCGCCATCAGGTAGGTGATCAGCAGGATGATCCAGATCCTGGCGTTCTCCATCGAGGGGATCATCCACACCATGGTGGCGATCATCCAGCCCGAGATGATGCCTTTGGCGAACATCTGCCCGATCTCGTTTTGCATCACCTTGCGCCCTACCTCGAGGAAGGCGAGGTCGGTCTTGCTGTCGAAAATCGGCAGGTGCAGCATCACGTAGGACACCAGCACCGTGCCCACCAGGTTACCGAACAGCACCACGCCCCACAGCCGCAGCAGGCGACCGGCGTTGTTCAGGGTGGGTTTGGTCATGACCGGCAGCACGGCGGTCAGGGTGTTTTCGGTGAACAGTTGCTGGCGTGCCAGGATCACTGCCAGAAAGCCTGCCGAATAGCCGAGGCTGGCGATGACCTGGCTGCTGTCGCCATCGGGCAGGCGGGCGTAGAACAATCCCATGGCCATCAGTGACAGGCCCATCGTGAGCCCGGCGGCCAGTGCCGACCACCACAGGGCGGCGATGGTGCGTTGCAGTTCCTTGTCGCCCTGGGCGCGGATGATCTCGTGCAGTACGGCTGCGCGGGGTGGCTGGTTGTGGCTGACTTCCTGCTCTTCGTCTGCAGACAGGCCCGGGGTCTTGCCGCTTTTGTGCTCGTTCATGGGGAGGCTTCTGTGGTGGGCTTTGAGTAAAGATCCGCGGCCACGCAATTAGTTGCCTGGCAGGGGTGTGCTGCGCCACACAGATCCAGCGCCTTGTTCGACGACAGACTGAGGCGCAACCACCCGCCTTCAGCCCTCACCGCTGTCCACAAAACCCGTCATAATCGCCGCCTTTCAAACAGCGGATTGTGCCCCCATGAAACAAGGATGTTGCGCTGCATTGCTGACGGCCGCGGCCCTGAGCGCGGCCTCGTCGGCCCAGGCGCGCCTGGACAGCGAAGTGTTCACCGGCACCCTCGGCACCCAGTCGATCGTGCTGGAACTCAACCGTGTCGTCCCCGAGGACGTCAGCGGCCGTTACTTCTATGCAAAGCACCATCACGACCTGCTGCTCACCGGCAACATTCAGGCATCGCAGATTCACCTGGTAGAGGGGCACGAACCAGCCCCGGATGCAGGCGTCGAGTCACTGCCGACGCTAGCGCTGTGGCCTGCGGCGCAAGGGGGCCTGCAAGGTGAATGGCAGAGCCCGCAGGGCAAGCGTCTGCCGATCACGCTGTTGCCTGCGCGCCTGCCGCAGCAGTGGGGGGATGCCGACCCTTTCCTGACCCGACAGTACACCGAGTCCCCGTATGAGTACCTGAGGCTGATGCAACTGCCGCTGATGCCCGGCGAACTTGAGAACTTTCGTGGCTACCCGCTACGCTGGCTGAATGAGCCGTCGTCCGGGCTGAGCACGTTCGTGG
This sequence comes from Pseudomonas aegrilactucae, assembly GCF_019168305.1. GTDB lineage: Bacteria > Pseudomonadota > Gammaproteobacteria > Pseudomonadales > Pseudomonadaceae > Aquipseudomonas > Aquipseudomonas aegrilactucae. The sequence continues at coordinate 27,492 of NZ_JAHTBI010000084.1, forward strand.
TCGAAGACGGCTACCCGCAGGATCAACTCAAGCGCGTCAACCAGCAACTGCGCGCACGCCTGTCGAGTGAGGTGGTGGCGTATCACCAGTGCATGTTGCTGGGGCGGCCGGGCGGCTACTACCGGCAGACGGTGACGCCACGCTACATGACCAACGCCCTGGTCAGCGTGAGCGTGGTCCAGGATTACAGCTGCGACGGTACACCGATGCTGCCAACCGATGTCCCGCTCAACCTGGCAGTGGAGTCGGGCACGCTGCTGACACTGGAGGATGTGCTGTGGGTGGGCGAGGGCAAGCCCTTCCACTACGAGTACCAGCCGGGACCGAACCCCGAGCAATTTGCCACGGTGAGCTTCGGCGCCTACATGGAGTACCGTTCACGTACCTTTGCACCCTGGTTGCTGGAACAGCTCAAGCAGTTGTACCCACAGCGCATGGCCGCCGAGGTGGGCGAGAACGGCTGTGACTATGCACAGCCACAGGTCTGGCAGACACCGACCTGGCGCTTCACGCCCGAGGGCATCCAGTTCGACCCGGTGTTCGACAGCGTGCAGCGTCACTGTCGCGGCGTGGACTGGGCGGTGCTGCCGTATCGGGTGCTCAGGCAGCATCCGGGCGGGGTTGCGCTGGAGCTGCCCGAGTAAGGCTTGCTCAACTATGTAGCACCTGCTTGGCCTACATCGTCTTCAGGCTGTGTACTCGCGCATTCAAGCAGAGCACAGCCCATGACCATCGGTTCCACCTACAACCACCCCGCCGACATCGCGGCCACGCTGGCAGACACCCCACCAGGCTGGTCGGCCCGTTTCCCCAACCCACCCGACCTGTGTTTCGACTACCGCAGGCTGCTGGAGCAGGTCGGTGGTATCGCCAGGGTCCAGCGTGCCGAACACCGTATCTGCATCGTGGGCGCAGGCGTCACCGGCCTGACTGCAGCCCGTGAACTGCTGCGTTGCGGCTTCACGCACATCACCCTCATCGAAAAATCGCACCGCATTGGCGGCCGGCACATGACGCTGGTCAACAATGCCCGGCCGAGCGCGGCCCCTTCGACGCCCTTCGAAATGGGCGCCATGCGCATGCCGTTGTTCAATCGCACCGGCGAAGCGCCGAAGGACGGGCGCTCGTTGATGGCCTACTACGCCAGCCAGTTCGATCTGCGCCTTTCTGACTTCCCCAACCCTGGCACGCCCGCGGTTCGATCAACGGGCATCTACCTTCGCGAAGGTCTATTGGACGGCGAGGGGGATCCGACCCTGCTGATCTGGACCAATACGGATGGCCAGACATCACCGCCCACGGCCACGCTGCAGCAGGTGCATGAAAAATGGCGTGTCTTTGCCCAGCGGATGACTGCGACGGTGGCACCGGTCTATGGCAGCGAGCAGTGGCAGGACCTGTGGGCAGCTATCGTCGAGCGCTACCAGGCGATGTCGTTCCGTGACCTGGTCAGGTTACCCGCCATCAAGGCGTGGAACCCGGAAACACCAGGAGATTTTGGCGGCCTGGGAATGAGCGCCGCAGAGTCCGCCATTTTCTACGCCATCGGTATCGGTGATGGCAGTTGGGGGGCGTTCTATGATGTCTGCAGCCTGTACCCGTTGCGAACCGCAATCTTCGGTTTCAGCAGCCATCTGCAGCTGGTGCATGGTCGGGTGGATGAGCAGGGAGCTCCTCTGGACGCGCCGGTCCCGCCCAATCATGGGGTACGTGACAGCAAGGGGCTGCGATTTGCCTCACCCACCTACCTGGGCTTGGCTGCACTGGACGAGTGCCTGTTGTTCATGCCCCTGGAGCACGGCGGCGTTTCGCCTTACGAACACCTGTGTACCCGATCCGATGGACTGCTCACCGACAGCTCGGTGAGCGGGTTGCGCAAGTTGCCGAATCAGCAGATTCGCGTGCAGTACCAGTGGCACGCCAGCAACCCGCAGGCAAGCACCGTGCTCGCAGAGGATTTCGACTCGGTGATTGTCACGCTACCCTCCTGGTTGATCGAAACATCGGTGCGGCTGGAGGGCTTCACACCGGCGATGCTGCCTCAACCCATCATCGATGCGTACAAGACGGCGCACTGGGAAACCAGCTGCAAAGTGTACGCGCCCTTGAAGAAAAGCTTTTTGCAACGCAATCGGCTCATCCCGCAAATTCTGGTCACCGATAGCTTTATTCACGATGTTTATGCCTACGGCTACAACGACCACTACGCCCAGGACTGCATCCTGCTCAGCTACACCTGGGAAGACGATGCGACGAAACTGGCGTCGTTCAGCGATGAGCAACTGGTGCACAAGTGCGTGCAGGAACTGGATCGGATCCTGTTGCGCTGCACCAACATCCAGGCTCCGATTTCGCCCTATGTCGATACGCGCAACGCCCGGGTGCAACGCTGGATGACTGACCGCAACGCCTTGGGTTGCGCCAAGCTCTACCGGGCAGGCACCTACTACGATGCCGTGAGCCTGATGCGCTACAGCCGCGAGCATGCGCAGCACAGCGGCCTGTACCTGGCAGGCGAGTCGTTCTCGGTGGATGCAGGCTGGACAGAGCCGTGCCTGCGCACGGCCATCGATGCGGTGATCAACCTGTGCAACAACACCCAGGCGCTGTTCAACGGCGGCTTCAGCATGGCGCTGTATCCGCACTATCGCGTGCAACCCCGGGCGTCCTGGCGGGGGCCTTTCCTACAGGCCTGAGCGCGGCCTTGCAGTAATGCCGGAAGGGTCTGACTTGTCCCTCGTGTTGATTGTTTTGTCCACTGGAAAGCCTCCCAACGACAACTCGAACAACAAGAAGGACACCCCCCCCATGCCTGCACCTACTGCCCCCGTCAGCCCGGTCCGTATCGCGGTCATCCAGTTCGATCCGCAGGTCGGGCTGGACGAGTGCGACAACAACCTGTGCAAAGGTCTGCAACTCGCCGAGGAGGCGGTGCATGACGGCGCCAATCTGATCGTGCTGCCGGAGCTTGCCAACACCGGCTACACCTTCGAAACCCGCGCAGAAGCCTATGCGCATGCCGAAACCCTGGACGATGGCCCCAGCATCAAGACCTGGCGCGCTTTTGCCCGTGAGCACCAGGTGTACCTGGTGGCGGGGTTTGCCGAGCGCGAAGGCCTCAAGCTGTATGACAGTGCCGTGCTGTTCGGGCCTGAGGGCCTGCTGGGGCATTACCGCAAGGCGCACCTGTGGAACCAGGAAAAGCTCTGGTTCACCCCGGGCGATCTGGGCTTCCCGGTCTTCGAAACCCCGATCGGTCGTATCGGGCTGATGATCTGCTGGGATGTATGGTTTCCTGAAGTGCCACGCCTGCTGGCGTTGCAGGGCGCCGACATCATCTGCAGCCTGAACAACTGGGTATGGACGCCGCCGCCGCTGTTCGATGCCAGCGGCAAGTGCATGGCGTCCTACCTCACCATCACCGCGGCCCACGTCAACAACGTCTACATCGCTGCCGCCAACCGCATCGGCAGCGAGCGCGGCGGGCGCTTCCTGGGCTGTTCGCTGATTGCCGGCACCAATGGCTGGCCGCTGGGCGAGGTGGCGGGCCCCGAGAACGAGTGCATTCTCTTCGCCGATGTCGACCTGAGTGCCGCCCGCAGCGCGCCGATCTGGAACAGCCTCAACGATTTGCCGCGTGACCGGCGTACCGATTGCTATGGCGCGATGCTTGGCTACGACCAGCATCCAGCGCTGCCGCGCTGAGGAGGGGGCATGGACAAGTCAATCGACAAGGCCCAAGCGAGCTTCGTGCCACTGCTGCTGATGTGCGTGTGCGTTTCCCTGTTCACCGGTGTGTTCATCGAAGTGGTCACCGGGCGGGCCGCGTCATGGGTCGGCGTATGGCCGGACTATGCCCACATGGTCGCCAACCTGCACGAGCCGCTGGCACGATTGCGCTGGATCGTCGGCGATATCAGTGAGGTGGCGTTCTACAAGCATGAACTGCCTGCGATCGGGCTGTTGCTGGGGGCTGCGCTGGCGCATTGGGCGCACCGTACAGGCAGGGCGTGGCAGGGTTTTGCGATCTGCTACGGCACAGGGCGGTGGCCGTGGCTGGTGACCAGTTCGCTGCTGGGGCTGGTGCTCAGCCATGCGTTGTGGGGCTGGACGTTGAACGCCAGCACCTGGCAGCCCACCTTCGTCGCGTTCGTCTCCTTGCCGGCGGCGATGGTGATGCTGTTCGGCGGCGGCTGGAAGGTCGCGATCAACGGTGCGCTGCTGGGCGCACTGCTGGTGACGCCGGCCAGCCTGCTGCTGGTCAACTACCTGTGCTATCCCTTGGACCTGCCGGTGGTGATCGGCAACGTCGGCGGCATGGCGGCGGCAAGTGTGCTGGCGTTCATGCTGTGCCGGCAGTTTCCGCAGCTGGTGCGCTCTACGCCTCCTGTCGAGGTGCCGGCAGCGGCCCCGGCTATCGATACGGCCACGCCGGACCATGGCGTCAGGTGGACACTGCGACGGGTGCTGGCCGATTTCAGCGAAGCGCCCTTCTTCGGCAACGAGTTGGCCAGCCTGGGCCTGTTGCTGGGCGTACTGGCGGCGTACCTGCTGTCACCGGCCGGGCCGGCCTACGGCTCGCAACTGGTGCTGGAGATGGTGGGTGGCCAGGTGCTGGCCTCGCTGATTGGTGTGCTGGTATGGCGCAGGCAGTGGATACAGCGCGGGTGGTACCCGACGTATATCCCGATCGTTTCGATTGTGCCGGCGGCGGTGCTGACGCTGGGCGGTGGTTGGGCGGTGGTGCTGCTCAGCGCAAGCCTGGGGGCGTTGATGGCGCCGCCGCTGGCCGCTGCCATCAGCCAGCGTTTACCCAGTCATATGCATGGGTACATCGGCAATGTGCTGTCGATGGCGGTGTGTACGTTGGTGATTGGAGTGCGATCCACGAACCCC
>NZ_JAHTBI010000085.1 GCF_019168305.1 Pseudomonas aegrilactucae
CCTGCGGGCAGAAACCGATATATGCAGGCGCCGAACATCCGCTTCTGGCCGAAGGCCGTGGGAGCTGGCTTGCCAGCGAAAGGGGGCGCAGCGCCAGTGAACTCAGTGCACGCGGTATGCCTCGTGCACCGTGCAGTGCAGGGTTTGCGACCGCTTCGCGCTCGTTCGCTGGCAAGACCAGCTCCCACGCCCTGCGGGCAGAAACCGATATATGCAGGCGCCGAACATCCGCTTCTGGCCGAAGGCCGTGGGAGCTGGCTTGCCAGCGAAAGGGCTGCAGCACCGTATCAGTTGGCCTTGGCCACCCACGCATTGAAGCGCTGCTCCAGATCCTCGCCATGGTTGACCCAGAACTCGCTGTCCATCAGGACCTGATCGAAGAGCTGGTGCCGCTCAAGCTGGTCAGCGGCCTGACCACCTCGGCGATTGCCGAGGAACTGGCGGTGGCTGCGCTTCAATGTGGCGCATGCGCAGGATGAGCGGATCTACCCGTTGCTGGAACGGGAAACGGGTTGACTGCGCAGTGACCTTTTCGCTGGCAAGCCAGCTCCCACAGGGTTTTCGCTGCCCTCAAGAACCGTGCAGAACCTGTGGGAGCGGGCTTGCCAGCGAGGGAGGCAGCCCAGTCGGCACAAACGCATGATCCGGAGGATCAGGCATGACACCCAGAGGATTGCCGGTGGGCACCCTGCCCCCTCGCGCGGACAATGCGCAGCCTCTACTGTCATTGCATTGCGAGGTTCACCATGTACACCGCCATCGGCTACGCCGCCCAATCGGCCACCACGCCCCTCGCCCCCATGACCTTCCAGCGCCGCAGCCCGCGCGCCGACGACGTGGCGATCGAGATCCTCTATTGCGGCGTGTGCCACTCCGATATCCACCAGGCCCGCAACGAGTGGGGCATCGCCGTCTACCCACTGATGCCAGGCCACGAGATCGTCGGCAAAGTCACCGCTGTGGGCCCAGCGGTCAGCCGCTACCAGGTCGGCGACCTGGTCGGCGTCGGCTGCATGGTCGACTCCTGCCGCCACTGCGAAGCCTGCGCCGCGGACCTTGAGCAATACTGCCTCGAAGGCCCGACCATGACCTACGCCACCCCCGACCGGGTGGACGGCAGCAACACCATGGGCGGCTACTCGAGCAGCATCGTGGTCAACCAGCACTTCGTGGTCCGCATCCCCACCGGCATGGACCTGGCCAGCGCAGCGCCGATCCTGTGCGCCGGCATCACCACCTACTCGCCGCTCAAGCACCACGGCGTCAAGGCAGGGCACAAGGTCGGCATCCTCGGCATGGGCGGCCTGGGCCACATGGGTATCAAGCTGGCCAAGGCCATGGGCGCCGAAGTCACCCTGTTCACCCGCTCGGCAAGCAAGGCCGAAGAGGCCCGCCGCCAGGGCGCCGACCACGTGGTGGTGTCGACCGACGCGGCACAGATGGCGGCGGTGGCCGGGCACTTCGACTTCCTGCTCGACACCATCCCGGTGCAGCACGACCTCAACCCCTACCTCGAAACCCTGAAGTTCGACGGGGTGCACATCCTGGTCGGCCTGATCGAACCGGTGGAGCCACCACTGCACGCCGCCAACCTGGTGCTCAAGCGCCGCGTACTGGCCGGCTCGCTGATCGGCGGCATCGCCGAAACTCAGGAAGTGCTCGACTTCTGCGCCGAGCACGGCATCAACTGCGACATCGAGATGCTCGACATCCAGCACATCAACGAAGCCTACAGCCGCATGATCGCCGGTGACGTGAAGTACCGTTTCGTCATCGACATGGCCACCCTCAAGGCCTGAGGCAGGCGCTTCACACGTTGAAGCGCCCCAGCAGGTGGTGCTGCTGCCCCACCTGCTCGACCATCACCGCGCACTGGCTCACCTGAACCTGCGCCCCCTGCGCCACCTCATGGCTGATGTCGCGCAATGTGGTGGTGTTGCGGTTGATCTCTTCGCTGGTGGCGCTCTGCTGCTCGGCCGCCGTGGCGATCTGCACGTTCATGTCGTTGATGCGGGTGATCGCCTGCCGTATGCGCACCAGCATGTCGTTGGCCGCGCCCGCCTCTTCGGCGGTCTTGCTGGCGCTGTCGCGGTTCTGCTGCATGCGCGACTCGGCGTGCTTCACACCGGACTGCAACTGATCGATCATCTGGCGAATTTCCTGGGTCGACTGCTGGGTACGCGAGGCCAGCGTGCGCACCTCGTCGGCCACCACTGCAAAACCACGCCCCGACTCGCCAGCCCGCGCCGCCTCGATCGCCGCATTGAGCGCCAGCAGGTTGGTCTGCTCGGCGATGCTGGTGATCACCGACAGGATCGATTCGATATTGTCGCTGAGCCTGGACAGCTCGTTGATCGCCTGGCCGGTATGGTCCATCTCGCTGGCCAGATGGCGGATCGCCTCGGTCGAACGCTGTACCACACGCTCACCATCCTCGGCTTCGTCATTCGCAGCGACCGCTGCCTGCGCCGCAGCCTGTGCATTGCGCGCGACGTCCTCGGCAGTCGAGGCCATCTCCTGCATGGCCGTGGCCAGTTGGTCGAGTTCCTGCAACTGACGCTGCAGGCGACCGTCCGCCTGGTTGGCTTCGGCCGAGGTCAGGCGAGTGCTTTCACGTACCTGGTCGGCGCTGCCCATGACCTGGCCGATGAGGCTCTGCAGGTTGCCCAGAAACCCGTTGAACTCGCGCGACACCAGTGCCACTTCGTCATTGCCAGTGGCGGGCAGGCGCCGGGTGAGGTCACCGTCGCCCTGGTTCACTTCGTGGAACGAGCGGTGCAGCAGGTCCAGCGGCTGCAGCAGGCGGCGCAGCAGCACGCCCAGCACCACCAGGCTGACCAGCACCCCGAGCAGGGTCGCCAGCACCGCGCGCCAGCTCAGGCTGTCGGCCTCGGCCATGACGATGCGGTTGTCCAGCACCACGCCGATGTACCAGTCCATGCCGGCCAGGTTGCTCAGCGGGGTGAACGACACCAGCAGCTCGCGGTCGCCGGCCTTGAGCGTCTGCAACCGATTTTCCAGCGCCGGGCTCTGGCCCTCGAACAGGTCGCTGTAGGGCTTGCCGTTGAACTGGCTGTCGGGGTGGGAAATGATGTTGCCACTGCGGCTGAGCAGGAACGCATAGCCGGCACCGTTGAAGTCGAGCGTGTTGACAGCGTCGGCGACGGTCTTGAGGCGAATGTCCCCCCCCAGCACCCCGACGACGCGGTCACCGTCCTTGAACCGGGTGACCGCAGAAATCAGCGTCTCGCCGGTGGTGGAGTCGATGTAGGGTTCGGTAAGTACCGCCTTGTCGGCCTGCTTGCCCAAGTCGAACCAGGGGCGTGTACGTCCGTCCCAGTCGGCCTTGGGTTGCCAGGACGAGGTGTTGCTGATGGGCTTGCCATCGCTTTGCAAGGCACCGAAGATCAGGATGAACTCGTCCTTGAGCACGGGACTTTCGATCACCTGCTGGGTCTTCTGCGGGCTGTACTGACCGTCGATGTTCTGCCCTACCAGGCTCATCAGCTTGAGCTTGGCGTTCAACCAGTTCTCGATCTGCCTGGCCAGGGCGCCGCTCGACTCGGCAATGTTGGCCGACACTTGCTTGTGCAGGGATTCGCGCACCTGGCTGACTTGGGCCACCGAGAGCAAACCGGTGGTGATGAATAACAGCGTGGCTGCAGCCAGACCCGCCTTGTGAACAATCTTCATGCCTGCACTCCGTGCACTAACTGAACGCCAAAGGGCATCCTAGACAGGTTTGATGGCCATATGCAATCAACGATTCGGTGATTCGCATGGGCTTTTGTCAGGGTTTTCATTGGCCTACCGCAGTAATGCCCTACGCCTCAGCGCAAAAAAACGACACTTGCCTACGAGCCACCTGCCCCACTACCATTGTTAATACTTCTCAATTGCAAAAAAATAGTCGATGAGCGATAGCGTGCCAGTGCCCGATGCACCTCACCTGCACACCGTCCAGGCCCTGTACAGCGGACACCACGGCTGGCTGTACGCCACGCTGCGCAAGCGATTGGGCAACGCCATGGATGCCGCCGACCTGGCGCAGGATACCTTCGCACGCATCCTGGCTTCGCGGGTCACGGTGATCGAGCACCCACGCGCCTACCTGAGCTGCGTGGCCAAGGGCCTGCTGGTCAACTGGTACCAGCGCAAGACCCTGGAGCGCGCCTACCTGGAGGCGCTGGCACGCCTGCCAGCTCCCGAGGCGCCGTCACCCGAGGTGCGCTGGCTGGTCCTGGAAACCCTGCACGAGATCGACGCCATGCTCGACACCCTGCCGGCACCAGTGCGACGGGCGTTCCTGCTGTCGCAGCTCAGCGGCCTCAAATACGACGACATCGCACTGCAACTGGGCGTATCGCTGATCACCGTCAAGCGCTACATGAAGCAGGCCTTCGTGCAGTGCCTGATGCGGGTGCAGGCATGAGCGCGCCCGTACCGGCGCAGGTACTCGAAGAAGCTGCCGAGTGGCTGATGCGCATGAGTGAAAGCGAACTCGCCCCTGACGAGCACGCCGAATGGGAACAGTGGCGGCGCAGCAGCCCGGCGCGCAGCGATGCCTGGGCGCGGGCGCAGGTGCTGCAGGCCAAGCTCGGCGGGCTGCCCTCGAGCGTGGCGATGTCGGCGCTGGAGCGCCCCGACAGCCCGCAGCGGCGCGTGGCGCTGGGCAAGCTGGCGGCCTTGCTGGCGCTGCTGCCTGCGGGGTGGGCCAGCTGGAAGCTGGCCGAGGTGCAGGGCTGGTCGGCCGACTACCACACTGGGGTGGGTCAGCAGCGCGAGCTGACCCTGGCGGACGGCTCGCAGCTTACGCTGAACACCGCTACCGCCATCGACGTGCGCTTCGACGCCGGGCAGCGTCTGGTGCGCTTGCGCCAAGGCGAAATCCTGGTGCAGACGGCGCCAGACACCTCGCCGCTGGCACGGCCGTTCGTGGTCAGCACCGACCAGGGCCGCATGCAGGCCCTGGGCACGCGGTTCAGTGTGCGCGAATGGCCGGCGCGTACGCAGTTGGCGGTACTGGAGGGTGCGGTGCGGGTTGACCTGGCGCGGCAGCCTTCGGCCAGCGCTCGGGTGATCACGGCCGGGCAACGCAGCGATTTCACCGACCATGACTTCGGGCCGCTGCAGGCGGTGGACGCTTCGGTCAGCGCCTGGGCCCAGGGCATGCTGATGGCCGACAACCTGCCGTTGGCGGAGTTGGTGGCAGAGCTGGGGCGCTATCGCCACGGTTTTGTACGCTGCGACCCGGCAATTGCCCAGGTGCGGGTGTCCGGGGCATTTCCGATCAGCGACAGCCAGCGCACCCTGGCGATGCTGGTGCAGACCTACCCGGTGGTGGTCAGCGGGCATCTGAACGGGTACTGGATCACCTTGTCGGCGGCGTGACCCGCGATGGGCCCCAGCAGAAAAAAAACATCGATAGGCGTGATACTTTTTCCATTCTCGACTGGCAAGGGATATCAGCACTCCCACCTCGTCGAAAGGGTCCACCTTCCATGTTCATTGCACGCCCCCTGCCTGGCGCCATCCGCGCCGCCCTGCTGAGCCTTGCCCTGGCCGCTGTCGCCAGCCCGCTCAGCCACGCCGCCAGCCCACAGCCACGGGACGCCCACACCAGCCGCGACTACCAGATCGCGCCCGGCCCGCTGGGCGCCACCCTGTCGCGCTTCGCCGTGGAGGCCGGCATCGCCCTGTCGTTCCAGCCGGCCCTCACCGACGGCCGGAACAGCCCGGGGCTGGCCGGCCACTATTCGGTCAGCGACGCCATCGAGCACCTGCTGCAGGGTAGCGGCCTCGAACTGCAGGCCCGCAGTGACGGCAGCTTCACCCTGGCCCCGCGCAGCGACACCAGCGCCGCAGGCCTGACCCTGGAGGCCACCACCGTCAGCGCCGCCCCAGGACGCAGCAGCGACCTGCCCTCCGAATACACCGGCGGCCAGGTGGCCCGTGGCGGCCGCCTGGGCCTGCTGGGCAACACCGACGTGATGGACGCCCCCCTTCAGTGTCAGCAACTACACCTCGACCTTGATCCAGGACCAGCAGGCGGTGACCGTGGCCGACGTGCTGGAACGTGATTCCTCGGTACGCTCCACCGGGCAGACCGGCGGCATCGTCGACTCGTTCTTCATTCGCGGCTTCCCCATCGGCGAAGGCAACCTGGGCGAACTGGCCTTCGACGGCGTGTACGGCGTAGCCCCCAACTACCGCGTGTTCACCGAGTATGCCGAGCGCATCGAGGTGATCAAGGGCCCCGGCGCGCTGCTCTACGGCATGTCGCCCAACAGCGGCGTGGGCGGCGTGATCAACGTGGTGCCCAAGCGCGCGCTGGACCAGGACCTGACCCGCTTCACCGCCAGCTACGCCAGCGACGCGCACTTGGGCGGGCATGTGGATGTGAGCCGACGCTTCGGTGATGAACGCCAGTTTGGTGTGCGCATCAACGGCAGCACCCAGCAAGGCGACACCGCCATCGACAAGCAGTCGCGTGAAGTGGATGTCGGCGCCATCGCGCTGGACTACCGTGGCGAGCGCCTGCGTGCCAGCCTCGACCTGATCAGCCAGGTCGAGGAATTCGATGCACCCTCGCGCCCCTTCCAGGTCGCGCGCGGCATCGAGGTGCCCTCTGCCGCCAACGGCCGCAGCAACGTGACCCAGGACTGGGGCTGGTCCGAAACCCGTGACAAGGCTGCGTTGCTCAGCCTGGAGTACGACCTCAACGACGCCCTGAGCGTGTTCGCCCATGCCGGTGGCGGTCGGTCCGACGTGGCGCGCCTGTCCGACCAGTTGCCGACCCTGCTCAATGACGCCGGCGATACCTCGGCCATCCCCGGCTATTACAAGTTCGAAGTCGAGCGCTATACCGTCGACGCCGGCGCGCGCCTGCAGTTCGAGACCGGCCCCATTCACCACAGCACCAGCCTGCAGGCCACCCGCTACCGCGACGAGCTGTCACGCGGGATCCTCTCCGGCCCGCCGATCCTGTCGAACCTGTACCACCCCAGCGACCGGCCCAGGCCGTCGATCGCCACACCCGACGCCCTCAAGGTGTCGGCCACCGAACTCTCCGGCGTGGCCCTGGCCGATACCCTGTCGGTACTCGACGAGCGCCTGCAGCTGACCCTGGGCCTGCGCAACCAGCGCATCGAGTCGAACAACTACAACCCTGCCGGCGCCGTCACCACGCGCTACGACCAGAGCGAAACCACCCCGATGGCAGGGGTGGTGATCAAGCCGTGGGAGCATGTGTCGCTCTACTACAACTACATCGAAGGCCTGAGCAAGGGCGACACCGCGCCGGCCACCGCAGACAATGCCGGGGCGATTTTCGCGCCCTACATTTCGCGCCAGCAGGAAGTCGGCGTGAAGGTCGACTACGGCACCTTCACCTCGACCCTGAGCCTGTTCCAGATCAAGAAACCCAGCGGCGAGCTGGCCAACGGTGTGTTCTCGGTGCAGGGCGAGCAACGCAACCGCGGCGTGGAGCTCAACCTGTTCGGTGAAGTGGCCGAGGGCACACGCCTGCTGGGCGGGGTCACGCTGCTGGATGCCGAGCTGACCAAGAGCGGCACCGCCGCCAACCGCGGCAACACACCGGTGGGCGTACCCCAGGTGCAGGCCAACCTGTGGGCCGAATGGGACACTCCCTGGGTCGAGGGCCTGACCCTCACCAGCGGCGCCCTCTACACCGCCAGCCAGTACGTGGACCAGGCCAATACCCAGGAACTCGACCCCTGGACCCGCTTCGACGTGGGCGCACGCTACAGCACCCGCATCGCGCAGCACCCCACCACGTTCCGCGCCACGCTGCAGAACGTGTTCGACCGCGAGTACTGGTCGGGCGTGGCGTCCTACGGCGCAATCTCGCTGGGCGCCCCACGCGCCTTGCAGCTGTCGGCCAGCGTCGACTTCTGAGCAAAAAAAACCAGGGCCGCCAAGGCCCTGGTTTTTTTGTCGGCGGGGTTACCCGTCAGTTTTTAAGCTGCTTGGCCGCACGAATGTGCATGTAGCCGCCCATCAGCGCCACGACTGCCGCCGCCGCACCGGTGGAAATCACCAGCACCTGGTAGTCCGGCACGAAGGCCATGGTCACCAGGCAGCCGATGATGAACACGATCACCAGGTAGGTCAGCCATGGGAACAACCACATTTTCAGGCGGATCTGCTTGCCCTCGGCTTCCAGCTTGCGGCGCATCTTCAGTTGCGAGAAGGCAATCACCAGGTACACCAGCAAGGCGATCATGCCGGTGGTGTTCATCAGCACATCCAGCACGTCTTTTGGCCGCAGGGTGTCGCTGAAGTTGATCAGGGCCACGAACACTGCCACCGAGCACGAACCGATGATGGCGAACACCGGCACGCCGGTACCGGCACGGGTGATCTTGAAGAACGACGGCGCATCGCCACGGGTCGACAGCGAGAAGAGCATGCGCGAGGCGGTGTAGTGCGCCGAGATCAGGCAACTGCTCACCGAGGTCAGCACCACGAAGTTCATCACCAGTTCTGCGCCCGGAATACCCAGCAGTTCCAGGGTACGACGGTACGAGCCGTAGCCCGACTGGCCCATCAGCGGGTCGTTCCACGGCACCAGGGCAACGATCAGGAAGATCGAGCCGACATAGAACAGGCACACACGCCACACCACCGAATTGGTGGCCTTGACGATCTGTTCGGACGGGTTCTTCGATTCGGCGGCCGCGATGGTGACGATTTCGGCGCCCAGGAAGGCGAACATCACCCCGAGCATGGCCACCACCACAGCCTCCATGCCGTTGGGCATGAAGCCCTGGGCCGTAAGGTTACTCAGGCCGTGGACCTCACCGGTGGGCCACAGGTTGACCACTGCCATGCCGCACACCACAAGGAAGCATATGATCGCCACCACCTTTATCAGCGCGAACCAGAATTCGAACTCCCCATAGTGCTTGACGTTGAAGAAGTTGACGCTGATCAGCACCAGGGTGGTGGCCAGCACGAACACGTTGACGCTGACCGACGGGAACCAGCCGTGCAGGATCTTGCCGGCGACGTAGGCTTCCCAGGCCATCAGGATCACCCAGAACCACCAGTACAGCCAGCCGATGGTGAAGCCCGCCCAGCGCCCGATGGCGCGCTCGGCATAGGTGGAGAAGGAGCCGGTGTCTGGCGAGGAAGTGGCCATTTCACCCAGCATGCGCATGATCAGCACCACCAGGATGCCACCGGCCAGGTACGCCAGGATGGCCGCGGGGCCTGCGCTGTGGATCACGCTCCCCGAGCCCACGAACAGTGCACCGCCGATCACCCCGGCGATGGACATCATGGTCAGGTGGCGCGACTTGAGCGAAGCGCTAAGCTTGCTCTCGTGCTCCACCTTGGAGGCTGTGGAATTGGATGTTGCGTCCATCAGTAGTCTACCCCTTGTTTTTCTTTTTCCTGCGAACACGCACTACCGGCAATTGCCGGGCTGCGATGCTCGTCAGTGTCTGATTGTGTACGGGATGGATCGCACAACCCGGCAGGCGGCAAGTGGCCTTGAGGGTCTGCAATCGTGCTGTGCACGCCAGGGGCTGGCCCTGTGCGCGATTGATCTGGCCTCTCAACATGCTTTAGCTGGCGATAACAGACCCCTAATGTAAAAATGTACGACACAGAGAGCCATGCACAGCGCCGTGAAATATGCACTGCACTGTACAGGCCGCCGATGCAGTACACCCCGTCCCCTGCAGGCGCCTGGCGTTACGCACCCCTGAAGGCACAGCCACACATGCTTGAATTACGACCCGACTCTTCGCCCCCGCTCGTCAACCAGATCATCAACGGGTTGCGTGAGTTGATCGAGAACCAGACCCTCAAACCCGGCGCCAAGGTACCGTCGATTCGCGCGTTTGCCGCCACCTACTCCGTCAGCACCTTCACCGTGGTGGAGGCCTACGATCGCCTGGTGGCCCAGGGTTTGCTGGTGAGCCGGGGCAACGCCGGCTTCTTCGTCAACCGCACCGTCAGCGAGCGTATCGAAAGCCAGGCCAGCGATACCGAACCCGGCAAGCCGGCGTTCAATTCCGAGTGGTACCTGCAACAGATCTTCGAAAGCCGCCAACTGACCTTCAAACCCGGCTGCGGCTGGCTGCCCAATGACTGGATGTTCGAAGACGGGTTGCGCCGCGGCATGCGCCAGGTGGCCAGCAGCGTGATGGAACTGAGCGGCTACGGCGACCCGATGGGTCTGCTGGAGCTGCGCACCCTGACCGCGCAGAACCTGGAGCAGGACCAGCGCATCGTCGCCAGCCCCGGCCAACTGATGCTCACCCATGGTGCCAGCCAGGCGCTGGACCTGGCCGTGCGCACCCTGGTGCGTCCGGGGGATGTGGTGCTGGTGGATGATCCGGGCTACCCGAACCTGATGAGTATCCTGCGCTTTCAGGGCGCCACCCTGGTCGGTGTGCCGCGTACCCCGAACGGCTACGACCTGGAGCACCTCGAGCGGCTGCTGGCGCATCACCGGCCCACGGTGTTCTTCACCCAGCCGCACCTGCACAGCCCGACCTGTTCGCGTACCCCGCTGGCGCAGTTGCACCGCCTGCTGCAGTTATCGGCCCAGCATGGCTTTCGCCTGGTGGAGAACAACCTGTATGCCGACATGGTGGCCGAGCCGCAACCATGCCTGAGCAGCCTGGACCACCTGCAACAGGTGGTGTACGTGGGCAGCTATTCCAAGAGCATTTCACCGAACGTGCGCGTGGGCTACATGCTGGCCAACCCTGAGCTGATCCAGCAATTGCTGCAGCTCAAGATGCGTTCGGGCCTGACCACCTCCCAGGTGATGGAGCGCGTGGTATACGCCGCGATCACCGACGGGCGTTGGCGCAAGCACCTCAAGCGCTTGCGCCAGCGCCTGGCCGAGGCCCATCAGGAGGTCAGCCGGCAGCTGGAGCGGCTGGGCTTCGAGATTTTCGTCGAATCTGACGAAGGCATGTACCTGTGGGCTCGCCACCCGCACATCGCCAACAGCGCCGCGCTGGTGGATGATGCGCTGGAGCGCGGCATCATGCTCGGCCCTGGGCAGTTGTTCATGGTCGACTCCCAGGCGACTGGCTGGATGCGTTTCAACGTGGCCTTCAGCACCGACCCGGCGTTGTGGTTGCAACTGGAAAAACTGTTCGGCCGGCACGCGGCCTGAGCTGCGCAATTTTATTCAATACAGCGCCCGTGTGGTCACCCCACACTTCATGGACTTACATCCACTGAAGTGAAGGTTACATGGAGCAGTTCCTGATGATTGCCGCGGCCCATTTCCTGGCATTGCTGTCGCCTGGGCCGGATTTCTTCCTGGTGGCACGCACCTCGCTTGCCGTCAATTGGCGCGTGGCCAGCGGTGCGTGCCTGGGCATTGCGTTGGCCAATGGGGTGTTTATCGTCGCTGCGTTTGGCGGGGTATCGGTGCTGCAGCCCGAGAGTGTGCTGTTCATGCTGCTGCAGTTGGCCGGTTGTGGCTATTTGCTGTACCTGGGCGTGCTGTTCATCCGCCATGCCGGCGGCAGCACGCTGGAGCTTGACCCAGCGGCGCCTGCAGCGCCTGCGACCACCTGGGTGAATGCCTGCGGCATGGGCTTTGTGTCGGGCATTCTGAACCCGAAGAATGCGCTGTTCTATGCGAGCCTGGCGGCCATGTTGAGTGGGCCGTATGCCAGTGCGGGCTGGAAGCTGATTTATGGCGCGTGGATGTTCAGCGTGGTGCTGTTATGGGATGTGCTGGTAGCGGTGGTGATTGGCAACCAGCGCGTGCGCCGACGTTTTTCAAGGGCCTTGCCGTGGTTGGAGCGCGCGTCGGGGGTGATGCTCGTGGTACTGGCATTGGGGGTGATTGGGGTGATGGTGTGGCGGTAATGCAGTTGCGGCGCCCTCAAGACCGAGCGCCGCACGCACCTGCAGCAGCTACCTACTTCAGATCGAAGCGATCCAGGTTCATGACTTTGGTCCACGCCGCCACAAAGTCATGCACGAAGCGCTCCTGCGCATCGGCACTGGCATACACCTCGGCCAACGCCCGCAACTGCGCATTGGAGCCGAATACCAGGTCGACACGGGTGCCGGTCCACTTCACCTCACCCGTCTTGCGGTCACGCCCCTCGAACACCTCGTTGGCCGCCGACACCGGCTTCCACTCCACCCCCATGTCGAGCAGGTTGGCAAAGAAGTCATTGCTCAGCACCTGCGGCCGCTGCGTGAACACGCCATGCGCAGCGCCGTCGACGTTGGCACCCAGCACGCGCAATCCCCCCAGCAGCACGGTCATCTGCGGCGCCGTCAAGGTCAGCAACTGCGCCTTGTCGATCAGCAACGCCTCAGCCGATACGCGATAGCGCCCTTTCAGGTAATTGCGAAAACCATCGGCAATCGGCTCCAGAAAGCCGAACGACTCTACATCCGTCTGCTCCTGGCTGGCATCCATCCGCCCCGGCGCGAACGCCACCGTGACGCTATGCCCGGCATTTTTCGCCGCCTGCTCGACCCCCGCACTGCCGGCCAGCACGATCAGGTCAGCCAGCGAGATTTTCTTGCCACCGGCCTGCGCACCATTGAAGTCGGCCTGTATGCCTTCCAGGGTACTCAGCACGCCCGCCAACTGCTCCGGCTGGTTGGCCTGCCAGAACTTCTGCGGTGCCAGGCGCAGGCGACCGCCATTGGCGCCACCCCGCTTGTCCGAACCGCGGAAGGTCGATGCCGCCGCCCACGCCGTCGACACCAGCTGCGCCACCGACAAACCGGATGCCAGCACCTTGGCCTTGAGCGCAGCCACATCGCTGTCGTCGACCAACGCATGGTCCACCTCAGGAATGGGGTCTTGCCACAGCAGCTCTTCGTTGGGCAGCTCGGGGCCCAGGTAACGCGACAGCGGCCCCATGTCACGGTGGATCAGCTTGTACCAGGCGCGCGCGAAAGCGTCGCTCAACTGATCCGGGTTCGCCAGAAAGCGCCGCGAGATCTTTTCGTAGATCGGGTCGAAGCGCAGCGACAAGTCAGTGGTGAGCATGGTCGGGTTGCGCCGCTTGGCAGGGTCGTGCGCATCCGGGATGGTGCCTGCGCCAGCACCGTCCCTGGGCGTCCACTGGTGGGCACCGGCCGGGCTCTTGGTCAGCTCCCACTCGAAGCCGAACAGGTTTTCCAGGTAGTTGTTGCTCCAGCGCGTCGGCGTGGTGGTCCAGGTCACTTCCAGGCCACTGGTGATGGTGTCGGCACCCTTGCCGCTGCCAAAGCTGTTCTTCCAGCCAAACCCCTGCTCTTCCAGCCCCGCCGCCTCCGGCTCCGCCCCCACGTTGTCGGCAGGCCCTGCGCCGTGGGTCTTGCCAAAGGCATGCCCGCCGGCGATCAGTGCCACCGTTTCCTCATCGTTCATGGCCATGCGCGCAAAGGTTTCACGGATGTCTTTCGCGGCGGCGACCGGGTCCGGGTTGCCTTCAGGACCCTCCGGGTTCACGTAGATCAAGCCCATCTGCACCGCTGCCAGCGGGTTCTCAAGGTTGCGGCCCTGGTCGGTGCGGCTTTGCTCGTTGCCATGCTGCTCAGGCTCGGCCACCAGCGTACCCTCGCCCGGTGGCTGCATGGCCTCGGGGTCCTTGCCGTAGCGTGTGTCGCCGCCCAGCCACTTGTTCTCAGAACCCCAGTAGACATCCTCGTCCGGCTCCCACACATCCGGGCGCCCTCCCGAGTAGCCGAACGTCTTGAAGCCCATCGACTCCAGCGCGACGTTGCCGGTCAGCACGATCAGGTCCGCCCAGGATATCGACTGGCCATACTTCTGCTTGATCGGCCACAACAGCCGGCGTGCCTTGTCCAGGCTGACGTTGTCGGGCCAGCTGTTGAGCGGTGCAAAGCGTTGCTGCCCAGCCCCCGCCCCGCCCCGCCCGTCGCCGGTGCGGTAGGTGCCGGCGCTGTGCCAGGCCATGCGGATGAACAACGGACCGTAGTGGCCGAAGTCGGCTGGCCACCAGTCTTGCGAGTCGGTCATCAGCGCGTGCAGGTCCTGCTTGAGGGCCTGGAAATCCAGGCGCTTGAATGCCTCGGCATAGTCGAAGCCCGCCGCCAGCGGATCGGACAGCGACGAATGCTGGTGGAGGATCTTCAGGTTGAGTTGGTTGGGCCACCAGTCACGGTTCGTCGTGCCACCGCCAGCAGCGTGGTTGAACGGGCATTTCGATTCAGTTGCCATGGGAGAGCTACCTTTGGTCGAGTTCATGTCAGCAGGCCGCTCCCGCAGGCCCCTGAACGGGCAACCCAAGGCAGGCCTGGCACAACGCGTTCTTATCTCTTCTCATCAGGTGTACTGCCTGCCAGCGTTGGCCAGCACCGAACTTCCAGCACGGAATTAAGGCTAGTCCGCACCTGAAGGGTCGGCAAATAGCCGCAGTATTGGTAGGTGATAGCCAGAATCTCTTATACGAAACCCGCGAGCGGGTGGAAGGTAGAACGATGCTCGCGGGCCTTGCCGCCGACGCCTCAGGCCTTGGGCGAGCAGCCACCGCACGGGAGGTCCGCCCATGGACAAGCGCCCGCGTTGCACCGCCATCCACGAAGCCGGCCACGCCCTGGCCGTGTGGTGGAACGGCCAGCCCATTGCCCGCGTGACCGTGCTCACCCACGCCCAGGCCAGCAGCGGCCCGTTGATCGACCTCAAGGGCAATGCGCATGGTGCAGAGGGCCTGGTAGAGGCTGACTACCTGATCGTGCAGCCCGCCTTCGCCGCCGCGCGTATTGCCGAATACCTGCCCTCCCTGGTCGACCCGATCGAACGCGACCTGCTTCATTGCTTTGCCGGGCCGGTGGCCGAAGCGATGTACAAGGGGGTGCCGGCAGACCGCGTGATCAATGGCAGTGGCCGCGGTGACCGCTGCCGCGGGCATGAGTTGATTCGCCTGCTGCCGGCACACAAGCTGCTGGACGCCGAACGGCTGGCCATCGCCCGCTCGCGCTGCCTGGTGCAGCGCTACTGGGCGGCAGTGACGGCGGTGGCAGATCTGCTGCAGGTACGCGGGGTGGTAGACGGTGAAGACATCACCAGGTTGTTGAGCGCCGTGACCGGCGAGTGGCCCGCGCGGCGCAGGGGTGACTTGCACGCACTGGACCGGTGAGGCGGCTCAAGCTTGCATGCGACCCACAGCAGAACCCCGGATGACTGTGGCTACAGGCATTTGAAATACACCGCATTGCGCTATAAAGTCGCGGCCCGTTGCGGCCACAGGCGCCGTACGTTCGTGGCGAAAGGGGCTGCAGTTGAACCAACACACATTGTCCATGCGCCTGGAGCGCGTTGCAGCGCAGGTGCCGGCAGGTGCGCGCCTGGCCGACATCGGCTCCGATCACGGCTACCTGCCCGTCGCCCTGATGCGACGTGGCGCCATCACGGCCGCCGTGGCCGGCGAGGTGGCCATGACGCCCTACCGCTCAGCCGAACGTACCGTGCGCGAGCACGGCCTGGAGCAGCAGATCAACGTGCGCCTGGCCAATGGGCTCGCAGCCATCGAACCGCAGGACCAGATCACCGCGATCACGCTCTGCGGCATGGGCGGCGAAACCATCCGCGACATCCTGGAAACCGGCAAGGCACGCCTCGGCGGCCAGGAACGCCTGATCCTGCAACCCAACGGCGGCGAGCAGCCCCTGCGCCAATGGCTGATGGACAACAGCTACCGCATCCTCTACGAGCACGTGCTGCGCGAAAACCGCTTCGACTACGAGATCATCGTCGCCGAGCGTGCCGAACCGGTGCAGTACACCGCCAGGGAGCTGTACTTCGGCCCGCTGCAGATGCAGGCACGCAGCCCGGCGTTCCTGCTCAAGTGGCAGCGCCGCTTGCGCCTCAAGCAACGAACCCTGCGCCACTTCGCCCAGGCACGACAAGCCGTGCCGGAACAGAAGGTGCAGGACCTCACTCGCCAGGCACGCTGGATCAGCGAATTGCTGGGGTAAGCCCGCGTCGACGGTAGGCCCGTTCACGCTCTGCGCTACCCGTGACGACGCCACTATCACGAGCAGTCATAGCGAATTATCAGAAAAGTACCTTGCAGGGCGGTGCCGTTGTCAGTTGCGATGAAAATGCCATAGTCTGTTGGGACACCATATGAAACGCGCTACCGGGTTCATGTCATCTCGTGGGGTCGCTGCTTGCCGACAGTGATGCAGGCGTGCGGTTCATCGGGCAGCAACCCTGTGCTGCACATAACAGGGAGTTCTGCTCATGGCATTTTCATCGACCCTCGTGCGGGCATTTTCGAGCCTGGCAGCGCTCAGCAGTTCGATGATCCCGCACCGGCTCAGCCGTGAAGAGGCCCACCTGATCGAGCACTTTCGCACCCTGTCCGAAGAAGACCGCATCGCGGTTCGGTTCCTGTGCACGGCGATCAAGGAAAACGCGCGGTTCTGAGCCCCACGGCTACCCTCCCAACCGTGCGTATAGGCATTGGAAAGAATTTGTAGCAAAGTTAAACCAGCATTTAAATTCAATGAGTTACGCCTTGGCACCGCGAGTAACTACGCCTCGGATATAACTTTCCTACAGCGTCCTACGAACTCACGATGATAGCTTCCTGACACTACCGCGCCCGGTCTAAAGCCGGACGGTAACAGACGCGTTATCAATCAATTGAATAGTGCAGGCGACGTCATGAGCATACGAGAGATACAACTGAAAGATACCCACTACCAACCCGGTGAAACACTTAGCCAGCTGGGTGGGCAGTTCACACATGTAACGATCTCGTATGACATCACAGGAGACCGCAGCAAAATCGATCGGCTTGTCAGCGAAGCCGTCGAGAACAGCAATTACCTCAGCAAGGTCGAGTGTGTGAACACCACGCTTTACTGGCAATCCGTTCTAGGCCTGGAAAGTGACAGCCAGGGCCAGATGATCTCCAGGATCAAAGGAGAGCTCAAAGACCTGTTGCAGAGCGTGTTCGTGAACACTTCAGACCGCTCCAACGAAACAGTCACTGCCTTCTGCATGGTCGGCAACATCAGGGCATTCGCATTCGAACTCGACGCCTGAGGTTGCCAGGCTGCAGCACCCGGTGCGTCGCCCCCTTCCCCAGGATGCACCATCGGGCTGCCGGGCATTTCCAGGTCAGGCATGGTTCATCGCGACACGGCACACTCGATCAGCCGATCAACCCCGCCCATGAGAAAACTGCGTGCTGCTTCGTCGACCAGGCGCCCGTCTCGGATCTTGCCAGCCACGTTGCCAATGACAATCTGCGGATACACCACCTGCACGGCCTGAATAGCCCAAAGCGTTTCATTGAGCTGTTGATGCGCCCTCACCCCACCGGTGAACGCAGGCGACGCCGTGAAGGTGAGTACGGCGCACCCGCTCAGCACCGACTGGCCGTGCGGGCGGGACAACCAGTCGAGGGCGTTCTTGAGCACGCCCGACATGCCGTGGTTGTACTCCGGCGAACCCATCAGCACGCCATCGGCACGCGCTACCGCCTCACGCAGGGCCAGCACTTCGAGCGGCGCGTTGGCGCCGTCGCAGTCCTCGTTGTAGGGCGGTATGTTCCCCAGCCCATGCACGTGCAGGCGGATGTTGTCGGGCAGGCATTCGGCCACCGTGTGCAGCACCGCGGTGTGCGACGATTGCAGGCGCAGGCTGCCTGACAGGCCCAGCAGGTTGAGGCTATTGCCCATGATGCTCGCACCCCTGCGGCCCCTGCTCACCGGGCCAGGCCCTGCATGAACACGGCAGCCTTGGCCACAATGTCGCAGGTGTTGCGCCAGGCATGGCGGTTACCATTCTGGATGACCACATCGCCGGCACGCACCAGGCGTCGTTGGCCGTCATCCAGCTCCAGCCACAGTTCGCCTTCCATGATCACCACATAATCCACCGTCGGCGTGCGGTGCATGGCCGGGTCCTGTGCCTCGAAACACGCCATCAGGCCGGGCATGGCTGCGCTCATCTCACTTAGCGCACGTGCCTGGTCCAGCGGTGCGGCCATGACGGTATCGGGTGGCAGGCTGATCATCAGCAGGCTTGCCCCACCCGGCAGTGGGATCAACGAGCCGTTGCCCAGGGTACGGTCATCGGTATCGCCCAGGGTGCTGGGCGTGTCGTTGCTCCAGACCTGGGTGATGCCATAGCCCGGCATATCGATGAAGTTCCTGGCGCGCGGTGCCGGGGCATCACTGACAAACACCGAGCGGCCTTGCGCATCGTGACCGGTTACAACTCTGCGTACATGCATGTTGCGTCCTCTTGACGAATGGGTGCGAACCGGGGGCCCAGGCCCCCGGTAACGGGTCAGGGGCGAATGACGAAGTTGCCGAAACCGCCGTTGCGGTTCTCGATGCCGCTGATGGCCTGGTTCACGTCTTCCAAAGCAAACACGCTGTGTTCGAAGAACGACAGGTCCAGCACGCCGGATTCGACCATGTCGGCCATTGCCTGGCCCTGAGCAGTGGTGAACCAGGCGGAACCGCTGATGTGGATGTCGTTGTCCATGATCCAGTGCAGGTCGATCGGCACGTCACCGGCGATCGCGCCGATATTGACCAGGTGGCCGCCGCGGTGCACCGACTTGAGTGCCTGGATCAGGCTCTCGTGGGGCGCGCCGGGGCCCAGCGCATCGATGGCCACATCCACCCCTTCACCCTGGGTGATTTCATGCACCCACTGCTGAGTAGGCAGCGTGCCCAGCGTATGGATTTCGATGCGCCCCGGTGCGGCCAGGTCTTTGACTTTCTGGAACAGGTCCTGGTTACGCGCGGTGCCGAGGATCTTGCGCGCACCCATCGCCAGGGCCAGGGCCACGGCGCCCAGGCCCAGGGTGCCGCTGATGCCGTTGATCAGCACGGTGGAGCCTGGGCCGACATTTGCCCGCAGCAGCGCCTTGTAGGCCGTGCCCAGGTAACCCAGGCGCGCAGCGGTTTCGAAACTGAGGTTGTCGGGCAGTTTCACCAGGCTGTACTGCGGCGCCGGGATGTATTCGCACAACCCGCCATAGGGGTAGTCCTCGAACATGCGCGGGCTTTTGGGGGTGAAACCGAAGTAGCCGTTGAAGGTGTAGGCGCTGCAGGCAATGGTGTTGCCGGCCCGGCACGCCCGGCATGAACCACAGTGCCGGCCAGGGTTCACATACACCCGGTCACCGACCTTGAAGTCGTAGACCTGCTCGCCCACGGCCTCGACCACGCCGGCCGGGTCCAGGCCAAACACCGCCGGCAGCTTGGGCAGCGGGTTGTGCGGAAACCAGTGCACCCAGTTGGTCAGGATATTGTGCAGGTTGGGCACGATGCCGCAGGCCTTGACCTTGACCAGCACTTCGGTGGGGCGAATCCGCGGGACGGGCAGCTGCTCGATGACCATGGGTTTGCCACCTTCGTAGAGGCGAGCGGCACGCATCGTTTTTGCAGTCATGATGTTCTCCAACATATTGTTTTTGTAGTCGTGGTACCGAACCGTAGAACACGCAATCAAGCGTGAGCCTTAACGCAAACCGTCCTCGCCCTTGACCTGGGCTGCGCTCAGGCCGCCGATGCGCGCATGGATGCGCCCGCCCGTGGCCATGGCCAGGCCGAAGGCGATCTCGTTGCGCCGCGGCCCGTCCCACACGGTCATCTCGGCCACGCCGAAGTGGCTGCGCACATAGGCGGCCTGAATATGCCCCAACGGGATCATCACCCGGGAACCGAGCCCGGCGATACTCTTGGCGGCCGGCACGATCGCCTTCGGGTTGCCCAGCGCTTCACGCATGGCCCAGCCGCCGGCCTCGTGCCACAGCGCGCCGTGCTCCAACTCGCCATCCTCACCCACGATGGCGCCCTTGCCATAGGCCTGTACGCGTTCGACTCCGCCCAGGGCAGTGATCAGCCGCTGCGACAGCTCAGTGCCCAGGGCGCGCAGCGCCTGCATGAAGGGCAGCAGGTCGTCGACATGCCGACCCGCGTAGGGGTTGTCCACCACGGCCAGGGCCACGGCCACTATCAGGGGCTCGGCGACCACCACCCCACCCTCGTGATGCACTTCTTCCACATCCAGTTTGATTTTGCGGATCTTCACCAACGCCATGCTCGATCTCCGACAGAGGTCCGCCTGCAAGAAGTTTCAGGGCGGGCTTCCATAATATGCATTTTGTAATGTATGGTGCAAGAAGTTACATTTTATGCACAAAAAAGGAAGCGAGGCCGATGAAACTGATCTCCTATCGACACAACCAGCAGGCGCACTTCGGCGCCGTGGTAGGCGAGCACGTGGTAGAGCTGACAGCGCAGTTCCGGGGTATCAATGACCTGGCGACGCTGCTGGCCGATGAACAGCTGCTCAAGCAGGCCCGCGCCCATGTGGCCAGCGCCACGGCGGACTACCCGCTGGGCAGCGTGCAGCTGGAGCCGGTGATTCCGGCGCCGGGCAAGATCATCTGCGTGGGCATCAACTATGTGGCCCACGCCCAAGAGGCCGGGCGCAAGGTCGGGCAGCACCCGGTGATCTTCCAGCGCTTTGCCGAAACCCTGCTGGCCCATGGCGAACCGCTGCTGCGCCCGCGCGTCTCCGAAGCCTTCGACTTCGAGGCGGAGCTGGCTGTGGTGATCGGCAAGGGCGGCGCGCACATCGCGCCCGAAGACGCCATGGAACACGTCGCCGGCTACACCTGTTTCAACGATGCCAGCGTGCGCGACTGGCAGTTCCACACCCACCAGTACGGCATGGGCAAGACCTTTCGCAGCACCGGCGCGCTGGGCCCGTGGCTGGTGACCGCCGACGAGATCGAGGACTATCGCCAGTTGCAGGTTCACGGCATTCTCAACGGTGAACAGATGCAGGAAGGCACCCTGGCGGAACTGGCGTTCGACATTCCCACGCTGATTGCCTACGTGTCCAAGGCCCTGACCTGGAACCCCGGCGATATCCTGGCCACCGGTACCCCCAGCGGCATCGGCTTCAAGCGTACGCCGCCGGTGTTCCTGCGCCCGGGCGATGTATTCGAGGTGGTCATTTCGCAGATCGGCACCCTGTCCAATCCGGTGGCAGACGAAGCCTGAAGCACCTTCGCGCCGACAATTACAAGAAGAGGGCAATTGCATGAACACCTTACCGCGCATCAATTTCACCCACACCGGAACCTTCTGCGCCGACCTGGACAACATGGTCGATTTCTATTGCAGCAAGCTGGGCTTCATCGTCAGCGACCAGGGCGTCGCGTCCACCGGTCACCGCCTGTTCTTCATGACCCAGAACCCCGAGGTGCATCACCAACTGGTGCTGTTCGACGGCAAGCCGGTCGACCTGCCGTTCAACCCGATCAACCAGTTGTCGTTCCTGCTCGACTCACTCGAAGACCTGCAGCGCTACTACGCCTTTGCCAAGGCCAGCGGCATCGCCCCGATCGATCAGGTCGACCATGGCAATGCCTGGTCGCTGTACTTCAAGGACCCCGAGGGCAACCCGATCGAGATGTATGTCGACGCGCCCTGGTACACCAACCAGCCCTGCCGCGAGCCGCTGGACCTGGAACAGAGTACCGAACAGATCAAGGCCCAGACCCTGGCCATGTGCCAACGCCGCCCGGGCTTCCAGACCCGCGAGCAGTGGATGGAATCGATTGCGCAGCGCATCGCCGAACAGCGCGTACGCGGGTAGCCAGGCGGTGGCGGCCTGCCACGGCAGGCCGCAGCAGCCAGGCCTGGAACGCATAAAAACAAGAGGCAGCACACAATGATTTACGATCTGATCATCGTCGGCATGGGCCCGGTGGGCGCCACGGCGGCCAACCTGGCGGGCCTGTGGGGGCTGAATGCGCTGGCCCTGGACAAGGCCGAACACATCTATGAAAACCCCCGCGCGATGGGCCTTGACCACGAAGTGATGCGCACCTTCGACAACATCGGCCTGGCCGACGCAATCGCCAGCCATGTAATGCCCTACCGGGCATCGCACTACCTCAGCGGCGGGGCGCGCCTGATCAAGCGTATCGATGCGGCAAAACCGCCCCACCTGCTGGGCTGGTCGCCCAATTACGTGTTCTCGCAACCCCCGGTGGAGCGCGCCCTGCGCGCGCGCATCGGCGACTTCGAAACGGTCACGGTGAAGTTGGGCTGCGAAGTGCTGGGGGTAGAGCAGGACGGGGCGCTGAGCAGCGTGCGCGTACGTGATCGGCACGGCAACGAGCATCGCCACAACACCCACTACGTACTGGCCTGCGACGGTGGCACCAGCCCGATCCGTACGCGCCTGGAACTGCCCATGGACGACCTGGCCTTCGACGAGCCCTGGCTGGTGGTGGACGTGATGCTCAAGGACGGCGCCGGCGCCGACCTGCCGAGCACCAATATCCAGTACTGCGAGGTCGAACGCCCGTGCACCTTCGTGGTCGGGCCGGGGCGCCATCGGCGCTGGGAGTTCATGATCAATGACGACGAGTCCCCCGTGGACATCGCCCGCCCCGAGTCGATCCAGCGCCTGATCTCGCGCTGGCTGCCGGCCGACGCCTATGACATCTGGCGCGCCTCCAGCTACCGCTTCCACGCGCTGATCCTGCAGCAGTGGCGCCACAAGCAGACCTTCTTCCTGGGCGATGCCGCGCACATGACCCCGCCCTTCCTCGCGCAGGGCATGTGCCAGGGGATTCGCGATGCAATGAACCTGATCTGGAAGCTTGCGCTGGTACGCCGGCAACTGGCGCAACCGGCCCTGCTCGACAGCTACCAGCGCGAACGCGCCCCACATGTGCGGCGCACCACGGAGGTGGCCAAGGCATTCGGGCAGACCATCTGCGAACGTGACGCAGGGCGCGCTGCCGAGCGCGACAAGCGCCTGGAGCTGCAGTTGCAGGCGCGCCCCGATGGCATCATGACCCGCCAATCGCTGATTCCGGGCCTGAACAGCGGCTTTATCGACACGTCCACGGGCGCCGGTGAACTGTTCCCGCAGCCGCGGGTGCGCAACCACACCGGTGAAATCGCACTGCTGGACCGCTTCACCGGGCAAAGCCTGCGCCTGGTGCTGGCGCCCGATGTGGCTGACCCGCAGTTGCTCGAACAGGTGCAACGCGCCTGCGCGCACTTGCCGCTGCACATCGTGCAACTGGTGGACACAGCGCCTGCGCCAGCGCCCTGGGCACATCAGTATCAGGAACAGGAAGGGGTGCTCGGCGCATGGATGCGAGAACGTGACTGCAAGGTGCTCGTGGTGCGCCCGGATCACTATGTCTACGGCTCTGCCGTGTGCAGCGAGCAGGCCCTGGCACTGGTGCAGCGCCTGCTCGCCGCGCTGGACAGCTGAAACGAGGGGCCCGCGCAGCCACGACCTGCGCGGGCCCCCTTAACGTGTCAAAGCTTGAATTTGCCCACCAGCGTCTGCAGGTGCGCGCCCAGGCGGGCCAGTTCGACACTCGAGGCCGCTGTTTGCTCGCTGGCGGCCGCCGTCTGCTCGGAGACATCGCGCACGTTGAGCACGCTGCGATTGATTTCCTCGGCGACCGCGCTTTGCTGCTCCGATGCGGTTGCGATCTGCAGGTTCATCGACTCGATGGTGGCCACCGAGCGGGTGATGTTGAGCAGCGAGGTGCCTGCACGGCGCGTCAGTTCAACACTGTTGGTGGTAAGGGCGCGGCTGCGCTCCAGGATATCGCCCACCTGCTGGGTACCCCGGTGCAAGCCGCCAATCAGCCCTTCGATTTCTTCGGTGGAGGTCTGGGTACGCTGCGCCAGGCTGCGCACTTCATCGGCAACCACGGCAAAGCCGCGCCCGGCTTCACCGGCTCGCGCCGCTTCGATGGCCGCGTTCAAGGCAAGCAGGTTGGTCTGCTGGGCGACCGACTTGATCACATCCAGTACCGTGCCGATCTTGTCGCTTTCACGCTTGAGCCCGGCCATGGCGTCCGTCGAATGGCCCACCTCGATGTCCAGATGGGAGATCTGCTCGATGGCCTGATTGACCACCGTGTCACTTTCGCGTGCCTCAAGGCCGGCGTTGACCGCTGCATTGGAGGCCTGTTCGGCACTGCGTGCCACTTCCTGCACGGTCGCTGCCATCTGGTTCATGGCCGTCGCCACCTGGTCGGTCTCGACCTTCTGGCTGTTGACCCCGGCGCTGGTCTGCTCGGTGACCGCGGACAACTGCTGGGCTGCGCTGGCGATCTGCACCACACCGTCACGCAAGCCACCCATCAGGTCACGCAGGTTCACGGTCATGCGCTGCATGCTGACCTGCAACGCGCCCAACTCGTCACGCCGCGACACGCGGATGTCCTGGCTCAGGTTGCCATCGGCGACTCGCTCGGCGCTCAGCAGCGCCTCTTTCAACGGCAGCACGATCAAACGGGTGATCAACCAGGCGGCCAGCGTGCCCATCATCAAGGCCAGCACCGCCGCGAAGATCAAGCGCTCGATCGAGGCACTCACTTCATTGTCACGCTTTGTCGACTGACTGTCCGACAACTGCCCGCAGGCTTCGATCAGGCTCTTGATATCGGCGTCCAGAACGGACAAGGCCTGACGCGTCTGGGCATCGTTGCGTGCCTCAACAGCACGGGCGTAGTCCTGGAAATGCGCGCGGTAACGCTCAACCGCGCTGTCAGCCTGGGCTATCCAGCGCAAGTCCTTGGGATCGGCGAATTGCGTCGCAAGCGTATCGATCTGCAGGTTGAGGTCATCCATCACCTTGACCACGAGCCCTGCCTGCGCAGTATCTGCTGACACCGTGTAGTTCAGGCGCGCGATGCGCATGTCACGTGCCACCTCATTGATACTGGCAATGCTGCTGAGCTTGGCACTGCGCTCTCCCAGGCTGCTCAGCGCACTCCAGCCGATCCCTGCGATGATGACTGACAGCAGTAAAACCAGTGCAAAGCCCAGGGTCAGTTTCGACCGCACACTTATATCGGCCAGCACTTTCGCAATTGCATCGAACATCCGTGTAACCCTTCTATTGGTAGATCTTGAAATAGTTATTACCGGGCGATCCCGAAGGGGCCCGGTTGCACGAGGTAGGGGGTAGCGCCGCGCCTGCAGGGGCAACGGCAAGACACTCAAAAGCGGGGTGACGTGCAACACCTTGCACTAAGCCATTGAAAGCGTAGGGGTAAATTCAACGCTCCGGCCTGGAGGTACGAGACGACGCGGCACGCAAAATGGCACTAGGCCATCAATGGCGCGGGAATATACAGCCACGGCAAAACCGCGACAACAGATGAAGTACTAATTTGTGACCAATTGCAGCTTAAATTGTGCGAGCCGTTACCTGGAAAACCGTGCAGCGGTACCTGCTCACTGCACCGTGCAATGCTGCCCCAGCACCGCATCAGTGACCCGATTGAGGGTTTCACCGATATGCCGACCCAGCAGATCCAGCGCTTTGTCGCTGTTCCTGGCCAGCACCGCGTCCATCAACTGCTTGTGCTCATCATTCTTGTGCCGCTCGACCTTGCGCCGCAACGCCGAAAAGCGCCGATAGCGCTCGGCACGGTCAAACAACGAGTCGATGGTGCGCAGCAGCAGGCTTGAGCGGCAGGCGGAGAACAAGGCGAAATGAAACGCCTTGTGGCGCTCTGACCAGTCGTCATCCAGCGCCACCGGCAGGCTGCCGAGCTTCTTCTCGACCAGGCCGAGCCGGTGATAAGCGCCCAGCACATCGGCCTCCCAGGCGTCATCGCCATGGGCAATGGCATCGGCCAGCGCTTCGCGTTCGAGCAGGCTGCGCAGGTGGGTGATTTCCTGGAAGTCCTTGACCGACAGGCCCGCGACCCGAAAGCCCTTGTTCTCGCTGGCCTCCACGATGCCTTCCTGCGCCAGGCGGTTGAGCGCCTCGCGAATCGGCGAACTGCTCAGCCCGTACGCCTTGGACAGTTCCGCCACCTTGAGTTTTTCGCCTGGGGGCAGCTCGCAGCAGATGATGGATTTCTTCATCTGCTGGAGCGCGACCTCGATCAACGAGCCGCTTTGATTGCTGAGCATGGGTAGGGTCCGGTAAACAGTGCATTGTTCAAGATTTTATGCGCAAAAATCCCTTTGTGCAATTTTAACCCTGCCCAATCGTCGCTTCGACGCCCTCGACAAATGCCGACGCTTTTTCCTTGACTTTGAAAAAGCACGGACTTACTTTTTGTGCACAAATTCATTTTTAGAGCAAATTAAAATGAATCGTGCACAAAGCTGTATTCTTGCCCTCGACTGACACCCACCACTGCCGCAGACGTAAATCGATTCGCTTCAACAACAATAAAAAAGCAGAAGAGGTTTTCATGAAAATGCCGCACAGCCGCCCCGCTCACCCGGAGCGCATCACCCGCCTTGCCGGCTCCGTCGGCGCCGCCCTTGCCTTGTGCTCCTCGTTCAACGCCGCCGCGTTCCAGTTCGAGACCGGCATCCCCGAGCTCACCACCAACTGGGACAACACCCTCAAGTACAGCAATGCGTTTCGCCTCAAGGGCCGCGAAGACAACGTCGCCGCCGGCCCCGGCACCTCGGTGCCCAACCCCAACATGGACGATGGCGACCGCAATTTCAGCACCGGGCTGATCTCCAACCGCCTCGACCTGCTTTCGGAGCTGGACATTCGCTACAAGGATGTGGGGGCACGCCTGAGCGGCGCCGCCTGGTACGACTCGGTGTACAACGAGGGCAACGACAACGACTCGCCGGGCACCGCCAACGCCCTGAGCGTACGCAATGACCGCTTCACCGACGACACCCGAAACCTGCACGGGCGCAAGGGCGAACTGCTCGACGCCTTTGTCTACGGCGCACGCGATGTAGGCAGCACTCGGTTGTCGGGGCGTGTGGGGCAGTTCACGCAGATCTACGGCGAGAGCCTGTTCTTCGGCGCCAACGGCATCGCCAACGCGCAGTCCACGGTCGACCTGGTCAAGCTGCAATCGGTCCCCGGTTCACAGTTCAAGGAAATCCTCCTGCCCACCCAGCAGGTCTCGGGCAACTGGCAACTGACCGACACCATCAGCGTGGGCGCCTACTACCAGTTCGAATGGAACAGGACCCGCCTGCCAGGCTCCGGCAGCTACTTCAGTGGCGGCGACTTCGTCGGTGACGGCGCCGAAAGCGTGTACTTCCCCACCGGCCGCCTGACCCGCGGCCCCAGCATCAATGCCAAGGACTCGGGGCAGTTCGGTGCGCAGCTCAAGTTCGCCGTCGACGACTGGGAGTTCGGCCTCTACGCGGCCAAGTACCACGAGAAGACGCCGATCTTCTACTTCCGCCCCGCCGCCCTGATCCCCGGCAACGACGACAGCTACGTCAACGTCTACGCCGAAGACGTGAAGGTGTTCGGCGCCAGCTTCAGCACCCTGGTGGGCGAAGCCAACGTGGCCGGCGAGCTGTCGATGCGGGTCGATACGCCGCTGGCGCCCACCGGCGGGGTGGTGGTCGCCGGCATGGGCGCCGACAACGACAAGCACGCGGCCTACCCGGTCGGCGACTCGCTGCATGCGCAGGTCTCGATGATCAACATCTATGCCGGCAACAGCCTGTGGGATGGCGCTTCGCTGGTCGGCGAACTGGCCTTCAACCGCCGCCTGAGCGTGAAGAAAAACGCCGACCAACTCGACCCCAACACCACCCGCGACGCCTATTCGCTGCGCTTCACCTTCGAACCGCAGTACTTCCAGGTGATGCCGGGTGTGGACCTGCAACTGCCCATCACCGTCGGCTACACCCCCTACGGGCGCTCGTCGGTCACCCCGCAGGCGTTCGCCCCCGAGCACGGCGGCGACATCACCCTGGGCCTGAAGGCCGACTACCAGAAAACCTGGTACGCCTCGCTCAGCTACACCAACTTCTTTGGCGATGGCGGGCCGATCATCGACCAGAACAACGCTTACACCTTCAAACAGACCCTCAAGGATCGCGACTTCGTCGCCTTCTCGATCCAACGCACGTTCTGATGCTCGCCCTGCCCCGGAGAATCACCATGAAACAGCATGCCCCCCTCGTTTCCCTGCTGACCCTGCTCAGCCTGGCGTGCGGCCAGGCCGTCGCGGCCGTGAGCGCCGAGCAGGCCGCTACGCTCAAGAGCACCTTGACCCCCATGGGCGCGCAGAAGGCCGGCAACGCCGACGGCAGCATCCCGGCCTGGACCGGTGGCCTGACCAGGGACGTGCCCGGTGCCAAGTTCGGTGACGTGCCGGTCGACCCGTTCCCAGGCGAGCGCCCGCTGTTGCAGATCAACGCCAGCAATGCCGCGCAGTACGCCGACAAGCTCAGCGAAGGCACCCGTGCGCTGCTGCAGCAATACCCCGACACCTTCAACCTGAACGTCTACCCCACCCACCGCAGCGCCGCCGCCCCCGACTGGACCTACGCCAACACCCTGAAGAACGCCACCGACTGCCAACTGACGCAGAACGGCCTGTCGGTACAAGGCTGCTACGGCGGCGTGCCATTCCCGATCCCGACCAATGGCAGCGAAGTGATCTGGAACTTCCTGCTGCGCACCGAGGCCGAGTCCATCCAGCACGGCTACCGCAACATGATCGGCAACTCCGACGGTAGCCGCACCCTGGCCAGCCGCGGCGTGGAGAACTGGCAGTACCCCTACTACTACAAGGACGGCAACGCCCAGAGCTGGCCGGGCCAGTATGTACTGCTGCGCTTTCTCACCAACGAGCCGCCCTTCAAGGCTGGTGAATCGCTGGTGACCCACGACAGTATCGACGCGGCCAGCCCACGCCAGGCCTGGCAGTACCTGGTCGGCCAGCGCCGGGTGCGGCGCGCGCCCACCGTGGGCTACGACACTCCCGACTTCGTTGCCTCGGGGGCCAACTACTTCGACGAGGTGCACGGTTTCATCGGCCACCCGGACCGCTACCAGTGGAAGCTGATCGGCAAGAAGGAGATGTACATCCCCTACAACCTCAACGCCTTCCATGCGGCCAGGCCGGACGAGGTGTACACCGAGAAAACCCTCAATTCGGACAAGATGCGCTGGGAGCTGCACCGGGTCTGGGAGGTGGAAGCCACGGTGGCGCCGGGCAAGCGCCACGCCGTGCCCAAACGCCGCTTCTACATCGACGAGGACAGCTGGACGGTGTCGCTGGTGGATGGCTACGACGCGCAAGGCAAGCTGTGGCGCGTGACCCAGGCACTGCCCTTCGTGGTCCCGGCGATCCCGGCCGTGGTGGTCAAGCCGGTGGTCATCTACAACCTGCAGGCCAAGACCTACAGCATGGTGCAAGGCCTGAACGGAGAAACCTACAAGGTGGTCGAGCGCAAGCCGGAGAATTTCTTCACCGGTAACGCGGTGGCCTCCGGCTCGGTGCGCTGAGCCCGGGCACGCACCACAGGCGGCGGGCTACGCGCCCGTCGTATCCCCAGATTGCCGAGGTAGAGATGGCCACACCTATAACGCTAAACGCCCTCGCCGCACGCACCCTCGTGCCGCTGGCACTGTGCGCCCTGAGCCTGGGCGCAGCGCCCGCCAGCGCGGCGCAGGCCGATGCTGCCCTGTATCAACGCCCGGCGCTGCACAGCGAGTTGGCGGCCCGTTCGCTGATGCTGGACGTCACCCACGCCGGCGAGCAATTGCTGGCGGTCGGTGAGCGCGGCTTCATCCTGCGCTCGCAAGACAATGGCCACAGCTGGCAGCAGGTCCCCTCCCCGGTCAGCGTGACCCTCACCCAGGTGACGTTCGCCACGCCGACCCAGGGCTGGGCCGTGGGGCATGCCGGAGTGATATTGCACAGCAGTGATGGCGGCCGCAGCTGGGTCAAGCAGCTTGACGGCAACCAGGCCGCACAACTGGCGGTTGACGCAGCGACCGCCGCACTGGCCGAGCAGCCCGATGAAGAACGCCAGCGACATGTGGACGAGGCGCGTCAACTGGTGGAAGACGGCCCGGACAAACCGTTTCTGGCCGTGCATTTTTTCGATGCGCAACGCGGGCTGGTGGTCGGCGCCTACGGGCTGGCCCTGGCGACCGTCGATGGCGGCCAGCACTGGCGCTCGATCAGTCAGCAAATCGACAACCCGTCGGCGCTGCACCTGTACGACATTCTCGAGGTGAACGGCACCCTGTTCATCGCTGCCGAGCAGGGCCTGCTGTTGCGTTCGACCGATCAAGGCGAGCACTTCAGCGCCATCGACACCCCCACCACCGGCACCTTCTTCGGCCTGCTCGCCGGTGGCGGGCAGAGCCTGCTGGCCTTCGGCCTGCGCGGCAAGATCCTGCGTTCCGAGGACCTGGGCGCCAGTTGGCAGAGCATCGCCAATGACCAGCCGGTGACCCTGACTGCCGGTACGCGTGCCAGCGACGGCACCCTGCTGCTGGTGGACGAGACCGGCCGCGTGCTGATCAGCCAGGATGACGGCCGACACTTCAGCGCCGCCCCCACCCAGGCCAGCTCGCTGACCAGCCTGAGCACCACCGGCGACGGTCGCTTCATGCTGGCCGGTGCACGTGGCCTGAGCGCTTTTTCCCTGCAAGATGGCCAACGGAGCAGCGCCCGTGAACAGTAAAGTGACCGCGCCTGACAGCACCACCGTGCTGGACCTCACCGCCTTCGACAAGCATTCCGGCAGCCTGGTCGAACGCCTGCTGTTCAACCACCGGGGCCTGGTGGTCGCGCTGGGCCTGCTGATCAGCGCCATACTCGGCTGGCAAGCGACCGACCTGCGCCTGAGTGCAGCATTCGAGAAGATGATCCCGGTCGGCCACCCGTACATCGAAAACTATTTCAAGTACCGCGCTCAGCTTGGCGAAGGCGGCAACACCCTGCGCATTGCACTCCACAGCAAGCAGGGCAACGTGTTCGACGCCAAGTACCTCGACACCCTGCGGCGCCTGAATGACGAGCTGTTCCTGCTCGAGGGCGTCGACCGGCCCTACATGAAGTCGCTGTGGACCCCGGCCACACGCTGGATCGGCGTCACCGAGGAAGGTTTCGACGGCGGCCCGGTGATCCCCGACGACTACGACGGTTCCAGCGCGAGCATCGACCAGGTGCGCCAGAACATCGAGCGCTCCGGCGAAATCGGCCGGCTGGTGGCCTCCAACATGCGCTCCAGCGTGATCCTGCTGCCACTGCAGGACACCAGTGCCGAAGGCGCTGCCCCGCTGGACTACCACGCGCTGTCGCAGCGCCTGGAGCAGTTGCGCCAGCAGTACGAAGGTGATGACTACCAGATCGTGATCACCGGCTTCGCCAAAGTGGTCGGCGACCTGATGGACGGCCTGCTGCTGATGCAGGTGTTTTTCGCCGCCACCCTGCTGATCTGTGCCCTCGTGCTGTTCTGGTACACCCGCTGCGTGCGCAGCACCCTGCTGGTGCTCAGTTGCTCGCTGATTGCGGTGGTGTGGCTGCTGGGGTTGCTGCCTACCCTGGGCTATGCGCTGGACCCGTACTCGATCCTTGTGCCGTTTCTGGTGTTCGCCATCGGCCTGAGCCATGGCGCGCAGAAGATGAACGGCATCATGCAGGACATCGGCCGTGGCGCCGACAAGCTGATCGCTGCGCGCTTCACCTTCCGCCGCCTGTTCCTCACCGGCCTGATGGCGCTGATGGCCGACGCCGTGGGGTTCGCCGTGCTGATGATCATCAATATTCCGGTGATCCAGGACCTGGCAGTGACTGCCACGGTGGGGGTGATGGTGTTGATCCTGACCAACCTGGTGCTGCTGCCGATCCTGCTTTCCTACACCGGCGTGAGCCTGAAGGCAGCCCGACGCGAGGCCGAAGCCGAACGCCTGGCCCTGGGCGACCTGCAGCACCGCCGCCATCCGCTGTGGTCGTTTCTGGACCGTTTCACCGAACTCAAGTGGGCACGCCTGGCCATCGGCATTGCCGCGGTACTGGGGGCGGTGGGCTTTGCCATCAGCCTGCACGTCAAGGTCGGCGACCTGAACCCCGGCGCACCGGAGCTGCGCGCCGACTCGCGCTACAACCGCGACAACGCCTTCATGGTCGGCAACTACGCCGCCAGCAGCGACAAGTACGTGGTCATGGTCAAGACCCCCGCCTTCCATTGCGCCAACTACGACACCCTGGTGAGCGTGGATGCGCTGGAAGCCCGCCTGCAGCAACTGCCGGGCGTGGTCTCCACCAGTTCCCTGGCCGCGCTGAGCAAACAGGCCGCAGCGGGCATGAACGAAGGCAGCCTGCGCTGGTATGAAATCCCCATGAACCAGGGGCTGCTGAACGCGATCATCACCCGTGCACCGCGCGAGCTGTTCAACCAGAACTGCGATCTGCTGACCGTCAACGTGTTCCTCAGCGACCACAAGGCCGACACGTTGACGCGGGTGGCCCAGGCCGTCGAACAGTTTGCCGCGCAGTACAACACGGCCGACCTGCAGTTCATGTCGGCGGCCGGCAATGCAGGCATCGAGGCCGCCACCAACATCGTGGTCAAGCGTGCCAACCTGCAGATGCTGATGATGGTGTATGCCGCGGTGATCGTGCTGTGCTTCATCACCTTCCGCTCATGGCGCGCGGTAGTGTGCACGGTGCTGCCGCTGATGCTGACCTCGATCCTGTGCGAGGCGCTGATGGTCGGGCTGGATATCGGGCTGAAGGTGGCGACGCTGCCGGTGATCGCGCTGGGCGTGGGGATCGGCGTGGATTACTCGCTGTACATCCTCAGCATCACCCTGGCGAACCTGCGCCAGGGCGCAAGCCTGTCCAACGCCTATTACACCGCGCTGCTGTCCACCGGCAAGGTGGTGGTGCTGACGGGGGTGACCCTGGGCGTTGCGGTGGCGACCTGGGTGTTGTCGCCGATCAAGTTCCAGGCCGACATGGGGATTCTGCTGGCGTTCATGTTCATCTGGAACATGCTCGGCGCCTTGATTCTCACGCCTGCGCTGGCGCGGTTGCTGCTCGCACCGGCCCAGGGCAAGGTCGGGCGCGCATCGGCCGCGCATTGACCTGAGTGCCCGGCATCACTTCATGCGTGCCAGCAGCGATACCACCCCTGCTGCTGGCTGATGCGCAGGTCGGTCCTGTACAGCTCGGACAGCGATTCGCTGGTCAGCACCTCTGCCTTAGGGCCATCGGCAATGATCTGCCCTTCGCTGAGCAGCACCACACGTTCGATCTCCGGGATGATCTCGTCGATGTGATGGGTGGTAATGATCACCGCATGGTCCGCCGCACAGAAGCTGCGCATCAGCTTGAGCATGCCCAGGCTGGCGCCCATGTCCAGGCCATTGGCCGGCTCGTCCAGGATCAGCGCACGGGGGGTGTGGACCAGCGCCCTGGCCAGCAGCAGTCGGCGTTTCTGGCCGGTCGAGAGACGCTGGAACATGACCTGCTCGTAACCCGCCATTTCCACGGCGGCCAGCAAGGCGCGGGCCTTGTCGAGCTGCTCGGTACTGGGCTGCAGGTGCCCGTGCGCACCGATCGAGCCGAAGAACCCCGATGTCACCACCTCCAGCGCCGGGGTAAAGGGCGTGTAGTCCTCCTGCAGGTCCTGGGAGATGAAGCCGATACGGCTGCGCAAGTCCCACAGGTTGACCGTGTCGCTGCCGAAGAGCTTGAGGTGACTGCCTGCACGCTCGACAGGATAGATCTCCCGCGTCATCAACTTGAGCAGGGTACTTTTGCCGGCACCGTTGGGGCCCAGGATGGCCACTTTCTCCGTGTCGCCGATGTGCAGCGAGAAGTCGTGCAGCACGCGATGTTGCTGCTGGAAGGCAGTGACGTTGTGAAAATCGATCATGTGCAACTCATCATCAGGCAGTGGAGGAAGGCGCAGCGCCGTGACCCGGCATGATGAAGTTATCTGTGGCCGGCTGCATCCGATTTTTCGACCCGTTGTGCACAGACGAAACGCTTGACACAAAACGTAGTGATCACTATAGAATGCGCAAAATATGTATCGGCCACTACAAATAAATTCCAATCCCTCACCAAGGAGCGTCACATGAGCAAACCCACCTACATCCAGGACTACAACGCCATCGTCGCCGTGCTCAATCAGTACAACGAAGGCGGCAAGCAGGCCCAAAGCAGCCTGATGAAACCGGCCTTCAGCGAGCAGGCGACGATCTTCGGCGTCGACGCCGACGGCAAGCTGACCGGCGGCCCTATCCAGGGGCTGTTCGACATCATCGACACCGCGTTTCGCCCGTCCCCTGAAGCCCAGGGCGTCATCGTCAACATCGATATAGTGGGTACTGCCGCCAGTGCGCGCATCGACACCAACGATATTTCCGGCTTCTGCTTCACCGACTTCTTCAACCTGCTGAAGGTTGACGGCAAGTGGAGCGTGGTCAGCAAGATCTACCACACCCACGTCGCCCCTTGAGCGCTCTGCGCCGTGGCCCAGCAATAATCATCGGGGATCATGAAGCCCTGCAGCTTCATCTGAACCACACAGCCACAACATGAATCTGCCCTGCCCCGCTCCCACGATGGAGACGGGGCATTTTTCAGGAGCCCCAATGCAACAACATACTGCCGCCGTCCCTCTGGAAAAGGCCTACCGACTCCTCAATCACGGCCCAACGGTTCTGGTGTCTGCTCAGCATGCGGGCGTAAAGAACGTGGATGCTGATCGGCGCGATGCGCCTCAGTAGTTGCCCACAGGCCAGTCGGTGTAACCCTTTGCGCCACCGCCGTAATAGGACTCGCGGGGGGCGATGGTGAGCTCGGCACCACGGCGCAGGCGCTCGACCAGGTCAGGGTTGGAAATGAACAGGCGGCCGAATGCGACGGCGTCGATCCTGCCTTGCGCCCGGCGCTCGATGGCCATGTCCAGGTCATAGTTGTTGTTGCCAATGAACGGGCCATTGAACTGTGCGCTCAACGCATCCATGTCCACGCCTGCCGGCACTTCACGCGAGGTAGCCGTCGCGCCCTCGACGAAGTGCAGATAGGCGAGGTCGAATGCGTTGAGTTGCTGGATGAGATAGCCGTACATCGCCATCACGTTGCTGTCCGGCGGCGTGTTGCCGGCATCCGGAGTGACGGGCGACAGGCGGATGCCGACTCGCTCATTGCCCCAGATCTTGATGATGGCCTCGGTGACTTCCAGCGTCAGGCGCGCGCGGTTTTCAATCGAGCCGCCGTACCGGTCGGTTCGGTGGTTGGTGGCGTCGCGCAGGAATTGGTCCAGCAGGTAACTGTTGGCCGAGTGAACCTCTACGCCATCGAAGCCCGCGCGCTTGGCATTTGCGGCCACCCGCTTGTACTGCTCGATGATCCCGGGTATCTCGTCGGTCTCCAGCGCACGGGGCATCGATACCGGGACGAAGCCCTCTACGGTGTAGGTGTCTCCCTCCGACGATCATGCCGGTGCCTCTCTTCCTTGGAGCGGAAGTAATGGTAGAAGGAGCCCTTGGGCACACCTGCGGCGCCCAGAAGCTCGGCCAGGCCCACAGCGGTATAGCCTTTGTGGGTCATCAGCGATCGCGCGACATCGATGATGTGCTGACGCATGTCGTGTTGGGGTTTCTTCATAGTGCGCGAATGCTACCAAAAAAGGTCCTGGCCGTGGGTATGCCGACCGCGGCTCATGCGAGCCTTCCCCCGGTCGGCCTGCAACGTGCATTGCGTGTATCATCGGACGATACGTTTCAAGGTAGTCACCCCATGACCGATTCCCTCTCCCCTTCTGTGCCTCGCAGCAAAGGGCGTCCTCGCACCTTCGATCGCGACAAAGCCTTGCTCCAGGCCCTGACGGTGTTCTGGAAGCGCGGCTACGCGCCGGCTTCGGTGGCCGAGCTATGCTCGGCGATGGGTATCAACCCGCCCAGCCTGTATGCCGCGTTCGGCAACAAGGCCAAGCTGTTCCTCGAAGCGGTTGCCTACTACGAAGCCACCTTCTGGGACGCGACCTGGGAACGCATGGACAGCGACCCTGACGTGGTACATGCCATCGGCGACTTCTTCCATACCTCGGCGTCCATCCTGACGGAACCTCAAGCACCCTGCGGCTGCATGGTGGTACTGGGGGCGGTGAACGTGTCGGACGACGCAGAAGAAGTGACCGCGGCCCTCAAGGCACTGCGCCAGGAGGGCCGGGATTACCTGCAGCGGCGCTTGGAACGCGCCGTGAAAAGTGGCCAACTGCAGCCGAAGACCAATGCTCGCCTGCTCGCCAGTGCGCTGAACACCTTGCTCGAAGGCATGTCGTTGCAGGCTCACGATGGTGCGAGCCGAGAAGACCTGCAGGGCATCGGCGCAACTGCCGTCGCAATGCTTGCACCTGCCCTGGCCGCTGCACGATAGCCCATCCATCGTGATGGACGGGCCACGGCGCATCAGGCTTGCTGCTGAGCCTTCAAGGGTGCGGGAGGCAGCAGCGGGACCTTTTCCCAGCGGGCGATGACCAATGGCGCAACGGCGTTGCCCAGCACGTTCAAGGTCGTGGTGCCGCTGTCGATCACGCGGAATATACCGGCAATCAGCGCAACACCTTCCAGTGGTAGACCCGCCGACGCCAGCGTGGCGGAGAGGATGATGATGGCGAACCCTGGTACGCCGGCGGCGCCCTTGGAGGTCAGCACCATGGTTACCACCAGCAGGATCTGCTGGGACAGCGACAGGTCGATGCCATACAGTTGCGCCACAAAAATCGTGGCAACCCCCAGGAAGATCGAAGCACCGTCCAGGTTGAAGGCATAGCCCACCGGCACCACGAAACTGACGATTCGCCGTGGCACGCCGTAGGCTTCCAGCTTGTTCATCAACTGCGGCATCACCGCTGCCGATGCCGCGCTGGAAAACGCCAGTATCAGCTCATTTCGGAAGTACTTGATCAACTTGAAAATGTTTTCACCCAGCAGGTAGCAGATGCCACCCAGTACCACCAGGGCAAACACGATCAATGCCAGGTACACCACACCGATCAATTTGAGCAACGGCAACAACGACGCAAAACCGAACGTTGCGACGGTCGCGCCGATCATCCCGAACACACCGATCGGCGCATACGCCATGACAAAACTGACCACCTTGAACATGGCATCGGAAATGCCCTGGATCACGGCAATCACCGGTGCGCTTCTTTCACGCGGCACTGCATTGAGCGCCATGCCAAACAGCACGGAGAAAAACAGAATCGACAACAACTTCGCTTCAGTCATGGCGACGAAAATATTGTCCGGCACGATGTTCTGCAGAATAACCAGCGCGCCCTTGGAGGGCTCCGTATTCAGGGTCGCGGCGGTGTGCGAGACACCGGAAATATCGGTCCCGGCACCGGGTTCGAAGAGGTTGGCGAAACACAGCCCCAGCACAATGGCCAGGCTGGTGATGGCAAAGAAATAAGCCAGCGCCTTCGCGCCCATGCGACCAAACGATTTGTTGTCACCGTCACCGGCAATACCCAGGATCATGCAACAGAAGACAATGGGCACCACGACCATCTTCATCATCTTGATGAAGATATCGCCCAAGGGCTTGAGTATTTCTGCACTCACCCACTGTTGGTACAGGGGGTGGGTATTGAGGTACCAACCGACGAGCACGCCAAGCAACAGCCCGGCAACGATTTGCCAAACCAGAGGTATACGTTTCATGTCTAGCCTTCTTGTTGGAGTAGGAGGTCTGCGTCAAGGGCAGTAGCTAGATTCATGAGCTTCCAGCTCATTGAACGGGGCTGGGCACAACTCGAGTTGTGCCTCTGTGCACCTATTTGGCGAACAGTTGGCTCATGTCCTTGAAGGCCTTGAATTCGAGCGCATTGCCGCACGGATCGAACAGGAACATGGTGGCCTGCTCGCCTACCTGGCCCTTGAAGCGGATGTAGGGTTCGATCACGAACTGGGTGCCGAAGGACTTCAGGCGTTCGGCCAGCGCTTCCCACTGCTGCCACTGCAGGATGATGCCGAAGTGCGGAACCGGCACATCGTGCCCGTCGACAGGGTTGCTGTGCACGCTTTCCTGGGAGGCCGTCTTGGGGTGCTCGTGGATCACCAACTGGTGACCGTAGAAGTCGAAGTCGACCCACTGCGTACTGGACCGCCCCTCTTGCAGGCCGAACACTTCGCCATAAAAGGTACGGGTAGCGGCCAAGTCGTAAACAGGGATTGCGAGGTGGAAAGGTGAAAGGCTCATCAGAGAACTCCACTGGCTATAGTGTTTTGGTCACCGGGTGCAAGCAACAGGATCAGGTACCCCAGCGCCCACCAAAGCAGGTAGAGGGCTGGATGGAAGGAATGTTAAACCTCGCAAAACAATAAAAAAAAACAATATGATTTTGTGGTTAGCACAAAGGAAATTTGTACATGATCAGAGAGCTCAAGACCCTGGTTGCCGTGGCACGGGAAGGCACTTTCGCCGCCGCTGCCCACCGCATTGGCCTCACGCAGGCGGCGGTCAGTGCGCAAATGCAGCGCCTGGAGGCAGAGCTGGGTTTTGCGTTGTTCGACCGCACCGGGCGTGCGGCACACCTGAACCGTCGCGGTCAGGAAATGCTGGTGAAGGCGCAGGCGCTGATCCAGATGTACAACGAGCTGGGCAACAGCAAGCCGGGGGTGCCGGCCTCCACGCTGCTTACGATCGGTGCCATTGCCTCCATTCAGCGCAGCCTGCTGCCGAACGCGCTGGCGCAGTTCCACCGGCAGTTCCCACAGTGCCGCACCCGGATCATCCCGGGGCTGTCAATGGAGCTGGTGAACATGGTGGACGCCGGAGAGCTGGACATGGCCGCCATTATCCGGCCGCCGTTTTCGCTGCAAAGCGATTTGACCTGGACCACTCTGGCGAGGGAGCCCTATCGCCTGATCGCCCCGAAGAAAATGCAGGGCGATGACTGGATAGCGCTGTTGTCCAGCACGCCGTTCATCCGCTACGACCGCTCCTCATTCGGCGGCAGGCAAGTGGATCGCTTTCTGCGCCAGATGCACTTCGTCCCGCGCGAGGTGTGCGAACTGGACGAGCAGGAAGCGATCGTCAAGCTGGTCGCCAATGGCGTTGGCGTGGCACTGGTACCCGAAACGATGCGCAAGGCATGGCCGGCATCGGTGCGTGTGATGGACCTGGGGGAACACACGTTCCACCGTGATGTGGGGCTGGTTCATCGCGCCAGAACCAGCCTCAGCACCACGGTCGAAGTGTTGGCAGACCTCATCGTTGCGTCGTCTGCCACGAGGTAGCCGGGTGTATGTGGCAGCGTGATGGCCCCACTGCCCACCGTTGCGGATGCCATACGCCCCGGCCGCATACCCGCTCGTTCAAAACTAACCGGACAGTTTATTGGAAAACTGCCCTACGGCACTGACGACCTTCTGGGCGCCCTCTTGAATCTCGAGAATTACAGCACCTGCCTGTGCTGACAACTCCAACCCCTGCTCTGCCCGTTGCTTGCCTTGCTCGATGATGTGAACAGCCTCCTGCGCAAGCTTCTGGTTCTGCAACACAACGCCAACAATTTCTTCCGTTGCTTTAGTCGTTCGTGAGGCAAGTTGCCTGACTTCATCGGCGACCACCGCGAAACCTCGTCCTTGCTCTCCAGCGCGGGCAGCCTCGATCGCAGCATTCAGTGCCAACAAGTTGGTTTGATCGGCAATACCCCCAATGCTTTTAACAATACTGCCGACGATCTGCGACTGCTCGTCCAGCGCAGCAATACCCTCGACTGCAGACTCCATCTGAACGGCCAGCGCTCGCATGACACTCACCGTTTCCTGAACCACACTGCTACCACGCCTGGCACTGGCATCGGTTTGCTGAGACGTGGTGTATGCAATATCAGCAGCCTGCGACACGGCCAGCTCACGATTCACTTGATCAGTGATCACGGTGGCAAACTTGACGACCTTGTAGAAGGTGTTATGGGAGTCCGATATCGGATTGTAGGTGGCTTCCAGCCACACCACCCGCCCCTGGCTATCGATGCGCTTGAATCGGTCAGCGATGTATTCTCCGCGGCGCAGTTTCTCCCAGAAATAGTCGTAATCAGGGGAGCTGTATTCGCCCGGCTCGCAAAAGATCCTGTGGTGCTGACCTTTGAGTTGCTGAAGTGTATAGCCCATTGCACTCAGAAATCGATCATTGGCGGTCAGTACGCTACCCGCCAGGTCAAATTCGATAACCGCCGTCGAGCACTGCAACGCCTCGATCAAGTTTTGATGTTCTCGAGAGGTCTCGATTGTCCGCGTCAAGTCACTGGCATAGACAGAAATTTCAACGACCTGCCCGGCATTGTCCTTGACGGGTTGTACCACCGC
Organism: Pseudomonas aegrilactucae; assembly: GCF_019168305.1. Lineage (GTDB taxonomy): Bacteria > Pseudomonadota > Gammaproteobacteria > Pseudomonadales > Pseudomonadaceae > Aquipseudomonas > Aquipseudomonas aegrilactucae. The sequence continues at coordinate 40,097 of NZ_JAHTBI010000085.1, forward strand.
ACGCAACCAGGCGTCCTTCCCGTTGCCACGTATCATTTGCAAAGCACCGACCCAGTGCCGACCGCTGCCAATCGCATTTTTCATGCGACTGAAGTGTTCAGTGCTCTGCGCATAGTGAGGAACAAGATCAAAGAGTGCTTGCCCAATCACTGCGTCAGCGACAAAGCACATCTCCTGTAAAAACTTAGAATTCACACAAACGACAGTACCCTGCGCGCTTAGCTTCAACACAAGCATTTCACTATCAAGGCTGTCCTTGATTTGCTCCAACGAAAAAAGCCGATGACTGACTTCCTGCAATTCTTTCTTGAGTTGCCTGACCTTGAAAAACATACTGTGCCACCTTTAACGTAAAAACCCACCCACCCCGTAAACTAGTAACCGTGATACTGATCCATCCACACTTCAAAATCCTTCGGCGCCAATGGCTTTGACAGAAGATAGCCTTGCACCACATGGTAACCCTGGTCTTTAAGAATCTGATATTGCCCTTGTTCCTCCACACCTTCAGCCACCACCCTCAACTGCAGGCTGTCGCCAATATGAAGAACCGCATCACTCAGCGCACGACTTGTCTCATCGACCTCAAGGTCCATCACAAAGCTACGGTCCAGCTTTAGCTCATGAATCGGCAGCTTTCGCAAATAGCTCAAACTTGAGTACCCGGTCCCAAAATCGTCCATCGCCAACTTGACACCTTGCGCATGAATTTCATGCAACACCTTCGTCGTGTTTGGATTGGTGTCAAGCAGCACACTTTCCGTCAACTCAAGCGTCAGATCACCCGCAATCAGACTATGCTGATCAAGTGTCCTCATGATCATTCCGCCGAGGTCAAGATTATGAAAATTGCTCGGTGACAGGTTGACGGAAATAGACGGAATCCCTAGTCCCTTTTTACGCCATACGGCCAATTGTCGGCAGGCCTCCTGAATAGCCCAATTGCCGAGTTGACCAATCAAGCCGCACTCTTCCGCCAAGGGGATGAAACGTGCCGGTGAGACCTCTCCAAATTTAGGATGTGTCCAACGTGCCAACGCCTCGACGCCATAGAGTTTCCCATCATCCATATTGACCTGTGGTTGATAGCTGAGCGTCAGTTCACGGTTCTCGATCGCATGCCGCAACGCACCTTCCAGTGCCTGGCGCTCTTGTGCCAGTTGATTCAACTCGTAGCTGAAAAAACTGAAGCGTCCGCGCCCTCCGCCTTTTGCCTGGTACATGGCCATGTCCGCTCGGTGTACCAGCGTTCCCATATCATGACCGTCTTGCGGGTATACACTGATCCCGATACTTGCCGAGGGTGACACCAGAGAACCGGCTATTTGACACACTTCAGAAATAGAAAGCCTTATTTCCTCGACCACCTCTGTCACGCATTCATTGTCACAGTTCGGCAGCACTACAACAAACTCATCACCCGATAGCCTTCCGACAATATCCGCCGGCCTACGATGTGAACGCAGACGCTCAGCAACCACTTTCAGCAACTCATCGCCCGCCGGATGCCCCAACGAGTCGTTGACTTGTTTGAAACGATCCAAATCAATGAACAATACGGCCATTGCGCTCTTTGTACGCCTTGCCTCTGTCAGCGCATGGTCGGCCTTGGCATGCAGCAGGCTACGATTAGGAAGCCCCGTCAAACTATCGTAGAACGCAAGCTGCCTGATGTTTTCCTGATTGACCTCTCTTTCCATTGCAAGCACACACAGCGGGATAACCACATCAACCAACTGTTGGTGCAGGGCGGAAGGCATACGCTTGTCATTATAGTAAAACGTGAGAACACCTATAGAGGCTCCCCTGGCACTTTTTATCGGAATCGACCAGCAACTTTTCAGCCCCCGCCTCAGCAGGTGATCACACACACCCGCCCAACAAGTATCCGTCTCGATATCGCCACACACCACCGGCTCACCCAGCAAGGCAGCAGCGCTGGACGCCCCTGTGCAATCGCTTACCAACCTGCCCTCTATTAAATGTGCATACACCTCGGATAAAGTTGACGCGCAGAGTGGATGCATACGTCCATCTTCATCAACTTGAATGACCGTTGCCATGACCTCTGGTGCTATGCGCTCTACCTCCTTGCACACAAGGTCCATAACCGCTTCCAACGGCATTTCGCGAACCATCGCATCCAGAATACAAAACTGCAATACCTCATGAATCTTCGAATTCGTTATGTCCGCAAGCACCGTCACCGTATTGGCAAGCTCTCCATTACCCGAAAGGACTGGACTAATAGCGACATTGCACCACATGCGCTCACCACTTTTAGCCTGCGTCAACTCCTCGATTCTCACCGAATGCCCGCTACACAGCCGTTCATATATCAGACCGACACTCACCTCAGGCACATGCGGCGATAGCAGGGCAACAGGTCGTGAATTTTCAACTTCACTGAACGCATAGCCAAAAACTCTTTCAAACCCCCCATTTACATAGATAATCCTCCCACTGCCATCCGTTATAACTATCGCATTGTCCGTCTGATCGGCCACCAACGACAATAATTTAATTCGCCTCTGCTCTCTACGGTAGACAGTTACATCCTTTACAAAAGCGGTAAATAGAACCTGCCCTTCACTCTCAACCCGAGAAATAGACATCGCCCCCCAGCGATGACTGCCATCCTTTCTATGAATAGGTACATCCCGCGTGGCACCCACCATTTTATTGACGCCGGCACGCCGACTCGAAGAAACATACTCATCATGCTTTTCTCGCATGCTTTCTGGAACCAGCACACTGACATCTTGCCCGATCACCTCCTCCCTGCTGATCCCCCACAACCCTTCTGCTGCACGATTAAAAAGAACCACACAGTTCTGGGTATCAATCACAACAACACCGTCTACAGCTTGCTCAAGCGTTTGTATAAAAATAGCAGAGAGATTTTTGGCAATGGGCATTGATTCTAATCCGAAAGACCAAGCTGTCGCGCACAGCGCCACTACGCTGAACATGGCAAAGACCGTGCTGCACTCAAATACGAAAGTGACTGACCATTGTCTGCAACTGGTTACCCAGGCGCGCCAACTCCACACTGGAAGCCGCCGTTTCGTCACTCGCCTCAGCCGTCTGCTCAGACACGTCACGCACGTTGAGAATACTGCGGCTGATTTCTTCCGCTACTGCGCTCTGCTGCTCCGCGGCTGCCGCAATCTGCAGATTCATCGATTGGATGTTAGATACGGCACTGGTGATGCTTCCCAGCGAAGTCTCGACCTTGCGAGTTGACGCCACGCTGCTTTCGGTCAGGTCGCGACTCCGCTGCAGGATGCTAGCCACCTCCTGCGTACCCTTCTGCAGGCTGTCGATCAGGACTTCGATCTCTTCCGTGGATGTCTGTGTTCGCTGGGCCAACCCGCGAACCTCGTCAGCCACTACCGCAAATCCGCGCCCAGCTTCACCTGCGCGGGCTGCTTCGATCGCCGCGTTGAGGGCCAGCAGGTTCGTCTGCTCCGCCACGGCCTTGATGACATCCATCACACTGCCGATCTTGTCACTCTCCTGCTGCAAGTGGCTCATCGATTCAGTGGAGCGATTCACCTCGTCGGCCAATCGTGAGATCTGCGTGATCGCCTCCACCACCACACGGTCCCCCTCTCTTGCTTCGGCATCAGCCAGCGTAGCCGCCTGGGAGGCACTTTCTGCGTTGCGGGCGACCTCCTGCACAGTGGCAGACATCTCATGCATCGCAGTGGCGACCTGGTCGGTCTCCACCTTCTGGCTGTTGACCCCTGCGCTCGTCTGCTCGGTCACCGCCGACAGTTGCTCGGCAGCGCTGGCAATCTGGGTGACACCGTCGCGAATACCACCAATCAGGTTACGCAGCGTGCTGCCCATATTCTGGATGCCTTGTTGCAACTCACCCATTTCATCTCGGCGAGTCACCTGCGCGGTATGGCTCAAGTCACCAGAAGCGATACGCTCGACCACCCCCAGTGTTTCACGCAAGGGGCCGGTGATCTGCCGAGTGATCACCCAGGCGGCGAACGTCCCGACAAGTAATGCCAACAGTGCAGCGACAAGCTGCAGGACACGGGCGGAACCACTCTCCTCATCCAGACTCACCAACTGATTCTGCAGTAACTGATCATTGATCTTGATCATCTCGGTGCCGAGGGTCTCCAGCGCTTCCCGGGCCTGGGCATTGGCATCGTTGGCTACTCTGAAATCATCGACTGCGGCCTGGTAAGCTGTAGCAGCGTCCAGAATCTGCCTGATATCAGACGCATGATGGGGGTCCAACACCCCCGACAACGCCTTGAAGCTCACCACCGCCTGCTGGATTCGGCTCACCATCGCGCGTTCATTTTCTGCAGTGCTGTCGGTTGTGTAACCACGCACGTCATAACGCGCGAGCAGTATTGCGTGCTTGGCTCGCACGATCGCCTGATAGCGTTCGAACTTGCGCTCATCATGTGCATCCAGGCCCTGAGTCTCTGCCTCCAATTTCGCCACGGCGGTCATGATTTTTTCCGCCTGCACCCGCATGTCACCACGATCCGCAGTTGCTGCCGTGTAAGCCTCACGAACCTTGTGCAGCATCTGAGCGTACACGCGCAGCATCTCGCCCTGTTTTCTCAGCAGGACCGCATTGGCTGGCAGTGTAAAAACGGCAGCCGCTTCTGCATACTCGCGCTCATAGAGCTCATAGGCCTTTTGCATGTGTTCAGCGAGGCGCTCATCCCCTCTGGACACCATGTAATTCAGGCGCGTGATGCGTAAATTGGTCATCGCATTGTCGAGTTGCTGGATGTCGTCCATGCGGTCGGTGCGATAGAGCACGCTGCTCAAACTTTGCCAGCCCGTGAATGCCATGACCAACGTGAGTAGCAATACCACGCCAAACCCGAGCGCCAACTTCCATGTTACCGCCATGTTGCTGAACCACCTGCTCATTGAAGCTCCTCTTCACGCGCAATCGCACGCCCTGTGCCGATCAAGATGAAACGTTTCAGCTTTTATCGACAAAGCGCCCGTGTGATGGCGTCTTGAATCCGTAATGTTTACTGCGCCCGTTATTGGCCGCCAGTGGAATGGCAATTGGACGCTGGGCGGTGGCGCGCGCGTAGCGCACCCGCCCCTCTGTAGTGCACGCAAGGCCCACGCGTAGCCTGTCGCCGCTTGCGGCGATAAGTGCCGCTATGTGCTAAACCGTGATCGGTAAACCTTGGCCCGCCAGCCCCCCCCCCGACGCGTGCATGGGGAACGGCCTATGCCCGCGAGCCCGTCCAGAGCGAATTATGGCATACAATGGTAACGTTAACATTACGATATCAAGACACACCACACGCTCTGAGCAGGGACATCGTGGTTCGAATCAAAGCGGCTGATGGGCACCCATTGTTCCAGGGACAGGGTAAGCCTGCTCGACGCTCAGTCGCGATTCAACAGGACTTGCGCTCAACCAGCGGACAGGCAAGCGCGTGAACAGTGGGCTCGTCCCTGCCTTCGATGACATGTAGCGCCGCGCAACGCCCCATCGCGTAATGCGGCAGTTGCACGGTGCTCAACGGGGGATAGAACAACTCGGCAATGCCGATCATGTTGTCGTAGCCAAGTACCGCGATGTCATCTGGTATGCACAGGCCACGACTAAGCAGGTACTGATAGGCGACCAAGGCAATACGATCGTTACCGCAAACAAGAAGATCGAACGCCGGCTTGCCGCTCGAACCCTGCAGATACTGTTCCAGCACAACCAGTGTCTCCTGGTACGCATCATGGGTGGAAAGGTCATACTGCAGGACAGTGTCTGCGCCTATCCCAACGTCTGTCAGTGCACGAACCAGCCCACGCTGTCGCGGCCCCCATGCCAGGCTGCTTCGGGGCAGGTTGATACACAACGGCCGCCGGTAGCCTTTTTTCAGCGCCTGCCGGGCAGCGTGATACATACCTTGCGCATCGTCGGGTATGTAGCAGGCAACACCGGGCTCTGAACTCACGCAGTTGCTGAGCACCAGGGGTAGGCTGCGCAGTAACGGGGGGATTTCGACTGTGCGCAACTGCATGGCGCTGAAAATAATCCCGTCGGGCTGATGCGACAGCATCAAGTCGACGGATTGCTGACTTGGCGGCGTTTCGAACACGTTGAGGATAAAAACGTTCCAGCCGTGCTCTCGCGCCGTACGCTCCACTGAAAGGAGCATTTCGACGGCAAACGGGGTTGTGGCCGTATCGAACGCGAAGACGCCAATGGTCTTGCCACTGGAATGCCCACCGCGGATCTTGCGGGCTGACAGGCTGGGCACATAACCCAGGGCCTCGACCGCCTGACGAACTTTAATCAAGGTTTCAGGGTTCAGTTTGCCCGGGGTATTGAGCGCCCTGGACACGGTCATGCAGGACACGCCAGCCAGCCGTGCAACATCTTTCACTGAAGCCATTCGCGGGAGCCTCTGCCTGTCTGGCCGCGCATCATGTCATGCTTGTCAAAAACCTCGCAACACGACGCCCGGCAGCAGACATGCGCACATGCATCAGGCTGCCCGCCGGCATCGATCCAGACCTGGCGCCCGTGCGCCTGACCGCGTCAGCACACTCAGTCGCCCAACGCAGTGCCTTCACGGCGGGGGTCAGCACCGGCGACCCATCCGTCACCCTCTCGGGCAATCACCTGGGTGCCGCTCGTCATCTCAACAGGGGTCACCTCATGGCCTCGGTCCTCGAGCTGCCGAACAAGCTCGGCACTGACCAGGCCGGCCTCGACCTCGGTGCCGACGTTACGGCTGCCGAAGTTGGGCAGGTTGATGGCCTCTTGCGCATCGAGGTCCCAATCCAGCATGCCGATCAATACCTTGTTCACATAGGTGATGATCTGCGAGCCGCCTGGCGAGCCTAGCGTGGCGACCAGCCGGCCACTGTCCTTGTCGAACACCAGGGTCGGCGCCATCGAGGAGCGAGGTCGCTTGCCGGGCTCGATACGGTTGGCTACCGGCTTGCCGTCCTCGCTCGGGATGAATGAGAAATCGGTCAACTGGTTGTTCAGAAGGAAGCCGTTGACCATGATGTGCGCGCCAAATGCGGCCTCCACCGAGGTCGTCATGGATATCGCCCCGCCCAGGTCGTCCACAGCGGCGACCTGGGAGGTGGAGATCCGCAGCGCAGAGCGATCAGGTGCCAACACGGTGTTCATGCCAGGGGGCACACCCGCCGCAGCCACGCCCATGCTCTTGTCACCGATCAATGCTGCGCGCTCAGCGAGGTAGCGTTTGTGGGTGAGCCCCCAGACATTGACGGGCACATAGTCACTGTCTGCCAGATACAGTGCACGGTCGGCATACGCCAGGCGCTCGGCCTCGGCGAGCAGGTGAACCGCCTGAGCCGCCGGCTCGATGCCGGCGCCACTGTCACGTGTGCCAGGCAGCATGTGCGCCAGATCGTTTGCCGGCGCCTTGCGCTGCAAGGCTTCAAGGATCCCCAACGTCTGCAGCACGGCCACACCACCTGATGAAGGTGGCGGCATGCCGCACACGTTCCATTGCTTGTAGGTGCCGCAGACGGGGGCTCGCTCCTTGGCCTGGTACCCACTGATATCGCTCAGCGACAGCGTGCCTGGGTTGGGGTGAGCATTGACCTTCTCGACCATCGACCGGGCAACCGCGCCGTGATAGAACGCGTGCGCGCCTTGCGTGGCGATCGACGCCAGTGTCTGCGCCAGCGCGGGATTTTTCAGAACAGTGCCCACGGGTAGCGGCTGCCCGGCGGCTGTCAGGAAGTACTTCGCCAGGTCCGGTGACTGGGCGATGAATGTATCCGCCGCGATTTGCGCGTGAAGCCGCCTGGACACGGCAAACCCCTCCTGGGCCAGCGTGATCGCGGGCTGGAACAGATCACGCCAGGGCAATCTGCCGTGCTGTTCATGGGCCATCTCCAATGCCCGCAGTACACCCGGCACCCCCACCGAACGGCCGCCGATCTGTGCCTGGGCGAAGGCCATGGGCGTACCATCGGGTTTCAGGAACGTACGGCTGTGCGCACCGCTCGGGGCCGTCTCGCGCCCGTCGAAGGCCTGAACCCGCTTCCCATCCCAATACAGGATGAATGCCCCACCGCCGATACCGCTGGCCTGAGGTTCGACCAGCGTCAGCACGGCTTGCATGGCGATCGCTGCGTCGATTGCCGAGCCGCCCCTGCGCAGCATCTGTTGACCCGCCGCCGTCGCGAGGGGATTGGCGGCGGCTGCCATGTGCCGCTGGGCGTGCACCGGCACCATGCCCGAGCGGTATCCGGAGGCTATTTCCGGCGCTGGCGGCAACGCTGCGCGCGTAGGCTGCGATGGCGTTTGAGTACCGCATCCGGCGACAAGCGCGCACAGCGCTGCAAGCCCAACCCGTTGCACCAGGTATTTTTTTTTCCGTGAGATCGCTCAAGACCAACTCCCTATCCCTGCGTTAGCGATTCGCCAGTTTGGCAGCCCTGGCGAGTATCCACGCTTTTCGCCGCCCACGACATTGCGCTGGCAGACAGGATGCAGGCGGTACCTGACGACGGCAACCGTCGTACGGGCAATGTTGGCGTAGTCCTTGAGCCTGGCACGGCTCTCCTCAAGCAGGCGTTCGCGCGTCTGGGCCACGTCCTGTACCCGAGCGTATGAATGCGTGGACGCACGGGCGACGCGCACACCTGCACGCCGCCTCCAGCGGCCTACCAGAGGGCGATGTCGTACGTCAGGTACAGGCGGTTGCTGTCTCGGCCGCGGGAGAAGTCGGAGCGGTACACATAGTTGCGCAGTTTTACCCCAAGCCCCTTGAAGGTGCCCGATTGCACCACGTAGGCAAGCTCCGCATCGCGCTCCCATTCATTGACCGCGCTCTGGGACTTGCCGTCGCTGCCGCTCAGGTAACGGGTGGAAAACGTCAGGCCCGGCACGCCAACCCTGGCAAAGTCGTAGCCATACCCGAGCATCCAGGTTTTTTCGTCTTCTTCGATGAACTTGCCAATGCCCACGTTACTGAAGGAATACACCGTCGCGCCGCTGATGTACGGCAGGCCTGCATCACCGCTGAGGGTCTGATAACCCGCGTTGAAGGTGTGCCCCGGCAGCGCATACGACAGCAGGCCGCTGAGCATGTGGTTGTCGACCTTGCCGCCGTAGGCAGAGCCGCTGTCGACACTGTTGAAGTAGCGAAGATCGCTGGTCAGTACCCCTGCCCCCAACGGCAGGTCGTGCTGGATACCGGCGAAGTGCTGACGGTAGAAGTTCTCCAGCTCGCCGTAGAAGTAGCTCAGGCGCACGCGTTTGCCCAGCGTGTAATCGGCCCCGGCATAATTGAAGTCGCCGCTCTTGTCACCGCCGTAGCCATCGGGCACCAGGGGCACGCTGTCGCTGGAGTCACGCAGCTTGAAGCGGTCCAGGTGGCCGCCGGTGAAGGTCAGGTTGTCGATGTCGGCGCTGGTGACCTGCGCGCCCTGATAGGTTTGCGGCAACAGGCGCGCGTCGTTGTAGATCAGCACCGGGGTCTTGGGCAGCAAGGTGCCGTACTTGAGCGTGGTCTTGGCCAGCCGCGCCTTGGCCGTCACGCCGGCGCTGGCGAACTCATCGGCGGCGCGCCCATCGTCGTGCACCGGCAGCAGGCCGGTGCCGCTGCGACCACGGCCGGAGTCGAGCTTGACGCCCAGCAAGCCCATGGCATCGACACCGAAACCGACAGTACCGGGGGTGAAGCCGGACTGGTAGTCGAGCAGAAAGCCCTGCGCCCACTCGCTCCGTTCGCTCTTGGCGTTGCGCGCAGCACGGGCGCTCATGCCGTGTTCGTCACGAAAGTTTTCATTGAAGTAGACATTGCGCAGCTGCAGCTTGAGCTTGCTGTCATCCACAAAGCCTTCTGCGCTGGCAGTGGCCAGGGGCAACAAGACGAACAGGGGCAGCACGGCCCCGCGGGTCAGCAAAGTGTTCATGGCAGGTAACTCGTTGTTGTTATTGGGGACGCAACTGCCCACCCCTCGGGCTGAGGGGGGGCCAGCATGGAACAGGTGCAGGGGTTCAAACGAACAGGCTGATCGCCCCGGTGAGCAAGGCCAGTGCGGTTATCACCAGCGAGGTGAGTACCGCCCACTTGACCGTGGCCCGCTGGAAGTCACCGATATCGCGGTCGACCATGCCCACCAGCAACAGCGTGGAGGCCACCAGTGGGCTCATCAGGTGTACGGGCTGGCCGAGAATCGAAGCCCGTGCGATTTCCAGCGGGTCGATGCCGTAGGCTGCGGCGGCGTTGGCCAGGATCGGCACCACACCGAAGTAGTAGGCATCGTTGGACAGCACGAAGGTCAGCGGCATGCTGGTGATCGCCACCACCAGCGGGAACAGGTGCCCCCACGACGGCGGAATCCACTCCACCAGGGTCTGCGCCATGGCATCGACCATCCTGGTGCCGGAGAAGATACCGGCGAAGATCCCCGCGGCGAACACCAGCAGTACCACGGTCATGGCATTGCCCGAGTGGGCGAGGATGCGCTCTTTCTGAATGTCCAGTTGCGGGTAGTTGATCATCAGTGCAATGACGAAGCCGATCAGGAACAGGATGGCCGAATGCATCAGGCCCATCACCAGTGCAACCATCACTGCGATCACCAGCAGCAGGTTGATGTAGGCAAGCTTTGGACGCTTGTGCGGCGTGTCTTCCAGGATCGCCTTGATGTAGCAGTCGCCACCGCCGCTTTTCAGCTGGATATTGCCAATGCGCTTGCGCTCGGCGCGGCCCAGCAGGAATGCGGTGAACACTACCCACAGTGCGCCGCCGATCATGGTCGGCAGCAGCGCTACGAAGTACTCGCCGGCGTCCAGGCCCAGGGCTGCGATGGCACGTGTGGCCGGCCGCCCCAGGGGGTCATGCCGCTCATGATGCTGAGCGACAGCATGGCGATGGTGGCCAGAATCATCGGGTTCATGCCGATGCGCTTGTACAGCGGCAGCATGGCCGCGCAGGTGATCATGTAGGTGGTGGTGCCATCACCGTCCAGGGCCACCACCAGCGACAGCAGCGCGGTGCCGATGGCGATCTTGATCGGGTCGCCGTTGACCCGCTTGAGGATCTTGCGGATCAGCGGGTCGAACAGCCCGGCGTCGATCATCAGGCCGAAGAACAGGATGGCGAACAGCAGCAGCGCTGCCGAGGGAGCGACCATTTTCAGGCCATCGAGCATCATCTTGCCGGTGGTGCCGCCGAAGCCGCCGATGATCGCGAACACGATCGGCACCAGCGTCAGGGCCACAATCGGTGAAAGACGCTTGGTCATGATCAGGTAGGTGAAGGCCACCACCATGGCGAGGCCGAGTAGAGCGAGCATAGGTTGATTCTCTTGTTGTTATTGGCAGCTTGGTCGACGCTCGGGCGCACGACCTCCTGAGCGCTGGGCGTTCCGATTGACGGTGCCCGGCGCTGACGTTCACGCAGCAGGTAAGTAAGGCGGTCTAGACGTGTCTGGGCGCAGGCGGCACGCCCCAGGCCTCATCAGCGGTACTCGCAGCGCCAGGCGTTGCCGGTGACGATGGTGCAGAACACGACCGGTGCAATCATCATCTTGATCAGCTTGATGAACGCATCACCCAGCGGCTTCAAGGCAACCGCCTGCTGTGCCCAGGCGTGCCCAACCAGCACACCCGGCACTACCGCGCAGACCATTTGGAAGTAGAGCGACTTAACAACTTTCATGGCATCACCCATTTTTAGAATTGTGCTGATGCAGCCACCGCATGGCCTCGGCTAGCTGGCCAGACGTTGCGAATCAGGCGCATAGACCACGCCTGAAAACAGCCGGCGAGCGGTGCGCACCACAGAGGCGCGAATCGTCTCGCCGTTGGCCCCGGTGTAGGCCAGCACCACATCGATACTGCCGCTGGGGTGTTCGATGCGTACGTTTTTCAAACGGGGTGCGGCGCTGTCACCCAGCAAGTGGGCCACGATGCTGCCGGCCGAGACACAAGCGGTGGCCAACCCGATGGAGCCGGTGATGGCCAAGGCCCGGTGGCAGTTGTGCGGCATGAAATAGCGCACCGACACGGTACCGCCGACGAACGGCCTGGACACCAGCACCGGTTTTGGAATCACCTTGTTGCTCACATCACCCAGGCCCATCGCCAGGCCCGCCTGCAGGCGCAGGCTTTCCAGACGGTCGAGAAAGTCGCTGTCGCTGTCCAGTTCTGCCGGCGTCTCATCGCCGCGCTTGCCCAACTGGCTGGCGTCAATCAGTACCATCGGCATCGCCATGTCGATGCAGGTCACCGGGATGCCAGCGATCACATCCTGGGGCTGCCCGGTGGGGAAAAGCTTGCCGGTCTTGCTGCCCGCCGCGTCAAGGAAGGTCAGTTGCACCGGGGCAGCCGTGCCAGGCACGCCGTCGATGGCCGTATCGCCTTCGTAGCTGACTACGCCGCCGGGCGTTTGCACATCCGAATTCACGAACGTACCGGTATTGAGGTTGCGAATGCGTACCTGGGTGACATTGCCCCTGGCCTTGACCAGGCCTTGCTCGATGGCGAAGGGGCCAACCGCACACAGCATGTTGCCGCAGTTGGGGGCAGTATCGACGCGCCGCTCGGCCACCATCACCTGAACGAACAGGTAGTCGACATCGGCCTCGGCATGCAACGAGGGGCTGACGATCGCAACCTTGCTGGTCTGCGGGCTGCCGCCACCGATACCGTCGATCTCCAGCTCATGGCCGGAGCCCATCAGGTTGAGCAGCAGTTCGTCGCGTTCCTCGATACCCACCGGCAGGTCCCAGGCCAGGAAGACCGGGCCCTTGGAGGTACCACCACGCATCAACACACAAGGCACTCGTTGCATGACTACTAACTCTTGCTAATCAATCGGGTTGTTTGATGTTCTGGAAGCAAGAGTGTCAGGGAACTTCGGTCGAGTAAAATGCAAAGATCGGAGCGATTATTGCGATTTGCGCATGATTAAACTAAGGTACGGCGTGCTCTCGAGATGACGTTGCGACCAAGGTGAAATCATGGAATACGAGCTTCAGGACATCCGATCTTTCGTTAAAATCGCCGAACTGGGCAGTTTCCATGAAGCGGCAGACGCCCTGCACCTGTCGCAGCCAGCCCTCAGCCGGCGCATCAAGAAGCTTGAGGAGGGCCTGGGCACTGCCCTGCTTGACCGCACTACGCGCAAGGTCAGCCTGACCAGCGTGGGGCGCGACTTCCTGCCCAAGGCGCGGCGGCTGCTGGATGACTTTGACGACTCGATCCTGAACATTCGCGAGCTTGCCGAGCGTCAGGTGGGCCAGGTCACCCTCGCCTGCATCCCCACGGCGGCGTTCTACTTTCTGCCGTCGGTGATCCGCCTGTACAACGAGCGCTACCCCAAGATCCGCATCCGGCTGCTCGACCTCAGTGCCAACGAAGGCCTGGAAGCCGTACTGCGCGGTGAGGCGGATTTCGGCATCAACATGATGAGTGGCCAGCACCCGGACATCGAGTTCGTGCCGCTGGTCAACGAACCCTTCGTGCTGGCCTGCCGTCGCGACCACGAACTGGCCAGCCGCACCGCGATCACCTGGTCCGAACTCAGTGACTATCGGCTGATCGGCGTGGGGCGCCTGAGCGGCAACCGCATGCTGCTGGACCACGCGCTATCGGGGCTGAGCTGGCGCCCGCAGTGGTTCTACGAGGTGCAGCATCTGTCGACCTCACTGGGGATGGTCGAGGCTGGCCTTGGCGTGTCGGCAATGCCGAGCCTGGCCATGCCGGGGGCCGATCACCCCACGCTGGTGAGCATTCCACTGAGTGATCCGGTGGTCAACCGCACGCTGGGCCTGGTGTACCGTCGCGGCGCTTCGCTGTCGCCGGCAGCAGAAAAATTCGTCTCGATCCTGCTTGAGCAGTGGCCGCAGTAACGTCAGCAACCGGAGGTCGTAGTGGAACTCAGACAACTGCGTTATGTCGTGACCATCGGCGCACCTGGTTGAAATGCTGTCCGGACACCTGGCAGGCCCGTTGAGCGCTCGCCAGCTGGACCTGGCGATCCTGTTCCAGCGCGACACCAGCAAGCGCTGGACGGTAACGCCGCTGCTCGATGAGCCCTGCACGCAGCAGTGACAGGGCAGCAGGCCTTCAGCAAAACTGAACACCCCCTCGCGCAACGCCCCTGTCGCCCCCCCTGGAGCACAGCCTATCGTCCTCTGCCCGTGAGGAGCCCCTTGCAACGCGGCATGACCATCGGCTAAGAAGACTCACCTTGGGGTGGGGGAACGGACGCCCAACATTTCAACGGCAACCATTTTACAGACCACTTTGGATAAGGCTTAATGCCCACCTCGTTCGCTGGGCCCCGGCCATGATTTCATCCTTCCGCACACAGCTCTGGTGGCTGGCATGCTTTGCAGTGTTGTTCAACCTGCTCGCCATGCCGCTTGACCGTGCCTTGCGTGTGCCCAGCTTCGATAGCCAGTCATTGCTGCTGGGCAGTTTCTGCAGCCTGCACACTGTCCCCGCGGCCGTAGTGAAGCAACTGTACGCCGACCTCGACCTGCCAGAAGACAGCGCACCGCAGCACAGCAAGCAGCCCTCCGGTGATTGTTGCTGCGGACATGCCGGCCAGGCGTTCGTGCCCGGCCACTACGCCAAGCAACTGTTCCCCCGCTATTGGTCCGAGGCTCTGCTGCTCGGCCATGCCCATGTGCTGCCCCTGCCCCGCCAGCAATGGCCTGACCTGAGCCCGCGCGCACCGCCCCTGAGCTGAAGCTGTCGTTGACACCTTTGTGGGCCGCTGTGCGGCCCGAGCCTATT
>NZ_JAHTBI010000086.1 GCF_019168305.1 Pseudomonas aegrilactucae
TTGCCAGCGAAGAGGCCAGAACAGGCACTAGAGAGGCAACTGACTATGCACACCTGGATCAACGCCCTGTCCGACCTGCACTCCCGCGGCGAGCCCTGCGTGCTGGTGACCATCATCGAAGAGCGCGGCTCCACCCCGCGCAACGCCGGCTCCAAGATGGTCGTCAGCGCCAGCCAGCTGTTCGACACCATCGGCGGCGGCCACCTGGAATACAAGGCCCTGCACATCGCCCGGCAAATGCTCGCCGAAGGCCGCGAAACCACTCATCTGGAGCGCTTCAGCCTTGGCGCCAGCCTGGGCCAGTGCTGTGGCGGCGCCACCGTGCTGCTGTTCGAGCCCATGGGCGGCGTGCAGGCGCAGATCGCGGTATTCGGCGCAGGCCATGTCGGCCGCGCTCTGGTACCCTTGCTCGCCGCGCTGCCCTGCCGGGTGCGCTGGATCGATTCGCGCGAGCAGGAATTCCCCGCGGTGATCCCCACCGGGGTACGCAGGATCGTCAGCGAAGAACCGGTCGATGAGGTCGACGACCTGCCCGCCGGCAGCTACTGCATCGTCATGACCCACAACCATCAACTGGACCTGGAACTGAGCGCCGCGATTCTCAAGCGCAACGATTTCACCTGGTTCGGCCTGATCGGCTCCAAAACCAAGCGGGTCAAGTTCGAGCATCGCCTGCGCGACCGCGGCTTCACCCCGGAACGCCTGGCACGCATGCGCTGCCCGATGGGCCTGGCCGAGGTCAAGGGCAAGCTGCCGATCGAAATTGCCGTGTCCATCGCCGCCGAGATCATCGCCACCTACAACGCGAATTTCGGCCAGCACAGCGCCTCGGCCAACGCCGAACCCATTGCCCAACTGCTGCCGCCCTCCCGGCGCAGCCAAGCCATTTGACGAGAGCCTTATGAGCGCAACCCGCAAAGCCTACCGTGCCGCCCTGCTGCACAGCCTCGCCGACCCTGCCGATGTCGGCACCCAAGCCTCCCATGAGTATTTCGAAGACGGCCTGCTGGTCGTCGACCAGGGCAAGATCAGCGCCATCGGCCACGCCAGCGAGCTGCTGCCCGGCCTGGACCCCGACATCGAGGTGGTGCAGTACCAGGATGCATTGATCACCCCCGGGTTCATCGACACCCACATCCACTTCCCGCAGACCGGCATGATCGGCTCCTATGGCGAGCAGTTGCTGGACTGGCTCAACACCTACACCTTCCCGTGCGAACGCCAGTTCGAAGACAAGGCCCACGCCGACAAGGTGGCCAGGCTGTTCCTCAAGGAATTGCTGCGCAACGGCACCACCAGCGCACTGGTGTTCGCCAGCGTGCACCCCGCCTCGGTGAACGCCCTGTTCGAGGAAGCCGAGCGCCTGGACCTGCGCCTGATCGCCGGCAAGGTGATGATGGACCGCAATGCGCCGGACTACCTGACTGACACGGCCGAATCCAGCTACGAGGACAGCAAGGCGCTGATCCAGCGCTGGCACGGCAAGGGCCGCCTGCACTACGCAGTGACCCCGCGCTTTGCGCCGACCAGCACGCCTGAACAGCTCGCCCTCGCCGGCCAGTTGCTCAAGGAGTTCCCGGACCTGTACCTGCACACGCACCTGAGCGAGAACCTCAAGGAGATCGAGTGGGTCAAGGAACTGTTCCCCGAGCGCAGCGGCTACCTGGATGTGTATGACCACTTCGAACTGCTGGGCGAGCGCTCGGTGTTCGCCCACGGCGTGCACCTGTGCGACGCCGAGTGCCAGCGCCTGGCCGAGACCGGTTCGGCCGTGGCGTTCTGCCCTACGTCCAACCTGTTCCTGGGCAGTGGCCTGTTCAACCTGCCGCAGGCCGAGCAGCACAAGCTCAAGGTCGGCCTGGGCACCGACGTGGGCGCCGGCACCAGCTTCTCGCTGCTGTACACCCTGAACGAAGCCTACAAGGTCATGCAGTTGCAGGGCGCGCGCCTGAGCCCGTTCAAGTCGTTGTACCTGGCGACCCTGGGCGGGGCACGGGCACTGAACCTGGAGGACCGCATCGGCACCCTGCAACCGGGTACCGACGCCGACTTCATCGTGCTCGACTACAAGGCCACGCCGCTGCTGGATTACCGCATCCAACAGTCCAACAGCATCGAGGAGACGCTGTTCGTGCTGACCACCCTGGGCGACGACCGCACCATTCGCGAGACCTTCGCCGCCGGGCGCAGCGTGCACCAGCGCTAGCGTTACAGGCACAAAAATCGCGGGTCAAGCCCGCTCCCACAGGGCCGTTACTGACCTTGCGGGAGCGGGCTTGACCCGCGATTGCTGGCGACGCGGTATCAGCCCTTGGCCGGCACCGAACTGCCGCGCTTCTTGGTTTGCAGCAGGTGCGAGAACACTGCATGCAGGTCATCCGACGCGCTCTCCTCATCGAGGTTGAGCTTGCTGTCGATATGGTCCATGTGATGCATCATCAGGCTTACCGCCTGGACAGCGTCGCGCGCCTCGATGGCGTCGATCAGTTGCATGTGCTCGTCGTACGAGCAGTGCGAGCGGTTGCCACTCTCATACTGGGCAATGATCAGCGAGGTCTGCGACACCAGGCTGCGCTGGAAGCTGATCAACGGCGCGTTGCCCGCCGCCTCGGCCAGCTTGAGGTGGAACTCGCCGGAGAGGCGAATGCCCGCGCCACGATCACCGCGCGAGAAGCTGTCGCGTTCTTCGCGCACCATCTGGCGCAACTCGTCCAACTGCTCGGCCGTGGCGTGTTCCACCGCCAGCTCGGTGATCGCACGTTCGACCATGCGCCGCGAGAAAAACACCTGGCGCGCCTCTTCGACCGTCGGGCTGGCCACCACCGCGCCACGATTGGGGCGCAGCAGCACCACGCTCTCGTGGGCCAGGCGCGACAAGGCGCGACGAATGATGGTGCGACTGACGCCGAAGATCTCGCCCAGGGCTTCCTCACTCAACTTGGTACCCGGCGCCAGGCGTTGTTCGAGAATGGCTTCGAAAATGTGCGCGTAGACGATGTCGTCCTGGGTGCCGCTGCGACCGGCTTTACCGGTGCGCGTGGGTTTCTTGAGAGGTTGCAGCTGTTCGTTCATGGGCGCTCGAGCACGGAGATCCACCTATCGGACCCTGACTGTAATACCAGCCAATGGGGCGATGGCAAGTCCTGGATAGAAAATTAAACGTTCAAGGTATTGGCGCATTGTACACAGGCGCAGCGATTTCTGCAGGGGACGTTCGCCGTTATAGCCGTGACGACAGTTTAGCTGCACACACTCACAAAAACATTATTTGCATTCTTTGTATACAAACGCATAATCCACCTGCGCAACTTCCTGACCCAAAGGTCAACAAAACGGTCCGGTCGCCCCTGCCGCCCCTTCCCTCGCAGAGCCCCCAGTGAACGTGCAGGACCAGCTCTGAACAACAAGAAAAGACTTGAGGAGTACACGCTGTGGAAAGCCGCAAATCCGAAGCCCCTACGCTGGATCTTGCCCCACCGCTCGAAACGAGCTGGCTGGAGCGGATTTTCAAACTCAAGCACCATGGCACCTCGGTGAAGACCGAAATGATTGCAGGTGTGACCACCTTCATCACCATGGCCTACATCATCTTCGTCAACCCCAACATCATGGCCGACGCCGGCATCGATCACGGCGCGGCATTCGTCGCCACCTGCATCGCCGCTGCCCTGGGCTGCCTGCTGATGGGCCTGTATGCGAACTGGCCGGTGGGCCTGGCGCCGGGCATGGGCCTGAACGCCTTCTTCACCTACACCGTGGTCGGCACCATGGGCTACACCTGGGAAGCCGCGCTGGGCGCGGTGTTCGTGTCGGGCGTGCTGTTCATGCTGCTGACCCTGTCGCGGGTGCGCGAGTGGCTGCTCAACAGCATCCCGCTGAGCCTGCGCCATGCCATGGGCGCGGGTGTCGGCCTGTTCCTCGGGCTGATCGGCCTCAAGACCGCCGGCATCATCGTCGACAGCCCGGCCACCCTGATCAAGCTCGGCTCGCTGCATGAGCCCGGCCCGCTGCTGGCGGCAGTGTGCTTCCTGATGATTGCCGTGCTCAGCTATCGCCGGGTATTCGGCGCGATCCTGATCAGCATCATCGCCGTGACCCTGGCCGGCTGGGGCCTGGGCCTGGTGGAATACGGCGGGGTGTTCTCGCTGCCGCCAAGCCTGGCGCCGACCTGGATGGCCATGGACGTGGCCGGGGTGTTCAACGTGAGCATGATCAGCGTGGTGCTGGCGTTTCTGTTCGTGCACATGTTCGACACCGCCGGCACGCTGATGGGCGTGGCCCAGCGCGCCAACCTGGTGAATGCCGACGGGCGTATCGAGAACCTGTCACGGGCGCTCAAGGCCGACAGCGCCTCGAGCGTGTTCGGTGCGGTGGTGGGTGTGCCGCCGGTGACCAGCTATGTGGAAAGTGCTGCAGGTGTGGCCGCGGGTGGGCGCACGGGGCTCACGGCGGTGGTGGTTGGCCTGCTGTTCGTGGCGGCGATGTTCTTTGCGCCGCTGGCGGGGATGATCCCGGCGTATGCCACGGCAGGCGCACTCATCTATGTGGCGATGCTGATGATGGGCAGCATGGCGCATATCAACTGGGATGAGGCAACCGACAGCATTCCTGCGATTGTCACGGCGATCATGATGCCGCTGACGTTCTCGGTGGCGGACGGGATCGCGCTGGGCTTCATCACCTATGTGGTGCTCAAGGCGGGCACCGGGCGCTACAAGGAAATCTCGGCGAGCCTGTGGGTGCTGTGTGCGATCTTCGTGGCCAAGTTCGTGTTCCTGTAAGCGCTGCGGTGGTTGATAAAGCCTCGCCCCCGGGCGGGGCTTTTTGTTGCCTGTACCGGCCCTTTCGCTGGCAAGCCAGCTCCCACAAGTACAGCGGTGATTCCAGGTTCTGCGCATACCCTGTGGGAGCTGGCTTGCCAGCGAAGAGGCCTGCAGGCACACCCTCGAATTCGAGGCAAAAAAAAGCCCGCCAGTGAGAGCGGGCAAGGACCTACGAAGATTCATCTAGCGACCAACTAGCTTCCGCGATAGGTCGAGTAACTGTACGGCGAGATCAACAGCGGTACGTGGTAGTGATCCTGCTCGGCGCTGATGCCGAACCGCAGCACCACCACGTCGAGAAACGCCGGCTCCGGCAACTGCACACCACGCGCACGGTAGTAATCACCTGCACTGAACTGCAGCTGGTACACCCCACTGCGGTAATCGTCACCCTGCAACAGCGGCGCATCGCAACGGCCATCGCTGTTGGTCAGCACAGTGTTCACCAGCTCCAGCTGCTGGCCTTCGACCCGGTACAACTCGACCTTGATCGAGCTGCCAGGGCAGCCGTGTGCGGCATCCAGTACATGCGTGGTCAAACGTCCCATTGCGCGTGCCTCGTTTCAATCGGTGGGCAAAAATTACCCGCACGGCACCAGAATGAAGCAGGGCAGCGTGCGGCTGTCGGATTATTAAGACACTTTACATTAAAATTGTACACAATAAATCTGACCATTTTGTCAGCACGCTTACGCTGCCGTGTAAATGCGCCATCAGTCGCAAAGCCACGCGACTGGCCGACACGATCCTCATTTACTGACCGATCAGGCAAGTTTCTTGCAACCCTTTTCATTGGCGAAAAGTGGAAGAAAGGCGAAAATACAGGCTTACAAATCGTCAACAAAGTTGTATACAATCACTCCATCGCTGTGGCCGAAGACCTCGATCAGACACCACACCTCCCGTTTTCACGTACAAGAAGGAAGACTGCAGTGAGCGCTGATTATCCTCGCGACCTGATCGGTTACGGCAATACCCCACCCCATCCGCGCTGGCCGGGGAATGCCCGCATCGCCTTGTCTTTCGTGCTCAATTATGAAGAGGGTGGCGAACGCAACATCCTTCACGGGGACAAGGAGTCCGAAGCCTTTCTCTCGGAGATGGTCTCGGCCCAACCGTTGCAGGGCGCCCGCAACATGAGCATGGAATCGCTCTACGAGTATGGCAGCCGCGCCGGCGTATGGCGCCTGCTCAAGCTGTTCGAAGACACCGGCGTGCCCCTGACGGTGTTTGCCGTGGCCATGGCCGCGCAGCGCCACCCTGACGTGATCCGCGCCATGGTCGCCGCCGGCCACGAGATCTGCAGCCACGGCTACCGCTGGATCGACTACCAGTACATGGACGAGGCCCAGGAGCGCGAGCACATGCTCGAGGCCATCCGCATTCTCACCGACCTCACCGGCGAGCGCCCGCTGGGCTGGTACACCGGCCGCACCGGCCCGAACACCCGCCGCCTGGTGATGGAGGAAGGCGGCTTCCTCTACGACAGCGACACCTACGACGACGACCTGCCCTACTGGGAGCCCAACACCCCCACCGGCAAGCCGCACCTGGTGATCCCCTACACCCTGGACACCAACGACATGCGCTTCACCCAGGTGCAGGGTTTCAACTGCGGCGAGCAGTTCTTCCAGTACCTCAAGGACGCTTTCGACGTGCTCTACGCCGAAGGTGCCGAGGCGCCGAAGATGCTTTCCATCGGCCTGCACTGCCGCCTGATCGGGCGCCCGGCGCGCATCGCCGCGCTCAAGCGCTTTGTCGAATACGCCCAGAGCCATGAGCAGGTCTGGTTTGCCCGGCGCGTGGACATCGCCCGCCACTGGCATGCCACCCACCCTTTCCAAGCCGAGAGCGCCCAATGACCGATTTCAACACCCTCAAGCCGTCGACCCTGGACCGCGCCGCCTTCGTCGCCGCCTTCGCCGACATCTACGAGCACTCACCGTGGGTTGCCGAAAAAGCCTACGACCTGGGCCAGTTGCACGAGCTCGACCAGGTCGAAGCCCTGCACCAGCGCATGAGCGACATCCTGCTCAGCGCCGACCACGCCAGCCAGCTGGCCCTGGTCAACGCTCACCCGGACCTCGCCGGCAAGGCTGCGGTCCAGGGCGAACTCACCGAATCGAGCACCAACGAACAGGCCGGCGCCGGCATCCACCAGTGCACCGCCGACGAGTTCGCCCGCTTCACCGAACTCAACGATGCCTACAAGGCCAGGTTCCAGTTCCCGTTCATCATGGCGGTCAAGGGCAGCAACCGGCACCAGATCCTCGCCTCGTTCGAGAAGCGCATCCACAACTCGGTCGACGCCGAGTTCAAGGAAGCCCTGGCGCAGATCAACCTGATTGCCCTGTTCCGCCTGCTGCAGCTGTAACCGGCGCGCCCCTTGCAGGCATCCGCCTGACAGCCAACGCCCTAGCCCCGACAACACATAATTAGAGAACACCCGCATGCGCACACTAGTGATTGAGCCCCTGACCAAAGAAGCCTTCGCCCCTTTCGGTGACGTGATCGAAACCGACGGCAGCGACCACTTCATGATCAACAACGGTTCGACCATGCGCTTCCACAAGCTGGCCACGGTACAAACCGCCCAGCCCGAGGACCACGCCATCATCAGCATCTTCCGCGCCGACGCGCAGGACATGCCGCTGACCGTGCGCATGCTGGAGCGCCATCCGCTGGGCAGCCAGGCCTTCATCCCGCTGCTCGGCAACCCCTTTCTGATCGTGGTCGCGCCCGTTGGCGATGCACCTGTATCGGGTCTTGTCCGTGCCTTTGTCAGTAATGGCAGGCAGGGCATCAATTACCATCGCGGCGTCTGGCACCACCCGGTGCTGACGATCGAAAAGCGGGATGACTTCCTGGTGGTTGATCGCAGTGGTTCCGGCAACAACTGCGACGAACATTTCTTCAATGAGGATGAGCTGCTGATCCTCGCACCCCACCAATAAGAGAAGGCGGGTCACTGGCCTGCGGTGACCGGCAAGAGGTAAAGACTGTGGAAGCACATTTGATGGAATGGCTGAACCTGAGCGTGCGCTGGGTTCACATGATCACTGGCGTGGCCTGGATCGGCGCGTCGTTCTACTTCGTCTGGCTGGAGAACAACCTCAACCGCGCCAACCCGCGCGACGGGCTGTCGGGTGATCTGTGGGCGATTCACGGTGGCGGTATCTACCACCTGGAGAAGTACAAGCTCGCGCCACCGAAAATGCCCGACAACCTGCACTGGTTCAAATGGGAAGCCTACTTCACCTGGATGTCGGGTATTGCCCTGCTGTGCCTGGTGTTCTACTGGAACCCGACCCTCTACCTGCTGGCCCCCGGCAGCACCCTGAGCGGCGGTGAAGGGATCGCCATCGGCGTCGGTTCGCTGATCGCCGGCTGGTTCATCTACGACTTCCTCTGCGATTCGCCCCTGGGCAAGCGCCCCGGCCTGCTGGGCCTGGTGCTGTTCGTGCTGGTCATCGCCGCGTGCTACGGCTTCAGCCAGGTGTTCAGCGGCCGTGGTGCGTACCTGCACACCGGCGCCATCATCGGCACCATCATGGTCGGCAACGTGTTCCGCATCATCATGCCGGCCCAGCGTGCGCTGGTAGCGGCCATCGAGCAGAACAAGACGCCCGACCCGACCCTGCCGGCCAAGGGCCTGCTGCGTTCGCGCCACAACAACTACTTCACCCTGCCGGTGCTGTTCATCATGATCAGCAACCACTTCCCGAGCACCTATGGCAGCCAGTACAACTGGTTGATCCTGGCCGGGATCGCGGTCGCCGCCGTGTTGGTGCGTCACTACTTCAACACCCGCCACGACAGCGCCAAGTACGCCTGGACCCTGCCCGTCGGCGCCCTGGCGATGATCTGCCTGGCCTACGTCACCGGCCCCAAGCCGATGCCGACCGCGCCTGAGCAGGCCGCTGCCAAGGTCCAGTACCAGCCGCTGCCGGAAACCGCACTGGGTGGCAAGACCGCCGCCGAGAAAGCCGCCGAACAGGCCGCCAACCCGGCACCTGCCCCGGCCGCCGAAGCCGCCCCGGCGACCGCCTCGGTCAGCGAAGGCAACTTCGACAAGATCCACAGCGTCATCCAGGAACGCTGCACCGTGTGCCATTCGGCCAAGCCGACCAGCCCGCTGTTCAGCGCAGCCCCGGCCGGCGTGATGCTCGATACCCCGCAACAGATCCAGCAACTGGCCCCGCGCATTCAGGCGCAGGCCGTTGCCAGCCAGATCATGCCCCTGGGCAACATCACCCAGATGACCCAGCAGGAACGTGAACTGATTGGCGCATGGATCGCCAAAGGCGCTCCAACCCACTGATGCACCCGGGTGGCCCGCAAGGGCCACCCAACGGCGCCTGCCTGTCGCCGCGCACATAAGACGAACAATAAAAACAAAACTCGAGGTGCTGCATGTCCGAGTCACGCAAGGCGTACATCCCCGTTGCGCCGCCACGACAGCCACTGCCCCTGCTGCAACTGATCCTGGTGGGTTTGCAACATGTACTGCTGATGTACGGAGGCGCCATTGCGGTGCCGCTGATCATCGGACAGGCCGCCGGGCTCTCTCGTGAAGAAATCGCATTCCTGATCAATGCCGATCTGCTGGTTGCCGGTGTCGCCACCGTGGTCCAGTCGCTCGGCATTGGCGCACTCGGCATCCGTATGCCGGTGATGATGGGCGCCAGCTTCGCTGCCGTCGGCAGCATGGTGGCCATGGCCGGCATGCCCGGCGTGGGCCTGCAGGGGATCTTCGGCGCAACCATCGCCGCCGGCTTCTTCGGCATGCTGATCGCGCCGTTCATGTCCAAGGTGGTGCGCTTCTTTCCACCCCTGGTCACCGGCACGGTGATTACCTCGATCGGCCTCTCGCTGTTCCCGGTAGCGGTCAACTGGGCCGGCGGCGGCGCTGCAGCCGCGCCGTTCGGCTCACCGATCTACCTGGTGGTCGCTGGCCTGGTACTGGCCACCATCCTGCTGATCAACCGCTTCATGCGTGGCTTCTGGGTGAATGTCTCGGTGCTGATCGGCATGGGCCTGGGCTACATCATTGCCGGCGCCATCGGCATGGTCGACCTCAGCGGCCTGGCCGAAGCGCCGTGGGTGCAAGTAGTCACCCCGCTGCACTTCGGCATGCCCACCTTCAGCCTCGCACCGATCCTGTCGATGTGCCTGGTGGTGGTGATCATCTTCGTCGAGTCCACCGGCATGCTCCTGGCGCTGGGCAAGGTCACCGAACGTGAAGTCACCCCAGGCATGCTGCGTCGTGGCCTGTTCTGGGATGCCGGCGCTTCGTTCGTGGCGGGCTTCTTCAACACCTTCACCCACTCCTCGTTCGCGCAGAACATCGGCCTGGTGCAGATGACCGGCGTGCGCTGCCGGTATGTCACGGTGGTCGCGGGCCTGTTCCTGATCCTGCTCAGCCTGCTGCCCAAGGCGGCCTTCCTGATCGCCTCGATTCCACCGGCAGTACTGGGCGGCGCCTCGATCGCGATGTTCGGCATGGTCGCGGCCACCGGCATCAAGATCCTGCAGGAGGCCGATATCGGCGACCGGCGCAACCAGCTGCTGGTGGCGGTGAGCGTCGGCATGGGGCTGATCCCGGTGGTACGCCCGGAGTTCTTCGCACAGATGCCGCAATGGATGGAACCGATCACCCACAGCGGGATTGCCATGGCCACGGTCAGCGCGCTGGTACTGAACGTGCTGTTCAACGTACTGGGTGGCGCAGAGCGCGCGGCACACAACGACACCGTGCACCAGCATTGATTCACGGGCGGCGCCTGCCGCCCTGACACCCCGAGCATCACGCACGACCGTCGGCCCCTGGGAGTGGGCCGGCCGGGGCGCGCTTGCGCCGAAAAAACCGCAATCCAACAATAACAACAGTCGGGAATCACAACATGAAACGCATCACCTCTTCCCTCCTGCTGGGCAGCAGCCTGCTGGCCACGCTTCCAGCGGTAGCGGGGGACCTGCTGCTCTGGCAGACCAACAGCCTGACCTATCTGTACGGCAAAGACTTCCAGGTCAACCCGCGGATCCAGCAGACGGTGACCTTCGAGCACGCCGACAAATGGAAGTACGGCGACAATTTCCTGTTCGTCGACAAGATCTTCTACAACGGCGCAACCGACCGCAACAAAGGCAACAACACCTACTACAGCGAGATCAGCCCACGCCTGTCGTTCGGCAAGATCTTCGACCAGAAGCTTGCGTTCGGGCCGATCAAGGACGTGCTGCTGGCCATGACCTACGAGACCGGCGAAGGCGACAACGAGGCCTACCTGATCGGCCCTGGCTTCGACCTGGCGGTGCCCGGCTTCAACTACTTCACCTTGAACTTCTACCAGCGCAACACCGAAGGCAGCCGCCCCGGCGACCGCGTGTGGCAGATCACCCCGGCCTTTTCCTACACCATTCCCCTGGGCAAGTCCGACCTGCTCATCGATGGCTACATGGACTGGGTGGTGGACAACGACGAGAGCAGGCGCGGTACCTACCACGCCAACCTGCACTTCAACCCGCAGGTCAAGTATGACCTGGGCAAGGCACTGAACCTCGGTGCCAAGCAGTTGTACGTGGGTTTCGAGTACAGCTATTGGAAGGACAAATACGGGATTGAGGACAGCGACAGCTTCAAGACCAACCAGAGTGTGGCCAGTGCGCTGATCAAGGTTCACTTCTAAAACCTGATCAAACGCACAGTTTTTGCCGTACCCGCTCCATAACGGAGCACTTGAGGGACAGCGCGCAAGCCAGTAATCTGCGCGCCCCCTCGCTCAGGGCAGGAATTTTCCTGCCCGCGTTTACTGACCGCTCAGTCAATGAATTCGGGCGATTGGTAAGTGTATTGCCAACCTGACTCACCCTTGTTCAGCTGTTCAGAAAGACGTCGAGCAGGATTGTTGCGCCAAGCCGCCAAGGTTGGCTCAGCTCTTGCCAACTAGCTGTGGCCAATCGAAAAAAAACTGACTCGAAAGACAATAAATTGAACTCAACGGCACCACTGCCGAGTGCCGACATCAATCAAGGGAGCAACCACGCGATGCGTATTACCAACAGCCTGATTCTTGCCGGCGGCCTGCTGGCGGCCAGTACCGCCATGGCCGGTGACCTGCTGCAATGGCAGAACAACAGCCTGACCTACCTGTATGGCAAGGACTTCACGGTCAACCCCGAGATTCAGCAGACCTTCACCTTCGAGCACGCCGATGGCTGGAAGTACGGCGACAACTTCCTGTTCGTCGACAAGATCTTCTACAACGGCAAGAAAGACAGCAACGCCGGCCCGAACACCTACTACGGCGAGTTCAGCCCGCGCCTGTCGTTCGGCAAGATCTTCGACCAGAAGCTGGAGTTCGGCCCGATCAAGGACGTGCTGCTGGCCATGACCTACGAATTTGGCGAGGGGGACAACGAGTCGTACCTGATCGGCCCGGGCTTTGACCTGGCGATCCCCGGCTTCGACTACTTCCAGCTGAACTTCTACCAGCGCAACACCGAAGGCAGCCGTGCGGGCGACAATGTATGGCAGATCACCCCGGTGTGGTCCTACACCATCCCGGTGGGCAAATCCGACATCCTGATCGACGGTTTCATGGACTGGGTGGTGGACAACGACGAGACCAAGCGTCGCGGCACCTACCATTCCAACCTGCACTTCAACCCGCAGATCAAGTATGACCTGGGCAAGGCGTTGAGCCTGGGCGAGAAGCAGCTGTACGTGGGTATCGAATACGACTATTGGAAGGACAAGTACGGCATCAAGGACACCGATGCGTTCGACACCGACCAGAACACCGCGAGCCTGCTGGTCAAAGTGCACTTCTGACCTGATGGCCTCTTCGCTGGCAAGCCAGCCGCCACAGGGTTTTGTGAACGTTGCAAAATCTTGTGGGAGCTGGCTTGCCAGCGAAGCGCTTGATCAGCCTTTGATGGCCTTCCACAGCTTGCCCACGGCGGCGACCACCGCCAGCACCGCCGCCCCTGCCACGATCCCCACACCCGCATTGAGCAGGTTCGTCGTCAGCGCCCCGCCGCGCCCTTCACCGAAGGCCTCGATGGCGTGATGCAGCGGCGCGATGCCGTGCACCAGAATCCCGCCACCCACCAGAAACATCGCCGCCGTACCGATCACCGACAGCGCCTTCATCATGTATGGCGCAGCGTGCAGGATACCGTTGCCGATGGCCTTGGCCGCACTGGAAGCCTTCTGCGTCAGCCACAGCCCCAGGTCGTCGAGCTTGACGATACCCGCCACCAGCCCGTACACGCCGATGGTCATCACGATCGCGATGCCCGACAGCACGATGATCTGCTGGGTCAGCGGTGCATCCGCCACCGTGCCCAGGGTGATGGCGATGATCTCGGCCGACAGGATGAAGTCGGTGCGCACCGCGCCCTTGATCTTGTCTTTCTCGAACGCCACCAGGTCGACCGCCGGGTTGGCTACGGCCTCGGTCAATGCCGCATGCCCGGCCTTGTCCTCTTCGGCGCTGTGCAGGAACTTGTGCGCCAGCTTCTCGAAACCCTCGAAGCACAGGTACGCGCCGCCGATCATCAGCAGCGGGGTCACCGCCCAGGGGATGAACGCACTGATCAGCAACGCGGCCGGCACCAGGATCAGCTTGTTCAGGAACGAGCCCTTGGCCACCGCCCACACCACCGGGATCTCTCGCTCGGCGCGCACGCCGGTGACCTGCTGGGCATTGAGCGCCAGGTCGTCACCGAGTACACCGGCAGTCTTCTTTGCCGCAACCTTGGTCATTACCGAGACATCGTCGAGTACCGTGGCGATGTCGTCGATCAGTACCAGCAAACTGCTTGCTGCCATGCTTCATATTCCGCTGAGGGGTAAAGGTGCCAAGCTTAGCCTGTTGGCGGGCAAAAGGGGCGACCTTGAGCGCCGCGCAAACCCGGTGCTACCATGCGCAACCGCCTGCCCAGGCCTGTTGCCGCACGCGGCCAGATACAAGGAACAGCGCCACCATGAGCAGCATTCGCGAGCGCAACAAAGAACTGATCCTGCGCGCGGCCAGCGAGGAGTTCGCCGACAAGGGCTTCGCCGCCACCAAGACCAGCGACATCGCGGCCAAGGCCGGCCTGCCCAAGCCCAACGTCTACTACTACTTCAAGTCCAAGGAAAACCTCTACCGCGAGGTGCTCGAGAGCATCATCGAGCCGATCATGCAGGCGTCCACCCCGTTCAATGCCGAGGGTGAACCGCAGGAGGTGCTCAGTGCCTATATTCGTTCGAAGGTGCGCATTTCGCGGGACTTGCCCTTCGCTTCCAAGGTATTTGCCAGCGAGATCATGCACGGCGCGCCACACTTGAGCGCCAACCAGGTCGAGCAGTTGAATGGCCAGGCGCGTCACAATATCGCGTGCATCCAGGGCTGGATTGATCGCGGGCTGATCGCGCCGGTCGACCCGCACCACCTGATGTTCAGCATCTGGGCGGCGACCCAGACCTATGCCGACTTCGACTGGCAGATCTCGGTGGTGACCGGCAAGGCCAAGCTGGAAGACAGCGATTACGAAGCGGCGACGCAGACCATCATCCGGCTGGTGTTGAAGGGGTGTGCGCCGGACTGATACCGCGTCGCCTTCTTCGCTGGCAAGCCAGCTCCCACAGGTAGACCACTGCTCTTGAGAACAGCGCTGCTCCTGTGGGAGCTGGCTTGCCAGCGAAAGCGGCCTACGCCGCTACACCTGCATCCGCCGTCAGCCCCGCCGCTTCGATCGCACTGATCGCGCACTGCTCGTCGATATCCGAAGTGTCCCCGCTGATACCGATCGCCCCCAGCACCCCCCCCTTCTGATCGCGAATCAGCACCCCACCCGGTGCCGGTACCACCGGGCTCTGCCCCAACCCGTTGAGCGCGGCGAAAAACGCCGGCCGCTGCTGCGCGTCCAGCGCCAGCAGGCGCGAGCCCTTGCCCAGCGCAATCGCCCCCCATGCCTTGCCCATCGCCACCTGCGGGCGCAACAGGCTGGCGCCGTCCTCACGCTGCAACGCCAGCACATGCCCACCGGCATCGAGCACCACCACCGTCAGGGGCGCGGCCGAAATCTTGCGGCCGGCGGCCAGCGCACCATTCACCAGGCTCACGGCAACGTTCAAGCTCAAAGCGTTCATCCAAAGGTCCTCTTGTTATTAGAAGCCCACACGGGCAGGTGAAAATCTGTCACAACAAATAGAACACAATGAAGAATATTTTTGTATACAATAATTCACGCAGCCTGACCTAAATCAGACCGAATGCCGTTTTTACGGGATGACGACGAAAGCACAGGCCGCCGATGAAAATGGATTGACCAGAGCTGCCTGCCGTGAATACACTCTGGTGAAAAGCAATTTGTATACAATTACAAAATCAAAGAGGCACAAAACCATGAGCAAAATGAGAGCAATCGATGCAGCCGTTCTGGTGATGCGCCGCGAAGGCGTAGACACTGCATTCGGCATCCCGGGCGCCGCGATCAACCCGCTGTATTCGGCCCTGAAGAAAGTCGGCGGCATCGATCACGTCCTTGCTCGTCACGTGGAAGGTGCCTCGCACATGGCCGAGGGCTACACCCGCACCAAGGCCGGCAACATCGGCGTGTGCATCGGCACTTCCGGCCCTGCCGGCACCGACATGGTCACCGGCCTGTACAGCGCCTCGGCCGACTCCATCCCGATCCTGTGCATCACCGGCCAGGCGCCCCGTTCGCGCCTGCACAAGGAAGACTTCCAGGCCGTCGATATCACCAGCATCGTCAAGCCGGTGACCAAGTGGGCGACCACCGTGCTCGAACCCGGCCAGGTGCCGTATGCGTTCCAGAAAGCCTTCTATGAAATGCGCTCCGGCCGTCCGGGCCCGGTGCTGATCGACCTGCCGTTCGACGTGCAGATGGCCGAGATCGAATTCGACATCGACGCCTACCAGCCGCTGCCGGTGAACAAGCCATCGGCCAACCGTGTCCAGGTCGAAAAAGCCCTGGCCATGCTCGACAGCGCCGAGCGCCCGCTGCTGGTGGCCGGTGGTGGCATCATCAACGCCGATGCCAGCGACAAGCTGGTCGAGTTCGCCGAACTGACCGGCATCCCGGTCATCCCGACCCTGATGGGCTGGGGCACCATCCCTGACGATCACCCGCTGATGGTGGGCATGGTCGGCCTGCAGACCTCGCACCGCTACGGCAACGCGACGATGCTCAAGTCCGACGTGGTGCTGGGTATCGGCAACCGCTGGGCCAACCGTCACACCGGCTCGGTCGACGTCTACACCGAAGGCCGTCGCTTCATTCACGTCGACATCGAACCGACCCAGATCGGCCGCGTGTTCACCCCGGACCTGGGCATCGTGTCCGACGCCGGTGCCGCCCTGGACGTGTTCCTGGAAGTGGCCCGCGAGTGGAAGGCCGCCGGCAAGCTCAAGGACCGCGGCGAGTGGCTCAAGGACTGCCAGCAGCGCAAAGGCAGCCTGCACCGCAAGACCCACTTCGACAACATCCCGGTCAAGCCGCAGCGCGTGTACCAGGAAATGAACCAGGTGTTCGGCAAGGACACCTGCTACGTCAGCACCATCGGCCTGTCGCAGATCGCCGGCGCACAGTTCCTGCACGTGTACAAGCCGCGCCACTGGATCAACTGCGGCCAGGCCGGCCCGCTGGGCTGGACCATTCCGGCCGCACTGGGCGTGGTCAAGGCCGACCCGTCGCGCAAGGTCGTGGCACTGTCGGGCGACTATGACTTCCAGTTCATGATCGAAGAACTGGCGGTGGGTGCGCAGTTCAAGCTGCCGTACATCCACGTGGTGGTGAACAACTCCTACCTGGGGCTGATCCGCCAGGCCCAACGCGGCTTCGAGATGGATTACTGTGTACAACTGGCGTTCGAGAACCTCAACGCTCCGGAACTCAACGGCTATGGCGTGGACCACGTCGCGGTCGTCGAGGGCCTGGGTTGCAAGGCACTGCGCGTGTTCGACCCGGCCGAGATCCAGCCGGCGCTGCGCAAGGCCCAGCAAATGGCCGAAGAGTTCCAGGTGCCGGTCGTGGTCGAGGTGATCCTCGAGCGCGTGACCAACATTTCGATGGGTACCGAAATCAACGCGGTCAACGAATTCGAAGACCTGGCGCTGGTCGGCAACGACGCGCCAACCGCGATCTCGCTGCTCGACTGACTGCTGTAGCGGCCCTGCTGCCTTGCGCACGGGGCCCACTTTTGCAAGGAGACAACCATGCCACGTTTTGCCGCCAACCTGTCCATGCTGTTCACCGAGCAGGACTTTCTCGCCCGTTTCAAGGCTGCTGCCGATGCCGGCTTCAGCGGGGTCGAGTACCTCTTCCCGTACGATTTCAGCTCGGCTGAGATCAAGCAGCACCTCGATGCCCATGGCCTGACCCAGGTGCTGTTCAACCTGCCGGCCGGCGACTGGGCCAAGGGTGATCGCGGTATCGCCTGCGACCCGGCGCGGGTCGAGGAATTTCGCGCAGGCGTGGACCTGGCCATCGCCTACGCCCAGGTACTGGGCAACACCCAGGTCAACTGCCTGGCCGGCATTCGCCCGCAAGGCCCGGACTGCGCCACGGTGCGCAAGACCTTCGTCGACAACCTGAAGTTCGCCGCCGACCGGCTGCAGGCGGCGGGCATCAAGCTGGTGATGGAGATGATCAACACCCGCGACATCCCCGGCTTCTACCTGAACACCACGCAGCAGGCCCTGGAGATCCAGGCCGAGGTGGGCAGCGCCAACCTGTTCCTGCAGTACGACATCTACCACATGCAGATCATGGAAGGTGACCTGGCGCGCACGGTTGAAAGCAACCTGGCCAAGATCAACCACATCCAGCTGGCCGACAACCCGGGCCGCAACGAGCCGGGCACGGGCGAGATCAACTACCGCTTCCTGTTCGCGCACCTGGACCGTATCGGTTACCAGGGCTGGGTGGGCTGTGAGTACAAGCCGCTGACCAGCACCGAAGCGGGCCTTGGCTGGCTCAAGACCCACAACGCGATCTGACGCACCAACGGCCTCCTCGACTCCTGTGGGAGCTGGCTTGCCAGCGAAGGGGGCCATCCAGACACACCGCACGCTCCATTCGCTGGCAAGCCAGCTCCCACAGGGGGCAGCGCCAGCCATATGAGAATCGACAATTACAAGATAGAGGCAGCTCTCATGGCTAAAATCGGATTCATCGGCACCGGCATCATGGGCCACCCAATGGCTCAGAACCTGCAAAAGGCAGGTCACAGCCTGTTCCTCTCCTCCCACCACGACGCCCCACCGGCCGACCTGATCGCCGCCGGCGGCGTGGCCCTGGCCAACCCGAAGGAAGTGGCCCAGGAAGCCGAGTTCATCATCGTGATGGTGCCCGACACCCCGCAGGTCGACGCCGTGCTGTTCGGTGAAAACGGCGTGGCCTACGGCGTTGGCCCGAACAAGGTAGTGATCGACATGAGTTCGATCTCGCCAACCGCCACCAAGGCCTTCGCCGCCAAAATCAAGGAAACCGGCGCCACCTACCTCGACGCGCCCGTGTCCGGCGGTGAAGTCGGCGCCAAGGCCGCGACCCTGAGCATCATGGTCGGTGGCTGCCCGAATGCCTTTGAACGTGCCCTGCCGCTGTTCCAGGCCATGGGCAAGAACATCACCCGCGTCGGCGGCAGTGGTGACGGCCAGACCGCCAAGGTCGCCAACCAGATCATCGTCGCCCTGAACATCCAGGCCGTCGCCGAAGCCCTGCTGTTCGCCGCCAAGAACGGCGCAGACCCGGCCAAGGTACGTGAAGCGCTGATGGGCGGCTTCGCCTCCTCCAAGATCCTCGAAGTACACGGCGAGCGCATGATCAAGGGCACCTTCGACCCGGGTTTTCGCATCAGCCTGCACCAGAAGGACCTGAACCTGGCCCTGCAAGGTGCGAAAGAGCTGAACATCAACCTGCCCAACACCGCCAACGCCCAGCAAGTGTTCAGCACCTGCGCGGCCATCGGTGGCGCCAACTGGGACCACTCTGCGCTGATCAAAGGCCTTGAGCACATGGCCAACTTCTCGATCCGCGACGACCAGTAAGACCCGAGCAACACACGCCCTTGGGTCTGTCTGCACGGAGGCAGGCCCAGGGGCGTTCTTGATTCTGAAGAACAATAAGATTGGAGCCTGCCATGTCGGTCGATCCGCAACACTTTCTGCGCGAGCTGTTCGCCACGGCCATCGATGCCGCGCACCCACACCAGGTACTTCAAGCCCACCTGCCCAGCGATCGCAGTGGCCGCGTCATCGTCATCGGCGCCGGCAAGGCCGCTGCAGCCATGGCCGAAGTGGTCGAGCGCAGCTGGCAGGGTGAGGTCTCGGGCCTGGTGGTGACCCGCTATGGCCACGGCGCCCGCTGCAACAAGATCGAAGTGGTCGAAGCCGCCCACCCGGTGCCGGATGCCGCAGGCCTGGCGGTCGCCAAGCGCGTGCTGGCGATGGTCAGCAACCTGACCGCTGAGGACCGCGTGATCTTCCTCTTGTCCGGCGGTGGCTCTGCCCTGCTGGCACTGCCGGCCGAGGGCCTGACCCTGGCTGACAAGCAACAGATCAACAAGGCCCTGCTCAAGTCCGGCGCCACCATCGGCGAGATGAACTGCGTGCGCAAGCACCTCTCGGCGATCAAGGGCGGACGCCTGGCCAAGGCCTGCTGGCCGGCCACCGTGTACACCTACGCGATTTCCGATGTACCCGGCGACCTCGCCACGGTGATCGCCTCGGGCCCTACCGTGGCCGACCCGAGCACCTCGGCCGAGGCGCTGGCGATTCTCAAGCGCTACAACATCGAGGCGCCTGCCGCCGTCACCGCCTGGCTCAACAACCCGGCCTCCGAGACGGTCAAGGCCGACGACCCGGCCCTGGCACGCAGCCACTTCCAGTTGATCGCGCGCCCGCAGCAGTCGCTGGAAGCGGCTGCCGTAAAAGCCCGCCAGGCCGGTTTCAGCCCGCTGATCCTGGGCGACCTGGAGGGCGAGTCGCGCGAAGTGGCCAAGGTGCATGCCGGTATCGCCCGCCAGATCGTGCTGCACGGCCAGCCACTGGCGGCGCCCTGCGTGATCCTGTCCGGCGGTGAAACCACCGTGACCGTGCGCGGCAACGGCCGTGGCGGGCGCAACGCCGAGTTCCTGCTCAGCCTCACCGAAAGCCTGAAAGGCCTGCCCGGCGTGTATGCACTGGCCGGTGACACCGATGGCATCGACGGCTCCGAAGACAATGCCGGCGCCTTCATGGCCCCCGACAGCTACGCGCGTGCCCAGGCCCTGGGCCTGTCGGCAGCCGACGAGCTGGACAACAACAATGGCTACGGCTACTTCGCCGCGCTCGACGCGCTGATCGTTACCGAACCGACGCGCACCAACGTCAACGATTTTCGCGCCATCCTGATCCTCGAGACTGCCCAACATGACGCCTGACAAAAAAGTCAAAATCCTCGCCACACTCGGCCCAGCGACCCAAGGCATCGACGACATTCGCCAACTGGTCGAAGCCGGGGTGAACATCTTTCGCCTGAACTTCAGCCACGGCGAGCACGCCGACCACGCCATGCGCTTCGAATGGATCCGCGAAGTGGAGCGTCAGCTGAACTGCCCGCTGGGCATCCTCATGGACCTGCAAGGCCCCAAGCTGCGCGTCGGCCGCTTCGCCGAGGGCAAGGTGCAACTGCAACGCGGCCAGGCCCTGCGCCTGGACCTGGATGCCACGCCGGGTGATACGCAGCGGGTCAACCTGCCGCACCCGGAAATCATTGCCGCGCTTGAGCCGGGCATGCACCTGCTGCTGGACGACGGCAAGCTGCGCCTGCGCGTGATCGCCACGCACGCCGATGCCATCGACACCGAAGTGCTCAACGGCGGCGAGCTGTCCGACCGCAAGGGCGTCAACGTGCCGCAGGCGGTGCTCGACCTCAGCCCGCTGACCGAAAAAGACCGCCGCGACCTGACCTTCGGCCTGGCGCTGGGCGTGGATTGGGTGGCGTTGTCGTTCGTGCAGCGCCCCGAAGACATCCTCGAGGCGCGCCAGCTGATCGGCGACCGCGCCTACCTGATGGCCAAGATCGAGAAGCCGTCGGCGGTCACGCAACTGCGCGAGATCGCCGAGCTGAGCGACGCGATCATGGTCGCGCGGGGCGACCTGGGGGTGGAAGTGCCGGCCGAAAGCGTGCCGCAGATCCAGCAAAGCATCATCACCACCTGCCGCCAGCTGGGCCGCCCGGTGGTGGTGGCCACGCAGATGCTCGAATCGATGCGCTTCTCCCCGGCGCCGACCCGCGCCGAGGTCACCGACGTGGCCAACGCCGTGGCCGAAGGTGCCGATGCGGTGATGCTCTCGGCCGAGACGGCCTCGGGCGATTACCCGCTCGAAGCGGTACAGATGATGAGCAAGATCATCCGCCAGGTCGAAGCCGGCCCGGATTACCAGGCACAGCTCGACGTGGGCCGCCCGCAAGCCGAGGCCACGGTGTCGGATGCGATCAGCTGCGCGATCCGGCGCATCAGCGGCATCCTGCCGGTGGCGGTGCTGGTGAACTACAGCGAGTCGGGCAATTCGACCTTGCGTGCGGCGCGTGAGCGGCCGCGCGCACCGATCCTCAACCTGACCCCAAACCTGAATACCGCACGGCGCCTGACGGTGGCCTGGGGCGTGCACTCGGTGGTCAATGATCGCCTGCGCCAGGTGGATGAAGTGGTCTCCACTGCACTGGAGATTGCCCAGGCGCAGGGCATGGCCAGCCGCGGCGATATCCTGCTGATCACGGCCGGTGTGCCTTTTGGCAAGCCGGGGTCGACCAATACGCTGCGGATCGAAACCTTGCTCTGATCCAGAAATGAGGTAAGGCCTTTCGCTGGCAAGCCAGCTCCCACAGGAACCGCACTGACCTTGAGAACAGTGCTGTACCTGTGGGAGCTGGCTTGCCAGCGAAGAGGCCGGCACTGACACACACCACACCGTGGGAAAACACCGCCCAAAGAGGCGCCCCACTCCACCCACCCCTGACCTACTGCCATGTACACCAAAAATTTCGTCAACCCATGCCCCGACTGGGCCACCGCCTTGCTCAACGGTTTCAGTCAGGTGCTGCTGCAGCGCAACCCGCTGTGCGGCCTGTTCTGCCTGCTGGCCATCATGCTCACCGCCCCCGAACTGATCGGCGGCGCGCTGCTGGGCGCCCTCGCCGGGCTGCTCACCGCGCAACGCCGCGGCTACGACCGCGCCGACCGCCAGGCCGGCCTGTACAGCTACAACGGCGTACTGCTGGGCCTGCTGCTCAGCCACGCGCTGCCCTGGTCGGCCCTGCTGCCCCCGCTGATCATCGCCGCCGCGGGCCTGAGCAGCATGCTCGTGCACCAGTGGCTCAAACGTGCGCGCCCCGGCCTGCTGCCAGCCTACACCGCACCGTTCGTGCTGATCGGCTGGGCGGTCCTGGCCTTGGGCGAGCCCACCAGCGCGGTCTACACCCCGGTCGAAGCCAACCCGCTGTACGCCCTGGGCCGTGGCCTGGGCCAGATCTTCCTGCTCGACCACCCGCTGGCCGGCCTGCTCATCGCCCTCGGCCTGCTCGTCGCCAACCGTTACGCCGCGGCCTGGGCCTTGCTCGGCGCCGCCCTGGGCGGCAGCGTGGCGCTGATCGGCGGTGAAGCGAATGCCGGTTACTACGGGCTGTACGGCTTCAACGCTGCGCTGGCGGCACTGGCCTTCAGCCAGACCCGCGCACAGCCCTGGCCGCCACTGCTGGCGATCGTGCTGGCGATCGTGCTGCAACCACTGCTGAGCCTGTTGCCGGTGCCGGGGCTGAC
The DNA here is from genome assembly GCF_019168305.1 of Pseudomonas aegrilactucae. GTDB lineage: Bacteria > Pseudomonadota > Gammaproteobacteria > Pseudomonadales > Pseudomonadaceae > Aquipseudomonas > Aquipseudomonas aegrilactucae. The sequence continues at coordinate 22,642 of NZ_JAHTBI010000086.1, forward strand.
CGCGCCGTTCATCCTCGCTTGCTGGCTGCTGCAACTGGGCAGCCAGGCCCGGCGTCGGCCGCTTGCGCAGCTGCGGGCCAGCCCCTAGGCTCTGCTCCATCTTGTAATGGAAAGCGCCCATGAACACCCCTTCGAGCTGGCGCGAGCGGCTCTACGTCATCGTCTTTCAAACCGACACCGTGGCCGGCCGGCGCTTTGACAGCATCCTGTTGCTGATCATCCTGGCCAGCCTGATCACCGTGATCCTGGACAGCATCGACGACGTCCACCAGGGCTACGCCGGCCTGCTGGCCTGGATCGAATGGGGCTTTACCGCCATCTTCCTGGCCGAGTACATCACCCGCCTGTACTGCTCGCCCAGACCACTGCGCTACGCCTTCAGCTTCTACGGGCTGGTCGACCTGCTGGCGATCGTGCCCGGCATCATCGCCCTCTATTACAGCGACGCGCAGTACCTGCTGATCATCCGCGTGATCCGCATGCTGCGCATCTTTCGCGTACTCAAGCTCAGCCCCTACCTCAAGCAGGCCCACTACCTGCTGGCGGCGCTGCGCGGCAGCAAGCAGAAGATCATCGTGTTCCTGGTCAGCGTGTCGACCCTGGTGACCGTGTTCGGCACCCTGATGTACGTGGTCGAAGGCCCGCAGCATGGCTTCACCAGCATCCCCAAGGGCATCTACTGGGCCATCGTCACCCTGACCACCGTGGGCTTTGGCGACATCGTGCCCAAGACCCCGCTGGGCCAGGTGATCTCCTCGATGGTGATGATCACCGGTTACTCGATCATTGCCGTGCCCACCGGCATCTTCACGGCCGAACTGGCCAATGCCATGCGTGGCGAACAGTTGCAGCACGACTGCCCGGTGTGCCGCAAGCACCACCACGAACACGGCGCCGCCTTCTGTTCACGCTGCGGCAATGCGCTGTTCAAGAAGATGGAATAACCACAGCACTTTTTAATCTTTAAGCGCCTAAGGCCGAGCCGCTATAGTCGCTGGCATAATGCCTTTCACCCCCACTCGAACAAGGAACGCGCAGTGAAAAAACTCTTTGGTGCCTCGCTTCTGGCGGCGGGCCTGGCCCTGGGCAACCTCGCCCAGGCCGCCCCGACCACCCTGCTCAACGTCTCGTACGACGTGATGCGCGACTTCTACAAGGACTACAACGCCGCGTTCCAGAAGCACTGGGAAGCCGAGCACAAAGACAAGATCACCGTGCAGATGTCCTTCGGCGGCTCAAGCAAGCAGGCGCGCTCGGTGATCGACGGCCTGCCGGCCGACGTCATCACCATGAACATGGCCACCGACATCAATGCGCTGGCCGACAACGGCAAGCTGGTGCCGGACAACTGGGTCACGCGCCTGCCCAACAACAGCGCGCCGTTCACCTCCGCCACCGTGTTCATCGTGCGCAAGGGCAACCCCAAGGCATTGAAAGACTGGCCCGACCTGCTCAAGGACGGCGTACAGGTGATCGTGCCCAACCCCAAGACCTCGGGTAACGGGCGCTACACCTACCTGTCGGCGTGGGGCTATGTGCTCAAGAACGGTGGCGACGAGAACAAGGCCAAGGACTTCGTCGGCAAGCTGTTCAAGCAGGCGCCGGTGCTCGATACCGGTGGCCGTGCGGCGACCACCACGTTCATGACCAACCAGATCGGCGACGTGCTGGTGACCTTCGAGAACGAAGCCGAGATGATTGCCCGCGAGTTTGGCCGTGATCAGTTCGAAGTGATCTACCCGAGCGTGTCGGCCGAGGCCGAGCCACCGGTGAGCGTGGTCGACAAGGTGGTGGACAAGAAAGGCACCAAGGCTGCCGCCGAGGAGTATCTGAAGTACCTGTGGTCGCCTGAGGCTCAGGAGATTGCCGCCAACAACTACCTGCGCCCGCGCGATGCGACCGTGCTGGCCAAGTACACCGACCGCTTCCCGAAAGTGGATTTCCTGTCGGTGGAGAAGACCTTCGGTGACTGGCGCACTGTGCAGAAGACCCACTTCAATGACGGCGGGATCTTCGACCAGATCTATACCGGGCAATAAGGTTGGGTAAAGAATCCGGGGCCTGTGATGGGCCCCGGATTTTTTGTGCCCGGCATTCAAGGTCTGGCGGTGCACACAAAACCCTGTGGGAGCTGGCTTGCCAGCGAAGAATGCGACACCGTTTCGAACTTGCACGCCAATTGCCGATCAGTTCCTTGGACTACCCTTCCTGTCATTCACGGCTCAAGGAGTGCCCAGTGACTCGATTGCTCACCCTGCTGCTCGGTTGCCTGCTCAGCACGCACCTGCTCGCCGCCAGCCTGATCCCCAGCACCGACACCGCCGAGAAAGAACCCGAACCTGTGGTCCAGGGCGGCCTGCTCGGTGCCCTGGCCAACGGCCTCGACAGTGTCTCCCAGGAAATCGACGTCGACGGCCACCTGGTCGATTCCTGGCGCCTGCGCGCCAACCGCGCCAGCAAAGAGGCCAACCAACTGGTCGACCGCCACGCCGATGACTCGTTCGGCCTGCTCGTGGACTTCGCCCTCCTGAGCCTGACATGGCTGGTGGTGTTCGCCGTACTCACCAGCCTGGGCCGCGTGGTGGCCCACCGTTTCAATCGCAGCCGCCCGCTGCGCGAACGTCCCCGGCTGCAGAAGCTGCTCGGCTACCTGCTGCCCTACACCTTGCCGGCGCTGGTCAGCCTGCCCGCCACGCTCTACGCCAGTACACGCCTGCTCGACCCCTCGATAGGCCGCGCGCTGGGCCTGAGCCTGGCCTACGCCACCAGCAGCGGCCTGTTCTCCACCTCGATCATCCTGTGCCTGATCACCGTGTTCGACACCGGCCACAAGCGCACCGCGGTGCGCATCATTCGCCAGATCGCCCCGCGCCCGCTGTTCATGATCGGCTTTCTGGCGGCCTGGGCCGATGCCCTCACCAGCCCGCAGATCACCCGCCAGATCGGCGGCAACCTCACCAGCAGCGTGGCCGTGATCACCGGCCTGCTGGCCACCTTGTCCTTCGCCGTGCTGGTGGTCCGCCTGCGCCGCCCGGTGGCCCACCTGATCCGCAACCGCGCCCTGCCCGACCGCCTGCACCACCGTGCCTTGCAGGAAACCCTGCGGATCTTCTCGTGGCTGTGGTACCTGCCCATTTTGATGATGATCCTGGTGTCGGCGATCAACCTGATCGGCGCCGGCGAGGAGAGCCAGAAAGCCCTGCAGAAAGCCCTGCTGACCACCATCCTGCTGATCGGCACGGTATTCCTGAGCACGGTGCTGCAACACCTGTTCAAGACCCACGACATCGACCCCGGCCAACGCCTGCGCCCCTACAAGGAGCTGGTGCGCAACCTGGCCCATGCGCTGCTACGCATTGCCATGGCGATCACCTTCATCGAGCTGCTGGGGCGCATCTGGGGCATCTCGGTACTCGAATTCGCCCTGCAAAACCGTCTGGGCCGCGCGATCAGTGACTCGCTCAGCAGCATCGGTTTGATCCTGCTGGTGACCTGGCTGCTGTGGGTGGTGATCGACACCGCGATCCAGGAAGCCCTCAAGCCGACCGTGGGGCGGCGCCAGTCGCGCCAGCCCAGCACACGGGTGCGCACCATCCTGCCGATGCTGCGCAACGCCGTGAAGATCGTGCTGGTGGTGATCTGCACCATCACCACCATGGCCAACCTGGGCATCAACGTCGCGCCGTTGCTGGCCGGTGCCGGGGTGGTCGGCCTGGCCATCGGCTTCGGCTCGCAGCAACTGGTGCAGGACGTGATCACCGGCCTGTTCATCCTGATCGAGGACACCATCGCCATCGGCGACTGGGTCGTGCTCGATTCCGGCCATGCCGGCACCGTCGAGAGCCTGACCATCCGTACCCTGCGCCTGCGCGACGGCAAGGGTTTCGTGCATTCGGTGCCGTTCGGCCAGATCAAGGCCGTCACCAACCAGTCGCGCCAGTTCGCCTATGCGTTCTTCTCGGTGCAGTTCAGCTACGAGACCGACGTCGACAGCGCCCTGCACCTGATCCGCGAAGTGGGCCAGTCGATCAGCGAAGACCCGATCCTGCGCCACAGCCTGCAAGGGCCGTTGCAGGTGTTCGGGGTCGACAGCATGAACCTCAATGGCATCACCCTCACCGCGCAGTTCCGCACCAGTTCCGGCGGCCAGTACGCGGTGAACCGGGCCTTCAACGAGCGCCTCAAGAAGCGCGTGGACCAGACCGACGACGTGAGCTTCGCCCAGTACGCTCCACAACCGGCAGCGGTACGCGACGGCGCGGTGTAAACCCGGTGGCGAAACCACCAGCGCCCTGAGCGCAACGCTGGCACACGAGGACATGTACACAATAATGTCACCTAAAGTGCCATTTTTGTGTGCACTTTATTATTCAGCGCCCCACAAGGTTACACCAGATACCCAGCACTTAATTGACCGCTTGATCAGCTTATAACCATAAAACAAATTAAATCCTGTTTAATGGGTCAACTAATTATCTTTTAATTTCATAAATTTAATAATAAAAATAAAAATTACAGTTCAATCAATGCATTACGCTTCAACTGCTGCTGGCATAAAACTGGCCTAAGTGTGCTTACGCTTTGTATACAATTTTACAAAAACGTACACACACTAAAGACGCACACGCATTCGGCGTGTACACCTCAGGAGCTTGCCGCAATGAGCATGAGCCTTACCCACAAGATCGGACTGCATTCGTCAGTAGCCGACGCCAGCCTCCCCGACGCCACCCCCGTGGTGCTCAGCCCTCGCCTGCACAACCACGACCTGGCCCCGACCAAGGCCGAAGGTCGTCGCTGGGGGTGCTACAGCATCTTTGCGCTGTGGACCAACGATGTGCACAACATCGCCAACTATTCTTTCGCGATGGGCTTGTACGCATTGGGCCTGGGAGGCTGGCAAATCCTGCTGTCACTGGGGATCGGCGCGGCACTGGTGTATGTGTTCATGAACCTGTCCGGTTACATGGGCCAGAAGACCGGCGTGCCGTTCCCGGTCATGAGCCGCATCAGCTTCGGCATTCATGGCGCGCAACTGCCGGCGTTGATTCGCGCGGTGATTGCGATCGCCTGGTTCGGCATTCAGACCTACCTGGCTTCGGTGGTGCTGCGCGTGCTGCTGAGCGCCATCGCACCGAGCCTGGCCGCCTATGACCACAACGCCATCCTGGGCCTGTCGAGCCTGGGCTGGCTGTGTTTCGTGGCGATCTGGCTGGTGCAACTGGTGATCCTGGCCTACGGCATGGAAATGGTGCGCCGCTATGAAGGCTTTGCCGGCCCGGTGATCCTGCTCACCGTCGCCGCCCTGGCCGGCTGGATGGTGACCCAGGCCGACTTCAGCATCGCCTGGTCGGTGAGCAACCCGCTCAGCGGCGGCGAGATGTGGCGCAACATTTTTGCCGGCGGAGCACTGTGGCTGGCGATCTACGGCACCCTGGTGCTCAACTTCTGCGACTTCGCCCGCTCGTCACCGTGCCGCAAGACCATTCGCGTGGGCAACTTCTGGGGCCTGCCGGTCAACATCCTGGCGTTTGCCAGCATCACCGTGCTGCTGTGCGGTGCACAGTTCCAGATCAATGGTCAGATTATCGAAAGCCCGACCCAGATCATCGCCTCGATCCCCAACACCTTCTTCCTGGTCCTGGGCTGCCTGGCGTTCCTGATCGTGACCGTTGCGGTCAACATCATGGCCAACTTCGTCGCCCCGGCGTTCGTGTTGAGCAACCTGGCACCGCGCTACCTGACGTTCCGCCGCGCCGGCCTGATCAGCGCCACCGTGGCCGTGTTGATCCTGCCCTGGAACCTCTACAACAGCCCCCTGGTGATCGTGTATTTCCTGTCCGGGCTGGGCGCCCTGCTCGGGCCGCTGTACGGCGTGATCATGGTCGACTACTGGCTGCTGCGCAAAGGCTGCATCAATGTACCCGAGCTGTACAGCGAAGACCCCAACGGCACCTACTACTACAGCCGCGGCATCAACCTGCGGGCGGTGCTGGCGTTCGTACCGGCGGCGCTGCTGGCCATCGTGCTGGCGCTGGTGCCCAATTTCCACAGCATCGCGCCCTTCTCCTGGCTGATCGGTGCCGGCATCGCCGGCCTGCTGTACCTGATCATTGCCAAGCGCGCTGCGCACTACCCCGACATCAGTGGTGAATCCATCGCCGTTGACAACGCCAGCCACTGATGCCCGAACCAGGAGTTCCCATGCGTATTCTGATCGTCAACGTCAACACCACCGAAGCCATCACCCAGGCCATTGCCCGTCAGGCTCAGGCCGTGGCCGCACCGGGCACCGAGATCGTCGGCCTCACGCCCTATTTCGGCACCGATTCGGTAGAGGGCAACTTCGAAAGCTACCTGGCCGCCATTGCGGTGATGGACCGCGTACTGGCCTATGACCAGCCGTATGATGCGGTGATCCAGGCCGGTTACGGCGAGCACGGCCGCGAAGGCTTGCAGGAGCTGCTCGATGTACCGGTGGTGGACATCACCGATGCTGGCGCCAGCGCGGCGATGTTCCTGGGCCATGCGTATTCGGTAGTGACCTCCCTGGACCGCACGGTGCCGTTGATCGAAGACCGGCTGAAGCTGTCGGGGCTGTTCGCGCGCTGCGCGTCGGTACGCGCCAGCGGGTTGGGCGTGCTGGAGCTGGAGTCGCAGCCCCTGCGGGCGGTAGAGGCCATCGTGCAGCAGGCTGAACAGGCGGTGCGCGAAGACAAGGCCGAAGTCATCTGCCTGGGCTGTGGCGGCATGGCCGGGCTGGACGATCAGATCCGCCAGCGCACCGGGGTGCCGGTAGTGGATGGCGTGACAGCGGCCGTGAAGGTAGCCGAGTCGCTGGTGCAGCTGGGGCTTTCAACGTCCAAAGTGAGGACCTACGCCACGCCCAGAACCAAGAAGATCGTGGGTTGGCCGATGCAATTGGGGCGTTGATACGCGCCCCTTCGCCGGCGTTGCCGGCGAAGGCTGCACGCGGCTACCCGTGCCGGAACACCAGCGCCTTGAGCCCCCCCACCGGATCACTGTCAGGAAACTCCGGCGGGTTGGCCAGGCGCTCCACGAACACCAGCCGCGGCGCTTGAGCCGCCATCCCCTCGATCAGAAAATCCGGCCCGATCGCCGGGTCGTTCACACACGCCAGCACCGTGCCGCCGTCACTGAGCAACTCCGGCAGGCGCCGCAGGATCCTGCTGTAATCCTGGGTCAGCACGAAGCTGCCCTTCTGGAAGGTCGGCGGGTCGATGATGATCAGGTCATACGGCCCGCCCTTGCGTACCTTGCCCCACGACTTGAACAGCTCGTGCCCGAGAAACCCCACGCGCCCCAGTTCATGCCCATTGAGCCGATGATTGTCGCGCCCACGGCTCAGGGCCGAGCGCGCCATGTCGAGGTTGACCACCTGCTCGGCCCCGCCGGCAATCGCCGCCACCGAAAAACCGCAGGTGTAGGCAAACAGGTTGAGCACCCGCTTGCCCGCCGCCTGCTCGCGCACCCAGCGCCGGCCATAGCGCATGTCCAGGAACAGGCCGGTGTTCTGCTTCAGGCCCAGGTCCAGCTGATAGCGCAGGCCGTCTTCGTCGATCACGCGCTGTTGCTGTGGCTCGCCCAGCAACCACTGGCCAGGGCTTTCCGGCAGGTAGCGGTGCTGGAGCAGTATCGCCTGCCCCGGCCAGCCCGGGCTCGCGGCCAGGGTGCGCAACATCTGTTCAAGCTCCGCCAGTTGCCCTTCGGGCGGCTCGCGAAACAGCGACACCAGCAGCACGCCCTGCAACCAGTCCACGGTGATCTGCTCGAGCCCCGGCCAGCAGCGCCCGCGCCCGTGGAACAACCGGCGGGTCTCGGCGGGCGCAGGGTTCAGGGCACCGAGCAGGTGCGCGTGGAGGGTGGCAATCGCAGGCATCATGGCAATATCGCTGAGGGCAAAGGCGCCTATTCTACCCTTGCTCGGCTACCGCCCGCTTGTTCGGTTTGAACCACCAGCCCTGCTGCATGCCGGCTGCCGCCAGCAGGATCGCTGCGACGCCCACCCACTGCAGCGCACTCAGTCGATGGCCGAAGGCGAACCAGTCGACGAAGATCGCCGCGATCGGGTAGATGAACGACAGTGCGCCGGTCAGCGCGGTCGGCAGTTTCTGGATCGCGCCATACAGCAGCACGTACATCAGCCCGGTATGCACCACGCCCAGCGTTACCAGGCTGGCCAGCTCGCTGGCCGTGCCAGGCAGCCCGCCAGTGTTGGCAAACGGCGCCAGCAACAGGATGCCGGCGCTCACCTGGATCAGTGCGATCAGGTGCGGCGGCGTGCCGCTCAGGCGCTTGATGATCAGCGCCGCCACTGCGTACAGAAACGCCGCGCCCAGTGCCAGCGCGATGCCCAGCAGGTACTCGCCGCCGCTGCCCTGACCGCTGCCATGGGCACTGACGATGGCCAGCATCCCGGCAAACGACACGCCCAGCCAGAACAGCTTGGGCACACTGAGTTTTTCACCCAGGAACAACGCCGCCAGCCCCACCAGCATGAAAGGCTGCACGTTGTACACCGCCGTGCCGATGGCAATCGAGGCGCGCGAGTAGGACGCGAACAGCAACACCCAGTTGCCGACGATGGCCACCCCGCTGAGCACCGCCAGCGCGAAGGTGGCGCGGCTGAGGATGCCCGGCTTGAAAACGCCCAGCAGCGCGCACACCAGCAGCAGCGTGCCGGCACCGAACACGCAGCGCCAGAACACCACGTCCAGCACCGGCTGCCCGGACACCAGCACGAACCAGCCGATGGTGCCCGAAATCAGCATTGCGGCGACCATCTCCAGCGACCCACGACGGATTGAACTGTCCATCTCACACCTCCCAGACGATGGACAAAGTATGCGAGCGTCGGGCCCGTACGCTCCAGAGGAAAAACAAGGCTAGAATTCAGGCTTACCTTTTTTATCAAGGCCGATCAGCCGATCCGCCTGGCGAGGCATGCATGACTGACGATATCGACCAACTGTTGATCAAGGCATTGATGGACGACTCGCGGCGTTCGCTCAAGGCGCTGGCGCACCTGAGCGGGTTGTCGGCGCCCAGCGTGAGCGAGCGTTTGCGCCGCCTGGAGGAGCGCGGGGTGCTCAAGGCCTACACCGTGGAAATCGACCCACGCTGCTTTGGCTACCAGTTGCAGGCCATCGTGCGCATTCGCCCGTTGCCGGGGCAGTTGCAGGAAGTGGAGCGCCAGATCGTGGCCATCCCCGAGTTCACCGAGTGCGACAAGGTCACCGGCGACGACTGCTTCATTGCACGCCTGCACGTGCGCTCGATGGAACAGCTCGACACGCTGCTCGACAAACTCAACGGCCATGCTGAAACCAATACAGCGATCATCAAGAAGAGCCCGGTGAAGCGGCGGCTGCCACCGATGGCGTGAGGGTTCGCCAGCCGATCGCCATGAGGCAGCAAGCATCAGAAAAACCAGCACTCTATGCTAGCCTTGCCACCCTCTCCCGCAAGGACGCATCTGCACCATGTTCGCTTTCCCACGGTCCCTCTGCACGCTGGGCCTGGCGCTGGTCACCCTCACGGCCCACGCCACCGACCCCATCAACATCTATCAAGGCACACTCGGCGAGCGCAAGGTGGAAGTCGCCCTGCAATACACCTCGCAATACGAATTCGTGCAGGGCTACCTGCTGGATACCGAAAGCCACACCAGCCTGCCGCTGGAGATAACGCCCTACAGCAAGGACGTGCCGCTGCTGATCAACATCATGGACAACCCGCGCATGCCGGGGGCGGCGCTGCGCGCGCGGCCCTTCGTGTTCACCCATGACCGCGACTTCAGCGGTGAATGGATCGACCTGCGCAGCCGCGAACGCGTGCCCTTCAGCCTCACGCGCACGTCCCGCTTCAGTGACCAGCAACGCGCCAGCTGGCAAGGCCAATTGCTGCAACAGCCGCAGAACCGCGACATGAGTTTCTATGTGCACGCCAGCAAGGCCGAGGGCGAATACGTCGGCAAGGTCGACCGCATCACCATCATCGACCTGGGCACCGGCAAGCCCCTGCAGGTGCTGAGCGACCTGGCGCTGGCGTTCAACGGCACCACCACCCTGACCTTCGCCGACTACAACGGTGACGGCGTCATCGACTTCAGGGCTTCGCCCATCGGCCAACGCGCCAGCGGCGGCGCCAACAAGGAGCCGGACCAGTTCTACCTGTACCAGCCCACCAGCAACACCTACGAGCGCCACGCCGACCTGGAAGCGCTGGGGGACAAGGGCGCGCTGAAATTCCCCACCCCCGGTTGGGTGGCCCAGCGCCAGGGCAGCAACTACGACACCCAGACCAGCGACTGGCAGTACTACCATTTCGCCGACCCCCAGCAACTGGTGTGGCAACGCCACAGCGCGGAGCCCTTCTGATGCCCTTTCGTACCTTGTTCGCCTGCCTGCTGCTGAGCCTCAGCGCCAATGCGCTGGCCTACCAATCCGTGTATGAGGGCAAGCTGGGTGGGCAGCCGATCACCCTGGTGATCGAGCGCACCAACGATTATGTGACCGGCATCTACTACTACGAGCGCTACCACACGCCGATCCGGCTCAAGCCCGCCCGCCACACCAATTACTATGATTTCGCCATCGACGAACTCGACAGCGGGGGCCTGCCCACCGCGCGCCTGCACTTTCAGAAAGCCGAATTCGGCAGCCATGCACAACCGCTGCAAGGCACCTGGACCGAGTACGCCAGCGGCAAGCAATTGGCGTTCACCCTCAAACTGGTGGCCGACCTCGGCCTGCAGACGCCCTGGCCCGGCGCAGCGCTGCCACAGGCGGCGTCCACCGAGCGTTTCTATTTCCAGCTGCCGATGGACAAGGCCTACGCGCCCATCGAGACGATCCAGGTGTTGAACAAGGCCACCGGCAAACTGTTGCAGACGCTGCAGGTCAACGTACCCGGCTGCCGCAGCAAGGGCATCGATACGCTTCAGGTCCGCCTGCAGGGCGGTGCAACACAGGTGCTGGTGCCCGCCAGCCCGTACTGCCTGGGCAGGACATTCGAATGGCACGAAGCCAGCGGCCGCTTCGAAGTGCTCAACTGAGCGATCAGCTCGGGCAGGCGTGATCGCCGTTGTTCAGGCCCTGCTTGTAGTTGCGGCTGAGCAGGCTGGCCTTGCCGTCGTGCCAGGTCAGGGTCAGCACATACATCGAGTCGAAATCGTCACCGCTCCAGTCATCGGTGATGGTGCGTTTCTCGCCCAGCGCCTTGCCCGCCACGGCGTTGATCAGCTCGGGCAGGTAACCGTGCGACCACGCGGTGTAGACCGTGGCGTTGCGGTACTTGTCCTGTAGCAGCTCCTCGGCAAGGTCACCGGTGTCGTTGGCCCCGAAGTCGATGTTCACCGGCAGGCCGAGCTTGATCGCGCTGGGGCTGATGGTCATCAGCGGTCGAATGTAGCTGTAGGCGTCGTCATTGCTGCCCTCCTCGACCTCGCGGCTGGGGTTGGCGGCAAACACATAGTCGGCGGCACCGAATTTCTGTGGCAGCAAGGTGGCCAGGTCGATGGCGCGGTTCAGGCCCTGGCAGTTGAGTTGGCCCAGACCCTCCCCAGGCTTCTCGGCGTGACGCAGAAACACCAGGGTCTGGATGCCGTCTACCGGCTGTGCACGGCTTTCCAGCGCCTCGAAGGTCAGCAGGGCAGCGCCGGCGATCAGCGGGATGGAAAACAGCACAGGGCGATAACGCCGAAAAACAGAAGGCAACTTCATGGCACGGGCTCTTCACGGCAAAAAGGGTTGAGGCTGACCCGCCTGTGCCACCCCACGGCCGAAGCCGTGGGGTGATCCCTGTCTGTCGTTCCATCCGTGGAAACGGGCGAACGTCAGAGTGCCAGACGTTCATTTGGTTCATCCCTGGCGGGTTCTTCCTGAGCCCCGCAAGCACTCTAGCGCCTGGGTATTGCAGGAATAAGTCGCTGGCCCAGGCCCAGGACACTCCGGTCTCGGACGTCGCACGCTGTTGTACGACGACTGACAACGTGACAGACTGGCTTCGTAACAATTCGTGTCAGCAGCCTTCCTGCCGCCACGGCACACACGCACGCCCATAACAAAAAGAAGGTCAATGGAATGAAAATACGCGGCATACGCTGGTGGATGGTCAGCCTGGTCACTGCGGGATTGGTGATCAACTATCTGGCCCGCAATACCCTGTCGGTGGCAGCGCCGACGCTGATGACCGACCTGTCGATCACCACCGAGCAATACGCAATGATCGTGGCCGCCTGGCAGGTGTGCTACGCGTTGATGCAACCGGTGGCCGGGTGGATCATCGACTTCATCGGCACCAAGCTGGGCTTTGCGGTGTTCGCCCTGGCCTGGTCGGCGGCCTGCGCGGCGGCGGCACTGGCCACCGGTTGGCAAAGCCTGGCGTTCATGCGCGGGCTGCTGGGCATGACCGAAGCGGCCGGCCTGCCGGCCGGGGTCAAGGCCACCACCGAATGGTTTCCGGCCAAGGAGCGCTCGGTAGCCATCGGCTGGTTCAATATCGGCTCGTCACTCGGCGCCCTGCTGGCACCGCCGCTGGTGGTGTGGGCCATCCTGCACAGTGGCTGGCAACTGGCGTTTCTGATCGTGGGCGCGTCGGGCATCGTCTGGACCGTGATCTGGATGTTGCTGTACAAGCACCCGCGCGACCAGAAGCGCATGAGCGACGCCGAGCGCGACTACATCCTTGGCGGGCAGGAGGCGCACTTCAAGCAGCAAGGCAAGGACCCCAAGGCCTGGCGGAAGATCTTCAAGAGCCGCAACTTCTACGCCATCGCCTCGGCGCGGATCCTCTCGGAGCCGGCCTGGCAGACCTTCAACGCGTGGATACCGCTGTACCTGATGACCGAGCGCGGCATGAACATCAAGGAAGTGGCGATGTTCGCCTGGCTGCCGTTCCTGGCCGCCGACATCGGCTGTGTACTGGGCGGCTACCTGAGCCCCTGGTTCCACCGTTACTGCAAGGTCTCGCTGTTCACCTCGCGCAAGATGGTGCTGGTGTTCGGTGCCAGTTGCATGATCGGCCCGGCCTGCATCGGCCTGGTCGAGAGCACCTACACCGCGATCCTGCTGTTGTGCATTGGCGGCTTTGCGCACCAGACGCTGTCGGGTGCGTTGTACTCGATCACCTCCGACTCCTTCGGCAAGGACCAGGTGGCCACCGCCACCGGCATGGGCGGTATGTGCGGCTACCTGGGCGCAGCGGCGTTCACCCTGGTGTTCGGCGTGCTGGTGACCCAGATCGGCTACAGCCCGCTGTTCGTGGTGCTGGCGGTATTCGATATCGTGGCGGCGCTGCTGGTGTGGTACGTGGCGCGCGAGCTGGTGAGCGATGCGCGCCAGGACAGCGTGGCTAAGGCTTACCCGCCGGCGCTTGAACCTCGATAGACCACTTGGGCTTGATGCGACCAAAATCCAGCCGACGGTTGTGCTTGAGGGCTTTTTTCGAGTCCAACACGTAACAGCCGTCGGCTTCACGCACGAACACCACCCAATGCCAGAAGGGCCGGCCCTTTTCGATTCGCCATTTGATCGCCAGCAACGCGCGGTCGGGCAGTGCCTGCCAGTCGGTGAAGGGGGCTTGCCGCGCCGCAGCCTGAAGGCCCAGTGCGCCGAGCAGGCGCCGGACATAGGTGGTGTCCGACCACAATTGCGGGTCTTCGGCGTGAATGCCCAACGTGTTGGCCACTTGGCGCGCCGTGGCGTAGTCGACTTGTGCCAAGGCGGCGCAGGCGGCGATGCCGCAGCCTGAAATCTGTTCCTGTACAACGGCTTCCATGCGTTTCACCTTCTGATTCAATCGTCGCGAGTCAGGACTTCGAGCAGTTCGATCTCGAAGGTCAGGTTCGAGTTGGGCGGGATCTTGCCCATGCTGCGCGCGTCGTAGCCCAGGTGGGCGGGCACGATCAGCTTGCGCTTGCCGCCGACCTGCATGCCCATCAGGCCCTGGTCCCAGCCCTTGATCACACGGCCGGTGCCGATCACGCACTGGAAGGGCTTGCCGCGCGCGTGGGAGGAGTCGAACGTCGTGCCGTCGTCGAGCCAGCCGGTGTACTGGGTGGTGATCAGCGCGCCCTTGACGACGGCCTTGCCGTCGCCCGGCTGGATGTCGATGATTTGAAGTTCGTTGCTCATGTGGGGGCCTCTAGCGGGGGCGGACGTGTCTGGCCGCTGCGTTTTCGCAGGAATGTGGGATTTTTGCAAGGCTGGCGGGGTGTTTGCGGCGCAAAAATCGGCTGCCCTCATCCCGACCTGGTGCCGATCACACAGGGCTGACAACGCCGATCCTGCAGGCGATGGCGCGTTGCCGTCAGATAAACGCATAGAGCAAGGAAGACAAGGTCTCGAACACGATCAACTGCCCGTTGCGCAACGCAGCGGGTGTGCTCGCCGGCCGGCAGGTGTTCAAGGACTGGTTGCTGGCACTCAGTTGAACTGTTCGATGACCTGGGCAGCAGTCAGGGTCTGGGTCTGGTTGGCGAAGCAGTAGTAGGCCGGCTTTTCGTCGATGTAGACCTGCAGGTCCAGGGTCCAGTCGCTGTCGCCGTCGATCACACCGACCGGCACCGCGTCGAAGCCGCCGGCCTTCAGGCGATAGAACAGGTGGGTGCCGCAGGTGCCGCAAAAGCCGCGCTGGGCCCAGTCGGACGAATCATAGACCTTGGGTTGATCGCCACTCAGGCGCAGCGATTGGGTGCTGTGCACGACCATCAGCGGGCCACCGGACCATTTGCGGCACATGCTGCAATGGCAGGCGCTGACGCTGGCGTTTTCCAGGCTGAGGGTCAGGTGGATGGCACCACAAAGGCAACTGCCGTGTTTTTCCAGGGACATGGTGGCGGGCTCATTGGCTGGAGAAGGTAGCCTGCAAGTCTAGCAGCCGTCAGTTGCGGCCCCTCGCCGGCGAAGGGGCCGGGCCTGCCTACGCAGTAACCGGCGTCAGCACCGGCTCCCCGGCAAAGAACGCCTGCAGGTTGCGCACCACCAACTGCACGGTGTCCCGCGCCGCCTCCGGCGACTGCCCGGCCACATGCGGGGTCAGCACCACGTTGGGCAGCGCCCTGAGCGCCTCGGGTACCGCAGGCTCGGCGTCGAACACATCCAGCCCGGCACCGGCAATGCGCCGCGCCTGCAGCGCCTGCACAAGGTCGGCCGTCGAGACCACGCTGGCTCGCCCGATGTTCACCACAAAACCCTGCGGGCCCAGCGCGTCCAGCACCGCAGCGTCGACCAGGTGCCGCGTGCTGGCCCCGCCGGGTGTCGCCACCACCAGAAAATCGACCGCCGCTGCCAGCGCCAACGGGCTGTCGCAATAGGTGTAGGGCACATCGTTGCGCGGTTGACGGTTGTGGTAATACACCGGCATGTCAAAACCCTGTGCAGCCCGCCGGGCAATCGCCAGCCCCGCCGCGCCCAGCCCCAGAATGCCCAGGCGCTTGCCGCTGATGGACGGGCTGATCACCCGGTTCCATTGCCCCTGGCGAGTAGTGGCGTCGGCACGGGGAATATCACGCACGATGGCAAACAGCAAGGCCATCGCATGGTCGGCCACTGCCGCCGCATTGGCGCCCGCGCCATTGGTCACAGTGATGCCGCGCGCGGCAGCCGCCGCAAGATCGACTTCCTCGTAGCCGGCACCAATCACGCAGATGATCTTCAAGGCAGGCAAGGCAGCGATTTCATCGGCGCTCAGGCCCAATGGCCCCCGGGTCAGTACGGCATCGATGGTGCCGCCATGACGGGCAATCGCCTCGGCACGCAACGACGGGGTCTGCGCCCGAATCAGCTCAAAGCCGGCGTGTTCCAGCAGCGGCAGGTAATCGTCGACCGTTTCTACCAGCACCAATACCCGGTGTGTCATGCCCTGCTCCCTTTGGCGTTACGCGAAAGGGGCATTATGCAGACTTGCGCCTACTGCGCGAAAGCCCGGCCCAGTCCGCCTGGCACGCCAGAGCTGTCGGTGTCCTGCCATGGCCCCTCAGGGCTGGTGGCCCAGCTCCAGCCGTTGTTGAAACGGTAGTAGGTGCGCTGGCGGTAGAAGGTGTTGGTCTTGCCCTCAAGCACGTACACCCCAAGCCTGGGGTCCCAGTGGCTGGCGCCACCGGGTGGCGGGGCGAAGCTGGCCGAGGTACGCGGCATCGGCTTGGGCGCCGGGGGGATTGCCGGGGTGCTCGGCCTGGGCCCCGGCACCGGCTTGATCACCGGGCCGGTGGGCGGCAGGGTCTCGATCGGCGGCACGGTAGGCTCGCTCGGCCGATGCACCGTACACGCGCTCAATCCCACGGCCAGGGCGATCAGGGTGAGGCGTGCGATGCTGTTCATAGTGAGGCTCTCTACGGGTCCGGGCTGTCGATGGTCAGGTGCTGCGGCGCCACCGTGCTGCTGGCCAGCGGGTTACCACGGCCGATCCACTCGCCCTTGGTCGGCTGGCCAGCGCGGGAAATGCGCGCAACCAGTTGGACTTCAGGAAAACTCGACAGTTTCATGTTCGGCATCATCGCATCGCTGTCGCTCAGCTGTACCTCGATCGGCAGGTCGGCCACGGTCACCCGCCGGGCCGCCAGCGGCATGGGCGGCCCGGAACTGGCGCGGGCAAAGATGAACACGCTGTCGTCCGGCTTGACCTTGTCTTTCAATGCCGGTGCCAATTCCACCCGTACCGTCAGCCTGGCGCCTGCCTGCTCAGCCTCTGCCGGTTTGCCGGCACCGGCCTTGAGCCGCTCGGTAGCGCGCTCGATACCGCCCTGCAAGGCGTCGCGCGACGCATCGCCTTCGGGCAGTTGGGCAAGCAGACGGTTCCAGTAGTCGATCGCCTGCGGGTAGCGTTCGTCCTCGAACGCGGCAATGCCGAGCAGGCCCAGGCTGGTGACTTCCTTGGGGTCGCCCTTGAGCGCCTCGTCGGTCAGCGCCTGCAACTGCGCGGTCCATTGCTTGCCATTGGAGAAGTACAGCGCCTGCGCCCACTGCCCGAGCAGTTCGGGCTGGCGCCCGGCCAGGGCGGCCGCGCGTTCGAACACCTTGGCGGCGTCTGCCGAACGTTCCTGGGCCATGTAGGCACGGCCCAGGAAGTACAGGCCCTCGGCCGAGTCCGGCTGGGCCTGGACGGCACGCTCCAGGCGCGTGGTCATCTGCTCTACCGACTGCGGCGCCTGGGCGAACTCACGGGTCAGCTCGACCTTGTCGCTGGCACCGAAATGCAGGTACAGCCCCACCCCCATCACCGGCACCAGCACGGCGGCCAGCAGGGGCAAGGTCTTGCCCAGGCGCGCGCTGCGGCCAGGCTCGGTATTGTCGGTATCGGCCAGCAGCTCGCGGGCCGCCTCGTCTCGCCCACGCTGCAACTGCTCGGCGCCGAGTACACCGGCGTCGCCCTGCACCTGCAGTTCGGCCACGCGCTCCTGGTACAGGGCCACGTTCAACGCGGTACGGTCTTCTTCCTGTTGCGCACGACGGCCGCGCAACACCGGGACCAGCAAAAAGCTCAGGGCTACCAGTAACAGCAGGCCTGCGGGAAGCCAGAATTCAGTCATGGGGGCGTTCTTTGTCCAGCAATGTGGCGAGGCGCTCACGCTCCTCGGGAGAGAGGTCGACAGCACCGGCAGCGGCTTGCACGCGACGTTTGCGCACGATCAGCACAAGCATGCCAAAACCGCCCAGCAACAGGATGCCGGGGCCGAACCAGAGCAACCAGGTACGCGCGGTGAGAGCCGGCTTGTAGCGCACGAAGTCACCGTAGCGATCGACCATGAAATCGATGATCTGCTGGTTGTCCTTGCCCTCGCCGAGCATGCGGAAGATCTCCCGGCGCAGGTCGGCGGCAATCGGTGCGTTGGAGTCGGCGATATCCTGGTTCTGGCACTTGGGGCAGCGCAGTTCCTTGGTCAGCACCTTGTAACGTTCACGCTCGGCGTCATCGGCGAACTGGTAGGTGTCGATCGCGGCGTGCGCCACGCCGGCGATGCTCAGGCCGAGCAACGCCGCAGCCAGCCAGCGCTTCATTGTGCGGCCTCGTCGAGCAGGCCCTGGTACAACGGCGCCAGCTGTTCACGCCAGACGGTCTGGTCGACCACGCCGACGAACTTGTGACGGATGATGCCCTTGGCATCGATGATGAACGTCTCTGGCGCTCCGTATACGCCCAGGTCAAGGCCAAGAGTGCCCTGTTCGTCACGGATGCCGATCTGGTAAGGGTTGTGGAACTCGGTCAGCCATTTGATCGCCGCAGCGTTCTCGTCCTTGTAGTTGACCCCGTAGATCACCACGCCCTGCTCGGCCAGCGTGTTCAGCACCGGGTGCTCGACCTTGCACGACGGGCACCAGGTGGCCCACACGTTGACCAGCGCCGGCTTGCCCAGCAGGTCGGCGCGGGTCAGTGTCCTGTCGCCCTCGACCGTGGGCAGCGAGAACGCCGGGAACGGCTTGCCGATCATTGCCGAGGGCAGCTCGGTGGGGTCCAGGTACAGGCCCCGGTACAGAAACACCGCCACCAGCAGAAACAGCGCCAGCGGCAGCACCATGATCCAACGCTTCATGCAGTTGCTCCCGACATGCCCAGTACGTCACGCACCCGGCTTTTGACCTTGACCCGATACCGCGCATCCATCGCCGCGAGCAGCCCGCCCAGGCCGGTCAGCAACCCGCCCAGCCAGATCCAGCGCACGAACGGCTTGACGTGCACGCGCACGGCCCAGGCGCCGTTGTCCAGCGACTCGCCAAGGGCGACGTACAGGTCGCGGGTAAAGCCTGCATCGATGCCAGCCTCGGTCATCACCGACTGCTGCACGGTGTACAGGCGTTTTTCCGGGTGCAGCACGCTGATTTCGCGACCGTCCTGCAGCACCCGCACGGTGCCCTTGTCGGAGGTGAAGTTGGGCCCTTCGAAGTGTTTGGCGCCTTCGAACACGAACTGGTAGCCGCCCAATTCCATCGATTCGCCCGGCGCCAGGCGCAGGTCGCGCTCGGCACTGTTGTTGCTCGACAGCACCACGCCCAGGGCGCACACCGCAATGCCCAGGTGCGCCAGGTGCATGCCCCAGTAGCTGCGGGTGAGGCTGCGCATGCCCTTGAACAGGCCTTTGTGGCGGGTCTTGTCGAGCAGGTCGCGCACGCCCGCCAGCAAAATCCACGCCGCCAGCGCGAAGGTGGTGAGCACCTGCCAGTCGAAGTCGTCCACCAGCAGGCCGCCGATCGGTGCCAGGATCGCACTGCCGATCAGCGCCGGGGTGAGCATGCTCACCAGCCATCTTGTCGGGGTGTCTTTCCAGCGCACGATCACGCCCACCGCCATTACGGCCATCAACAGCGCCATCAGCGGGATGAACAAGGCGTCGAAGTACGGCGGGCCCACCGACAGCTTGGCCCCGGTCAGTGCATCGAGCACCAGCGGGTAGAGGGTGCCGAGCAGGATCATCGACGCCGCCACCACCAGCACCAGGTTGTTGGCCAGCAGCAGCGTTTCACGCGACCACAGGGCGAACCCGACCTGGCTCTTGACCACCGGGGCGCGCAGGGCGAACAGGGTCAGGGAGCCGCCGACCACGAACAGCAGGAAGATCAGGATGAACACGCCGCGCTCGGGGTCGGAGGCAAAGGCGTGCACCGAGGTCAGCACGCCGGAGCGCACCAGGAAGGTACCCAGCAGGCTCAGCGAGAACGCCGCGATCGCCAGCAGGACGGTCCAGCTCTTGAACACCCCGCGTTTTTCGGTCACCGCCAGCGAGTGAATCAGCGCGGTACCCACCAGCCACGGCATGAACGAGGCGTTCTCGACCGGGTCCCAGAACCACCAGCCGCCCCAGCCCAGTTCGTAGTAGGCCCACCACGAGCCCAGCGTGATGCCGATGCCCAGGAACGCCCAGGCAACGATGGTCCATGGTCGCGACCAGCGTGCCCAGGCAGCGTCAAGGCGCCCGCCGAGCAACGCGGCGATGGCGAAGGCGAAGGCCACCGAGAAGCCCACATAGCCCATGTACAGCATCGGCGGGTGCACGATCAGGCCGATGTCCTGCAGCAGCGGGTTGAGGTCGCGGCCATCGGTCGGCACCTGCGGCAGCAGGCGCTGGAACGGGTTGGAGGTGACGATCAGGAACGACAGGAAGCCCACGCTGATCATGCCCATCACCGCCAGCACGCGGGCCAGCATCACCTGCGGCAACTGGCGCGAGAAGATCGACACGGCGAAGGTCCAGCCACCCAGGATCAGCGCCCACAGCAGCAGCGATCCTTCGTGGGCACCCCACACCGCGCTGAACTTGTAGTACCAGGGCAAGGCGCTGTTGGAGTTGCCGGCCACGTACGCCACCGAGAAGTTGTCGGTCATGAAGGCGTGGGTCAGGCAGGCGAAGGCGAACGCCAGGAAGGCGAACTGGCCCCAGGCGGCGGGGCGTGCCAGGCTCATCCACAGGCTGTCGCCGCGCCAGGCGCCGAGCAGCGGCACGCTGGCCTGCACGCAGGCAAAGCAGATGGCCAGAATCATCGCCAACTGGCCGAGTTCGGGAATGATCAATGCCGCGTTCATGGCTTGGCTCCGCCGTCGGCAGCGGCCTGGCCGCTCTCTTTCAAGGCCTTGGTGACTTCAGGCGGCATGTATTTTTCATCGTGCTTGGCCAGCACTTCATCGGCCACCACCACGCCGTCGGCATTGAGCTTGCCAAGCGCGACAATGCCCTGCCCTTCGCGGAACAGGTCGGGCAGGATGCCGCGGTAGGTGATAGGCACCGACCTGTTGAAATCGGTGACCACGAAGCGCACGTCCAGCGAATCGCCGGAGCGCTGCAGGGACCCGGCCTCGACCATGCCGCCGGCACGGATACGGGTATCCAGCGGTGCTTCGCCATTGGCGATCTGGGTCGGGGTATAGAACAGGTTGATGTTCTGTTGCAGCGCGCTCAGGGCCAGGCCCACCGCGGCGCCGACGCCCACCAGCAGGCCGAGAATGATGAACAGACGCTTTTTGCGTTGCGGATTCACTTGGAAGTCTCCCGGCGCAGGCGGCGCGCCTCTTCTTGCAGGTAACGACGCTTGCTCATCACGGGCGCGGCGACGTTGAGGGCCAGCACCAGCAGGCAGATGCCGTAGGCCGACCAGACGTAGAGGCCGTGATGGCCCATGGCGAAAAAGTCGTTGAAGGAGGTAAAGCTCATCAAACGGTCCCCCGACCCAGGTGGCTCAACACTTCTTCCTTGACCCAGCTGGCGCGCGCCTCGCGCTTGAGCACTTCGAGGCGCATGCGCAGCAACAGCACCGCGCCGAAGAAGCAATAGAAGCCCAGCACGGTCAGCAGCAGCGGCAGCCACATCTCGGCGGGCATCGCGGGTTTCTCGGTCAGGGTGAAGGTGGCGCCCTGGTGCAGGGTGTTCCACCACTCCACCGAATACTTGATGATCGGGATATTGATCACCCCGACAATCGCCAGTACCGCGCAGGCCTTGGCCGCGCTCTCACGATTGCTGATGGCCTGGCCCAGGGCAATCAGACCGAAGTACAGAAACAGCAGGATCAGCATCGACGTTAGTCGTGCATCCCATACCCACCAACTGCCCCAGGTCGGCTTGCCCCAGATCGCGCCGGTGCTCAGCGCCACCACGGTCATCCAGGCGCCGATGGGCGCTGCGCACTGCAGCGCGACATCGGCGATCTTCATCTTCCACACCAGCCCGACCACGCCGGCCACCGCCAGCATCACATAGCACGATTGCGCCAGCATGGCGGCCGGCACATGGATGTAGATGATCCGGAAACTATTGCCCTGCTGGTAGTCCTGCGGGGCGAAGGCCAGGCCCCAGACCACGCCCACCGCGATCAGCACGATGGCGGCAATGCTCAGCCACGGCAGCATGCGCCCGCTGATGGCATAGAACCATTTGGGTGAACCCAGCTTGTGAAACCACGTCCAGCTTATTGCGCTGTTTTTCATCACGGTACATCCAGGGTCTTTGCTGGGCGAAAGCCCAGACCTCATTATTCGCCGACGCTGATCTTCAGGCCAGCCGCTATTGCAAAGGGTGCCAGGGTTACTGCAAGGGCGGTCAGGCTGCCAAGCCAGAGCAGGTAACCGGTCGCCGGCATAGCTTGCAGTGCCGCCTGCAAGGCGCCACTGCCCAGGATCAATACCGGGATATATAACGGCAAAATCAGCAGTGCCAACAGCAGGCCACCGCGCTTCAAGCCCACCGTCAGCGCCGCGCCCACTGCCCCCAGCAGGCTCAACACCGGAGTGCCGAGCAGCAATGAGGCCAGCAGCACCGGCAGGCACTGCACCGGCAACCCCAGCATCAGCGCCAGCAGCGGCGACAACAATACCAGTGCCAGGCCGGAAAAGGCCCAGTGTGCCAGCACCTTGGCCAACACCAACAGCGCCAGGGGGTGCGGCGAAAGGACCCACTGCTCGAGGGATCCGTCCTCGAAATCGCTGCGAAACAGGCCGTCCAGCGAGAGCAGCACGGACAAAAGCGCGGCCACCCAGACTAACCCAGGGGACAAGTTTTGCAACAATTGCGTCTCCGGGCCGACCGCCAGCGGGAACAGCGCGATCACGATCGCAAAGAACACCAGCGGGTTGGCCAGCTCTGCCGGACGGCGGCACAGCAGTTGCGCTTCACGGCGCAGCAAATGAATGAATACGCTCATGCCGCCCACTGCCCCAGGTCCAGTTCTCGGTAGCCGGACGGCGTGTGCGTCAGCGTGTGGTGGGTAGTCAGCACCACCATGCCGCCCTGTTCGCAATGCGCCGCCAGGTGCGCTTCCAACTGCGCCACACCTTGCTTGTCGAGGGCGGTGAAGGGTTCGTCGAGAATCCACAGCGGCGGGCTGTCCAGGTACAGGCGCGCCAGCGCCACGCGGCGCTGCTGGCCGGCCGACAGGGTATGGCAGGCGACATCCTCGAAGCCGCGCAGGCCGACCTGCGCCAGTGCCTGCCAGATCGCCTCGCGGCTGGCCGGCACATGCAGGGCGCACAGCCAGGCCAGGTTCTCTTCGGCAGTGAGCACGTCCTTGATGCCGGCGGCGTGACCGATCCACAGCAGCACCTTGGCCAGCTCGCTGCCTTGCTCGGCCAGCGGTGTGCCGTTCAAGCGGATTTCGCCACTGGTGGGCCGCATCAACCCGCTCAGCAGGCGCAGCAGGCTGGTCTTGC
>NZ_JAHTBI010000087.1 GCF_019168305.1 Pseudomonas aegrilactucae
TTTTTATTGCCTGCGATTTGCTGGCCCGGGAAACCTGATGCCCCCGGGAAGCAGGACCGGCCTGTTCGCCGGCAAGGCCGACCCCTACAGGAGGCGGCCTTGCCGGTGGCTTGGCTATTTACCGAGCGGGATCTTCGGCGCCCATAGCAGCCACTCATCCTCGGCCTTGTCGAACAGGGCGAAGGTCTGCTGCGCCAATGCTGCATTACCCATCCTGTCGCCGTCTGGCGTAGCGAAAGCGATACCCCCCTCGATCAACGTCTCCAGCGACTCCGTGCGCACCGTGGCGCCCTTGAACAGGCCGATATCGAAGCCGAACCCGCTACTGTTCCAGAAGCGGCTGCCACCGCGCACCAGTGACGCATAGCGCGGCTCGATCAGGATGTGGATCAGCACGCGGTCTGCAGTCTGCCCCAACTCGTACCCGGTCACCTTGCCCACCGCAATCTCGCGATAGGTCACCGGCACGCCGACCTTGATCGACCCGCGCCGCGCCGCACTGAGCACCAGCGACAGACCGGCCTCGCGCGCGGTCAGGTCCGGCGGCTCGGGCAAGGCCACGAAGCTGCGCTGCGGCCCGAGGCTCTTGGCGGCCGGCTGCACTTCCAGGTATTGCCCGGTGACCAGCGTTTCGAGGTTGGCGGTCTTGACGATACCCAGCGCCGGCTTCACTACCCAGAACTGGGTACCGACCCGCGCGATACGCTCCGGCACTTCGGTGATCTGCGCCTTGAGCATCACCGACTGCAGGTCGTCAGCCAGGTCCACCGCTTCGACCTTGCCGATGTCCAGCCCCTTGAAGCGAATCGGCGTACCGACCTTGAGCCCGTCTGCACGATCAACCTTGATGGTGATGCTGGTGCCCTTGCGATCGGCCGCCTCCTGATTCTCCAATAGGCGGAAGGTGGGGATACGCCGCTTCAGTGGCACGTCCGGCTTGGGCGTATCGAAGGCGATACCACCAGCCATCAGGCTTTGCAGCGACTCACTCTTGATCTGGATGCCGGACAAGCCGCCCGTGAGGGTGATACCGCTGGCATTCCAGAAACGCGTCGAGCCATTGACCAGGTTGGCGTACTCCGGCTCGATATGTACACCGATCAGCAGACGCTTCTGCTTTCTGGAGAATTGATAGCTCTGCACGCTACCGACCTTGACCTGCCGGTAGAGGATCGGGCTACCCACCTCGAGCGATCCTAGGTTGTCGCTGAACAGCACCAGGTGCAGGCCTGGCGCCTTGAGGTCCAGCGGCGGCGCCTTGGCCCTGGCTTCGAACTCACGCTGCGCAGTAGCCCCCTTGTCACCCGGCCGGATGGCAATGTAGTTGCCCTTGACCAGTGCCTCGAGGCCGGTAATGCCCGCCAGCGAAATCGACGGCTTGACCACCCAGAACTGGGTACCCTCCACCAGATAGTCTTCGGCCAGCGGGTCCAGGGTCAGCTCGGCCATGGCACTGGCGAGGTCCGCATCCACCTTGAGGGTCTTGAGCGAACCGACCTGTATGCCTTTGTACATGACCGGCGTACGCCCGGCCTGCAGCCCTTCGAAGTCACTCAGTTTGACCTTGACGCGGATACCCGCAGCAGCTGCGTCGAAGTCTTCGAACAAACGGAACGGCAGCGCCGGATCGGTTGGCGGGCTGTCGTTGCGATGCTCGGGGGTGGCGAACGCGATACCGCCAGCAACGATACTGGCCAGCGACTCGCTGCGTACCTTTACACCCGACAGGTTGGCGTCGATGCTGACCCCGCTGGCATTCCAGAAACGTGTGTGCTTGCGCACCAGCGTTGCATAGGCTGGCTCGATGAAGACCTTGATCTCGACGGTGCCCTGGTCCTCGGAGAGGCGATAGCTCTTAACGCGCCCCACCTGGATCTGCTTGTAGAACACCGGGCTGTCGCGATTGAGCGAGCCCAGTCGGTCTGCCTTGAGGGTCAGGTGCAGGCCTGGCACGCTGTCGGACAGCGGCGGCGGCTCTTTCAAGGCCTTGAAACGCTTGGCCGGCTCACCATCGCCAGGGCTGACGGCAATGTAGTTGCCCGATACCAGCGTCTCCAGGCCGGTGATGCCTGCCAGGCTGACGCTCGGCTTGACCAGCCAGAAGCGCGTGTTCTTGCGCAGGTGCCCCTCGGCGACCTGGTTCATCTCGATGGTGGCAATCACACCTTTGTTGCTGCCCTTGTCATCGAGCACCAGGCTTGTAACCTTGCCCACCGGCATGCCCTTGAAGACCACTTCGGTCTTGTTGGCCACGATGCCCTCGCCGCTTTCAAAGCGCACTTCGATATTCACACCCGCGTCACGGTAGGCCTGCCACCCCAGCCAACCGCCGATCACCAGGGCAATCAAGGGCAGTATCCAGATAGCCGACCAGTTGGAGGCTGGGCGGGTTTTAGCCGTAGGCAAATCACTCATGGTCGTCATCCGACTCCGTATTATCCCAAATCAGTCGGGGATCGAAAGTTACTGCAGCAAGCATCGTCAGGATCACCACACTGGCAAAGGCGACGGCGCCCAGATTGGCTTCGACACTGGCAATTCGGCCGAAATTCACCACCGCCACCAGAATGGCGATGACAAAGATATCCAGCATCGACCAGCGCCCTATGAACTCGATGAAACGGTACATCACAATGCGTTGGCGCGCAGACAGGGGCTGGTGACGCTGCACTGAGTAGAGCAACAGGGCAATGCCTACCAGCTTGAAAGTCGGCACCAGGATGCTGGCAACAAAGACCACTGCCGCAATCGGCAGCATGCCATGCTGCATCAGGGTGATGACCCCGGACATGATGGTGTCCGGGCTACCCTTGCCCAGCGTACTGACGGTCATGATCGGCAGCACGTTGGCCGGGATATACAAGATGGCGGCGGTAATCAGCAGTGCCCAGGTGCGTGCCAGGCTGTTGGGCCGACGCGCATGGACGATAGCCCCGCAGCGCGTGCAGGCCTGGCCGGCGGTGCCCGCCTCCTGGCGGTTGAGCTCATGGCATTCGGTGCAAATCAGTATTCCTGCGTCAATCGCCCGCATGTACATCTTCCCCTGACAAGGCGACCCAGATCTGGTGGGGCGACATCACCACCTCCAGCCAGACCTGAACCAGCAATAGGCTGACAAAACATAACAGGCCAAGACCAAGGCTGAGCTCGGCCATGTCGACCAGCTTGACGATGGCCACCAGCACGCCCATCAGGTACACCTCGAGCATGCCCCAATCGCGCAGGTGGTGATAAATACGGTAAAGCAGCAGCCCGTAACTGCGCCCGATGTTCAGGCGTATGGTCAACAACACTGCCAGCTGACACAGCAGCTTGAGCAGCGGGATGGCCATGCTACACAGAAACACCACCACCGCCACACCGCCCATACCACTGCCATACAGGCCCAGCACACCGCTCCACACCGTATCGTCGGCGCTCTGCCCCAGTAGATGGAGCTGCATGATGGGTAGAAAGTTCGCCGGCACATACAGCAGCAAGGCCGCCAGAACCAGTGCAAGGCTGCGATCGACTACATTGTGCCGGTGGGCATACAGCTCGTAGCCACAGCGAGGGCACTGCGCCTTTTCATCCGTCTTGAGGTCAGGTTTGCGCATCAGCAGGTCACATTCGTGGCAAGCCACCAGTTGATCCAGTGGCAAGCCTGCGAGCGGATCGCGATCGTCAGGGTTAGGCATAGAAGGATTCTGAGTAAAAACGTCGGGCTCTATTCTAGTGTTGTTGCTCCAAATGTGGGAGCACAACCGACTGCGCCGGCCGCTCGAATTTCGAACCCCAAAGACAAAACCCCTACCTGCAGATGCAGATAGGGGTTTCGGAATATAATCTTGACGATGACCTAC
>NZ_JAHTBI010000088.1 GCF_019168305.1 Pseudomonas aegrilactucae
CCAGCGCCCTGCCCGCCGCCCCGCCCGGCGCCAGCGCCGGCCAGGGCCGGCGCGTGCTGCTGGTGGAGGACAATCCGGTGAACCAGGCGGTCACCCAGGCCATGTTGCGCAGCCTGGGGTTCGAGGTGCATGTCGCCGCCGACGGCGCCCAGGCGGTGGCGCTGGCCAGTGCCGAACGCTTGGCCGCCATCCTGATGGATTGCCGCTTGCCGATCATCGACGGCTACGAAGCCACCCGGCGTATCCGCCAGATCCCCCATGCCGCGCACATCCCGATCATCGCCCTGACCGCCAATGCGTTGCAGGGGGATCGGGAGCACTGCCTGAGCGCCGGCATGAACGACTACCTGAGCAAGCCGTTCAAACGCACCGACCTGCAGCAGATTCTGCAACGATGGCTGCCCGCCGAGGCATCTGTGACTGGCGATAAATGCTAAAGTGCGGCAGTCTTACAGACTGAACCGGGCCCTTGTCGGGCTTGTCATAAAATTTTCAGTGCACAAGTGTACATCTTCGTTCGCTGTGCTGTGACTTTCACTACAACGCAATAGTCTATGTGTAGGCTGCCGCCCCAAGCCTGAGGCTTTTGGGTCGGTCGGGAAGATCTACCCCGTGCCGCACGGTGACTATTGAGGAGCTCGCATGACCAAACAAAACGCCTTTACCCGGGAAGACCTGCTGCGCTGCAGTCGCGGTGAGCTGTTCGGCCCAGGTAACGCGCAACTGCCCGCCCCGAACATGCTGATGGTGGATCGCATCACGCATATCAGTGAAGAGGGTGGCAAGTACGGCAAGGGTGAATTGGTCGCCGAGCTGGATATCACTCCAGAGCTGTGGTTCTTCGCCTGCCACTTCGAGGGCGACCCGGTGATGCCAGGCTGCCTGGGCCTGGATGCCATGTGGCAACTGGTCGGCTTCTTCCTGGGCTGGCAGGGTCTGCCAGGCCGTGGCCGCGCCCTGGGTTCGGGCGAGGTGAAATTCTTCGGTCAGGTCCTGCCGACCGCCAAGAAGGTCACCTATAACATCCATATCAAGCGCGTCCTGAAAGGCAAGCTGAACATGGCCATCGCCGATGGCTCGGTCAGCGTCGACGGCCGCGAGATCTACACCGCCGAAGGCCTTCGGGTCGGTGTATTTACCTCCACTGAAAATTTCTAAGGGTTATTCGCATGCGCCGCGTCGTAATCACAGGTCTGGGCATCGTATCGTGCCTGGGCAATGACAAAGAGACCGTCTCCGAAAACCTGCGTAAAAGCCGTCCGGGCATCCGTTTCAACCCGGACTACAAGGAAATGGGGCTGCGCAGCCAGGTTTCCGGTTCCATCGACCTGAACCTCGAAGAGCTGATCGACCGCAAGGTCTTCCGCTTTGTTGGTCATGCCGCTGCGTACGCCTACCTGGCGATGCAGGACGCGATCAAGGACTCGGGCCTGACCGAAGAGCAGGTGTCCAACCCGCGTACCGGCCTGATCGCCGGCTCCGGCGGCGCGTCCACCCTGAACCAGATGGAAGCGCTGGACATCCTGCGCGAGAAAGGCGTCAAGCGTGTTGGCCCGTACCGCGTCACGCGGACCATGAGCAGCACCGTGTCGGCGTGCCTGGCCACTCCGTTCAAGATCAAGGGCCTGAACTACTCCATCGCCTCGGCGTGCGCCACCAGCGCACACTGCATCGGTACCGCGATGGAACAGATCCAGATGGGCAAGCAGGACATCGTGTTCGCCGGCGGCGGTGAAGAGGAGCACTGGAGCCAGTCGTTCCTGTTCGACGCCATGGGCGCCCTGTCCAGCAAGCGCAACGACACCCCGGAACAAGCCTCGCGCGCCTACGATGCCGACCGTGACGGTTTCGTCATCGCTGGCGGTGGCGGCATGGTGGTGGTCGAGGAGCTGGAGCACGCGCTGGCCCGCGGTGCGAAGATCTACGCCGAAATCGTCGGTTACGGCGCCACCTCCGATGGCTACGACATGGTTGCCCCGAGCGGCGAAGGCGCGATCCGCTGCATGCAGCAGGCGCTGTCCACTGTCGACACCCCGATCGACTACCTCAATACCCACGGCACCTCGACCCCGGTAGGTGACGTTGCGGAAATGAAAGGCGTGCGTGAAGTGTTTGGCGACAAGGCCCCGGCCATCAGCTCGACCAAGAGCCTGTCGGGTCACTCGCTGGGCGCTGCAGGTGTTCACGAGGCGATCTACTGCATGCTGATGATGGAAGGCAACTTCATTGCCGGCTCCGCCAACATCGACGAGCTGGACCCGGCAGTCGCCGACCTGCCGGTGCTGCGTGAAACCCGCGAGAACGCCAAGATCGATACCGTGATGAGCAACAGCTTCGGTTTCGGCGGCACCAATGCCACCCTGGTGCTCAAGCGCTGGGCAGGCAAGTAAGCCGGGGCTAGTCCCTTGCGGTGAAAACGCCCCGACTGGTTCGGGGCGTTTTTGTTTGCGGCTTTCGGGCCTCTTCGCTGGCAAGCCCGCGAAGGGCGCAACCCAACATCCAGCCTTACACCGAAAACCTGCCCACCAGTGTATTGAGCTCGACCGCCAGCTGCGACAGCGCCTGGCTCGCCGCACTGGTCTGGTTGGCCCCCGCCGAACTCTGCAACGCCAGGTCGCGAATATTGGTCAGGTTGCGGTCCACCTCCCGCGCCACCTGCGCCTGCTGCTCCGAGGCGCTGGCGATCACCAGGTTGCGCTCGTTGATCAGGCTGATGGCGCGGGCGATCTCTTCCAGCGCCTCACCGGCCGCATGGGCGCCCTCAAGGGTGCCCTGGGCACGCTGGTTGGTCTGTTGCATGCCCTCCACCGCCCGGTCGGAACCGTGCTGAATGCCGCCGATCATCTGCTCGATTTCCCGCGTGGACTGCTGAGTACGGTGGGCCAGCGCCCGCACCTCATCGGCCACCACCGCAAAGCCGCGCCCGGCATCCCCGGCACGCGCCGCCTCGATGGCCGCGTTCAACGCCAGCAAATTGGTCTGCTCGGCGATCGCCCCGATCACATCCAGCACCTTGGTGATGCCATGCACCTGCTGCGCCAGTTGCCCGACCTGCTCGGCATTGGCGGTGACACCGCTGGCCAGCGCCTCGATCGAGGCCACGGTCTGGCGCACCTGCTCACGCCCCTGGCGCGCAATGCGGTCCGATTCGCGTGACGCCTCGGAGGTAGCCACCGCGTTGCTCGCCACCTCCTCCACCGCGGCAGTCATCTGGTTGACCGCCGTGGCAGCCTGCTCGATCTCCTGGGTTTGCTGATGCAGGCCACGGGTAGCGTCTTCGGTCACCGCACTGAGCTCCTCCGAGGCCGATGCCAACTGATTGGAGGAGTCGGAAATGCGCCCGATGGTGTCGCGCAGGCTCTGCTGCATCTGCTTCAAGGCCGCCTGCAGGCGCGCCGGCTCGTCACTGCCCTGCACGCTGATCTGCGGCGTAAGGTCGCCGGTGGCGACCACCTCGGCCACCCGCAGCGATTGCGCCAGCGGGCGCACAATGCTGCGGGTCAGGGTCAAGGCCAGCACCACGGTCAGCACCAGCGCCGCCCCCAGCAAGGCGACCACCCACACCCGCGCACGGCTGTACACCGCCTCGGCAAGGTCGGTGGCGGTATTGGCGTGCTGGTTGTTGAGGGCGATGAGTTCGTTGAGGGCAGCGGTCAACTGGTCGGCCAGCTGGTTCATTTCACCGTTCACCAGGGTGGTTGCCGCGTCGAGCTGGCCTTGCAGCGCCAGCTGCGTGACCTGCGCCTGGTAGGCGAGGTACTGCTGCTCGAGCTTGAGGTAGCGGTCGAACAATGCCTGCTCCTCAGGCAGTACGATCAGCGCCTGGTAGGCTTGCTGGGCCTCGCCCAGGGCGGTCTTGATCTCGTCGATACGCGCGCTGTTCTGCTGCTGGGCCACGCTGTCGCTGTTGAGCAGCAGGCGCAGGGTCAGCGCGCGCACGCGGAACATGTCCTGGCTGATCTGCCCCACCGAAATCACACTGGGCAGCCAGTTGCTGTCCACCTGCTCGGACTGCTGGCGCATGCTGGTCATCTGCATCAGCGAGAACACCCCCAATGCAAACACCAGCAACGCCACCAGGCCAAATCCCAGGCCGGCCCGTGGCGCAATGTTCAAACGTCTCAGACTCATCTTCCGGTTCCTTCCAAAAGCGCTGCATCGGTCATGCAGCTGACGTGCTTAATAGAAGGTATCGGCCCTTGAGATTTTTGCGTAAGACGAAAAGGTGATATCAAAGCGCCCGGTGATTGCGAGGCCCTGCCCCTCAGCCGTTATTGAACGCTGAAACGCTGCTCGGCCAGCAGACGGTCGCCCTGGAACACCATGAAGTGCCATTGGCCCTTGACCACCTCGTGGTTTTCGGTGAACTCATAGGCCATCACATCCTGCGGCGCACCGGGCACCAGTTTCTGCACCACTTCGAACTTGTCATGGCGCTTGCCGTCGGGCGTGACCACGCCCGGGGTCAGGTACAGCAGCGTCAATGGCGTGTCTTCAGCCACCTTGCCCTCCAGGCGGTAGCGCAGGCCGAACTTGCTGCCCAGCCGGGCCGGTACCTGATCGGTGTGGGTGATGGTCTGGTTGGTTTGCGCCAGCACGCGCTCACCAGGCTTGAAATCCTGGTGACGGGTTTCGAACACGCCGTACTCCACCGGCCCCTGCACGCGCACCTCGGCGCCAGCCACCGCGCTCACCAGCATCAGCGCAGCCACGGCGCCCAAACGACTCTTCAACATACCGCTCTCCCTCTGGGTTGATGGCGGCAGGCTAGGCAGCTTGCATGACAGGTTGATGACATCAACGTGACTCATCAGCGTGACCTGGGCAGTATCGCCAGGAAGTTGTCCCTGGCCACCTTCTGCGCCACCTCGGCCGGCAAGGCGTCGAGGAACGGATCGAAGCTGTGCAGTTGTTCGCCCAGGCTGTTGAACCGCCCTACCACGTCCGAGCCGAGCATGAAGCGCTCTGGAAAGCGTTGCACCAGGGCTAGCCACTCGGCCCTCGGCACCCCCTTTTCATCCAGCAGGTAAGGCTGCAGCACGCTCCAGGACAGGTCGATGTACAGGTTCGGATAGGCGTCGAGCATGCGCGTCAGGGTCGGCAGCAGGAAATCCAGCAGGGTCTGGTGCCGATGGATCTCCATGCTGGTGCCGGCATGCGCCCAGATGAAGCGGGTGTGCGGGTGGTTGCGCAGCGGCTCTTCGATTTCGGCCAGGTACAGCGGGTTGCGCTCGCGCTTGGAGGTGATGTTGGAATGAATCAGCACCGGCATGTCGTGTTCGGCCGCCAGGTGATAGATGAGGGTGAGCGCTTCGTTGTTGGCCCGCGGGGTGTCGCCGCTGGTCAGCGCCGTAAGGTCGTCGTGACGGGTGAACACCTCGCCGATGCCCTGCCACAGGCCAGGGTAGAGTTCGAGCATGCGCTCGATATGGGTGGCCGCGTTCTTGTCCACCGGGTTGAAGCCGGTCAGAAACGGATGAAAACGACGACGCTGAGCCTCAGGCAATTTCTGCAAGGCCGCCGCCACGTAGATATCGGTGGCGCTGTACCAATAGGCATCGGCATCGTCACCGGCGTAGTAGCGCGGCCGTTTGGGCTCGTCCTCATGCCATTTCTTGGCCACCGAGACCCCGGAAATCATCGACTGGTCGATGCGTGCCGCGTCCATGGCCTTGAGCAGCTCGTCCATGCCGGCACTTTCCTGGAAGAAATCGACGTAATGCAGGTGCGCGTCGCTGTAGCGATACTCCCGCGCCTGGGCCGTACCCACCAGCATCCCTGACAACAACAGCCATCCCAGCCTTCTGGCAACCATCGCATTCCCCTTGTAGACGTCAGACAGGATAGACCCACCGCCGAGCGCAACGGTTCAGCCCTGGCGGCAGGCGGGTTATGCTTCGCGTCATTCCCCTCTGGCCTGGAGCCTGTGATGAACCCTCCCCTGGTGATCCGCCCGCGTGCCGAGGCCGTCGAAGGCCAGCCCATCCTGCGCCCGCTGCCGTCGGCCAAGTGCCGCAGCGTCGGGCCGTTCGTGTTCTTCGACCATATGCTTGAGACCGACTATGCGCCGGGGCATGGCATGGACATCCGCCAGCATCCGCATATCGGCCTGTCCACCCTCACCTACCTGTTCGAGGGCGAACTGCAGCACAGGGACAGCCTGGGCTCGGACCAGCGGGTCAAGCCCGGCGAGGTCAGCTGGATGACCGCCGGCAGCGCGGTGGCGCACGTGGAACGCACCCCGGCAGACGTGCTGGCACAGCCCAAGCGCCTGCATGGGCTGCAGGTGTGGCTGGCCTCGCCCAAGGCGCATGAACAGGGGCCGGGGCATTACAGCCATCACCCGGCAAGCAGCCTGCCCTGCAGCGAGGCGATGGGCGTGCGCATCCGCATGATCGCCGGCAGCGGGTTCTGCCTCACCTCACCGGTACCGGTGCTGTCGCCGACCCTGTATGCCGAAGTGCACATGCAGGCCGCGACCACCCTGCTGATTGCAGATGAGCATGCAGAGCGTGCCATCTATGTGATTGACGGTGAGGCGAGCCTGAACGATGAGGCGCTGGAACCGTGCAGCCTGGTGGTGCTGCCCGCAGGCGAAGCGATGAGCCTGTATGCCGACAGCGACTGCCACCTGGTGGTGATCGGGGGTGCAGCGCTGGATGGGCCGCGGCGGATGAACTGGAATTTCGTGGCCAGTGACCCGGCGCTGATCGAGCAGGCGCGGGCACGCTGGGCAGCCGGAGACTGGCCGGTGGTGCCGGGTGAGATCGGACGGATCGAGTTGCCCTGAGCTTGCTGCGACCGCTACGCGGTCGTTCGCTGGCAAGCCAGCTCCCACAGGGATGGCGCCGTCTTTGAGAGCGCCACCGTACCTGCAGGAGCCTGCCGGCCCCTCAGGCCTGGAACACTTCCTGAAGCAGGTTGTGCATCGCCTGGTACGCCCGCTTGGACGTCCTGGCGTCGTACTTCATCTTGCCTGGTACGTTTGCCGCCGGGTCGGTGAATGAATGCACCGCGCCACCGTAGCTGATCAATTGCCAATCGACCCTGGCCGCATTCATCTCCGCCTCGAACGCCGGCAGCTGCTCGCGCGGCACCAGCGGATCGTCCGCGCCATGCAACACCAGCACCGAACCCTTGATCTTGCGGGCATCCGCCACGTTCGGCGTATCCAGCGTGCCATGGAAGGACACCACCGCATCGAGCGGCGCACCATGGCGGGCCAGCTCCAGCGCACAGCAGCCGCCAAAGCAGAAGCCGAACGCGGCCAGCTTGCCAGGGGTCAGCACCGCACGGGACTGCCCCAGCAGTTGATCCAGCGCCGCCTGCATGCGCTTGCGCAGTTCGGCACGGTCATTTTTCAGCGGCATCATCGCGGCCCCCGCCTGGTCGGCGTTGTCCGGACGCACCGACTGACCATACAGGTCGGCAATCAGCACGACATAGCCCTGCGCCGCGACCGCCTTGGCGATACGCTCGGCCCCTTCGCCGATGCCCATCCAGTTCGGCGCCATCACCAGGCCCGGCTGCTCCTTGGCGCCGTGGGTGTACACCAGGCGGCTTTCAAACGGCTTGCCCGCGATGTGATACACCAGCGACTCGATTGTGACGTTGCTCATGAACCCCTCCTTGCACAATGAAAAAAGCCCGCCGAAGCGGGCTTTCCTGCAACTGCTTAAGCCGACAGCTCGACCAGCAGCTTGTTCAGCCGGCGCACATACGCCGCCGGATCCTTGAGGCTGTCGCCCGCCGCCAGCGCCGCCTGGTCGAAGAGGATGTGCGAGAAGTCGGCGAAACGGTCTTCGCTCTGCTCGTTGTCCAGCTTCTCGATCAGCGGGTGGCCAGGGTTGAATTCGAAGATCGGCTTGGAGTCCGGCACCTTCTGGCCGCTGGCCTCGAGGATCTGGCGCATCTGCAGGCCCATGTCCTGCTCACCGATGGCCAGGATCGCCGGCGAATCGGTCAGGCGGTGCGACACACGCACTTCGCTGACCGTGTCACCCAGCGCAGCCTTCAGACGCTCGACCAGGCCTTCCTTGTCCTTGGCCACTTCTTCCTGGGCCTTCTTGTCCTCGTCGGAGTCCAGCTTGCCCAGGTCCAGGTCGCCGCGGGCAACGTCGACGAAGCCCTTGCCGTCGAAGTCGCTCAGGTAGCTCATCAGCCACTCGTCGATACGGTCGGTCAGCAGCAGCACTTCGATGCCTTTCTTGCGGAAGACCTCCAGGTGCGGGCTGTTCTTGACCTGCGCGTAGGATTCACCGGTGAGGAAGTAGATCTTGTCCTGACCTTCCTTGGCGCGCGCCAGGTAGTCGGCCAGCGACACGCTCTGCTCGCCGCTGTCGTCGCTGGTGGAGGCAAAGCGCAGCAGGCCGGCGATCTTCTCCTTGTTGGCGAAGTCTTCTGCCGGGCCTTCCTTGAGCACCTGGCCGAAGTTCTTCCAGAAGCCCTTGTACTGCTCAGGCTCGTTCTTGGCCAGCTTCTCGAGCATGTCCAGCACGCGCTTGGTGAGCGCCGACTTCATCGAATCGATGATCGGGTCTTTCTGCAGGATCTCCCGCGAGACGTTCAGCGACAGGTCATTGGAGTCGACCACGCCCTTGATGAAGCGCAGGTACAGCGGCAGGAACGACTCGGCCTGGTCCATCACGAACACGCGCTGCACGTACAGCTTCAGGCCGCGCGGCGCTTCACGCTGGTACAGGTCGAACGGTGCACGGGCCGGCACGAACAGCAGCGAGCTGTACTCCAGCTTGCCTTCGACCTTGTTGTGGCTCCAGGCCAGCGGGTTTTCGAAGTCGTGACCGATGTGCTTGTAGAACTCCTGGTATTCCTCGTCCTTGATGTCGGTGCGCGGACGGGTCCACAGCGCGCTGGCGCGGTTGACGGTTTCCCATTCGACAGCCGGCTTCTCTTCGCCTTCGCCAGCCTCGGCTTCCTTGGGCAGCTCGATCGGCAAGGCGATGTGGTCGGAGTACTTCTTGATGATGTTGCGCAGGCGCCAGCCATCGGCAAACTCGTCTTCACCCTTTTTCAGGTGCAGCACGATGCGCGTACCACGCTCGGCCTTCTCCACGGTGGCAACTTCGAACTCGCCCTCGCCCTGGGAAGACCAGTGCACGCCTTCGGCGGCCGGGGTACCGGCGCGACGGCTGTACACGTCGACCTTGTCGGCGACGATGAAGGCTGAGTAGAAGCCCACACCGAACTGACCGATCAGGTGCGAGTCCTTCTTCTGGTCGCCGGTGAGGTTCTTCATGAAGTCGGCAGTGCCGGACTTGGCGATGGTGCCCAGGTGGGTGATCACGTCATCGCGGTTCATGCCGATGCCGTTGTCTTCGAGGGTGACGGTGTTGGCCGCCTTGTCGAAGCTCACACGAATCTTCAGGTCGGCGCCACCTTCAAGCAGCTCCGGCTTGGCCAGGGCCTCGAAGCGCAGCTTGTCCACGGCGTCGGAGGCGTTGGAAATCAGTTCGCGAAGGAAGATTTCCTTGTTCGAATACAGCGAATGGATCATGAGGTGCAGCAGCTGCTTCACCTCGGTCTGGAAGCCCAGGGTTTCTTTTTGAGTTTCCACACTCATGGTCTTCAACACTCCGATCTGATGGCAGTAGTCACTCGGGCCGACGGCACCACACGGTGCAGCGTCCGGCCTTTCGTGGCGGGATGAACAGCAGATGGGGGCGGGCCGACCTATTTCAAGGGCCCAGGCAGTTCTTTGATTTTGAAATGTGCCCGGGCGGTGGCGATCGGCTCTGCTGGATCGGCCTGCCAGGCGGTGATCGCGACGTTGGTTACGCGCCGCCCCTGACGCCACAACTGGCAGCGCGCGTAGGTATCGCGGTAGAGCCCGGCGCGCAGGTAGTCGATGGAGAAGTCGATGATCCTGGGGATGGTTGCGCTCTCGCTGAAAATCAGCAGGTAGAGCGCCGCCGACAGTTCCATGAAGCCCGCGATCACCCCACCATGAATCGCCGGCAACAACGGGTTGCCGATATTCTCGGCACGGGCCGGCAGACGAAACAGCAGGTCGTCGCCGTCACGGCTGCACTCTATGCCGATCAGACCCGCATAGGGAATCAGCTGCAACAGCGGTGCGTAGTCGCCCCGGGCATGGGCCAAGCGCAATTGCGCATGGACGTCGGCCGGGATCATTGGCCTGGCCCCTGGAGGCGCGTGGCCACCCCCAGGCCGCCCTTGATGTCCTTGCCCAGGCGCATGTAGGTACCGACCACCTGCGCGATTGGCTGGCCAGGGTCGTCCTGGTAGGCGCTGCCACGAATGAAGATCACGTCGCGCGTCACCCGGTAGCACTGCGCATGGCCGTACACCGGCTTGTCGGCCAGCCCCGGGTGCATGTAGTCGATGCGCAGGTCCAGCGTGGGACACACCTCGAAGCTGGGCAGCACGCACAGCGTGGCCATGCCCAGCGCGGTGTCCATCAGGGTGGTGATGGCTCCGCCATGGATCGCACCGGTCGACGGGTTGCCGACGATGGAGGGTGAGTATGGCAAACACAGGGTCACGCCATCGCCATCGGCCTGCTCCACGCGCATCTGCAACAACTGGCAATGACGCAACGCCGACAGGAAGCGTTCGGCCTGCGCCCTCAAGGGTGACTGTTGCATGACGAGTGCTCCTCGCGTACCCCTTCAGGTACTGCATAAGCCCGAGGGAAAGTCTATATGGATCCGACACTTATATATGTGCAAACGGCGTGGAACTAATGCGGCTTACTTGAACTCAGATATTTCAAGTAACCCTATTCCACAAGGAGAAACACCCCATGCGTAAACCCTTTGCTTTTGCCGTGATGCTTGCCGCCGCCCTGGGCCTCGCTGCCTGCGATAAAGCCAGCGAAGACAAAGCCCAAGACGCCCAGAAACATGCTGAGCAAGCCCAGGAGAAAATGGACGATGCTCAGGATAAGATGAATGACGCTGCGAAAGAAAACGCCGAAGCCGCCAAAGACAGTGCTGAAGCCGAACAAAAGCGTGCAGAAGAAGCCAACCAGGCCGCTCCTGTAACGCCAGCGCCAGAAGCGACTCCGGCAGAACCTGCCAAATAAGTAAGCGCTTCAATAAAAAACCCGACTTCGGTCGGGTTTTTTTATGTCACGCCACTAGTTGCCGAAAGGTCGGACTCAACATCAACAACAATGAACTGATCAGTCCAATCGACCAGGCCAGACTGCGCTGCCAGGCCAGGTCATACCAATACAGCGGCAAGTAGATAATCCGCGCAACGACAAAGATGATCGCCAGGGTATCGATAAGGAAGCCGTGAGTTTGCGTGGTATGGGCCATCAGTACACCCACGGCAAACAACAGGAAGGCCTCGAAACTGTTCTGGTGCGCCGCCACCGCACGCGCGCCCAGCCCAGTCAACTGCGCCTGCTGACTACGCGGCTGGTGATTGTTGTAACCGCCCTGCTCCTTCATTGCGCGCGACACCGGCACCCGCGCCACGAAAATCAGCAATGCGCTGATAAACACACACCAGAAAGGGATGCTCATGCAACCGGCTCCTTGTTCGGCTCAGGCAATGGCGCCTCTGTAGGGGTATAGACCATCACCTCAAGCACGTCGGAGTGAAATTCGCGGCGGTACAGCACCAGCACCACGCCGGTACTCATCAGGATCAGCAACCACGGGCTGATGAACCAGCTCAGCAACGCCATGCCGAAGTAATAGGCACGCAGCCCGAAGTTGAACTGGTTGGCTGCCAGCGAAATCACCCGCGCCCCGCGCTGAGCGAAGGCCTTGCGCTCCTGCTCGCTGACCTGGCGCTCGCCGATCATCGGCGCCGAACCCACCAGCACGGCCGCAAAATTGTACTGGCGCATGCACCAGCTGAACGTGAAAAAGGCGTACACGAATACCATCGCCAGGCACAGCAACTTGATCTCCGACATGCCCTGGGATGCCTGCTGCACCAATGGCAGGTCGGCCAGCAGCGAAAGTGCGCGGTCGGTGGCACCCAGTACCGTGAGGATACCGGCCAGGATGATCAAGGTACTGGAGGCAAAGAAGGACGCATTGCGCTCCAGGTTGCCGATCACGCTGGCGTCGGCGATGCGGTTGTCACGCAGTAGCATGCGGCGCATCCAGTCTTCGCGGTACAGGTGCATCACGCTGGCCAGGCACGCGGTATCGCGGCCTTTCCAGGTCGCATAGCGGGTGTAGCCACCCCAGCACGCGACGAACCAGCAGGCTGCCAGCAGGTTGATCAGGTTGTTCTGAATGAAGCTCATGGCGCTCCCGAGGAAAAGGCACACAATCGTGCATCGACCGCCTTTCGACGCCGCCAGCGGAAAAAAGGCACGTGCGGCGCCCCACAACGAAAAAACCCCGCATCCAGTCAGGATGCGGGGTTTTCTTCAAGGGCTGCCGGGGCTGGCGATCATGGCTTGTGGCCCACGCCCACCTGGGCAACGCCTCAGGCGATGGCTTCGCTCGGTTTGCCGAGCATGCGATCGAACAGCACTGCCACGACCAGCATGGCCACCGATGGCACCAGCCAGGCCAGGCCCTGCTCGCTCAGCGGCAGGTGGGCCAGCGACTCAGGCAACCAGCCAGCGAAGCTGGCACCCTTGAGCGCGTCGATCACGCCGAACAGCAGCGACACGGCCATCACCGGTGCCAGAATGCGGCTTTGCGAATGCCACAGGCCGGCACAGAAGCTCAGCGCCACCAGCACGATGCACGGCGGGTAGATGGCCGTCAGCACCGGAATCGAGAACGCGATCAGCTTGGTCAGGCCCAGGTTCGACACCAGCAGCGAGAAGCCGGCCAGCATCACCACCAGCGTGCGATACGACAGCGGCAGTACCTGGCTGAAATACTCGGCGCAGGCGCACGTCAGGCCCACCGCAGTCACCAGGCAGGCCAACGCGATCAGCACAGCCAGGAAGCCACTGCCGAGCGAACCGAAGGTGTGCTGCACATAGGCGTGCAGTACGGCTGCACCGTTGGTGGCACCGGCGGCGATCTCATGGCTGCCCGCCCCCAGGCGGAACAGGCTGATGTACACCAGCGCCAGGCCGACACCGGCAATCAGGCCGGCGATGATCGCGTAGCGGGTGATCAGCTGTGGCGAGTCGACGCCACGCGAGCGAATCGCATTGACGATGACGATGCCGAACACCAGCGCGCCCAGGGTATCCATGGTCAGGTAACCATTGATGAAGCCCTGCGAGAACGGTGCGGCCACGTACTCGGGCTGCGCATCGCCCATGGTGCCGGCGGGCAGCATGAATGCAGCGATGCCCAGCGCGGCCAGCGCGATGATCTTCAGCGGTGCGAGGAAACGGCCGACGGTGTCGAGCAGCTTGCCGGGGTACATGGACACCGCCAGCACCACGGTGAAGTACACCAGGCTGTAGATGAACAGCGCGGTCGGGCTCTCACCCGTCAGCGGTGCAACACCCACTTCGAACGATACCGTGGCGGTACGCGGGGTCGCGAACAGCGGGCCTACGGCGAGGTACGCGGCAGCGGCCAGCAGGCCACCGGCGACTTTACCGATCGGGCTGCTCAGCGCGTCCATGCCGCCACCGACCTTGGCCAGTGCGACCACGGTGATCACCGGCAGGCCGACCGCGGTTACCAGAAAGCCCAGCGCAGCCATCCACACGTGCGGACCGGACTGCAGGCCGACGATCGGCGGGAAAATGATGTTGCCTGCGCCCACGAATAACGCGAACGTCATAAAACCAAGCGCCAGGATGTCCTGGCCTTTCAAGACTTTCATTAAGGAAATACCACACTGCTGAAATCGGGATTTAGAGAGGGATTTCCCCTTGGATGAGGGAAATGCTGCCTGCCCGGATGGAGCAGACCCGTTTAGCGTGTCGCTCCCTTTTGGGGTGCGGGCACAAAATGAGTGCACAGGTTAACGAATTTGATGGCAAAACGCACTGCCAGAGGGGTGCTTGTCCGATGAGCGAATAGGCATGTCGCGTGGATGACCGACTTTTACATAAAAAACCGCGTTGACTTCTTCGCTGGCAAGCCAGCTCCCACAGGAACAGCGGTCACTCCCATAACGACAAAGGCCACCCGAAGGTGGCCTTTGCCTGAAGCTGGAAGGTCAGCCGAAGCTTACTTCTTGGCTTCCCAACCGGTCAGCTCGGCCAGGGCCTTGCCGATGTCGGCCAGCGAACGCACGGTTTTTACACCGGCGTCTTGCAGGGCTGCGAACTTCTCGTCTGCAGTACCCTTGCCGCCAGAGATGATGGCGCCAGCATGGCCCATGCGCTTGCCCGCAGGGGCAGTCACACCAGCAATGTAGGAAACCACTGGCTTGGTCACGTGTGCCTTGATGTAGGCAGCCGCTTCTTCTTCAGCCGAACCGCCGATCTCGCCGATCATCACGATCGCCTCGGTCTTCGGGTCTTCCTGGAACAGCTTCAGGATGTCGATGAAGTTGGAGCCCGGGATCGGGTCACCGCCGATGCCGACGCAGGTGGACTGACCGAAACCGGCGTCAGTGGTCTGCTTCACAGCTTCGTAGGTCAGGGTGCCGGAACGCGACACGATACCGACCTTGCCTGGCAAGTGAATGTGACCTGGCATGATGCCGATCTTGCACTCGCCCGGGGTGATCACGCCTGGGCAGTTAGGGCCGATCAGGGTAACACCCAGCTCGTCGCACTTGACCTTGGCGTCCAGCATGTCCAGGGTAGGAATGCCTTCGGTGATGCACACGATCAGCTTGATGCCGCCGAAGGCCGCTTCCAGGATCGAGTCCTTGCAGAAAGGAGCTGGAACGTAGATGACCGACGCATCGGCGCCAGTGGCTTCTACGGCTTCTTTCACAGTGTTGAACACTGGCAGGCCCAGGTGAGTGGTGCCGCCCTTGCCCGGGGTCACGCCGCCAACCATCTTGGTGCCGTAGGCGATGGCTTGCTCGGAGTGGAAAGTGCCCTGCGAGCCGGTGAAGCCCTGGCAGATGACTTTGGTGTCTTTATTGATCAGGACGCTCATTACTTGCCCTCCGCAGCTTTTACAACTTGTTGAGCAGCGTCGGTCAGGCTGGTGGCCGCAATGATGTTCAAACCGCTTTCTGCCAGTACTTTAGCGCCCAGTTCAGCGTTGTTGCCTTCCAGACGAACAACAACCGGCACTTTGACGCCAACTTCTTTCACTGCACCGATGATGCCTTCGGCAATCATGTCGCAACGAACGATGCCGCCGAAGATGTTGACCAGTACGGCCGCGACATTGCTGTCGGACAGGATGATCTTGAACGCTTCGGTTACGCGCTCTTTGGTTGCACCACCACCTACGTCGAGGAAGTTGGCTGGCTTGCCGCCATGCAGGTTGACGATGTCCATGGTACCCATGGCCAGGCCAGCACCGTTGACCATGCAACCGATGTTGCCTTCCAGGGCCACGTAGTTCAGCTCGAAGCTGGCAGCGTGGGCTTCACGAGGATCGTCCTGCGACGGGTCGTGGAAGGTTTTCAGCTTGGGCTGACGGTACATGGCGTTGGCGTCGATGTTGATCTTGGCATCGAGGCAGTGCAGATCGCCATCGGCCTTGATCACCAGCGGGTTCACTTCCAGCAGGGCCAGGTCGTGCTCTTTGAACAGCTTGGCCAGACCGACGAAGATCTTGGCGAACTGAGCAACCTGCTTGCCTTCCAGACCCAGCTGGAATGCCAGCTCGCGACCCTGGAATGGCTGAGCGCCAACCAGTGGATCGATAGTGGCCTTGATGATTTTTTCTGGCGTATCGTGAGCGACTTTCTCGATGTCCACGCCACCTTCGGTGGAAGCCATGAACACGATGCGACGGCTCGAACGGTCAACGACAGCGCCCAGGTACAGCTCTTTAGCGATATCAGTGCACGATTCAACCAGGATCTTGGTGACTGGCTGACCATTGGCATCGGTCTGGTAGGTAACCAGACGCTTGCCCAACCACTGGGCAGCGAACGCCTTGGCGTCTTCTTTGCTGCGAACCAGCTTGACGCCGCCCGCTTTACCGCGACCACCGGCGTGAACCTGGGCTTTTACAACCCACTCGGTGCCACCGATCTTGTCGCAGGCTTCTGCTGCAGCTTCAGGGGTGTCGACTGCGAAACCCTTGGAAACTGGCAGGCCGTATTCAGCGAACAGCTGCTTACCCTGATACTCGTGAAGATTCATGCTTTATTACCGTCTTCGTTAGGTACTGCGCTTCGGCGCTGCGCTCCTTGGGAGTGCCGCGCCACCTGTGACCGCTTGCCCCCGGTATGCTCCGGGAGTTCGAGTCCGGCGGACTTTCCGCGGTGAGTCATGCACGCAAGACTCACGACGGGCCGTCCGCCGTGGTTTCTTATTGTTTAACGCTTCTTGCGGTTGGCGACGTGGATGGCACCGCCATTCACTGCCAGCGCGGCTTCGTGCAGCGCTTCAGACAGGGTCGGATGGGAGAAGACCATCATGCCCAGGTCTTCGGCGCTGGAGCCGAATTCCATTGCGATTGCACCCTGCTGCACCAGTTCGGCGGCGCTTGGGCCAATCACGTGTACACCCAGAACGCGGTCGGTCTTGGCATCGGCGATGACCTTGACGAAACCACCGGTGTCGTTGGCAGCCATCGCACGGCCGCTGGCCGCGAACGGGAAGGTGCCCACGTTAACCTCAACGCCTTCAGCCTTCAAGGCTTGCTCGGTTTTACCGACCCATGCCATCTCTGGGTGGGTGTAGATAACCGACGGGATCAGGTCGTAGTTCATCTGGGCCTTGTGGCCCTTGATGCGCTCGACAACCATGATGCCCTCTTCCGAGGCCTTGTGCGCCAGCATCATGCCACGCACCACGTCACCGATGGCGTACACGCCCGGCACGCTGGTAGCGCAGTAGTCGTCAACGAACACAAAACCGCGCTCGTCGATGGTCACGCCGCTGTCGGCAGCCAGCAGATCAGTGGTCACCGGACGACGGCCGACCGCAACGATCAGCTTGTCGAAGGTGATTTTCTGTTCGCCGTTGGCGTCGGTGTAGGTCACTTCGACTTCGT
This sequence comes from Pseudomonas aegrilactucae, assembly GCF_019168305.1. GTDB lineage: Bacteria > Pseudomonadota > Gammaproteobacteria > Pseudomonadales > Pseudomonadaceae > Aquipseudomonas > Aquipseudomonas aegrilactucae. The sequence continues at coordinate 17,007 of NZ_JAHTBI010000088.1, forward strand.
CGCCATTGACCTTGGAACCGGTCACGCGAGCGCCCAGCTTGATGTCCAGACCTTGCTTGGTCAGGGTTTTCAGGCCTTCTTTGGCAACCGCGGTGTCGGCAGCCATCAGGAAGGTGTCCAGGGCTTCCAGGACAGTCACCTGGGCACCCAGGCGCGACCATACCGAACCCAGCTCCAGGCCGATGACGCCGGCGCCGATGACGCCCAGACGCTTGGGCACGGTCTGGAATTCCAGGGCACCGGTGGAGTCGACGATGACGTTCTGGTCGACCGGAGCCGGTGGAATGTCGATCGGACGCGAACCGGAGGCCAGGATCACGTTCTCGGCTTCGATGATTTCGGTGGTGCCGTCAGCCTTGGTCACTTCGACTTTCTTGCCGGCCAGCAGTTTGCCGTGGCCCTGGATCGAGGTAACACCGTTGGCCTTGAACAGGGTGGCAACGCCGCCCGTCAGGTTCTTGACGATGCCGGCCTTGCGGCCAACCATCGCGGCAACGTCCATCTTCACTTCGCCCGTGGAGATGCCGTGCAGGTTGAAGCTTTCTTTGGCTTCCTTGTACTTCCAGGAGCTGTCCAGCAGCGCCTTGGACGGAATGCAACCCACGTTCAGGCAGGTACCGCCGAGGGCCAGTTTGCCTTCGCCGTCAACGTACTTCTCGATACAGGCAGTGCTCAGACCGAGCTGTGCGGCCTTGATGGCAGCCACATAGCCGCCAGGACCTGCACCAATCACTACCACGTCGAATTTCTGGGTCATAAAAGATTCCTTTTAGCTTCAAGCCACACGCTGCACGCCGCGAGGCAACCGGCCCAAACCGGTCACCCGCAACCTGCAGCTGTCTATTTAGATGTCCAGCAGCAGACGAGCCGGGTCTTCCAGCAGGTTCTTGATGGTCACCAGGAACGTCACGGCTTCTTTGCCATCGATCAGGCGGTGATCGTAGGACAGCGCCAGGTACATCATCGGACGGATCACGACCTGACCATTGATGGCCATTGGACGCTGGATGATGTTGTGCATGCCCAGGATCGCAGCCTGCGGCGGGTTGACGATCGGGGTCGACATCATCGAACCGAAGGTACCACCGTTGGTGATGGTGAAGGTACCACCGGTCATTTCGTCGATCGACAGTTTGCCGTCGCGGGCTTTCTTGCCGAAGGTGGCGATGCCGCCTTCGATTTCAGCCAGGCTCATCTGCTCGGCGTTGCGCAGAACCGGTACGACCAGGCCACGGTCGCTGGACACGGCAACACCGATGTCGGCGTAGCCGTGGTAGACGATGTCGCTGCCGTCGATCGACGCGTTGACGGCCGGGAAGCGTTTCAGCGCTTCGGTGGCGGCCTTGACGAAGAACGACATGAAGCCCAGGCGCACGCCGTTGTGGGACTTCTCGAACAGGTCCTTGTACTTCGAACGCAGGGCCATGACTTCGGTCATGTCGACTTCGTTGAAGGTGGTCAGCATGGCCATGTTCGACTGTGCTTCTACCAGGCGCTTGGCCACGGTAGCGCGCACGCGGGTCATCGGCACGCGCTTCTCGGTGCGATCGCCCGTGGCGACGACCGGGGCGGCAGCGGCAGCGGCAGCGGCCGGCTTGGCAGCAGCAGCGGCAGGCGCGGCCTTCTTGTTGGCGACGGCGGCAACGACGTCTTCCTTGGTGATGCGACCGCCTTTGCCGGTGCCTGCAACGCTGGCCAGGTCGATGGCGTTCTCTTCGGCCAGTTTGCGTGCGGCTGGCGCAGCAATCGGGTCGTCTTCACCGGCGTCGGCAGCGGCAGCGGCCTGGGCAGGTGCCCCAGCAGCGGCAGCCGGAGCAGCAGCGGCAGCAGCGCCTTCGTTGATCGAACCCAGCACTTCGTCAGACAGTACGGTCTCGCCTTCGCCCTTGACGATGTCGCCCAGCACGCCGTCGGCGGTGGCCAGCACTTCCAGGACGACCTTGTCGGTCTCGATGTCGACGATCAGCTCGTCACGCTTGACGGCTTCGCCCGGCTTCTTGTGCCAGGTGGCAACGGTGCCATCGGCAACCGATTCCGGGAAAGTAGGGGCTTTGATCTCGATAGCCATTATCAGTGGTTCCTTAAATTCGGTTTCAAGTGCGCGATGGCATTAAACGGTGAAGGCATCTTGCAGCAGTTTTTCCTGCTGCTCGGCGTGCATCGAAGCGTAACCACAGGCAGGTGCTGCCGAGGCGTCACGACCGGCGTACTCGAGGACCAGGTCCTTGTTGTGACGGCTCAGGATGCGACGCATGTGGTGTTGGCTGCTGTACCACGCGCCCTGGTTCATTGGCTCTTCCTGGCACCACACAACGTTTTTCAGGTTGGTGTAAGGCGCAAGGATTTCGACCAGGTCGTCTTCAGGGAACGGATACAGTTGCTCGATACGCACGATGGCGATGTCTTCACGACCTTCGGCACGGCGTTTTTCCAGCAGATCGTAGTAGACCTTGCCGCTGCACAGAACCAGGCGTGTCACCTTGGCCGGATCGAGGCTGTCGATTTCCGGGATGACGGTCTGGAACGAGCCTTCGGCCAGTTCTTCCAAGGTCGAGATGGCCAGCTTGTGGCGCAGCAGCGACTTGGGCGTGAGTACGATCAGCGGCTTACGCAGCGGACGAATGACCTGACGACGCAGCAGGTGGTAGATCTGAGCCGGGGTGGTCGGCACGCAGACCTGAACGTTGTGCTCGGCACACAGTTGCAGGTAACGCTCCAGACGCGCCGAGGAGTGCTCAGGGCCCTGCCCTTCATAACCGTGCGGCAGCAGCATGGTCAGACCGCACAGACGGCCCCACTTGTGCTCGCCACTGGTGATGAACTGGTCGACAACCACCTGCGCACCGTTGGCGAAGTCACCGAACTGGGCTTCCCAGATCACCAGCGCGTTAGGCTGGGTGGTCGAGTAGCCGTATTCGAAGGCCAGTACCGCTTCTTCGGACAGGAACGAATCGTACAGGTCGAAACGTGGCTGGCCCTTGTAGAGGTTCTGCAACGGGATGTAGGTGCTGGCGTCTTTCTGGTTGTGCAACACCGCGTGGCGGTGCGAGAAGGTGCCACGACCGATGTCCTGACCCGTCATGCGGATCGGGTGACCTTCGAAGGCCAGGGTGGCGTACGCCATGGTTTCGGCGTAACCCCAGTTGATCGGCAAGCCACCGGCCTGCATCTTCTGGCGATCTTCGTAGATCTTCGAGACCTGACGCTGAACCACGAAGCCTTCTGGCAATTCCAGCAGCTTGGCCGACAGCTCTTGCAGGGTCTTGAGGTCGAAGCGGGTGTCGTGACGCGCGGTCCAGGCGTGGCCCAGGTACGGACGCCAGTCGACGAACAGTTCCTTGTTCGGCTCCTTGACCAGGCTTTTCACTACATGCAGGCCGTTGTCCAGCGCGTTGCGGTACTCGTCGATCTTGGCCTGCACACGCTCGGCGTCCAGACGACCGGCCTGGATCAGGCTGTCGGCGTACAGTTCGCGAGTGGTGCGCTGCTTGGTGATCTGCTGGTACATCAGCGGCTGGGTGCCGTTCGGCTCGTCGGCCTCGTTGTGGCCGCGACGACGGTAGCAGACCAGGTCGATGACCACGTCACGCTTGAACTGCATGCGGTAGTCGACCGCCAGCTGGGTCACGAACAGCACCGCTTCCGGGTCATCACCGTTGACGTGCAGGATCGGCGCCTGAATCATCTTGGCGACGTCGGTGCAGTACTCGGTGGAACGCGAGTCCAGCGGGTTGCTGATGGTGAAACCAACCTGGTTGTTGATCACGATGTGCACGGTACCGCCGGTCTTGAAACCGCGGGTCTGCGACATCTGGAAGGTTTCCATGACCACGCCCTGGCCGGCGAATGCAGCATCACCGTGCAGCGAGATCGGCAGAACCTTGTCACCCACGCTGTCGTTGCGACGGTCCTGACGGGCGCGTACCGAGCCTTCGACCACTGGCGAAACGATTTCCAGGTGAGACGGGTTGAACGCCATGGCCAGGTGAACTTCACCGCCTGCGGTCATCACGTTGGACGAGAAGCCCTGGTGGTATTTGACGTCACCGGAACCGAGCTCGACCTTCTTCTTGCCTTCGAACTCGTCGAACAGCTCGCGCGGGTTCTTGCCGAAGGTGTTGACCAGCACGTTGAGGCGACCACGGTGAGCCATGCCGATGACCACTTCCTTGGTACCGTAGGAACCGGAACGCTGGATCAGCTCGTCGAGCATCGGAATCAGGCTTTCGCCGCCTTCCAGGCCGAAACGCTTGGTGCCCGGGTATTTGGTACCCAGGTACTTCTCCAGACCTTCGGCCGCAGTGATGCGCTCGAGCAGGTGGCTCTGGATATCGGCGGAGAACGCTGGACGCCCACGCACGCTCTCAAGACGCTGCTGGAACCAGCTGCGCTGCTCGGAGTCGACGATGTGGGTGAACTCGGCGCCAATGGTGCGGCAATATGTCTGCTGCAAAGCGTCGAAGATTTCGCGTAGGCTCGCTTCCTCTTTGCCGATGAACAGGTCGCCGGCACGGAAGGTCGTATCAAGATCGGCATTGGTCAAGCCGTAATGATTGATCGACAGGTCTACTGGCGCAGGGCGCTGCCACAACCCCAGGGGGTCGAGCTTCGCGGCTTGGTGGCCGCGCATACGGTAGGCCTGGATCAGTCGCAGCACTTCAACCTGCTTCTTCTCGTGCTCACTGCTCACGCTACCGGCGGAAACCGGTTGGGCGCGGCGCTGGTTCTTTGCCAGCAATACGAAATGGTCGCGGATCGTCGAGTGCGATACATCGGTGGCAGTGCTGCCTTCGGCGGGCAACTTCTGAAAGTAAGTGCGCCACTCTTCTGGCACAGCGTTAGGGTCGTGCAGGTAGAGCTCATAGAGCTCTTCCACATAGGCAGCGTTACCACCGGAAAGGTGGGCGCTGTTCCACATGCGCTGCATCACGCTTTCTTGCATGCTTGGTCACCCTCGGTTAGGGGCCTCGATCGGCAAGAACCACAGCAAGCTGAGTTGAGTCCGTGTGCAGCGACTGAACCAAGCCACCGAGAGTTCCGCAGATTTACCGGGTACCAGCCCGGACGCCCCTGCTGGTCTCATATCTTCATAGGTAAAAGTGTCGGCTTTTGACCGTCACTCAAGTTGCACCTCGGTACGGGCAAGTGCCCGCACCTCGGTGTACTACGGGTACAACACTTTTAGAATCAGGTGCCGCTTTGCAGCAGCATGTTACGTACGTGGCCGATTGCCTTGGTCGGGTTCAGACCTTTGGGGCAAACGTTGACGCAGTTCATGATCCCGCGGCAGCGGAATACGCTGAACGGGTCATCCAGGGACGCCAGGCGCTCCTGAGTCTTGGTGTCACGGCTATCGGCCAGGAAACGATAAGCTTGAAGCAGTGCGGCCGGGCCCAGGAACTTGTCCGGGTTCCACCAGAACGAAGGGCAGGAAGTCGAGCAGCAGGCGCACAGGATGCACTCGTACAGACCGTCCAGCTTCTCGCGCTCTTCAGGCGACTGCAGACGCTCGATGGCCGGAGCCGGCGTGTCGTTCTGCAGGAATGGCTTCACCTTCTCGTACTGCTTGTAGAAGATGCTCATATCGACGACCAGGTCACGGATCACCGGCAGGCCAGGCAACGGACGCACGACCAGCTTGTTCTTCTTCACCACCGCCGACAGCGGAGTGATGCAGGCCAGGCCGTTCTTGCCATTGATGTTCATGCCATCGGAACCGCACACGCCTTCGCGGCACGAACGACGATAGGAGAAGCCTTCGTCCTGTTCCTTGATCAGTGCCAGCACATCCAGAACCATCAGGTCCTTGCCGCCGGTATCGACGTCGAACACCTGAGTCTTAGGTGCCGAGTCGGTGTCGGGGTTGTAACGATAAACTTCGACTTTCAACATAGTGGCCACCCTTAGTAAGTCCGGACTTTAGGCTCGAACGTCGGTACGGTTTTCGGCGCGAAGTTGACTGCACGCTTGGTAACCCGCTTCTCACCCGGGAAGTACAGGGTGTGGCACAGCCAGTTTTCGTCGTCACGGTCTTCGAAGTCTTCACGGGCGTGGGCACCGCGGGACTCTTTGCGCACTTCTGCAGCGATTGCAGTGGCTTCAGCGACTTCCAGCAGGTTCTGCAGCTCCAGCGCTTCGATACGCGCGGTGTTGAAGGCCTGGGACTTATCGTTGATCTTGACGTTGGCGATACGCTCGCGCAGGCCAGCCAGCTGTTCGATACCCTTCTGCATGTATTCGCCGGTACGGAACACACCGAAATAGTTCTGCATGCAGCTTTGCAGCTCGCGACGCAGGGTTGCCACGTCTTCGCCGTCGGTACGCTCGTTGAGCTTGTTCAGACGGTTCAGCGCGACGTCGACGTCGGTGTCGCTGGCGTCGCGGTATTCGATACCGTCGCTCAGGGCTTTTTCCAGGTGCAGGCCGGCCGCACGGCCGAATACCACCAGGTCGAGCAGCGAGTTGCCACCCAGGCGGTTGGCACCGTGAACCGATACGCACGCCACTTCACCGACCGCGAACAGCCCGTCGATGATGGTGTCGACGCCGTCGGCGTTCTGGGTAATGGCCTGGCCATGAATGTTGGTGGCAACGCCGCCCATCATGTAGTGGCAGGTTGGAACTACTGGTACTGGTGCAACGACCGGATCGACGTGAGCGAAGGTCTTGGACAGTTCACAGATGCCTGGCAGGCGGCTGTGCAGTACGTCTTCGCCCAGGTGGTCGAGCTTGAGCATCACGTGGTCGCCATTCGGCCCACAGCCGTTACCGGCAATGATTTCCTTGACCATCGAGCGGGCCACAACGTCGCGACCGGCGAGGTCTTTGGCGTTTGGCGCGTAGCGCTCCATGAAACGCTCGCCGTGCTTGTTGATCAGGTAACCACCTTCACCACGGCAGCCTTCGGTAACCAGTACACCTGCGCCGGCGATGCCGGTCGGGTGGAACTGCCACATCTCGATGTCCTGCACCGGCACGCCGGCACGCAGGGCCATGCCGATACCGTCGCCGGTATTGATCAGGGCGTTGGTGGTGGAGGCGTAGATACGCCCGGCACCGCCGGTGGCCAGTACGGTGGCCTTGGCACGGATGTAGACGGTTTCGCCGGTTTCGATGCAGATCGCGATCACACCGACGAACGCGCCGTCCTGGTTCTTGACCAGGTCGACCGCGTACCACTCGTTGAGGAAGGTGGTGCCGGCTTTCAGGTTGCCCTGATACAGGGTGTGCAGCAGCGCGTGACCGGTACGGTCGGAAGCGGCGCAGGTACGGGCGGCCTGGCCACCTTTACCGTAGTCCTTGGACTGGCCACCGAACGGACGCTGGTAGATACGGCCGGTTTCGGTACGCGAGAACGGCAGACCCATGTGGTCCAGTTCGAAGACCGCAGCCGGGCCTTCCTGACACATGTACTCGATAGCGTCCTGGTCACCGATATAGTCGGAACCCTTGACGGTATCGTACATGTGCCAGCGCCAGTCATCGTTCGGGTCGGCCGAGGCGATGGCGCAGGTGATGCCACCCTGGGCCGATACAGTGTGCGAACGGGTCGGGAAGACCTTGGTGATCACAGCGGTCTTGTGGCCGCCTTGAGCCAGCTGCAGCGCTGCGCGCATGCCGGCACCGCCACCGCCAATGATGATGGCGTCGAAGGAAATCGTTGGAATGTTAGCCATGAATCAGATACCCCAGAGAATCTGCACACCCCAGACGAAGTAAGCGAACATCGCGACGCCGCATACCGCCTGGAACAGGAAACGAACTGCAGTCGCCGACTTGCCCAGCGCCATCGGCGTCAGGTAGTCGGTGGCAATGGTCCACATGCCGACCCAGGCGTGAGCGCCCAGGGCAACGAGGGCCAGCAGACTGAAGATCCGCATCGCGTTGTGGGAGAACAGAGCGTGCCACTGGACATAATCGATGCCAGGGTGCGCCACCAGATAGCCGATCAGGAAGATGAAGTAAGCCGCGAGAACGACCGCAGATACGCGCTGCGCCATCCAGTCATAGAGGCCCGAACGCGACAGGTTCGTGACATTAGTTACCATATCCAAACTCCCGCCAGAACGATCACCACCACGGAAATGGCGATAACGATTTTCGAGCCCAGTTTTCCGCCTTCCAGCGTCTCACCGATGCCCATGTCCATGATCAGATGGCGCACACCGGCAACCAGGTGATACAGCAAGGCGGACAGAAGGCCCCACGCCACGAATTTGGCCAGCGGACTGGTCAGGCATGCCTTCACCTCGGCGAAACCTTCCTCGGAGCTCAGGGATTGGCTCAATGCGTACAGCATGATGCCCAGGCCCAGAAAGAGGATGATGCCGGAAACACGGTGAAGAAATGACGTAACGCCGGTAATGGGGAGTTTGATGGTCCTTAGGTCTAGGTTTACAGGTCGTTGGCTTTTCACGGCTTTTTTCACACTGAAGAGCCCCTAGCAAGCAGGGCAAAGTTGTTGGTAAGTGTACTGGTCAGGTACCCACCACCCAGGGAGTGACGACCCCAGAAAAGCGGGCTTGAGAGCCCCTGGCGGTCGGGTGCCGAGTATAGACAGTTAGGCTACTAATGACAACGTGAAGGCCTAGCCCAAATAGCGCATTGCCTTTAGCCCGCAAAAGGCGTAAATGGGCGGCAATTTCGAGGAAAAACAGCGCCCAAAGGCCTTTACAACCATGCTTTAGGCAAATTGACATTCGAATTTATCTCACTATAGTGGTGCGGGCCCTGCGTGGGGGGTCTGTCTGATGATTTCAAGCATTAATAGGAGGCCACATGGCTGACAAAAAAGCGCAGTTGGTCATCGAGGGCGCAGCCCCCGTCGAGCTGCCCATTTTAACCGGCACCGTTGGTCCCGATGTTATCGACGTTAGAGGGTTGGGGGCCACGGGTCACTTCACTTTCGACCCTGGTTTCATGGCGACCGCCTCGTGCGAGTCCAAGATCACCTACATCGACGGCGACAAGGGCATCCTGCTGCACCGCGGGTACCCGATCGAACAGCTCGCCGAGCAATCCGATTACCTCGAGACCTGCTACCTGCTGCTCAACGGTGAACTGCCGAATGCCGAGCAGAAGGCCCAGTTCGTCAGCACCGTGAAGAATCACACCATGGTGCACGAGCAGTTGAAGTCGTTCTTCAACGGTTTCCGTCGCGACGCCCACCCGATGGCCGTCATGTGCGGCGTGGTTGGCGCCCTGTCGGCGTTCTATCACGACTCGCTGGACATCAATAACCCGCAGCACCGCGAAATCTCCGCCGTACGCCTGGTCGCCAAGATGCCGACCCTGGCAGCGATGGTGTACAAGTACTCCATGGGCCAGCCCATGATGTACCCGCGCAACGACCTGACGTATGCAGAGAACTTCCTGCACATGATGTTCAACACGCCGTGCGAGATCAAACCGATCAGCCCGGTACTGGCCAAGGCAATGGACCGGATCTTCATCCTCCACGCCGACCACGAGCAGAATGCGTCGACCTCCACCGTGCGCCTTGCCGGCTCCTCGGGTGCCAACCCGTTCGCCTGTATCGCTGCCGGCATCGCTGCACTGTGGGGCCCTGCCCACGGCGGCGCCAACGAAGCCGTGCTGACCATGCTCGACGAAATTGGCGATGTCTCGAACATCGACACCTTCATCGCCAAGGCCAAGGACAAGAACGATCCGTTCAAGCTGATGGGCTTCGGTCACCGTGTCTACAAGAACCGTGATCCACGCGCCACCGTGATGAAGCAGACGTGCGACGAAGTACTGCGCGAGCTGGGCATCACCAACGACCCGCAGCTGGAACTGGCGATGCGCCTCGAAGAGATCGCACTGACCGATCCGTACTTCATCGAGCGCTCGCTGTACCCGAACGTCGACTTCTACTCGGGGATCATCCTCAAGGCGATCGGTATTCCAACCAGCATGTTCACCGTGATCTTCGCCCTGGCGCGGACCGTCGGCTGGATCTCGCACTGGAAGGAAATGCTCTCCAGCCCGTACAAGATTGGCCGCCCACGCCAGCTGTACACCGGCTACGAGTCGCGCAACATCGTCAAACTGGACGATCGCAAGTAAGCGTTGTCCGGCTGATAGAAAAGGCTGCCCTCGGGCAGCCTTTTTTTGTTGTGCCGACCCCTTCGCTGGCCAGCCAGCGAAGAGGCCCTGAAAACCAATACAAATTCCTGACCATACACCCAGAAAAGAACTGTACCGATCAAGGCTTCTCGGCACGCGCCTTCAACGCCTTCAGCGTATTGAAGGGGGCATCCACCACGAATTTGTTGGCCACCATCGCCGGCACGCTGCCGCCAGGCTCGGTGTGCACCTGGTAGGTCACTTCGGTGCCGTCACCCTTGGGCACCAGCTTCCAAAACCCATCCACCGCCGCGACACGCACATAGCCTTTCTCTTCAGGCAGATAAGCAGGCACCCCTTCCAAGGTGCGCGTCAGGCTGCCGTCAGCCCCCTGAACAGTGGTCACATGGATGATCGAATCACGCGGGGTCACTGGCCACGGGGCATTGAATTGGGTGTAGGTCCAGCTCTGATCCCCCTCGCGTCTGAGCAGCTTCTGGCTCTTGCATTCATGAATCCAGGCACAGGCACCTGCCACGTCTTCCTGCAGGGCGCGAACCCTGGCCAGCGGCGCCTTGATGGTCGTCACACCTTGATAGGCCTTGTACTTCGACCCAGCCACCTCGCTCAGCGACACCTTGATGCCGTCTTCATCCCTGGCAACCTTCCAATCTTCAGCCTGCGCTGCCGACATCAACATCGCACTCAGACCACACACCACCGCCACCCGCGTCATCGAACCCATCGTGTTGTTTTCCTTGTTTTCGAAGTCCACTCACTCAAGCCGCCGTCATTTGCTCCAGCCAACCGATGATCCTGATCGCTTCGTCACGATCACTGCCGCAGGTATCCACCTCTGCCTTGAACCCAGAACACACCGCGGGCCGCTCGGGCTTGCCGAAAATGCCGCACAGGTTGAGTTCGGACAATTGCACACAGCGCTCGCCCGCCGGCTTGCCGTTTGGCATACCCGGAATCGGCGAGCTGATGGAGGGGGCAATGCAGCAAGCGCCACAGCCTTCACGGCAGTTCATGACGACACAGACCTCGGCATAACAAATGATGGATGAAGGGGGATAGTAACCGCTAAAACAGGCGTTTGAAATTACCGCCAAGATGAAATATCAGCGTACGAAAAGTGACTGCAGGGTCGCCCGGCGCTTACTGCTTGAACTCGAAATCGATGGCTGCGCCCTCGACATCCTGGCGGCTGTCATTGCGCAGTTGCAGCTGCATTTCGTTGCTCAACAACCGTCCATTGAGTTGGAACGGGCTGTCGGAGGAGGGTTTGTCCTGGAACAGCGCCGGCAACAATGGGCGCCGCACCTGCGCACCGAGCTGGCTGGGCGGCTGCAGCTCATTGACCATGTCCGGGGGCAGGCTCAGGTCCAGGCGCGCCTTGGGCAATGGCGCCGCGATGACTTCGGCCGCCTTGCGCCTGCCGGATTTGGCAACCCTGGCAGGTGTCTTCTTGCTGGTAACAGGCTTGGCCTTTGGCTTGGCGGCCGGCTGCGACGGCTTGTTCCTGGCCGGGGCCGGCTGGGTCGCCGACTGCGCCAGCAGCACCGGCGCAGCCGCAGGCATCGCCAGCGCCGGGCGCACCAGGCACATACCCAGCACACACAGCATGACCACTCCAGTACACCGCAACGCGTTCATAGGCAACGAGACGTATTCATCAAAACGCGTATGCTCCTCGTTCCTGCGTCCGCTGGCAAGCCTGTCGACTAAAGGTAGGCGCCTGATGCTGTCTCCTGGCACAACTGGTGGGCCAGCATCCCCAGCGTGAGTAGCGCCCGCTCTGCCTCACGGTTCCACGGAATCCCGCAGTTCAGGCGTATGCAATGGTTGAACTGCTCGGTATTGCTGAAAATGAGGCCCGGCGCGATGCTGATGCCCTGCTGCAAGGCCCGCACATGCAGCTCCTGGGTGTTGACCCTCCCTGGCAGGCTGACCCACAGAATGAATCCGCCGGTCGGCCGGCTCATCTGCGTACCTTCCGGGAAATGCTGCTGCACCGCCAGTTGATAGGCACTGAGGTTCTTGCGGTACTCCTGGCGAATGTAGCGCAGGTGCCGGTCGTAACCGCCATTCTCCAGGTACGCCGCCACCCCCATCTGCGTGACGCTGCACGCCGAGTGCGTGGTAAAGGTTTGCAGTCGCTGAATTTCCTGCTGGTAGTTGCCGGCGATCATCCAGCCGATACGCACCCCAGGCGACAGCGTCTTGGAAAAACTCGAGCAGTAGATGACCCGCCCAAGCCGATCGAACGCCTTGAGCGCCTTGGTACGCCCCTGCTCGAACATCAATTCGCCGTAGATATCGTCTTCGATGACCTGGATATTGAAATCCGAGGCCAGGCGCAACAGTTGCTTCTGTCGCTCCTCGGGGATGGTGCCGCCCAGCGGATTGCTCAAGCGTGCAGTCAACACCAGGGCCTTGATCGACCATTGGTTGGCCGCCAGCTGCAATGCCTCCAGGCTGATGCCGGTGGCCGGATCACTGGGGATCTCGATCACCTTGAGCCCCAGCAAGTCAGCCAACTGCAGCAGCCCGTAATAGGTCGGGGACTCAGCAGCGATCAGATCGCCGGGGCGGGTCAGCACGCGCAACGACATCTGCAGCGCGTCGACACAGCCATGGGTGACCACCACCTCGGACGGGTCGACCACCACCCCGGCGTCGCGCATGCGGATGGCGATCTGCCGGCGCAGCGGCTCGAACCCCGGGCTGAACATGTAACTGAAGGCCCGTGGGCTCTGGAACCGCGTCACCTTGGCCAATTGCTGATGCAGCGCCCGCACCGGCAGGTAGTCGACATGCGGCACCGCAGCGCCCAGCGGAAAGACGCCATCGCGCCGGGCCTCGGTCAGCACCTGCTGGATGATACTGCTGCGCGTGACCAGCCCCGGGCGTTCGACCCGGGCGATATCTGGCGTCTGCGCAGTCAGGGCGGGTGTCTGGTGGACGTAGTAGCCCGATTGCGGACGCGCCCGAATCAGGCCCTGGTCTTCAAGGTTGGCATAGGCCTGCAGCACCGTGGCATGGCTGACATTGAGCTGTGAGCTCATCTTGCGCACCGACGGCACGCGCTCGCCAGGCTGATAGACGCCTCGGCGGATGTCTTCCGCCAGTTGCTGGGCGATGCGCTGGTAGAGCAACAGGTTGGTCATGGGTGAACTCTCGACACGCGGGCAGTCTAGTTATTCTTGTACGAGCCGGCAGAGCATACCGGAACAGTGCATAAGTGTACGGGCACAGATGCCAGAATAATCGACAACACGGTTGTGTGACAGTGGCGTTTTCGTGGTTCTGGGCATAAAAAAACCGGTGATCATCACCGGTTCTTGTATACGTGCACGTTCAGCGCGCTGCGCCCAACCGGCCTTTTTCGTCGGAGAACACGATCTCCACGCGACGGTTCTGCGCCCTGCCCCGCTCCGAGGCATTGGCCTCGACCGGGTACTGGTCACCATAACCTTCGACCTGGATGCGCCTTTCATCGACGCCCAGATCCACCAGCATGTCCGCCACCGCCTGTGCACGGTCACGCGATAACACCAGGTTGTCCTCGGACGCGCCGGTACTGTCGGTGTAACCCTCGATACGCACGACACGCCTGGGGTTGAGCTGCAGGAACTGCACCAGCTTGAGCACGGTGCGGCTGGCAGAGTTCTTCAGTTCGGCGTGCCCGGTATCGAACAGTACGTCACCCAGCGTCATCACCAGGCCGCGGTCGCTTTGCGTGGTCGCCAGGCTGACGATCTGCGCCTCGAGCCATTTGCCCTGCTGCTGCACGCTGACCAGCTTGGCCTCGCGCAGGGCCAGTTGCAGGCGCTGACGCTCCAGCTCCAGCTTGGCCTGGCGCTCCTGATTGAGCACCAGGTTGCTGTGCTCGCGGGCAATCTCGCTGTAACGCTGGCTGAGGTAGGCGTAATGGCGCACATCGGCACCGGTGCCCATATAGCTGGACAGGCGCTCGGCACGCGCCAGCGACTCCCCGGCACGGATCACGTCACGCGGTGCACTGCGCAACACGTTGGAATCATCCTTGACCGCCTGAAAACGGGTGCTGGCCTCGTCCAGGGCAGACTCACTGCGCTCGCTGGCGCAGCCCTGCAAACCCAGCACCCCCACGAACATCATTGTCGCCAACGGCTTGATCGAACTCACTGCTGCTCCCCCAACTGCTTGCGCAGACGATTGACCCGCGACTCCAGCAGCGTCAGCTGCTCCTGGCTCTTGAGGGTCAGTACCCGGGCCTCGGCCAGGCGTGCGTCCAGCTCGGCCTGTTCGGCGCGCAGCCGCGCGTCGCGAAACGACTCACCGGCCATGTTGGCGCGAGCACGCTCCAACTTGGCTTCGGCCATCTTCAACTCGGGCACGTCGTCGGTGGCACCGACAGCCTTGGCCTGCTCCAGTGCCTGCTCAGACAGACGCAGTTGCTCATGGGGGGCCGGATCGGCAGCGCAACCGGCCAGGGCCAGTATCGCCAGGGCAGCGAAAAGCGGTTGAGTTCTCACACAATCTTCCTACTGTTTGGGGGCGTCGAGCGGCTGCTGCAGTTGCGCTTTCCAGCGCTCGACATTGCGTTGCAGTACCGCCTGGTACACACCAGAGGCTGGCAATTCTGTCAGTTTTTTGGCCAGCTGTCCGCGCAACCACGCATCATTGCATGCCGAATTGTGCGACAGCGCCAGGTACAGCCCCGGCCGGTCCAGCGGCACGCCACGGGCAATCAGGTCGTTGCTCATGCCCAGGGTCTGCGCCATGGCCATTCCGGCGTAACGACCGGCCAACACGTAGTCGACCTGGCCGAGCAAGAGCTTCTGAAACGCCTGGGTCAGGTTCTGTACGGGGGCCAGCTTCAACTGATCCTTGGCGAATGCCGAAAATTCCGGCGTCAGCCGCGCCTTCTCGGAAATCGCACCCTGGTGCTGATGCAGATCACCCACGCTGTCGTACGCGAGGATTGAGTCATGACGGGTCCACACCACGTAGTCGTTCTGCGACAACGCAGGGTGGATGTAATCGAGCGACGTCAGGTCGGCGACGCTCAACGGCGCATCCACCAGCAGGTCCATGCGCCCGCTGCGCACTTCATCCTGCGCCTCGCTGCGCTTGCCGGCGTACAGCACATCGACCTTCAGGCCCAGCTCGCCGGCCACTTGCCTGAGCAGGTCGACGTTGGCGCCGATCAGGTGCCTGGGGTCCTGCGGGTCGCGCCAGGCATACGGCGGCGCGTCGGGGCTACCGGTCGCCACCAGGCGCTCGCATTTGCCCACTGCCATTGCCGTCGCAGGCACACAGGCAATACCCAGCAGTCCTGCCGCTGCCATTCGGCCAACCCACCCCATGCACATGCCTCCCTAACCCTGTCGCGCGCGAAATAAAAAAGCCCGATCAAAAGACCGGGCTCTTTATAAGTGAAGCGGTCGGATTAAACCAGCTTCTCAAGCTCCGGGATGGCCTCGAACAGGTCAGCCACCAGGCCGTAGTCGGCCACCTGGAAGATCGGCGCTTCTTCGTCCTTGTTGATCGCAACGATCACCTTGGAGTCTTTCATGCCGGCCAGGTGCTGGATCGCGCCGGAGATACCGACCGCGATGTACAGCTGCGGTGCAACGATCTTGCCGGTCTGGCCGACCTGCATGTCGTTGGGCACGAAACCTGCGTCGACCGCAGCGCGCGAGGCGCCGACGGCCGCACCGAGCTTGTCGGCCAGGGCGTACAGGTGCTTGAAGTTGTCACCGTTCTGCATGCCGCGGCCGCCGGAAACGACGATCTTGGCAGCGGTCAGCTCGGGACGGTCGGACTTGGCCAGCTCTTCGCCAACAAACGCCGATTTGCCGGCGTCGTGCGCAGCAGCAACCGCTTCGACCGCAGCCGAACCACCCTCGGCCGCAACGGCGTCAAAGCCGGTGGCACGCACGGTGATGACCTTGACCGCAGCGCTCGATTGCACGGTGGCAATGGCGTTGCCGGCGTAGATCGGACGCTTGAAGGTGTCGGCCGATTCTACCGCGATGATCTCGGAGATCTGGTCGACGTCCAGCAGCGCAGCAACGCGCGGCAGGATGTTCTTGCCGTTGGAGGTGGCAGGTGCCAGCACATGGCTGTAGCCCTTGCCAAGCTCCGCGACCAGGGGCGCGACGTTTTCCGGCAACTGGTGCGCGTAGGCAGCGTTGTCGGCTACCAGCACCTTGGCCACGCCAGCGATTTTCGCGGCGGCTTCGGCGACACCACCCACGCCCTGGCCTGCGACCAGCACATGGATGTCGCCACCGACTTTTGCGGCAGCAGCAACGGTATTGAGGGTCGCCGGGGCAACGGCGCCGTTTTCGTGTTCAGCGATAACCAGGATAGTCATTTAGATTACCTTCGCCTCGTTCTTCAGTTTCTCGACCAGTTCAGCCACCGACTTGACCTTGATGCCCGCGCTGCGTGCAGCCGGCGCTTCGACTTTCAGGGTCTTGTTGGTGGAGGCGGTGGAAACGCCCAGCGCGTCCGGAGTGACAGTCTCCAGCGGCTTCTTCTTGGCCTTCATGATGTTCGGCAGCGACGCGTAGCGCGGCTCGTTCAGACGCAGGTCGGTGGTGACAATGGCAGGCAGGTTCAGCGCAACAGTCTGCAGGCCACCGTCGATTTCACGGGTGACGTTGACCTTGTCGCCGGCGACTTCGACCTTGGAGGCGAAGGTGCCCTGGGCGTAACCGGTCAGCGCAGCCAGCATCTGGCCGGTCTGGTTGTTGTCGCTGTCGATGGCTTGCTTGCCAAGGATCACCAGCTGAGGTTGCTCTTTGTCGACCACAGCCTTGAGCAGCTTGGCCACGGCCAGCGAGGTCAGCTCTTCAGCGGATTCGACCAGTACGGCGCGATCGGCACCCAGCGCCAGCGCAGTACGCAGTTGCTCCTGGGCAGTGGCCGGGCCGACGGTAACGACGACGATCTCGCTCGCCACGCCCTTCTCTTTCAGGCGTACGGCTTCTTCTACGGCGATTTCGCAGAAGGGGTTCATGGACATCTTGACGTTAGCAAGATCTACGCCGGAGTTGTCCGCCTTGACGCGAACCTTGACGTTATAGTCGACCACTCGTTTGACAGCTACAAGAACCTTCATGGATTCCTCGTTACTCTCCGGTGAAAAGAATGTCGCCTGGGCAGGACCTGGCGATAGCGCGTGGGTACAAGGGCACCTCCAAAAACGAACGCGGGCAGGTGAAATTAAACTGACTGCTCAGTCTGATCACGACGCTTGCGCACAAAACCCGTGGGTCAATGTTTGTCGTGGCGTGTAAACTCCACTACAAAGCGGGCTCTGGCGTAACTGCCCTGCTTTTTGCCTGGTTTTTAGGGGTGCTCCTGCATCCGACGGTCAGCCTACGGCGAGCGTAAAACCGCCCGTATCTTGACCGTAACGCCCAATCCGGTCAATACGGCAAACCGGCCAGCTTCAAGCCGTG
This sequence comes from Pseudomonas aegrilactucae, assembly GCF_019168305.1. Taxonomy (GTDB): domain Bacteria; phylum Pseudomonadota; class Gammaproteobacteria; order Pseudomonadales; family Pseudomonadaceae; genus Aquipseudomonas; species Aquipseudomonas aegrilactucae. The sequence goes on from NZ_JAHTBI010000088.1 coordinate 34,538, forward strand.
GCACTTTGATTTTACTGGCCTGCGGCAAATTCAAACAAACGTTTGTATTGGACCGCGCAAGTGGTGTAGATATAATGCGCGGCCAAGAGAAAGCGGTGTAGTCCGTCATCGCCCGAGCTACAGGCCCGGGCACCCAGCAAATGACCGCCTGACACACGCCAACCCAGAAAAACCGATGAGCCTTGAGTAGGAGAGAACCTGTGGAACGCGAATACATGGAATTCGACGTGGTCATCGTCGGCGCCGGCCCGGCGGGCCTGTCCGCCGCCTGCCGACTGAAGCAGAAGGCCGCCGAAGCCGGTAGCGAAATCAGCGTCTGCGTGGTCGAGAAAGGCTCCGAAGTCGGTGCACACATTCTCTCCGGCGCGGTGTTCGAGCCGCGCGCCCTGAACGAACTGTTCCCGGACTGGAAGGAACTCGGTGCCCCCCTCAACACCGAGGTCAAGCGCGACGACATCTATGTATTGCGCGACGCCAACAGCTCGGTCAAGGTGCCCGACCTGTTCGTGCCCAAGACCATGCACAACGAAGGCAACTACATCATCTCGCTGGGCAACCTGTGCCGCTGGCTGGCCCAGCAGGCCGAAAATCTGGGCGTAGAGGTGTACCCGGGCTTCGCGGCGCAGGAAGCCCTGTTCGACGAGAACGGCGTGGTACGCGGGATCATCACCGGCGACCTGGGCGTGGACCGTGAAGGCAACCCCAAGGAAGGCGTGTACACCCCCGGCATGGAACTGCGCGGCAAGTACACCCTGTTTGCCGAAGGCTGCCGTGGCCACATCGGCAAGCAACTGATCAAGCGCTTCGACCTGGACAACGCATCCGACGTGCAGCATTACGGCATCGGCCTGAAGGAAATCTGGGAAATCGACCCCGCCAAGCACCAGCAGGGCCTGGTGATCCACACCGCCGGCTGGCCGCTGGACGTGATGAGCACCGAGAACACCGGCGGCTCGTTCCTGTATCACCTGGAAAACAACCAGGTGGTGGTCGGCCTGATCGTCGATTTGTCGTACGCCAATGCCTACCTGTCGCCGTTCGACGAATTCCAGCGCCTCAAGCACCACCCGGTGCTCGCGCAGTACCTGGAAGGCGGCAAGCGCATCAGCTACGGCGCCCGCGCCCTGGCCAAGGGCGGCATCAATTCGCTGCCAAAAATGGTGTTCAAGGGCGGCGCGCTGATCGGCTGTGATCTTGGCACCATGAACGTGGCCAAGATCAAGGGCAGCCACACCGCCATGAAGTCCGGCATGCTCGCCGCCGAAGCGGTGGCCGATGCATTGCTGGCTGGCGGCGAAGGTGGCGACGAACTGAATGCGTATGTCGAAGGCTTCAAGGCCAGTTGGCTGCATGAAGAGCTGTTCGCCAGCCGCAACTTCGGCCCGGCGATGCACAAGTTCGGCCCGATGCTGGGCGCCGCCTTCAACTATGTCGATCAGAACTGGTTCGCTGGCAAGCTGCCATTCACCCTGCACGACACCAAGCCCGACTACGCCTGCCTCAAGCTGGCGGCCGACTCGAAGAAAATCGACTACCCCAAGCCTGATGGCAAGTTGAGCTTCGACAAGCTGAGCTCAGTGTTCCTCTCCAGCACCAACCATGAAGAAGAACAGCCGTGCCACCTGAAGCTGACCGATCCGGGCATCCCGATCGGCACCAACCTGCCGCTGTACGACGAACCGGCACAGCGTTACTGCCCGGCCGGTGTGTACGAGGTGGTCAGCCAGGAAGACGGCAGCAAGCGCTTCCAGATCAACGCCCAGAACTGCGTGCACTGCAAGACCTGTGACATCAAGGACCCTTCGCAGAACATCACCTGGGTCACCCCGGAAGGTGCGGGCGGGCCGACTTACCCGAACATGTAAGTAACGCCCGCGAAAAAGCCCCCTCGCCTGATGGCGCAGGGGGCTTTTTTACGAGCTGCTGCCTGAAAAACAAGGCTGAAAATGCCGATCTGACAGGGCTACCTACACCTTGGCCAGCACCTGCTCATCCCCGGCGCGCAGATCCTCACGCGCACCGAAATACACCGCGCTCAACAGCCCCACCGCCCCCATCAGCAGACAGAACCCGACACACACCCAGGGGCTCCACGGCATCAGAGCGATCAGCAGCAACGGCGTGGTGCTGGCCCACAGGGCGTAGGCCACGTTGTAGGTGAACGAGATGCCCGACACCCGAATGGCCGCCGGAAACAGCCCGACCATCACCGACGGCACCACACCGACCACACCGCACGCCAGGCCGGCCAGTGCGTAGGCAATGCCGGTCCAGCCCCAGCCACCGATCAGGCTGCCATACAGCGCCGCGATACCCACCGGCAGCAACAGGCTGTAGAACATCAGCGCACGCCAGGCACCGACCCGGTCCACCAGCAGCCCGGCCAGCACACAGCCGATATTCAGGAACACGATCCCCAGGCTGCTCATGGCAAACGTGTCTGCCGCGCTCATGCCGAAACGCTGCTGCATCACAGTCGGGGTAATCACCACCAGCACCACCACCGCCGAGGTCAGCACGCAGGTCAGCAACGCGGCCGGCACCAATGCCCGACGGTGCTCGCGCAGCACCGTGCGCAATGGGAAGGCCACCGGCTGCTCGCGCCGCTCGCGCAGGGCCAGGAACACCGGGGTCTCGCTCAACCACCGGCGCAGCCACACGCCGATCACGCCGAACACCCCGCCCAGCAGGAACGGATAACGCCAGGCGTAATCCAGGATCTCCTGCGCGGTGAACACCTGGGCCAGCGCCGTGGCCGTCAATGCACCGAGCAGGTAACCAAAGGTCAGCCCGGCCTGCAGGAAGCCCAGCGCATAGCCGCGGCGCCCAGGCGGCGCATGCTCTGCAACGAAGGTCCACGCACTCGGTACCTCGCCCCCCACCGCCGCCCCCTGCAGGATACGCAGGCCCAGCAGGATCAGCGGCGCGCCATAGCCGATATCGGCATAGGTCGGCATCATGCCGATCAACAGGCACGGCAGCGCCATCATCAGGATGCTCAGGCTGAACACCTTCTTGCGCCCCAGGTGGTCGGCAAAGTGCGCCATCAGGATGCCGCCCAGCGGGCGCGCCAGGTAGCCGGTGACGAAAATCCCGAAGCTCTGCAGCAGGCGCAGCCACTCAGGCATTTCGGGCGGGAAGAACAGTTGGCTCAGGGTCAGCGCGAAGAACACGAAAATGATGAAATCGTAGATCTCCAGCGCGCCGCCCAATGCCGCCAGGCTCAGGGTCTTGTGGTCGCTGCGCGAAAGCAGCAACGGGCGCGCAGGGTCGGTGGCAGTCATAAAGGCTTCCGCATCGGTAAACACACCGCGCGCAGCATGGCGCGCCGGAACAAGCGCAAGAGCATAACAAAAAGCCGCGCAGGGCTCAGGTCTAGCGGGAAAACACCGTATGGCCCTGGTTCAGCCAGCGCCGCGGGTGTACGTGGGCAGGCGCCTTGTAGCCGGGCATTGGCAATTGCCCCAGCAGCAACGGCGTATCAATGATCGCCATGAAGGACTGCAGGGCCTCGTTGTCCGGCACCTTGGGCAGACTGATGCTCACCGCCTGGCGCTGACCGGCCGGTACTGCAGGCACCTTGAGGTGTTGCGACTCGTACAGCAGCGCATGCTGGATCTGCGCGTTGACCCTGCAGAAGCGTTCAAGGTCCACGCCCACGTGGCTGGCCAGGTCGATATTGCCGATCAGCAGGCTGAACGGCTGCAGCGCGTTCTGCACCAGGTGCTGCAGATCATCGAACGACTCAACGGGCGCGATCCGGTAATAACCCAGGCCGTTGAGCATCTTCTCCAACTGCAGCAACTGGCTGGGGTGTTCGTCGGCGATGAGGATGCGCATGGATTTGTTGGGCATCGTGGACAACCTGGGTAGTGAACATGGAAGACATTCCCTGACCACTACTACACCACCATGAACTTCAGGCTATGACGGGGACTTCGTCAAATGAAGGGTCTTCATTGATAGTTGTCGCAAAATCCCAGGAACGCAAGGTGAGCACACGAATACTGTGCCCGCCACGGCAGGCGCCATCAAAAGGCCACCTTAGCCCGACACGCCCGGCATCCGGCTACGACATCGCTTCAAGGCCGTGACAATGTTGACCTGCACCTGATCAGGTGCAATGCCCAGGCGCTCGGCTATCTGCGTGCAACTGAGGCCCTCTAGCCGATAGAGCACAAAACAGGCACGGCACGTTGGATCCAGCTCGGCCAGCGTGTGCTCGATCGATGCCAGACGCGGGTCCACGGCTGATCGCTTGGCGCGGGCACGGCACAAGGCCAACCATTGGCGACAACGGCGTTGCAGCACAGCAGCGAACTGCAGCATCGACGGGAGGCGTCCTTGATCTGAGAAGGTGTGGGGTCGAAACAACAAACACTATAATGCGGAATCATTCTCAACTCCATTTGGTTATACTCGCGCCCGCACCGCGACGGTTCAGCCTGCCCACGCCCGGCCGCTGAACCCCTTGGGTAAATTCCATGCGCGGCGCAACGTTTAACTGTGAGTTTCCCGTGTCTGCCCTGCGTCCATCGCGGCACCACGCATACCCTTTGGCTGGAACCCCTGCATGAGACGTCCCCCGTTCAAACGCCGCCTGCTGCTGTGTGTCGTCGGCTTGATCAGCATCGGTGCACTGGTCGCCTGGAAAACCCTGCCAGGTGGTGGCAATAGCCTGAACACGGTCACGGTCACCCGTGCCGATATAGAAAGCAGCGTGACCGCGCTGGGAACCTTGCAGCCTCGTCGCTATGTCGATGTGGGCGCCCAGGCGTCCGGGCAGATTCGCAAGTTGCATGTGGAAGTCGGCGATCGGGTCGAGGAAGGTCAGTTGCTGGTCGAAATCGATCCATCCACGCAACGTGCGCGGCTCGATGCAGGCCGCTACTCGATCGAAAATCTCAAGGCGCAACTGCAGGAGCAACGCGCCCAGTACACCCTGGCCGAACACCAGTTCAAGCGTCAGCAGCACCTGGCTGCCAGCGGCGCGACCCGTGACGAAGACGTACAGACCGCGCAGGCGCAGTTGAAAGTCACCCAGGCCCGTATCGGCATGTTCCAGGCGCAGATCCTGCAGGCGCAAGCAAGCTTGCGCAGCGACGAAGCAGAACTGGGCTACACGCGCATCTACGCGCCAATGTCCGGCACGGTGGTGGCGGTCGACGCACGCGAGGGCCAGACCCTCAATGCGCAGCAGCAGACCCCGCTGATCCTGCGGATCGCGAAGCTCACGCCGATGACCGTATGGGCAGAGGTTTCCGAAGCCGACATCGGCAACGTCAAACCCGGCATGCAGGCCTACTTCACCACCCTGGCCGGCGGCAAGCGCCGCTGGAGCAGCACCGTGCGCCAGATCCTGCCGGTCCCTCCCAAACCGCTCGACCAGATCAGCCAGGGCGGCGGCAGCCCCAGCAGCTCTAGCAGCGCCGGCGGGGGCGGCAAGGTCGTGCTGTACACCGTGCTGCTGGACGTGGACAACGTCGACAACTCGCTGATGGCAGAGATGACCGCGCAGGTGTTCTTCGTCGCCGGCCAGGCCAGCAATGTACTGACCGCCCCGGTAGTGGCCCTGGAACCGGACGCACTGCAGGACGATATGCGCCTGGCCCAGGTGGTACGCCCCAACGGCAAGGTCGAGCAGCGCAAGGTGCGCGCCGGGCTGAGCGATCGGCTAAGGGTGCAGATTCTCGACGGCCTTGCCGAGGGCGATACCCTGCTGATCGGCGCGCCCGCCGCCAAGGGAGGCTGAATGTCCACGCCCCTGATCGAGCTGCGCGACATCCGCAAGTCCTACGGCGGCATCGACACGCCCAAGGTCGAGGTGGTACGCGGTATCAGCCTGGCCATCCACCCCGGTGAATTCGTGGCCATCGTCGGGGCCTCCGGCTCCGGCAAGTCGACCCTGATGAACATACTGGGCTGCCTGGACCGCCCCACGTCCGGCCACTACTACTTCGCCGGCAAGGACGTCGCCGAGCTGGACAGCGACGAACTGGCCTGGATTCGCCGTGAAGCGTTCGGCTTCGTGTTCCAGGGCTATCACCTGATCGCCTCGGGCTCTGCCCAGGAAAACGTCGAGATGCCGGCCATCTACGCCGGCACTCCCGCCAGCGAGCGCCATGCGCGTGCCGCTGGCCTGCTGGGCCGACTGGGCCTGGCAACCCGCACCGGCAACCGCCCGCACCAGCTGTCCGGTGGACAGCAACAACGCGTGTCGATTGCCCGCGCGCTGATGAACGGTGGCCACATCATCCTGGCCGACGAGCCCACCGGCGCACTCGACAGCCAGAGCGGCGCCGAAGTGATGACCCTGCTCGACGAACTGGCCAGCCAGGGCCATGTGGTGATCCTGATCACCCATGACCGTGAAGTCGCGGCACGCGCCAAGCGCATCATCGAGATTCGTGACGGCCTGATCCTCAGCGACTCGGCCAATGAAGCGGCGCCCGCGCGGGGGCAGGTCGCCAGCCTGAATGCCGAAGACCTGCGTCAGCGCCTGGATAGCGGCGCCACCCAGAGCGGCGCCTGGAAAGGCGAACTGATCGAGGCCTTGCAGGCCGCCTGGCGGCTTATGTGGATCAACCGGTTCCGTACCGCACTGACCCTGCTCGGTATCGTCATCGGCGTGGCCTCGGTGGTGGTGATGCTGGCGGTGGGTGAAGGCAGCAAACGCCAGGTCATGGCGCAGATGGCGGCGTTCGGTTCCAATATTCTCTACCTCAGCGGCAGCGAGCCGACCCACAGCGCACCGGCCGGGGTGATCTCCCTCGACGATGTCGCCGCAGTGGCGCAACTGCCTCAGGTCAAGATGATCATGCCAGTGATCGGCAATGAGCTGACCGTGCGCTACGGCAACAACAGCCAGAGCTTCTACGTCGGTGGCAACAACACGCATTTTCCCGAGATTTTCAACTGGCCAGTGGTCGAAGGCGCGTTCTTCACCGAGGCCGACGAACGCTCGGCTGCAGCGGTCGCGGTGATCGGCCGCAAGGTCAAGGAGAAACTGCTCAAGGATGCCGGCAATCCGATCGGCCAGTACATCCTGATTGGCAACGTGCCCTTCCAGGTCATCGGCATCCTTGCCGAGAAAGGCTCCAGCTCGGGCAACCAGGACAGCGACGGACGCATCGTGGTGCCCTACTCCGCCGCAGCGGTACGCCTGTTCGGCAGCCGCGACCCGGAGTACGTGACCATCGGTGCCGTCGACTCGGCCCGAGTCAAGGAAACCGAGCAGGCCATCGACCAACTGATGCGGCGCCTGCATCAGGGCAAGCACGACTTCGAACTGACCAACGACGCGGCCCTGATCCAGGCCGAAGCGCGTACACAGAACACCCTGTCGCTGATGCTCGGCGCGATTGCGGCCATTTCCCTGCTGGTGGGCGGGATCGGCGTGATGAACATCATGCTGATGACCGTGCGCGAACGCACCCGTGAGATCGGCATTCGCATGGCCACCGGCGCACGCCAACGTGACATCCTGCGCCAGTTCCTCAGCGAGGCGGTGCTGCTGTCGATGGTCGGCGGCGTCACCGGCATCGCCCTGGCGCTGCTGATCGGGGGCGGACTGCTGCTGGCCGACATCGCCGTGGCGTTCACCCTGGGCGCCATTCTCGGCGCATTCACCTGCGCCGTGATTACCGGCGTGGTATTCGGCTTCATGCCCGCACGCAAAGCCGCTCGACTCGATCCGGTCAAGGCCCTTACCAGTGAATGATCCCTCGATGAAACCCCTTCTGAGCGCGCTTACCCTGGCGCTGCTGCTGAGCGCTTGCAGTACCGCACCCAGCCCTGAACTCGGCATCGAGGCGCCTGCCGCCTGGCAATCGCCAAACGACCAGGCGCTGCGCGCCAGCAACCAGCAGTGGTGGCGCAGCTTTGCCAGCCCCGAACTCGACCAGTTGATCGCCCAGGCCGACAGCGGCAGCTACGACATCGCCGCGGCCATTGCACGCGTGCGCCAGGCGCGGGCAGCGCGCAGCATCGCCGCGGGCACACTGCTGCCGCAAGTTACCGGCGCACTGGAAGGCAGCCGGGAAAAACAGATGCACCACAACGGCTACAGCTCCTCGAGCAGCTCCAGCGGGCGTGAAACGGTGGCCTACAGCGCCAGTTTCAACGCCAGCTACGAACTCGATTTCTGGGGGGGCAACGCGGCGGCACGCGACAGCGCGGCACAGGCATTGAGCGCCAGCGAGTTCGACCAGGCCACGGTCACTTTGACGCTGTTCAGCAACGTCGCCAGCACCTACCTGCAGGCCCTGGCCCTGGACGAACAGCAGCGCATTGCCGCGCTCAACCTGGCCAACGCCCGACACGTCCTGGAGCTGGTGCAGGCCAAGCGCACGGCCGGCTCGGCCACCGCACTCGAGGTGGCCCAGCAGCAAGTGCTGGTGGCTGCCCAGCAGCGCCGCCTGCCGCTGCTGCAGCAGCAGGCCAAGGAGGCACGCATCACCCTCGCCGCCTTGCTTGGCAAGCCGGTTCAGGCGCTGAACCTGAGCGCCAGCGACTTCAACCGCATTACCGCGCCAGGGATAGCCGCCGGGCTGCCCAGCGACCTGCTCAGCCGCCGCCCCGATATCGCCGCTGCCGAAGCCCGGCTGGCCGCCGCACAGGCCGATGTACGCGTCGCGCGCGCCGCCATGCTGCCCAAGGTCACCCTCAGCGCCGGCCTGGGCTCAGGCGCCGAAACCGCCGCCGATATCCTGCGCAATCCGTTCTACAGCCTGGCCAGCGGCTTGAGCGCACCGCTGTTCAACAACGGCCGCCTCGGTGCCGAACGCGACCGCGCAACGGCCGTGCAGCAGGAATTGCTGGAGAAGTACCGTGGCGAATTGATCAATGCCTTTGCCGACGTCGAAAAGGCCCTGAACAGCATCGACGGCCTGGATCGCCAGCGCGAGTGGCAACGCGTCGAACTGAGTCAGGCCCAGCAGGCCTTCGATATCGCACGCACACGCTATGAGGCCGGCGCCGAACTGCTGCTCAATGTGCTGGATGCGCAACGCACGCTGTATGAAAGCCAGGACCAAGCCGTGCTGCTGCACCTGCAACGTCTGCAGGCCAGTATCGCGTTGTACAAGGCAGTGGGAGGGGGCTGGCAGGTACAGTGACTGCACCTGCCGGTTTCAACTGTCGGTTTCAACAGCCGGTTTCAACAGCCCGCCTCAGCTACGGCGCGTGACCACCAGGTGACGCGCATACCAGGGCCGTTGCGGTACACGGCGCAGCAGGCCCTGGAAGCGCTGCTTGTCCTTGGCGTTGGCGAAAATCACCCGCAGCGCCAACTTCATGGTTTCCGGGTCCATCTCGACGCTCTTGCCTGACTGCAGGCCCGGCGTGGTGCTGCAGCCATGGGTAACGGGGCCAAGCCAGGGCTGCTCGACATCCACCCAGCGGCCGGGCGCAAACCAGGGCACCTCATTGATCCGGATGCGCACTACCTGGCCCGGATGGAAGCGCTCATGGGCGCGAAACCAGTCCTCGATGCGGTCATCGATCCAGCCGTGAAACAACCAGAACACCGGGTTCACGTGGGAGGAAAACGGGTCGCCGAGAAAATCGTTGTCGGGCCCGTACCAGCGCGGGGAAAAATCGTCCAGGTCACGCGCCATCGGTACCGGTGCGCCGTTGGACGGGTCGCGCGGTACCGAGGCCCAGCGCATGTGCAACCAGTCGTGCAGGCCCAGCTCCATTTCCGAGCCCAACTGCCCCAGGGTCAAGCGTGACAGGTAGCGTGGGTCACGGTACTGCGACTCCCACACCTCGAAGTTGGCGTGGTAGGTCTCGGGGTTCTTGATGTCGCTGACCCACTGGGTGTACTCCTCATCCCCTGGCGCCAGCCAGGTCGGCGGTACCGCGCAACCGTCATGGTTGTCGAAGTAACGCGCAAAACCGGCCCGGTCTCGCTCAAGCTCCGGCTGCGGCGCGGGAAAGCGCGACCAGGACGGCAGGTGCTGCAGCGAACGCGCCGTCTGCAGCATGTGCCGGTGCATGAACAGAAAGTCCACCCCGGACCCATTGCGGTCCTTCCTGGGACCACGTGCATCACGCTCCAGATCGCGCGGGCCCGGCTGCCAGCCGAGGCCGCGCAGCGCATTGCGCTTGTCTTCGGACAGCTCGTGCCACTGATCGCGCGACGCGTGCCAGAGTTGATGGAACAACCGGTGCTCATCGGAAATCAACCAGCTCAGCAAGGCCGGCTGCAAGCCAATACGCTCGCGCGCCTCCGGAAACAGCTGACGGGTCGCGACAAAACGGTTGTCCTGCTCTGGCAGGCCAAGGCTGCGATCCAGGTCCAGGATGCGCCCGGTCAGCGTGCCGCTGCCCGCATTGGCAAACTCGCCCCACACCTCGTCCAGCACCATGCTCAGCTCATACACCGCACGGTCCGGTCCGAGCTCGCGATCGAACAGGCGCCAGGTCAGCTCGCCGGGCTTGGCCGCGGCAAGGTCGCCGAGCAGGCTGTAGCGTGGTGCAGGTGCCGCTCGCAGCGCCTGCGCGGTGTCGATGTAGCCGCGCACCGCACGCCCGCGCGGCGCGATGTCGATGAATACCTCCAGGCCGTCGGCGGGCACGCCGCGCAAGCCGGCCTCGCGCCCGTGCAGGCGCAGGTTCCACACGCCACGCAACTGGTCCGCCAGTTGCCGACCCGCCGTGTCCGCCAGCTCGACCTTGGCCTCGCCCGGCGTGATCGGGAACTCCGGTCGCGTCAGTTCGCGGTGCGCGTACAGCGCCGCAGGCACGGCGGCACCGGTCAGTGCCAAGCCCGCGACAAACCCTCGTCGAGATATCGTCATTGCCCTACCTGTATCAGCCTGGAAGCAGGCTTTATCCAAGCTAGGACGTAGGCTTGGGGGCGAAATTTAGTGCCGGCCCGGCCAGAGCGGCCCGATAAATTAATCCGCCCAGCGCTCGTTCTTCCTCAGGAGCCCCCGTACCCCGCAATAGGTGCGCGATGCCATTCGCCCTGCATGGAGACCCCCGATGATCCCTACACCCTGGCGCCACGCGCTGGCCCTTGCCGCTCTGTTCGCCTGCCTGCTTCCCGCCGCCCACGCCGCCGACCTGGCGCCCGGCAAGGTCTTCCAGGACTGCAAGGACTGCCCGCAAATGGTCGTGCTGCCCACCGGCACCTTCACCATGGGCACGCCCGACGACGAAATCGGCCGCCAGCCCGACGAGGGGCCACTGCATCAGGTGACCTTCAAAAAGCCGTTCGCCGTCAGCCGCTTCACCGTGACCATGGGCCAGTGGCAGGCATTCCTGCGCGACACCGGCTACACGATGCCCGACGCCGACGACCGCCCGGGCCGCAAGTGCACCGCTGGCAAACCCAGCTATCCGACCACCGCGCGCCACCCTGCCGTGTGCATGACCTGGCATGAAGCACAGCGCTACATCGACTGGCTGTCGAAGAAGACCGGCAAGCCCTACCGCATGCTCAGCGAATCGGTGCGCGAGTATGCCGCGCGGGCCGGCAGCAGCGGCCCCTTTCCGTTCCCCTTCGATGAAGGCAAGGAGTACAGCATCGCCAAGCATGCCAACACCTATGGCCCGGAGGACGGCTTCAGCTATACCGCCCCCGTGGGCAGCTACGCACCCAATGCATTCGGCCTGTATGACATGCACGGCAATGTCTACGAATGGGTCGCCGACACCGTGCACGAGGACTATGTCGGTGCCCCCACTGACGGCAGCGCCTGGATCGACAGCGTGCAGCGCGACCCGTCCTGCGACTACCGGCACATGCGCGGCAACGACTGGACCGAAGCACCGATCTTCTCGCGCTCCGGCAACCGCAACGACCGCTGCTCGGACAACGCCGGCGACTGGCTGGGCTTTCGCGTGATGCGCGAGCTGTAGCGGCATGCGCCGGGCGCCCGCCCAGGGAACCCGGCCAGCCTTCACCGACTAAATCCCTCGCCTGTTCAATCGTCCAGTTTCAGACAGCCCGCCGTACGCACACGTTCCTGGTGCGAGCGGGCCTCCACTCGCCCATAGCACGTAGCCACGTCGCGACCGAGGTAGTTTCATGACCGCAGCACCGCGTAGCGCCATCCGCGATCTCTTCAGCCTGCTCAGGCCATACCGCACCCTCGTGATCGCCTCGATCACCCTGGGCATCATTGGCGGGCTGAGCGTCACCGCCCTGCTGGCCACCGTCAACCAGGGCCTGCACGACGCCGGCGGCATGGGCAAGGGCGTGGTCCTGGCCTTCACCGGCCTGTGCGTGCTGGCCTTGCTCAGCACCATCGTGGCCGACATCGGCAGCAACTACGTTGGCCAGAAAATCATCGCCAAGCTGCGCAAGGACCTGGGCGCCAAGGTACTGGCCGCGCCCATCGAACAGATCGAGCGCTACCGTACCCACCGCCTGATCCCGGTGCTGACCCACGACGTCGACACCATCAGCGACTTCGCCTTCTCGTTCGCCCCCCTGGCCATCTCGCTGACGGTGGTCATCGGCTGCCTGGGGTACCTGGCCATGCTCTCCTGGCCCATCTGCGTGATGACCCTGCTGGCCATCGGCATCGGCTCGGCGGTGCAGTTCGTTGCCCAGCGCCGTGGCGTCAAGGGCTTCCACGCAGCACGTGACGCCGAAGACGACCTGCAGAAGCACTACCAGGCGATTGCCGAGGGTGCCAAGGAGCTGCGCATCCATCGCCCACGCCGGCATGCCATGTTCACCCGCAACATCCAGGGCACCGCCGACCTCATCTGCGAAACCCATGTGCGCGCGATCAACATCTTCGTGATCGCCAAGAGCCTGGGCTCGATGCTGTTCTTCGTGGTCATCGGCCTGGCGCTGGCCCTGCAAGCCTTCTGGCCGGCCAGCAACCCCACCGCCCTGAGCGGTTTCGTGCTGGTGCTGCTGTACATGAAGGGCCCGCTGGAAAACCTGATCGGCAACATCCCGATCATCAGCCGTGCGCAAATTGCCTTTCGCCGCATTGCCGACCTCTCGGAGCGTTTCTCCTCGCCCGAGCCGCACCTGCTGCTCAGCGCGGCCGAGAAACCGCCTGGCGCCTTCGAAGGCCTGGAGATGCGCGATGTGCAGTACAGCTTCCCGGCAGCGCCTGGTGCTGCCCCGTTCCGCCTGGGGCCGGTCAACCTGAGCATCGAGCCGGGCGAGATCCTGTTCATCGTCGGCGAGAACGGCTGCGGCAAGACCACCCTGATCAAGCTGCTGCTGGGCCTGTACACCCCGCAACAGGGTGCGGTGTTGCTCAATGGCGCCGCCGTGGATGCGCGCGGGCTGGACGACTACCGCCAGCTGTTCACCACGATCTTCGCCGACTACTTCCTGTTCGATGAACTGGTGCAGCGCGAAGGGGCCCTGCCCGACGATGCCGCGCAATACCTGGAGCGCCTGGAGATCGCGCACAAGGTCAGCGTACGCGATGGCGCCTTCACCACCACCGACCTGTCCACCGGCCAGCGCAAGCGCCTGGCGCTGGTCAATGCGTGGCTCGATGGTCGCCCGGTGCTGGTGTTCGACGAGTGGGCTGCCGACCAGGACCCGACCTTCCGCCGGATCTTCTACACCGAGCTGTTGCCCGACCTCAAGCGCCTGGGCAAGACCATCATCGTGATCTCCCACGACGATCGTTACTTCGATGTCGCCGACCAGCTGGTGCGCATGCACAGTGGTCGCGTGATCAGCGAGAAAGTCCTGGCCTGACGGTTGTACCCCGGCGAGCGCGCCGTCGCTCGCCGTTGCCCGCCTTTGCAACTAAATCGCATTCGTCGCCCTTCGTCTTCCTGACAACGCTTAATTCTGCCGACGGCGACGAGATCGACATGAATCAAATGAATCACCCCACTGACGACGACCTGCTGGCCTTGCTGCTGGCTGATGAAGCCGGCGCCGAACACGCAATCAGGGCAGGGGCGGTACAGGAGGCTTGCGCCCTGTCCTTCGCTCAACAGCGCTTGTGGTTCTTGCAACAGTTCGACCCGCGCAGTTGCGCCTACAACCTGCCGCGTGCACTGCGCCTGAGCGGGGAGTTGAACGCCGACGTGCTGGAGCAGGCGTTGAACGCGGTGATCGACAAGCACGATATTCTGCGAACCCGTTTCGTCGAAGTCGACAACCTGGCGCAGCAACAGGTCGACCGCCAGGCTCGACTGACCCTGGCCCGGCAAGACCTGGGCGAACTGCCGGCCGCCGAGCGTGACGACGCCGTACGCCTGTGCCACGAAGCCGACCTGATGCAACCGTTCGACCTGAGCGTGGCGCCGTTGATGCGCGGCACACTGCTGCGCACCGGGCCCCTCGAACACGTGTTGCTGCTGAACATGCACCACATCGTTTCCGACGCCTGGTCCAATGCGATCCTGTTGCAGGACCTTGCCCAAGCCTTCGCGCAAGGATGCGCGGGTGCGCCGAGCGCCCTGCAACGTCCGGCCATCCAGTACGCCGACTATGCCCACTGGCAGCGTCAGGAGTACCCGCTGAGCGTCGCCCACGAACAGGCCGCGGCTCATTGGAAGCAATTGCTCGACGGCGAGTTGCCGAACCTGGACCTGCCCTTCGACACGCCCCGCAGCCCGGACCAGTTGCACCCCGTCGGTAACCATACCCTGAGCCTGCCAGCCTCGCTGAGCAGCGCTCTGCAGCGCTTCTGCCAGCAGCACGGGCTGACCCCCTTCATCGTGCTGCTGGGTGCCTGGCAGTTGCTGCTGGGGCGCTACACCGGCCAGCACGACTTTACCGTGGGCGTGCCCAACGCCACCCGCAGCCAGGGCGAGACTCAGGCATTGGTCGGCTGCTTCGTCAGCAGCCAGGTCTACCGTGCTCGACTCGACGGCGCGCAGCCGGCCAGCGAATTCCTGCAGCGCCTGCGCGAACAGTCGCTGGCCGCATTGGAGCATGCCGACTACCCCATCGAGCTGATCCTGGAAGACCTGCAACTGCAACGCAGCACCCAGGCCAACCCGCTGTTCCAGACCCTGTTCAACTGGCGCGTAGCCAGCCAGGATGCAGCGCAATTGCGCCTGGATGGCCTGGACGTGGAATTTCTCGGTGTCGAGCAGCAACAGGCCAAGTTCGACCTGTCACTGGAGATCGACTACAGCCAGCAACAGATCGATGCAACGTTCAGCTACAGCACCGCGCTGTTCTTGCCGCAGACCATGGAGCGCCTGGCAAGCCACTGGCAGCACCTGCTGCAAGGCCTGATCGCCACGCCTCAACTGCGCCTGGGTGAGCTGCCAATGCTCGACCGCGCCGAACAGCAGATGATGCTCGACACCTGGAACGCCACTGCCGAGGACTTTGGTGCGCACGCCAACCTGCAAGCGCTGTTCGAAGCCCAGGTACACGCCACCCCGGATGCCGTCGCCGTTCGCCTGGGTACTGCCACCCTCACCTACCAGCAACTCAATCTGCAGGCCAATCGCCTGGCGCACAAACTGCTGGCGCTGGGCGTCGGTGCCGATGTCGGCGTGGGCATTGCGTGCGAGCGCAGCCTGGAGATGGTGATCGGCCTGCTGGCCGTGCTCAAGGCCGGCGGCGCGTATGTGCCACTGGACCCCAGTTACCCGCAAGACCGCCTGGCCTACATGATCGAACACAGCGGCATTGAATTGCTGCTGACCCAGACTGCGGTGCAACCTGGCCTGCTGCTGCCCGCAACACTGCAGGTCCTGCTGCTGGATCACCCCGGCATCGGGCTGGAGGCTTACGCCGACAGCAACCCCACGCCCGTCCCCGACGCGGACAACCTGGCCTACATCATCTACACCTCGGGCTCCACTGGCCGCCCCAAGGGCGTACAAGTGCGCCACGGCGCACTGACCAACCACATGCTGTGGATGCAACGTACCCTGCAGTTGCACGCACACGACCGGGTGCTGCAAAAAACCGCGTTCAGCTTCGACGCCTCGGTCTGGGAGTTCTGGCTGCCGCTGCTCAACGGTGCGCAACTGGTGCTGGCAAGCCCTGAGCTCAATGACGACCTGTCGCTGCTGTGGCCGAAGGTGCAGGCCCAGGGCATTACCGTGCTGCAAGCTGCGCCCTCGCTGCTGCAGGCGCTGATGGCCCAGGCCGATCGTGCGCAACTGGCCAGCCTGCGGGCGATCCTGCTCGGTGGCGAAGCCCTGAGCCCGGTGTTGGTGCAGCAACTGCGCAGCGTCAGCAATGCGCATATCTACAACCTCTATGGCCCCAGCGAAGCCACCATCGATACCTGCTGCCTGCAGGTGCAGGCGCTGGGTGAAAGCGCCATCGTGCCGATCGGCCAGCCGATCAGCAACGTGCACACCCACATCCTGGACCATGACCTGAACCCCTGCGCGATCGGCGTCAGTGGCGAGCTGCTGATCGGTGGCCTGGCCCTGGCACGCGGCTACCACGCACGCCCCGGGCTGACCGCCGAGCGCTTCATACCCGACCCGATCGCGGGTGACGGTACGCGCCTGTACCGCAGCGGCGACCTGGCCCACTACCGCGACAACGGCGTGATCGAGTACGTCGGCCGCATCGACCACCAGATCAAGCTGCACGGCCTGCGCATAGAGCTGGGCGAGATCGAGGCACGCCTGCTGCAACAACCGCAGGTTGCCGAGGCAGTAGTGCTGGCGCCGGAGTACCTGGGCAGCCAGCGCCTGGTCGCCTACATCGTCGCCAGCAACACACTGCCGGATGCGCCGGCCCAGGACCGCTTGCGCCACGCGCTGATCGCCGAACTCAAGCAGCAATTGCCAGGCTACATGGTGCCTGCACACCTGGTGCTGCTCGACAGGATGCCCCTGACGCGCAACGGCAAACTCGATCGCAAGGCCTTGCCGCTGCCGGACGCAGCACATGCTCAGCACCTGTTCCTGGCCCCGCAATCGGCCATGGAGCGCCAGATCGCAGCCCTCTGGCAGGAAGTGCTCAAACAGCCACAAGTCGGCTTGAGCGATAACTTCTTCGAACTGGGTGGCGACTCGATCGTTTCCATCCAGGTGGTCAGCCGCGCCCGCCAGGCCGGTATCCGTTTCACCCCCAAACAACTGTTTCAGCACCAGACCGTACAAAGCCTGGCACGGGTTGCGCAGTTCGACGACCAGGCCGCCGCGATCGACCAAGGGCCGGCCAGCGGCACGGTCCCGCTGCTGCCGATTCAGCAGGCATTCTTCGACACGCCGGTACCATCGCGTCATCACTGGAACCAGTCGGTCCTGCTCAAGCCGGCCGGGCCACCACTTGATGCCCATGTGCTGGAACAGGCCCTGGACGCCCTGCTCAACCACCACGACGCATTGCGCCTGAGCTTCACACAGCAGGCCCAAGGCTGGAGCAGCGTCTACCGCGCGCCTGCCGACGCCCACAACGCACTGCTACAGGCGGTGGCGTCGGATGACCGCGAACTGGAGCAGCTGTGCGAACGCGCACAGCGCAGCCTGGACCTCGAGCACGGCCCGTTGCTGCGCGCGCTGCTGGTGAGCCTGGCCGATGGCCGACAACGTCTGCTGCTGGTAGCCCACCACCTGGTGATCGACGGAGTGTCCTGGCGCATCCTGTTCGACGACCTGCAGAGCGCCTACCAGCAGTGCCTGGCTGGGCAGGCCCCACAGTTGCCTGCACGCACCAGTTCGCTGCAAGCCTTCGCCCATGCGCTGCGCGAGCATGCCAAGGGCCCGGCCATCGGCGAGCTGGACTACTGGCTGGACCAGCACCAGGCCATTGCAGCCGACCTGCCCGACGCCCAAAACGCCATTGACGCACCGGCACAGGTCACCCTGCTCGATTCGCACCTGGACAGCGAACGCACGCGTCGCCTGCTGCAACAGGCGCCTGCCGCCTACCGCACCCAGGTCAACGACCTTCTGCTCAGCGCCCTGGCCCGTGTGCTGGCACGCTGGACAGGACAGGCCGACAATCTCATCCAGCTCGAAGGGCATGGCCGCGAAGAGCTGCATGAAGGGCTGGACCTCACCCGTACAGTGGGGTGGTTCACCAGCGCCTTCCCGCTCAAGCTGTCGGCGGGTCAAGACCTGCAGGCCACCATCAAGCGGGTCAAGGAACAACTGCGCGGCGTACCTGACAAAGGCATCGGTTTCGGTGCCCTGCGCTACCTGGGCGGGCACGCCGCGCGCGACGCCTTGCAGGCGCTGCCAGCGGCACGCATCACCTTCAACTACCTCGGCCAGTTCGACACCAGCTTCGATGACACCCAGCAACCACTGCTGGTACCTGCCAGCGAAGCCGCCGGCGCCGAGAAAGACCCAGGCACGCCACTGAGCAACTGGTTGAGCATCAATGGCCAGGTGTACGCCGGCGAACTGAGCCTGAGCTGGACCTATGACCAGAACCGCTTCGCCCCGCACCTGATCGAGCGCCTGGCAGATGACTACATCGCAGAACTTGGCGCACTGATCGACCATTGCTGCGATAGCCTCAATCAAGGCGCCACCCCATCGGACTTCCCGCTGGCCGGGCTCGACCAGGCGCAACTGGATGCGCTGCCGATCGACCTGGCACTGATCGACGACCTCTACCCGCTGTCGCCGCTGCAGCAAGGCATGCTGTTCCATACCCTGTATGAGCAGGATGCCCACGACCTGGGGGGGGCGCAGCTACATCAACCAGATGCGCCTGGACATCAGCGGCCTTGACCCCCAGGCATTCGCCGATGCCTGGCAGGCTGCCGTCGACCGGCACGACAGCCTGCGCACGGGTTTCCTCTGGCAAGGCGAAATGGCGCAGCCACTGCAGGCGGTGTACAAGCAGATACGCGTGCCGTTCAGCTTGCTCGACTGGCAGCAACGCGCTGACCTGCCTGACGCACTCGACGCACTGGCCGCCGAGCAGTTGCAACAGGACCTGCCGCTGGACAAGGCACCGCTGTTCAACCTGGTGCTGGTGTGCACCGCGCCGGGGCAGCATCACCTGATCCATACCAGCCACCATATCCTGATGGATGGCTGGAGCACCTCGCAGTTGCTGGGTGAAGTATTGCAGCGCTACAGCGGCCAGGCCGTCGCTGCCTCGCCAGGCCGCTACCGCGACTACATCGGCTGGCTCGGCCGCCAGGACGCCGTGCTTGACCACGCCTACTGGCATACTCAACTGGCCGACCTGGAGGAACCCACACGGCTGGCGCATTCCGTCGTCAACAGCACTCAGACGCAGGGCCACGGCGCCCGCTACCTGAGCCTGGATGCCCAACGTACACAACGCCTCAACGACTTCGCACGCCAGCAGAAAGTCACCCTCAATACCCTCGTGCAAGCCGCGTGGCTGGTAGTGCTGCAGCAGTACAGCGGCCAACGCTGCGTGTGTTTCGGGGCTACCGTGGCCGGGCGTCCGGCCGATATCGCTGGCGTAGAGCAGCAGATCGGTCTGTTCATCAATACCCTGCCGGTCATCGCCAGCCCGCGTCCCGACACCAGCGTCGCCAACTGGCTGCAACAGGTACAGGAAAAGAACCTTGGCCTGCGCGAACATGAGCACACCCCGCTGAGCGAGATTCAACGCTGGTCCGGCCAACGTGGCGAAGCCCTGTTCGACAACATTCTGGTGTTCGAGAACTATCCGGTGGCCGAGGCCCTCGAGCAGGAAGCACCCGCAGGCCTGACATTTGGCACGGTCGACTACCATGAGCAGACCAACTACCCCCTGACCCTGGCGATCAGCGCCGGCACCACCCTGCTGATACATGCCAGCTACTCGCGCCAGCACTTCAGCGATGCAGGCGTGCAGTCGATCGGCGAGCACCTGCTCAACCTTGTCGAACGCATGAGCGACAATCCGCACCTGCACCTGGGCGAGCTGGACATGCTCGACACCGCGCAGCGCCAGCAAGTGACCGAGGCCTGGAACGCGACCGCCACCCCATACCCGCTCGACCGTTGCGTACACCAGTTGATCGAGGCGCAGGTCGAACAAACGCCGAACGCACCGGCACTGGTGTTCGGTGAACAACACCTGAGCTATGCCGAGCT
>NZ_JAHTBI010000089.1 GCF_019168305.1 Pseudomonas aegrilactucae
AAAAAACCCGGCCTGGGCCGGGTTTTTCAGAAGCCGATGCTTACGCAGTGAAAGCCTTGCCTTCGAACTGCTCAGCCACGAACTTCCAGTTGACCAGGTTCCAGAACGCCTCGACATACTTAGGACGCACGTTACGGTAGTCAATGTAGTAAGCGTGTTCCCACACGTCGCACGTCAGCAGCGGGGTGTCACCGCTGGTCAGCGGGTTGCCGGCACCGATGGTGCTGGCCAGCGCCAGGGAACCGTCAGCCTTTTTCACCAGCCAGCCCCAACCCGAACCGAAAGTGCCCACCGACGTCTTGGTGAACTCTTCCTTGAACGTGTCGAACGAACCGAACGCGGCGTTGATGGCCTCAGCCAACGAACCGGTAGGCTGGCCGCCAGCGTTTGGCGCCAGGCAGTTCCAGTAGAAAGTGTGGTTCCAGACCTGAGCGGCGTTGTTGAAGATACCACCCGAAGAAGTCTTGACGATCTCTTCCAGGGTCTTGCCTTCGAACTCGGTGCCTGGCACCAGGTTGTTCAGGTTCACGACATAGGTGTTGTGGTGCTTGTCGTGGTGGAACTCCAGAGTTTCCTTGGAAATGTGCGGCTGCAGGGCATCGTGGGCGTAAGGCAGCGGCGGCAATTCAAAAGCCATGGTGATTCTCCTAATCAGGTCTGTTGCGGTGAGCGCAAGGCCGATCACGGGCGGCCGGAATGCATCGGCGAGTTTTTACTCTTTGCGACGCAGGTTCGGGATCATAGCACCGGGCCCCGCCCTAAACCACGCAACAAGTGTATGGAATAGAGGTTCCAGAGCCCTTGCGCGCACCAGACGAACGGATCAGCCAAACGCCAGCTGCGCTGCCACCGCAAACATCATCACCGCCACCATCAGGTCCAGCAGGCGCCAGGTGCTCGGCCGCGCCAGCCACGGCGCCAGCCAGGCCGCACCCAGCGCCAGGGTGAAGAACCACACCAGTGAAGCACTCGCCGCCCCCGCGACGTAGGCCCCCGGCACGCTCTGCTGAGCCCCGAGCGAGCCGATCAGCAAGACCGTGTCGAGGTAGACGTGGGGGTTGAGCAAGGTCACCGCCAAGGCACTGAGCAGCACCGCACGGCGTGAACGCTGGCCCTGGCCCTCACCCTGTTGCAGGCTCTGCTGTGAACAGGCGCGCCGCAATGCCTTGCTGCCATACCAGAGCAGAAACACCACGCCGCCCCAGCGCGCCACCGCCAGCAAGGTGGGGTTCTGCGCCAGTACCGTGGCCAGCCCGAACACGCCCAGCGCTACCAGCACCGCATCACAGAAGACGCACAGTGCCGCCACCGGCAGATGGTGCTCGCGACGCAGGCTCTGGGCCAGGACGAAGGCGTTCTGGGTACCGATCGCCATGATCAGTCCAAAGGCGACCAGCAGGCCGTTGAGATAGCTTTGCCACATGGGAGGCGCTCCGCAGGGCAGCCCTTTCGGCCGCCGTAAAGACAGTGAGAATGCTGGCCATTGTGGTGGGCATGGATGTATAAGAAAAACCAATAGACATCATCTGGCATTAGGAAAACTGATGTTCGACTACAAGTTGCTCTCGGCCCTTGCCGCCGTGATCGAACAAGCGGGGTTCGAGCGTGGCGCGCAACTGCTCGGCCTGTCGCAGTCGGCGATCTCGCAGCGCATCAAGCTGCTCGAAGCGCGGGTCGGACAGCCGGTGCTGGTGCGCGCCAACCCGCCCACGCCCACCGAGATCGGCAGGCGCCTGCTCAACCATGTGCAGCAGGTGCGTCTGCTGGAGCGTGATCTGCAGCGCCAGGTGCCGGCACTGGACGAAGAGGGGCTGCCCGAGCGCCTGCGTGTGGCGCTCAATGCCGATAGCCTGGCGACCTGGTGGGCGGACGCGGTGGGTGAGTTCTGCGCCCGCGAGCAGGTGTTGCTGGACCTGGTGGTAGAAGACCAGGAGGTTGGCCTGAAACGCATGCGCGCCGGCGAAGTGGCCGCCTGCCTGTGCGCCAGCGAACGCCCGGTGGCCGGCGCGCGCAGCGAACTGCTGGGGGCGATGCGCTATCGGGCACTGGCCAGCCCGGCGTTCATGGCACGCAACTTCCCCGACGGCGTGGAGGTGGCGCGCCTGGCCCGCACCCCGGCGCTGGTGTTCGGCCCGGATGATTTCCTGCAGCACCGCTACCTGGCGTCACTGGGCGTAAATGGTGGGTTTCTGCACCACCTGTGCCCGTCCTCGGAAGGCTTCCTGCGCCTGACCGAGGCGGGCCTGGGCTGGGGCCTGGTGCCGGAATTGCAGGTGCGCGAGCAGTTGGCCAGCGGGCGCCTGGTGGAAATTCTGGCGGATAAGCCCATCGACGTGCCGCTGTACTGGCATCATTGGCGCAATGGCGGGCAATTGCTGGGGCAGCTCACCGATCATCTGCGGCGCAGTGCCGGTAGCTGGTTGGTGCCGTGGTCCGGTTTGCCGGCGTCTGCACCATCTGGAAACAACGAGTAGGCGGAGTGCTTCATGCGAATTCTGGTCACCGGCGCGAGCGGCTTCATCGGCGGGCGCTTTGCGCGCTTTGCCCTGGAGCAGGGCCTGGAGGTGCGCGTCAATGGCCGGCGCGCCGAAGGCGTCGAGCACCTGGTGCGCCGCGGGGCACAGTTCATCCCCGGCGACCTGGGCGACCCTGAGCTGGCCCGGCGCGTCTGCCAGGGCATCGACACGGTGGTGCATTGCGCCGGTGCCGCGGGGCACTGGGGGCGTTATCAGGATTTTCACCAGGGCAATGTGGTGGTCACCGAGAACGTGGTCGAGGCTTGCCTGAAGGAACACGTGCGCCGCCTGGTGCACCTGTCTTCGCCGTCGATCTATTTCAACGGGCGCTCACGCCTGGGCATCACCGAAGAGCAGGTGCCGCGCCGTCTGCATGACGCCTACGCGACCACCAAGTACCTGGCCGAACAGAAGGTCTTCGGCGCCCAGGAGTTCGGCCTGGAGGTGCTGGCGCTGCGCCCGCGCTTCGTCACCGGTGCCGGGGATGCAAGCCTCTTCCCGCGGCTGTTGCAGATGCAGCGCAAGCGGCGCCTGGCGATTGTCGGCAACGGTTTGAACAAGGTCGACTTCACCAGCGTGCAGAACCTCAACCAGGCCCTGCTTGGCGCAATCATGGCCGGCAACGAGGCGCTCGGCCAGGCCTACAACATCAGCAACGGTCAGCCACAGCCGCTGTGGGACGTGATCAATTATGTGATGCGCGGCCTGGACCTGGCGCAGGTCACGCGCTACCGCGGCTACGGCCTGGCCTACACCCTGGGGGCGTTGAACGAAGGCGCCTGCCTGCTGTGGCCGGGGCGCCCGCAGCCCAGCCTGTCACGCCTGGCGGTGCAACTGATGCACAAGGATTTCACCCTCGACATCAGCCGCGCCCGTCAGCAACTCGACTACCGGCCACAGGTCAGCGTGTGGTCGGCGCTGGATGAATTCTGCGGTTGGTGGAAGGCCCAGCAGGGCGGTCACTGACTTATACTGGCGTTCATTTGCACTCACGACGGTTGATCCATGCGCAACGATGCTCACGACGATTTCGATGATGTACCCAGCCTAAAGGCCGGTGGTCGCGGTGACGATGATTTCGAGCCAGCAACCAGCACGCGGGCAACCGCCGTGCGCGGTGGCCAGCGCAAGCCGGCGGCCACCGGGCCGTTGTGGGCGCTGGTGGGGGCGTCCTTCATTGCCCTGGCCGGGCTCGGCTGGTGGAGCTTCCAGCAGATTTCGCTGATGGAGCAGCAACTGGTGGCTACCCAGGAAAGCTTCGCGCGCATCAGCGAGGATGCGGCCGGGCGCCTGCAGGACATCAGCGGCAAGGTGGCGGCCAGCGAGTCGAACGTCAGCACCGGCAGCGAGGCGTTGAAGCTGCAGATCAGGCAGTTGCAGGCCAGCCTGGCCGAGCAGGGCAAGCAGCAGCAGGGCGTAGCCGGTCAGCAGGGTGATCTGGGCAAGCGCCTGGAACAGGCGCTGGCGCAGGTCAGCGAGCAGCAGGCGACCAATGCGCAGTTGCAGGCGCAGCTCAAGGCTGTGGCCACCGAGTTGACCGCGGTGAAAGCAGCGCAGGCAGACACCGGCAAGGTGGAGGCGCAGCTCAAGGGGGTGTCGGCGGAGCTTGCCGCGTTGAAGAAGCAGGGTGATCCGAGCGCAGCGATTCAACGCCTGGAACAGGACCTGATCGTGCTCAAGAGCGAGCAGGAGAATCGCCCGGCGACGGCACCGGCTGCAGCGGGTGGGGCGTCGACGGCGGAGTTCGATGCGTTTCGCGGTCAGGTGACGCGCAACATCAGTACCTTACAGAGCCAGGTGCAGAACCTGCAGCAGCAGATCAACGCCAAGCCCTGAGATTGGGCTGCTGTGCAGCCCTTCGCTGGCAAGCCAGCTCCCACAGGGATATCAGTGCCTTGCAGATTGGCACTTTTCCTGTGGGAGCTGGCTTGCCAGCGAAGGGGCCCGAGTTACATCACGGGATAGTCGATATACCCCACCGGTCCCTTGGCATAGAAGGTCTCTGGCCGAGGTTCGTTCAACGGTGCATCTGCCCTCAGGCGCGCCGGCAGGTCCGGGTTGGCAATGAACGGTACGCCAAATGCCACCGCATCGGCCGTGCCATCGGCAAGCGCCGCATTCGAGCTGGCCTTGTCAAAACGCTCATTGACGATGTAAGGCCCGCCAAACGCTGCCTTGATCAACGGTCCGATGCTGTCGCCCGCCTGCTTTTCGCGTGAGCAGATGAACGCGATACCGCGCTTGCCCAACTCGCGCGCCACATAGGTGAACGTCTCGGTGAGGTCGGCATCGCCCATGTCATGCAGGTCGGCCCGTGGCGACAGATGCACGCCCACGCGCTGTGCGCCCCACACCTCGATCACCGCATCGGTGACTTCCAGCAGCAGGCGCGCACGGTTTTCCAGCGAGCCGCCATACAGGTCGCTGCGCTGGTTGGTGCTGCTCTGCAGGAACTGGTCGAGCAGGTAGCCGTTGGCCGCGTGCACCTCGACCCCATCGAACCCGGCTGCCTTGGCGTTCTCGGCACCGGTACGGTAGGCGTCGACGATGTCGGCGATTTCGGCGGTTTCCAGTGCACGCGGGGTGTCGAAACCGGTGATCGGGCGCACCAGGTTCACATGCCCCTTGGGTTGGATGGCACTCGGCGCCACCGGGGCCTCGCCATTGAGGTACATGGGGTGGGAAATGCGCCCCACGTGCCACAGTTGCAGGAAGATGCGCCCGCCCGCGCCGTGTACCGCCCGGGTCACGTTGGTCCAGCCACGTACCTGGTCGTTGGACCAGATGCCCGGCGTGTCGGGGTAGCCGACGCCCATCGGGGTCACCGAGGTGGCCTCGCTGAGGATCAGGCCGGCGCTGGCACGTTGCACGTAGTACTCGGCCATCAGCGCGTTGGGTACTCGGCCTTCATCGGCCCGGCAACGGGTCAGCGGGGCCATGATGATGCGGTTGGGCAGCGTGAGGTCGCCCAGGGTGATCGGATCGAAAAGCGTCGTCATGTGCGTGAACCTCGTGGCAATCAATGGGGGGCAGGCGCCAGTTCGGCTTTGCCGCCGCCCTGGCTGAAGGTGACAAGGGTGACGATCAGCGCCAGCACGGCCAGCGCCGCCGCTGCCAGGGGCACGCGGGTCAGGCCCAGGCCGTGGTCGATCACGCTGCCGCCGACCCAGGCGCCCAGCGCATTGCCCAGGTTGAAGGCACCGATGTTGAGGGTCGACACCAGGTTGGGCGCAGCCTTGCCGACGCTCACCACGTTGACCTGCAGGGCCGGCACGGCTGCGAACGCGGCGGTGGCCCAGAGGAACAGTGTGATCTCGGTCGGGATCAGCGCACTGCTGGTCCAGCTCAGGGCGGTGCAGATGATCGCCATGGCGGCGAACACGCCCACCAGGGTTGCGCCCAGGCGACGGTCGGCCAGCTTGCCGCCGAGGATGTTGCCCAGGGTCAGGCCCACACCGATCAGCAGCAGGGTCCAGGTCACGCCGCGTGGCGATACCCCGGTGACGTCGCCCAGCAGCGGCGCGACGTAGGTGAACAGGGCGAACATGGAGGCCGAGAACAGCACGGTCATCGACAGCGACAGCCAGATCCCGGCGCCCTTGAGTGCGGCAAGCTCGGCACGCAGGTCGAGTTTTTCTTCGTCGCGCTTGACCGGCAGGTAGCGAATCAGGCCGATCAAGGCGACCACACCGATCACGGTCACTGCCCAGAACGTCGAGCGCCAGCCGTACACCTGGCCCAGCGCGGTGCCCAGCGGCACGCCCAGCACGTTGGCCAGGGTCAGGCCGGTGAACATCAGGGCCACGGCCGAGGCGCGGCGGTTGGCCGGTACCAGGTTGGCCGCCACCACCGAGCCGATGCCGAAGAAGGCGCCGTGGCACAGTGCGGTGACGACCCGGGCGAACATCAGCACGTTGTAGTCACTGGCCAGGGCGCACAGCAGGTTGCCGACGATGAACACCCCCATCAACGCCACCAGCGCGGCCTTGCGTGGCAGGCGCGCAGTGGCCAGCGCCATGAACGGCGCGCCGATGGCCACGCCCAGCGCGTAGCCGGTCACCAGCCAGCCGGCACCGGGGATCGACACACCAAGGTCCATTGCCACTTCTGGCAGCAGGCCCATGATGACGAACTCGGTGGTGCCGATGGCAAAGGCGCTGAGCGCCAGTATCAAGAGGGAAAGGGGCATTGCAAGGTCCTTTGTCAGAGCGCTTGGCTCATCTGCTCGAGGAAGGCCTGGATGGTCTGCTCGTTGCGTTTGAAGAAGTGCCACTGGCCGATCTTCTGGCTGCTGATCAGCCCCGCGCGCTGCAAGGTGGCCAGGTGGGCAGAGACAGTGGACTGCGACAGGCCGCAGCGCTGGTCGATCTGCCCGGCACACACCCCGTTCTCGGTGCTGTGATGCTGGTCGGGGAAGCTGGCGTGCGGGTCTTTCAACCAGTTGAGGATTTCTCGCCGTACTGGGTGGGCCAGGGCTTTTATTATTTCGTCGAGATCAAGAGGCATGGGTGGGCTCGTGGTGGTGTAACGCTATATCGCGATGGGGCGAAATATAAATCGCCATTTCGCGATATACAAATATGAAGAGGTTCTAGGCACTGCGTAAATCGCTATATCGGGTTATAACGATATTCGTCTGCCCGGTGCTAGACTGCCGCCTATGAACTATCTCGCACACCTTCACCTGGGCGGACAACTGCCCGAACAACTGCTTGGCAGCCTGTATGGCGATTTCGTCAAAGGGCCGCTGGAGGGGCGCTTTTCGCTGCCTCTGGAAGCCGCGATCCGTCTGCACCGGCAGATCGATGTGTACACCGACAGCCACCCGCTGGTGCTGGCCGCGCTGGCACGTTTCCCGCGTGAGCGGCGGCGCTATGCCGGGATCATCCTGGATGTGTTTTTCGACCACTGCCTGGCGCTGCATTGGCAGGACTACGCCGAGCAGCCCCTGCACCAGTTCACCGGGCGGGTGTACCAGGTGCTGGCCGCGCAGCCCGACCTGCCCGGGCGCCTGGCGCAGATCGCGCCGCACATGGCGGCGCACGACTGGTTGGGGTCGTACCGTGAGTTCGAGGTGCTCGAACAGGTGTTCAAGGGTATCGCCCGGCGCCTGTCACGCCCCGAAGGCATGGCCGGGGCGATGGGCGAAGTCGAGGCGCTGTATGGGCCGCTGATGGAGGATTTCCAGCACTTCTATCCCGAACTGCAGGCGTTTGCGCTGCAGGCTCAGGCGGCCTTGGCGCGCCGCTGAGGCAGGCTCACCGGTTCGGCGCCGAACAGGGTGGCATGGATCGCCAACTGGGCCTTGACCGCCAGTGCTGCGCGCTCCTGGCCTGCACTGGGAATGGGTTCGAGCAAGTGGATCTCGACCTCGCTGCAGTCGCTGGCTAACAGGCGCATCAGGTGCGACAGCAGGTCATCGTCGCCGACGAACGGTGCAATCGGATTGAGCTTGCCATCACGCAGGTAGCGCACCGCCACCGGTTGCAACGGCGTGCCGGTGTCGATCGCGCTGGCCAGCAGACGCCCGTGGAAGGTGCGCAGGCTATGGCCGTCGGTGGTGGTGCCTTCAGGGAAGATCAGCACCGGGCAGGCCTGTTGCAAGTGCTGGCTGATCTGCGTGCGCAGCAGTTGGCTGTCGCCACCGCCACGGCGGATGAACAGTGTGCCGGCCTTGAGTGCAAGCCAGCCGGCCACCGGCCAGTGGCGCACTTCGGCCTTGGACAGGAACGACAGCGGGGTGAGCATGCCCAGCAACGGGATGTCGGTCCACGACACATGGTTGCTGACCCACAGCATCGGCTGCTGTGGGCGTGCACCGATCACGCGGACGTTGAAGGGCAGGGCGTTGCCCAGGCGTGCCATGAACCGTTGCGACCAGCGCTGGCGCCGGTCGGTGGGGGTGTGCAGGTGCAGGCGTTCGAACAGGCTGAACAGGGTGGCCATGCCCAGCCCGTAGGCCACCACCAGCAATACCCGCACAATGCGCGCGCAGACGCGCAGACGCTGCATCACACCGCCGCCTTGAAGTGGCGGGCGTAGCGCGGGCACAGCTCGTCGCGCTTGAGCAGGATGAACACGTCAGCGACCTGGAAGTCTTCGTCCCAGCACGGCTCGCCGCAGATCTTCGCGCCCAGGCGCATGTAGGCCTTGAGCAGCGGCGGCAGCTCGGCGATGACGTTGTTCGCCAGCGCCAGGCTGGGCAGCGGCTTCCTCGGTTCGGCGCGCAGGTGCTCGGTGCACAGGTAGCGTTCACGCAGGCGCTGCATGATCGCGTGGGCCTGCACACCGCCGTCCTGCATGGGAATGCTGGCGCAGCCCATCAGGTAGCTGTAGCGGCCTTCGTTGAGCACTTCGGCAAGCTCGCCCCACAGCACCGCGATGGTGCCGCCGTTGCGGTAGGCCGGGTCGACGCAGGTGCGCCCCAGTTCCAGGATCGGGCCTTGCAGGTGGCCAAGGCCATGCAGGCTGAATTCCTCTTCGCTGTAGAAGCGCCCCAGGCTGCTGGCGGCCTGGTGGTCGAGCAGGCGGGTGGTGGCGACCAGGCGACCCGTAGTCAGGTCACGTACGCCGATATGCTGGCAATGGATGTCGTAGTCGTCCATGTCCAGGCCGTGTTCGGCGCCTTTGAGCTTGGCCTTGAATTCAGCGCTGAACACGTTGTAACGCAACGCCTGGGCTTCGTGCAGGGCGGCGGAGCCGACCAGTCGTTCGGCGTGCAGACGGCGTTCGGTACGGGTGTCGCCAGAGCATGCGGTCCGGGTCATTGCGAGTCTCCATAAGCCAGCCATGGGGTTGCGGCCGGTCGACTTTGTTGTGCAAGCTCAGCCTAGGTAGACGCGGTGTCACCCCCATGAAGCTTTGGTGATGCTTGTATGACAGCCCCCGAGGAGCGCTCCGATGACTTGGCTGCAACGACTCAACGACCCCATCACCCAGCCATTGCAGGGCAGCCTGGGCGACACCTATGCCAGCCTGTTGCAGCACCTGGGCAGCGTCACCCCGTTCGAGCTGGCAGTGCTTGGCGGGCAGGCGCTGCCTAGCCCGGGGCTGGCTTTTCTGGTGGGCTACCAGGCTGCCTTGCGCGTCCTGTGGCCCAGTGCTCCGGCGGGCCTGGGCGCACTGTGCGCCAGCGAGGGGCACAGCGTGCGCCCGGCCGACATGGGCATGCGCCTGGAGGTGGAGGCGTTGCGCCTGAGTGGCAGCAAGGACTTCGTCACCGCGGGCCTGGAGGCCGACTGGCTGCTGGTGGCGGCACGCTGCGAGGCGGTGGGCGAGGCGCCGCAGGTGAGCCTGACCGTGGTGTATCCGGGCGAGCCTGGCGTGCAGCTCACGCCGCTGCCTGCCCTGGCGTTGATGCCCGACGTCGGACATGCGCGGTTGCAGCTGGATCAGGCCTTGTGCGAGCGCCTGGCCGGGGATGGCTGGGATGCCTATGTCAAACCGTTCCGCGCGTTGGAAGACCTGTATGTGTTGAGTGCCGTGGTGGCCTGGCTGTATGGGGTCGGCCGTGCCAATGGCTGGCCGCAGGGGGTGCAGTTGCGCCTGATCGGTCTGCTGGCAGGCTGTGCCGAGGGCAGCCGCCAGTGTGCTGATGCGCAGGCTTTCCATTTGCTGCTGGGTGGCCTGTTCGCGCAGTTCTCGCAATTGGGTGATGAACTCGCCCGGGCACTGGCGGATACCTGCGGCCCGTATGCCGAACTGTGGCAACGCGACCAGGGCATCCTGCAGATCGCCAGTGGTGCTCGGGCCAAGCGCCTGGCCAAGGCCTGGGCCAACGCCGGATTGTCATGAAGCGCTGCCAGGCTGGGCAGATTCACAGCCACGGGTAGCGGGCATGGGCAAGGCGGCGGTGTTGCTGGGTGTGCTGGTCAGTGGCTGGGCGATGCTGGCCACGGCGGCAGAGGCCACGCCGACGGCGCTGGAGCCGGTGCAGGCCTATGCCTTTGCGCCGCGCAACGAGCAGACCCGCGCCGGGGTGCGCACCGACGCACTGCTGGTGATGCGCGACGGGCGCATCGTGTATGAACGCTACGCGCCGCCCACCACCGTGAGCACCGCGCACCTGACCTGGTCGATCAGCAAGAGCGTGCTGGCCACGCTGCTGGGGGTGGCCTTCGGTGAGGGGCGCTTCGCCCTCGACGATCCGGTCGCCAGGTTCTATCCGCCCATGCAGGCTCACCCGCAGGTGCGCATGCGCGACCTGCTGCACTGGGCCAGTGGGCTGCAATGGCAGGAAGACTACGAATACGCCCCGCTGAAGTCGTCGGTGGTGGCGATGCTGTACACCGGCGGGCACACCGACATGGCGGCCTTCACCGCCGCACAGCCCGCTGTGGCTGCGCCCGGTGAGCGCTTTGTCTACTCCAGCGGCGACAGCAATGTGCTGGCGGCGGCGCTCAAGGGCATGCTGGAGGCGCCGGGGTATGCAGCCTATCCCTGGCACGCCCTGTTCGCGCCGCTGGGTATCGAACGTGCGGTGTGGGAGCAGGATGGCGCGGGCACCTTTGTCGGCTCCTCCTACCTGTACCTGACCGCCCGCGACCTGGCGCGCATCGGCCAGTTGATGCTGGACGATGGCCGCTGGCAGGGGCGACAACTGCTGCCGGCAGCGTGGGTGGCGTTCAATCGCAGGGCGTTCACCCAGGCAGATGCGCAACCTGGCGAGGCCACACCTGGAGGGCACTGGTGGCTCAATCGGCCCGTGGCGGGAGGCGTGCGGCCCTGGCCCGATGCGCCGGCCGACACCTTCGCAGCCCTCGGCCACTGGGGGCAGGCCCTGTACGTGCTGCCCACGCAACGGCTGGTGATTGTGCGCTATGGCGATGACCGCGATGGCAGCTATCAGCACAACGAGTTGCTCAAGCGGGTGCTGGCAGCCGTCGCCGGGGCCGCGCCATGAAGCGCGTGTTGCTGGTGCTGCTTGTGCTGGCAGGGGGGTGGGCCTGGCATGAGCGCGCCGCGCTGGGTGCGTTCCCGGCGATCCTCAGTGCCTACTCGGCCAAGGAGTACTGCTCGTGTCGCTACGTGATGGGGTTCGATGGCGAGTACTGCCGCGCCTATGTGACGCAATACCTGCCGTTGTCCGGGCTGCAGGACGACCCGGCGTCACGCCGGGTCAGTGCCCAGGGGCTGGGGCGCAGCCATGTCGCCGTGTGGCTGGGCCCGCGTACAGGCTGTCGCTTGCTGCCATGAAGGCAGGCGGGTAAGGTTGGCGGCTTTACCCCGTTCAGGATTCTGCATGTTCAGTCTGCCCCGTATTCTTCTCGCCCTGCTGGCCCTGGCGAGCCTGCCTGCCCAGGCCAACTGGCACCTGGACGGCGAGTCGTCGCGCCTGTCGTTCATCACCAGCAAGAACGGCAATGTGTCTGAAGTGCACCGCTTCCTGGTGCTGCATGGCAAGGTCGATCGCAAGGGCGCGGCCGAGCTGCAGATCGAGATGGACTCGGTCAATACCGGTATCCCGCTGCGTGACGAACGCATGCGCAACGAGCTGTTCGAGGTTGTCAAATTCCCTGACGCCACCATCCAGGCGCAGATCGACCTGCGTCCGATCAATGACCTGGCCAATGGTGCCCAGGTCGAGCTGCGCTTGCCGGTCGTCGTCAGCCTGCACGGCAAGAAGCACAGCTATAACGCACAATTGCTGGCAACCCGGCTGGACGAACGGCGCTTCCAGGTGGTGACGCTCGAACCGTTGGTGCTGAGCGCCGACCATTTCGACCTGGTGCCCGGCTTGAACATGCTGCAGAAACTGGCGGGGCTGAAGTCGATCAATCTGTCGGTGCCGGTGGGTGCGGTACTGATCTTCACGGCGCGCTGACATGGCCGGGCCGGTGTTCCCCTGGCGTGCCGGCAATCAATTCGAACTGCTGATCGACGGCCCGGCGTTCTTCCCACGCATGCTGCTGGCGATCGTGCGTGCCGAGCATCAGGTCGACCTTGAGTTGTACCTGGTCGAGGCCGGTGCCTGTGCCGAGGCGCTGGTGCAGGCACTGGTGCAGGCGGCCGAGCGTGGCGTGCAGGTGCGCTGCCTGTTCGACGATTACGGTTCGCTGGCCTTTACCTTGAGCCTGCGCCAGCGCCTGCAGGCGGCCGGGGTGGAACTGCGCTGGTACAACCGCCTGCGCTGGCGCCGCGGGCTGCGCAACCTGTACCGCGACCACCGCAAATTGCTGCTGGTCGATCAGGCGTGGGCGGTGGTGGGTGGCACCGGGGTCACCGACCAGTTCTGGACGCCGGGCGAAGACGTCAGCGAATGGCACGAGGTGATGGTGCAGATGCAGGGCCCGCTGGTGGCCGACTGGCAGATGCTGTTCGACCGCCAGTGGCGCTCCAACCTGCACCGTGTTGCCTGGCGCCCGCCGACCCATTTCGGTCTGGCCCACCTGCCGCGGGTGCCGGTCAGTGGGCCGGGGCTCGGCCGGGTGGCCTACGCCGATGCCCGCCAGCACCGCGACATCCTGCAATCGCTGGTACGTGCCCTGATCAGCAGCAAGCGGCGCATCTGGCTGGCCACGCCGTATTTCCTGCCCACCTGGAAAGTTCGCCGTGCGCTGCGCCGGGCGGCGGCGCAGGGTATCGACGTGCGCCTGCTGCTGACCGGGCCGCGCACCGATCATCCTTCGGTGCGCTATGCCGGCCATCGCTATTACCCGCGGCTGTTGCGCGCCGGGGTGAAGATCTTCGAGTACCAGCCGTGTTTCCTGCACCTGAAGATGGTGGTGGTGGACGACTGGGTGAGCATTGGTTCGTGCAACTTCGACCACTGGAACCTGCGCTTCAATCTGGAGGCCAATGTCGAAGCCATCGACCCGGGGCTGACGGCCGACGTGGTGGCAAGTTTCGAGCGTGACTTTGCCCAGAGCCGCCAGATCGACCTCGACGACTGGCACGCACGGCCCTTGTGGCGGCGCGTGCAGCAGCGTATCTGGGGGTGGCTGGACCGGGTGGTAGTGAACCTGCTGGACCGGCGCAACTGAGCGCCGGCGCAGGAACGAGGTGGGGCCGGTACAGGCAACAAAAAAGCGGCAAGGGATCACTCCCTTGCCGCTTCAGGCTTGGCGCTTGTAGCTCAAGCCTATTTCACTTCCACCGCCAGGCTCTGAGCAATCTTGCTCTGCCACAGCGCAGGCCCGGTGATGTGCACCGATTCGCCATTGCTGTCGACCGCAACGGTCACCGGCATGTCTTTGACGTCGAACTCGTAGATCGCTTCCATCCCCAGTTCGGCAAACGCCAGCACCTTGGACTTCTTGATCGCCTGGGCCACCAGGTAGGCAGCGCCACCCACGGCCATCAGGTACACGGCCTTGTTGTCCTTGATCGCCTCGATCGCGGTCGGGCCACGCTCGGACTTGCCGATCATGCCCAGCAGGCCGGTCTGCTCGAGGATCTGACGGGTGAACTTGTCCATCCGCGTCGCGGTGGTCGGGCCTGCCGGGCCAACCACTTCTTCGCGCACCGGATCAACCGGGCCGACGTAGTAGATGAAGCGACCCTTGAGGTCCACCGGCAGCTCTTCGCCACGGTTGAGCATCTCGACCATGCGCTTGTGCGCCGCGTCGCGACCGGTCAGCATCTTGCCGTTGAGCAGGATGGTCTCGCCCGGCTTCCAGCTCTGCACGTCTTCCGGGGTCAGGGTGTCGAGGTCGACACGGCGGGCCGACGGGCCGGCTTCCCAGACGATTTCCGGGTAGGCGTCCAGCGACGGTGCTTCCAGCTGCGCAGGGCCCGAACCGTCGAGCACGAAGTGCGCGTGACGGGTGGCGGCGCAGTTGGGGATCATGCACACCGGCAACGATGCGGCGTGGGTCGGGTAGTCCATGATCTTGACGTCGAGCACAGTGGTCAGGCCGCCCAGGCCCTGGGCACCGATACCCAGCTGGTTGACCTTGTCGAACAGCTCCAGGCGCATCTCTTCGATGCGATTCTGCGGGCCACGGGCCTTGAGCTCGTGGATGTCGATGGATTCCATCAACACTTCCTTGGCCATCACCGCGGCTTTCTCGGCGGTGCCGCCGATGCCGATGCCCAGCATGCCTGGCGGGCACCAGCCGGCGCCCATGGTTGGCACGGTCTTGAGTACCCAGTCGACGATCGAGTCGGACGGGTTGAGCATGGCCATCTTCGACTTGTTCTCGGAGCCGCCGCCCTTGGCCGCCACATCCACTTCCACGGTGTTGCCTGGGACGATGGAGTAGTGGATGACCGCCGGGGTATTGTCCTTGGTGTTCTTGCGTGCGCCTGCCGGGTCGGCCAGGATCGATGCGCGCAGGACGTTGTCCGGCAGGTTGTAGGCGCGGCGTACGCCTTCGTTGATCATGTCGTCCAGGCCCATGGTTGCGCCATCCCAGCGCACGTCCATACCAACACGCACGAACACGGTGACGATACCGGTGTCCTGGCAGATCGGCCGGTGGCCGGTGGCGCACATGCGCGAGTTGATCAGGATCTGGGCGATGGAGTCGCGTGCAGCCGGCGACTCTTCACGCAGGTAGGCCTCATGCATGGCCTGGATGAAATCAACGGGGTGGTAGTACGAAATGAACTGCAGGGCGTCGGCAACGCTCTGAATCAGGTCGTCTTGCTTGATCACGGTCATGCAGCGCGCTCCTCTTAAAGACGGGAACATTCATTAAGGCAGGGCGACGCTCACGGGCCGAGGCGTCGCCGCACCTTTCAAGGCGCGCCGACACGCAGTGGCCGACGCAAAAAAGGCGCGGCAGTATAGCGCGCATCGCTGCGCGGTACACGCGCCAGTGGTGCCCACCCAGGTCGGTTGGTCGCGGGCACCGTTTTTGCGTGGCAATTGGTCCGGGCACGCCCTACAGTGGCGGCTGCCACTATGACCGTTCGACGTGGGAGGTAGTCGATGCCGGAGATTTGCGTGGGGGAGCGTTGCTGGCCGGTGGCTGCCGGCAGCAATTTGCTCGATGCCCTCAATGAGGCCGGTGTGACGGTACCGTACAGCTGTCGTGCCGGCAGTTGCCATGCGTGCCTGGTGCGTTGCCTGGGCGGCACCCCCACTGATGCCAGCCCCGGGGCCTTGAGCGAGGATCAGCGTGCCCAGGGCTGGCGGCTGGCGTGTCAATGCCGGGTTGAGCAAGACCTGCAGGTGGCGGTATTCGACCCGCTGCGCGATGGTACGCCGGCGCGGGTGGTGGCGTTGGACTGGCTGGCCTTGGATGTGTTGCGCCTGCGCGTGCAGCCCGAGCGGGTGCTGCGTTATCAGGCTGGGCAGCACCTGGTGCTGTGGAGCGCGCAGGGCGTCGCCCGGCCGTACTCGTTGGCCAGTGTGCCGGGTGAGGACGCGTGGCTTGAATTTCACCTGGATTGCCGGCATGCGGGGGGCTTTTTGCGCTGCGGCGCGGGCGTTGCAGGTGGGTGACCTGTTGCGCCTGGGGGAGTTGCGGGGTGGTGCGCTGCATTACGATCCCGACTGGCAGGCTCGTTCGCTGTGGCTGCTGGCTGCCGGTACGGGGCTGGCGCCGTTGTGGGGGATTTTGCGTGAAGCTGTGCGCCAGGAGCATCAGGGTGCAATCAGGGTGGTGCACCTGGCGCATGACGTTGCCGGGCATTACCTGGCTGGGTCATTGGCCGAGCTTGCGAGGCGGTGCCCGCAGTTGCAGGTGGAGCTGGTGACGCCGACCGAGTTGCCGCAGGCGTTGGCCGCGTTGCGTCTGCCGTCGCGGCAGACGATTGCGCTGGCCTGTGGTTCGGCGGCCAGTGTGGAGCAGTTTGCTCGACGGATGTTTCTGGCGGGTTTGCCGCGTAACCAGCTGTTCGCGGATGTGTTTACCGGCCACGCCTGAGCTGTTGCTGTTGCTGTTGCTGTTGCTGTTGCTGTTGCTGTTGCTGTTGCTGTTGCTCGTGATCTTGATCTTGATCTTGATTTTCCGTCCCCCAGGAGGCCGAACGTAGGCGTCGTGTAGGGGGCAGGGCGTAGCCCCTTCGGCGTTAGCCG
>NZ_JAHTBI010000090.1 GCF_019168305.1 Pseudomonas aegrilactucae
CCCCGGCCTAGGCCGGGGCTTTTTTGTTGATGATTGCCAGGAACGCCTCGGCGGCCCGCGACCGGCCGTGCCTGCGGCTGATCGCATGCAGCGCAATCTGGGCGTTGGCGTCGCTCAAGGGGCGATAGCACACACCCTTGCGCTCCAGCGCACGGGTGCACGCCGGCACCACGGCCACGCCCTGGCCAGCGGCTACCAGGGCAATGATCGAGGTGCTCTGCTGCCCGCAGGGGCCGCGTTGCAGTGTCAGCCCCGCTTCGGCGAACAGCGTCTCGATGGTCAGGTTCAGGCCGGTGCCGTGCTGCTCGGGGTACAGGATCACCGGGCGTGCCTGTAGCTGCGCCAGGCTGATCTCGCACAGCGCACTGAGCGGGTCGCTGCTGGGCAGGGCCAGCAGCAGCGGTTCGTGCTCAAGGGTGTCGGTGTGCAGCGAGGCGTACTCGCTCGGCGGCGGCAGGCGGCTCAGGCCGATGTCCAGCGTGCCGTCGCGCACGTGCGCCCACTGGCCCATCGATGGCTCTTCGATCAGGTTCAGCTGCACCTCGGGGAAGGCCTGGGCAAAGCGCTGGATGGCCTGGGTGAACCGGTCGCTCAGCGCTACCGAGCTGGCATAGCCCAGGCTCAGGTGCCCGGCCATGCCGCTGGCCAGCTTGGCGGCCATGGCCTCGGCCAGCGTCAGTTGTTCGATCACCTTGCGTGCATACGGCACGAACGCCTGGCCTTCGGCGGTAAGGCTGACAGTGCGGCTGCTGCGCTCGAACAGGGTGAAGCCCAGTTGCGCTTCCAGCGCCGAGATCTGCCGGGTCAGCGCCGGCTGCGCCAGGTGCAGCGCCAGGGCGGCGCGGCCGAAATGCAGGGCCTGGGCCACGGCGAGGAAGTAGCGCAGTTTTCGTACGTCGAGCATGGTGCACCTTGAGGTATCGATCGGTCCGAAATCGGTATTGGTCCGGGGCAGGTCGGGCGCCGTATAAAGGGCGCCGGTCACTTTAACGAGTTTTGCCATGCAGGCGCCTTCTTCGGCTGCGCGGGCCGCGATGTTCCTGTGCGGTTGCGCGGCGTTTCTTCCCTTGTATGCCACCCAGGGCATCCTCGCTGAACTGGCACGGCTGTTCGCCGTGGACATCGCCCAGGCCAGCTGGAGCCTGACCAGCACCACCCTGGCGGTGGCCCTCACCGCGCCCTGGGTCGGCCACCTGGCACGGCGCTGGCCGCCGGTGACGCTGATCACGGTGGCCGCATTGCTGCTGGCCACGCCGGTGCTGCTGATGGCCACGGTCGGCAGCTTCAGCGAACTGCTGGCCTGGCGCGCCGTGCAGGGCATGCTGATCCCGGTGATCTTCGCCTGCAGCGTGGCCTTGATCGGCGAGCGCTGGCAGGGCGCGAGCGTCAGCGAGGTGACCAGCCTGTATGTGGCCGGGACCATTCTGGGCGGCTTTGCCGGGCGCTTCGTGGTGGCGCTGGTGACGCAGTACTGGGGCTGGCGCGAGGCGTTCGAGGTGCTGGCGGTGCTGGTACTGGTGACGGGGCTGGGGATTCGTCTGTTGCTGGTATCCACGCCGGTGGCCGTGCCCGTGGCGAGCGTGCGCGCGCGATTCGGCTGGCCGTTGTGGTCGGCGTGTGGCGTGGGGTTCTGCGTGCTGTTCTCGCAGGTGGCGACGTTCACCTATGTGGGGCTGCACCTGGGCCAGGCGCCGTTCGCGTTGGGCCCGGCGGCGCTGGGTTCGATCTATGCGGTGTTCCTGCTGGCGCTGGTGGTCACGCCGATTGCCGGCCGGCTGGCCAGGGCGCGTCCACCGTTGCATCTGTTGATGGTCGCTGGCGCAGTCGGCGCGCTGGGGATCGGCCTGACCCTGGTGCCCACCTTGTGGGTGATCGTGCTGGGCCTGGCATTGAGCTCGACCGGGGTATTTCTGGCGCAGGCTGCAGCCAACACCTTTATCGCGCGCACCGCCGGGCACGACAAGGCCGGGGCGATCGGGCGCTACCTGACCTGTTACTACCTGGGCGGCAGCGCGGGCGCGCTGGTGCCGGCGATGGTGTGGCAGCCGTGGGGCTGGAGTGGGTGCGTGGCGCTGATCCTGGCGGTTCAGGGGGTGTTCATGCTGGTTGGGCGGGCAGGCTGGCGGTGAGCGGACGGGCCTCTTCGCTGGCAAGCCAGCTCCCACAGGGTTGTGTGAGCGCCGCGCAACCCTGTGGGAGCTGGCTTGCCAGCGAAGGCATTAGTCCAGCCAGTACAGATCCCAACTCCGCCAGATCCATACCTGCCCACGCAGACCGACGTGCTAAAAAAGCGCATCCATCGGCGGACTCTCCATGACAAAAACCACCACCCCGCATTTCGGCCTGCTGTGCCTGGCCAGCTACCTGCTGTCGCTGTCCTACGGCTCGACCTTCCTGCTTTCGCTGCTGGTCACCAGCCGCGGCGGCAACGAACAGGACGCCGGCAGCATCATTTCCATCGCCATGCTCAGCACCGTGGTTGCCGTGCTCGGCAGCGGCCACCTGGCCGACTGGCTCGGCACCGCCCGTGCCATCGCCCATTCGGCACTGTGCCTGATCGGCGCCTGCCTGGGCTTTGCGCTGGTGCCCGGCGTCGACGTCACCCTGTGGCTGTGCGGCCTGCTGCTGGGCCTGGGCTGGGGTGCGTTCTATACCCTGGGGCCGATCCTGGTGGCGGCACTGGTCGAGCCGGCGCGCCGCACCCACTGCTTTGCGCTGCTGTCGGGCAGCATGATGAGCGGCATCGGCTGCGGCCCGCTGGCGGGCAAGCTGGCCAGCCTGCTGCACCTGCCGGTGGAAACCGCGTTCTACATCGCAGCCCTCGCGTCGGGCGCAGGCGTGCTGCTGTTTGCCTGGCTGGCCCGCCAGCACCGTGCCCACGCCAGCAGCGCACGCATCAGTGGCCCGGCGGTGCTTGAGGTACTGCGCTCGCCTGCTCGCTGGCCGATCCTGATGGTCGGGCTGGGCGGTGCGGTGTTCGGCGGCCTGGGCAGCTTCCAGACCAGCTACGCCGCCAGCCGCGGCCTGGATTACTCGCTGTTCTTCGTCGGCTTCATGCTCGCCGCCATCGGTTGCCGCCTGCTGATCGCCGGCTGGGTGGTCAAGCGCGACGCCTACCGTACCTCGTGCCTGCTCACCGCGCTGATGGTGCTGGCAGTGATCGCGCTGGGCTGGTGGGTGCAGGGCAGCATCAGCTACCTGCTGGCCGCGGCACTGCTGGGGGTGGGCTACGGGCTGAACTACTCGGTGATCAATGGCCTGGCCGCCAGCGAGGCGCCCGCCGGCTTCACGCCGCAGGCACTGCTGTTGTTCAGCCTGGGGTATTTTTTCGGTGTGTTCGGTTTTCCGCTGCTGGCCGGCACCCTGATCGTGCAGGGCGGTGCCCACGCCTTGCTGCTCAGTGTGCTGGCCGTGGCGCTGCTCAACTGGCTGGTCAGCGTGGGCCGGCTGCTCGGGCGCTGGAAGGCCCGAGCCGTGTCACAGGCCTACTGATCCGGCGCGATGGCGAACATCAGCTGGCCTTCCTGGACATACACCAGCGCTTCGCGGCCATTGATCTCCACCGGGCGTGCTGACACTGCCTCGTGCTCGGGCACGACCTTGGACAGTACCTTGGTCAGCAGGTCGACGCGCCAGATGCAGGCAAAGCCGCCGCTGTTGTCGAAGTACAGCACCGGGCGCACTTGGCTCCAGGTCGGGTTGACCAGGCTCCAGCCGCCGGCGTCGCGATCCATCACCGTCTCGTAGCTCGGCCCGTCCTTGATCCCCTGATAGCCCAGGCGCAGCCCGTTGTTCTCGATGTTCAGGGTTTCCAGCACACGGGCCTTGGCAAAGCGCTCGGTATTGGAGTGCGCGAAGTACCCCTGGGTGGTCGGCTGCGGGGGCTGCTTGCTGCCGATGAGGTAGACGTAGGAATCCTGCAGTTCGCCCTCGCCGCGCTGGCGGTAGTAGAACGCGCCATTCTGAACCCCGGCATAGCGCTCGCCCTGGTCGTTCAAGCCGCTGCGGCTCCAGCCGGCGAAGCGCACGTTGCGCGCGATCACATGCCAGCCCGGGCGGTTGTCGACGTACTCCAGCAAGGTGCCGGTGGTGGCCCGCATGTAATGGCTGTCCTGAACGTAGTATTCCCCGTCCGGGGCGCCCGAGACATACACATACGCGTGCAGCACCCCGTCCTTGACGGTCACGTCGATCAGTTGCGCCATCGACTCCTCGGTCATGTCGACGAACGTGCCCAGGGGGAAGCGCTGCCACGGTGCATCCTCGACCTTTTCGTACAGCGCGCCCTTGGGCAGCGGCGCCAGGAGGCCGGGCGCGGTGGGTGTAGGCGGCGGCAGCGGTGTCAGCCGGCGGATCTGCGCGTCGTACGCCACTTCCAGGCACGCCGGCGTGGTGCACACATTGCGCACCTCCTTGAGCCAGGTGGTTTCCAGCTCGCGGAAGATCTTCTGCGTCTTGAGCGGGGTGTACAGCGCGTTGAGCTGGTCGTCCTTGGCTGACAGCGAGGGCGTGTCGCAGATGGCATTTTCCAGGATGGTGCGCGCCTTGGCGCAGTCGAAACCGGCGGCCATGGCCGTCGGCGCCTGCAGGGCGAGGGTCAGCAATGCGCTGGAGAACAGCAGGGCGGCGAGCTTCATCGGGCGTCCTTGAATGATTTACTGATCGGGTGAAAGGGCGAACATCAGTTGGTCGTGCTCGATGTACACGATGGCCTCGCGGCCTTGCAGCTCCACCGCCAGCGGCTGGCCGGCAATGTGCTCGGGCACGATCTTGGACAGCACCTTGGTGGCCAGGTCGACGCGCCAGATACACGCCATGGAACTGCTGTTCTCGAAGTACAGCACCGGGCGCCGTTCGCTCCAGGCCAGGTCCGACAGGTTCCAGCTGCCGCTTTCAGGGTCGAGCACCGTTTCGCTGGCAGGCCGTGGCAGGGCATTCTCGTATCTCAGGCGCAGGCCGCCGTTTTCGTCATTCATGCTGCCCAGCACCCGCGCCTTGGCAAAGCGCAACGCACCGGATTGGGCGTGGTACAGCGTGGTGCTCGGCTGCGGTGGTTGCCGGCTGCCGAGGGGATAGGCCATGGCCTGCTGCAGTTCGCCGTCGGTGCGCTGGCGGTAGTAGAACGTGCCGTTCTGGATACCGGCGTAGCGCTCGCCCTGGTCCATCATTTCACTGATACGCCACCCGGCGAAGCGCACATTGCGGGCGATCACGTGCAAGCCAGGGCGGTTGTCGGCGTACTCCAGCAGCACCCCCGAGGACGGCTGCACCGAGGTGTTGTCCTGGTTGTAGCCGGGGCCGTCGGCAGCGTTTGCCACGTAGATCAGTGCGTACAGCACGCCGTCCTTGGTACCCACATCGATCAACTGCGCCAGCGAATCCGGGAACATGTCCGGTACCGCCGCCAGCGCGAAGCGCGGCCAAGGCTCGTTCTCCACGGTGGTGTAGCTATGGCCTTCGGGCAGTGGCACCACGTCGCGCAGCCCGAGCACCGGCGGTGCTGGCTGCGGCGTCAGTTTGTGGATCTGCAGGTCGTAGGCGGCTTCCAGGCAGTCGTTGGTCAGGCAGCGGTCGCGCACGTCCTGCATCCAGGTGGCTTCCAGCTCGCGGAAGATCCGGTTGCCCATCAGCGGCTTGTACAGCGCGTTGAGCTGGTCGTCCTTGGCCGACAGCGACGGTGTGTTGCACACCGACTTTTCGATCAGGGTGCGTGCCTTGCTGCAATCGAAACCGGCGGCCATCACGGCCGGGGTGTGCAGGGCAAGGGCGAGCAGGGTGCTGGGGGCCAGCAGGGTGAGCAGGCGGGCGGCGGTGTGCATTGGACGTCCATGTGGGCTGGGGCAGGGTGCGGATGATACGTGAGCGGCCCGGGCGGCGGAACGGGGTAGCGCTAGAGTTGCTGCCCATCCAGTATCAGTGCTACACCTGTGCCGATATTTTTCGGCCAAGGGATAGCGCCTATGCAACAGATACGTGGGGTGTGCTGTGCGCTGCTGCCTGCGCTGTTGCTGCTGCAAGGTTGCGTGCCGCGTTCGGTGATCGTGCATGACGGGCTCGACACCACGGTACTCGACCCGCAGACGCAGCAGCCGCTGGCGGGCGTGGCCATCCTCGATGGGGGCACGTGGGTGGCGCAAAGCGACGCCCAGGGGCGCGTGCAACTGGCGCCCGAGCGCACCCTCAAGCTGGTGCCGTTGATGGGCGAGGCCAACATCATGCTCAGCCTGCTGGCCTGCAAGGACGGCTATGCACCGCTACCGGTGGCGACGCGCGGTGGCTGGAATGCCGACTACGGGCAAAGCCAGGTGCACCGCGAGGTCATCTACCTGCAACGCGCCAGTGGCACGCCCTCACACGCCTGCCCCGGGCCACTCAAATGAGCGCCAGCACCTCAGGGTAGTCTGCAAACCAGAACCGCACGGCGTCCTTGTCCAGGCCGTACTCGCCCAACCAGAAATCGACCGGGTAGCTCCAGTCCGATGAGCGCGATTTGCTCGGCGCCAGGCCGACGTTGGTGAAGTGCTCGAACAAACCCTTGTGCTCGGGCGTTTGCAGAATGCCGGCATGCCCCAGCAGGTCCAGCAGCGCCTTGGCCTCTTCCACCGACATTTTCAGGCCTGGCAAGGCCCGGACCTTTTTCACCAACTGCGTCGGTGTCTCGGTCGCGGGTACGCTCTGGATGAGTTTGAACAGCGCGATCAGGTTGTTCAGGGTGGTGACCGCCAGCGCAGGGGCCGCATTGTGCTCCTGCAGAAAGAACGCGATCTGCACAGGGTCGCCGCCCAGCACTGCACCGCAGCCGTAGCGGATCGCGTTGAGGAAGGCGAAATGCACATCGTCGTCTTGCTGGGCCGAGCAGATGGCGCAGGTGAAGTCATTCTCCGAGACGTAGTCGTGGGCCGGGAAGTGCAGGGCGAAGGCATACGCCGACAAGGCCGCACGCAGGTGCGCGGCATGGGTCTCCAGCCCCACGATGAAGTGCCTCACCACCTTGGCCTTGTCGACCTTGGCGGCTTCGGCGAGTAGCCAGGCCACGCTGGGGTCGTGCTGCATTTCAACCACGGCGGTGCTCAGCCCCGCGTCGTGCATCAGCGCAAGGTCATCTGCGTCATGCGCGTCGTCATTGGGGTCGTAGTTTTTCAGGGCCTTGATCAGCCTGGCCGGTGTGTCGTTCATGGTCATCCCTTGCAGGTCTTGGTTTTCGTGGCGCTGGCTGGCGCCCCCTTGTGCGCCAGCACCGGTAGCGCACTGACTTTCTTGACGCCCTGGTTACTCAGGAACTTGCCGGCGGCCTTGATGCGCTTCCTGCCCTCGGCCTTCAGCGCCTTCAGGTCGGAAATGCCGTGAATCTTGTTGCCACGCACATTCGGACTCTTGCGTCCCAGCAAGGGTTTTTCGCGGATGCCGGCGTTCTCGATACCGCGCGCCACGTCCTTGGCGGTGTACCTGGGCGTGACCTGGTTGATCCGGTCGGTGTCGCCAAAGCGTACGCCATCCTTGCCCTTGGTCTTCTGGTGGCGCCTGATCACATCATCCAGTGACTGCTTGTCCGAGGCCCGGCCGTGATAATAGGCCTTGCCGCTCTTGTCGG
Organism: Pseudomonas aegrilactucae; assembly: GCF_019168305.1. GTDB lineage: Bacteria > Pseudomonadota > Gammaproteobacteria > Pseudomonadales > Pseudomonadaceae > Aquipseudomonas > Aquipseudomonas aegrilactucae. Next base: position 7,592 of record NZ_JAHTBI010000090.1, read on the forward strand.
TCAGGATGTAGTTCCAGTCCAGGCCGTGGGGGTCGATCCAGGTGATCGGGTTCGGCGAATACTGATAGAGGTTGACCCCTCCCAGCAAGCCAATGGGGTCGGGTTGGGTAAAGCGCCCGATGTCCGGGTCGTAGAAACGGAACGTGTTGTAGTGCAGCCCGGTCTCGCGGTCCAGGTACTGGCCCTGCAGGCGCAGGTTCTGCTCCTCGACGAAATGCGCCTCGCGCACCTCCTGCACGCTGTTGCCCCACACCTGATAGCGGGCCTGCCACAGCACGTCGCCATTCGCTTCGGTCAGCTGTTCGGGCAGGCCGTTGAGGTCGTTGTGGTAATAGCGAACCTGTTGCTGCGCTGCGCTGCCATCGACCCGTGCCAGTGGCTCATAGTCGTTTTCCAGGTACAGGTAGAGGCTGCACTGGGCATGCCGCTGCTCGTGCAGCAGGCGCAGCCCGTCCCAGATGAACCGGGTCTGCTCGAGCAGTTGCCCGCTGTCGTCGTATTCGCTTTTGTGCGTGCGCCGGCCCAGCGGGTCATAGTGCATGCGCACCACGCGCTCGCGGCCGCCGTGCAGGCTGCGTACCTCGACCAGGCGATGCTCGGCGTCGTAGGCAAACTGCTGTACCCCGCGCCGGCTGCTGCGCTTTTCGATCAGGCGGCCAAAGCCGTCGTAGCGGTAGCGCTTGTCCTGATAGGTCAGCAGGCGATTGTGGCGAACCCACCCGGCGGCGGCATTCGTCGTGTCGAGCAGGTTGGCGGCGGCATCGTAATGAAACGCCTCGCTCAGGCCCTGGCCGCTGTCCTGGCTGGCCATGATCCGCCCGCTGGCGTCGTAGTGCAGCAGTTGCCGGTGCTGCGCGCCCGGTTGCTGGTTGAAGCGTCCGATCAGTTGGTCGGCAGGGTCGAACTCGAACCGTTGCTGGACCGGTGCCGGCAGTTGCGTCGGCAGCCCCTGCGGCCGGCGCAGGCGTGCGCGCAGCCGCCCGCTGCGGTCGTACTCGCTACGTGTTGCCAGTTGGCCCTGGGTACGCAGCACCTCGCGGTGCAACTGATCGCGTTCGAAGTCGCAGATCACCCGGCCATCAAGGTTCAGCTGGTGCAAGTGACCGCTGCCGTAATACAGCCGATTGAGCCTGCGCCCGTCGGGCAGCAGGCTCTGGTACAGGTTGCCGATTTCATCGTAGTGGTGCTTCAGGCTCCCCGCCGCACTCTGCTCTTCGAGCAACTGGCCGATGGCGTCGTAGCTGAAGGCCAGTCGCTCGACGTTGCCCGCCGTGTCGGTAAAGGTGATTGTGGTCACCTGGTCGAGTGGATCAAGGCGGTAATCGGTGCGCCCGTCATCCGTGAGTTTGGCCACCAGGCGCGCGCCGTCGTCGTACAGGTAATGCTGTACCTGAGGCGCCAGGGGCGGGCCGTCGGCGTGCGGCGCCGGCAGCAGTTCAAGCCGGCTGACCGTATCCAGAGCGCTGAAGTGATAGCGCGTGGCGCTGCCATCGAGGTTGTGCTGCTCCACCAGCCGGTCGACGTTGTCCCAGACGAAGCGATAGCTTTCGCCGTTCTCGTTGGTCAGTTCCAGCAGCCGGCCGTAGGCGTCGTAGCGGTAGTGCAGGGTTCGGCCCTGGGCATCGACCTGCTCGCGCAGCTTGCCACGCCGGTCATACACGTAGCGGCGGGTGTGCCCGGCCGGATCGGTATGGGTGGCCAGGTTGCCGGCCGCATCGAACTGGTAGTGCTCGCTGCGACCGTCTGCCAGCACGCTCCGCACCAGGCGGCCCTGCCGGTCATGCTGGTACTCGATGCGTTCGCCCGTGGCGTCGATTTCGGCCTGCAGGTGGCCGCGTCGGTCGTAGCTGAAGTGTGTGCTGTGGCCCGAGCAGTCGACATGCTCGGCGAGCTGGCCGAACGCGTTCCAGCGCAGCTGATTGCGCTTGCCGGCGGCGTCGATGCTTTCCACGCGCAAGCCCTGCGCGTCGTAGCGGTAACGGGTGGGGTGGCCGAGCGGGTCGGTCTCGCTGATGCAGTTGCCGCGCCGGTCGTAGCGAAAGCGCCAGTGCTGGCCGTTGCTGTCGGTGTGCAGGCGCGGTAGCGACCAGTGCTCCAGCCACTGGGTCGATTCACTGCGCCCCAGCGGGTCGGTGCTCTGGCAAAGGTTGCCAGACGCGTCATAGCTGAACTGCCACGCTCCACCCTGGGGGTCGGTGGCGCCCAGCAGTTGACGCTCGTCGTTCCACTCGAAGCGCCACGTCAGGCCCACGGCGTCGGTGTATTCGGTGATCTGGTACTGGCTGTTCCAGCGCCGCGTGGAGGTGCGTTGCAGGCCATCGGTGACGCGGGTGATGCCAGCCTCGATGTCGTAGTCGAGGCGGTACTCGTCGCCTTCGTCGGTCCAGTGGCGTACCACGCGCCAGTCGTCGTCGGTCAGGGCCCACGCGTAAAAGCAGCGCATGCCACCGGGCAACTGGTGCTCGACCATGCGCCGCTGCTGGTCGTAGGCAAAGCGGCGCTGCAACTGGTCGTCGCCGTCACGCACTTCGGCCAGCACGCCGTTGCCGTCATGGCTATAGCTCACCAGCCGCTCGGTGCTGCCATCGGGGTACAGCCGGTCCACGCTGGCAACCCGGCCCGGCCATTGCGCGCTGTAGTGCAGTTGGACCTGCACATGGTCGAAGGTGTCGCGCAGACGCCGCAGCTGGCCGCCGCTGTCGTAGTCCAGGTACAGGCGGTTGTCGTTGCGGTCACCCAACTGCGCCAGGCGCAGCCGCGTCGGGTTGGCGGGGGTCGGCTGGAACAGGCGGTACAGGCCGTCGGTGCTTTCGATCAGCAGTTCGCCGTTGTGCTCGCGACGGATGCTCAGGCCCTCGCCGGCGCTGAACAGCGCGTCACCCGGCGGGATGTCGCCCATGTCGATGATCCGCGCCTGTTCATCGGTGTACAGCAGGCGCTCGCCGCCATCGGGGTGGGCCTGGATCTGCACGAACACTTCGTAGCTGATGCTCCAGCCGGCACCGAACAGGCCGTCGTCGCGTTCGTCGCGGCTGCTGTAGAAGCGCTGCCAGTCCATCTGCACCACCGAAGGCAGGCTGAAATCGAGCTCTTCATCGCCGCTCAGCACCTTGGCCCCGGTGGGGCTGTGTACCGGGTTCGGCGAGCCGGCAATGGCCGAGGTCAATGCGCCACTGACCTGGCTGCTGACCACATTGGTCAGGCCGCCGATGGCCATGCAACCCAGCTTGCTGTAGAGCTTGCCGCCGCGCCCGCGCAGCAGCATCAGCGCGGTGATCGCCAGGCCGATGCCCGGCGTCTTGCCACTGCGAATCTCGCGCACCACGATGGTCTTGCCACCGATGCGCACGTTCGACGAAATCAACCCGGCATCCACGATCACCGCCTCGCAGGTACTGCGGTCGCCGCTGCGTGCAGCCGGGTGGCCGTTGATGGTGACCTGGCTCGACCCTTCGGCCAGGTATTGCTCGGGCATCGGCGGGTGTTTGGCGCACAGCACCTTGTCGTCGTCGGCCGGCTCGGTGTTGGGTGCCGGGCTGGCCACGGTGGGGCGCCACAGCTGCGAGAAGAAACCCTTGGCCATGTCGAGGAAGCGTTCTTGCTCCTGCTCGCCCGCCGCCCCTTCGGCGCCACCTTCTGCCGCGCCGCTGGGCGCGGTGAGGGTGCCCGCCGCACGGGCTGCCGGGATGCCGTTGGTGTGGGTGTTGCGCGAGCCGCTGAGGATGTTGGCCTGCACCGTGGGCGGCGAGAGGAAGTTGCCCACGCTCTCGCAGAACCGGCTCAGGCCGGTGTCGGCCCCGGTCTTGGCCATGGCCACCCCCACGACCAGCCCGACGACCGCGCCCAACACGAAACAGCCCAGGCCACCGGTGGCCACGGTGATCCCCAGCGCAGCGCCGACGGCGGCCACGGCCACTGCGCCGATGATGACGTTGGCCGCCACCTCCAGCACGCCGCCGATGATGTCGGCGAGCATCGTGGTGTGCATCAGCGCATCGCCCTGGCGGGCAGCCCAGAAAGCGTCAGACATGGGCCCGGCTCACGGCTCGAACTGCAGGGTGTGCTTGATCTGCGCCCAGTGCGCGGCCTCGGCCGCGCCCAGCGGCTGCGCCTTGACGTAGCTCAGGGCGAACATCTTGCGCGTGCCCGGCAACACCAGCGCCAGCTGGTACTGGTAGACCCTTTCGGTGCCCTTGCTGAACTGGCTGCTCAGCTCGATGCCGTCGATGGCCTGCGCCGCGCCCAGGCTGACCGGCTGGGGTGGCTGAAAACGCAGGTCCTTGACCTGCTTCTTCAGGCGTTCGAGCTGGCCTTCGAAGTTGCTCTGCAGGGTCTCGCCCTCGGCCAGCAGGCTGCGGCTGACGATCAGCGAGGTGCCCAGCGCGTCGAAGCGCAGGATGTTGATCGAGGTGTCCTGCACGCTTGCGTCGGGCAGGTCGAACTGGAACTCGTTGATGCGATAGGTCATGACGCCCGGGTCTCTGAATCAGCTGTTCTTGGGGAAAAGGGTCTGGACCGCGGCGTCGATCTTGTCTTTCGCGCCCTGGTCCTTGCTGGTGGTGCCGGGCTCGCCGCCGATGTTCAGGTCCAGCGTGCCCTTGGGCGTGTTGATCTGGGCGTTCTCTTCGGCGTTGAAGTTGAAGCGCACGCCGGTCAGGTTGATCTGGCCGCTGGCATTGAGCTCCAGCACGCTCTTGCCACAGACCAGGCGCAGGTTTTCGCCCACTTCGATCAGGTAGCTGGTGCTGATGCTGTCGGTCTTGCTCGCGCCGACCATCAGGATGTCGTTGCGGCGTACCGCGCGAATGCGGTCCTGGCCGATCAGCACGGTCTCCACCAGGCCCACGCTCTTGGTGCGCGAGATGCCCACGGTGTGCGTCTCGTGCTGCTCGACCACGATGTCCTGGTTGCGCTCGGCATGGATGTACAACTGCTCGGCGCCCTTCTTGTCCTCCATGCGGATCTCGTTGAAGTTGGCCGGCGTGCCGCCCTTGCTCGAACGGCTTTTCATGCCGCTCTGGGTCGCGTTGGCCGGCAGGTCGTAGGGTACGGCCTGTTCGGCGTTGTACACCCGCCCGGTGATGATCGGGCGGTCGGGATCGCCTTCCAGAAAACTCACGATGACTTCCTGGCCGATGCGCGGGATCTGCATCGAGCCCCAGTTCTTGCCGGCCCAGGCCTGCGACACGCGGATCCAGCAGGAGCTGTTCTCGTTGGACTGGTCGTGGCGGTCCCAGTAGAAGTGCACCTTCACCCGACCAAACTGGTCGGTCCAGATCTCTTCGCCGGCGGGGCCGACCACGATGGCGGTCTGCGGGCCCTTGACCACCGGGCGCGGGGTGTTGGCCAACGGGCGGAAGGTCTGCTGCGCGTCGATGCAGCCCAGGCTGCTCTCGAACTGCGCCGCGCCACTGCCGGCCCCGGTCTCCAGGCGCTCCTGGGAGATGAACACGCGGGTGTACACGATCAGGTACTCGCGGTTCTGATCCTGGCGGCTGAAGCCGGTCATGCTGAACAGGTGCCCGGCGCCCAGGCCCCGCGCATTGCCCTTGAGCTGCACGCGTTCGTGCAGGCTTTGCAGGGCTTCGATGCGGGTGCGTGCGTAATGCTCGCCGTCCTGGCTCTGCACATAGGTGCCGGGGTAGTCGTACAGCGGGTAGTCGCCGGCGGCATGCGGGCGCGGCATGGCCGAGCGCACGTCGATGCGTGCGCTGGGGCGCTGGAAGTCGTAGTCGTTGAGCTCAAGCGAACCCGGCTGCACCTCCTGCGCCAGGTGCCAGTCGTTGAGGTGGTCGCGTTCGCGGTGCTGGCCGTCGGGCGGGTAGTAGGGCACCGACTCGTAGCCGGGGCAGGCCTGGTGCGCACCGTAGGCGTCGGCCAGTACCAGCACGTGACGGTCTTTCTCGTGGCGGAAATAGTAGTAGATGCCTTCCTGTTCCATCAGCCGGCTGACGAAGTCGAAGCTGGTCTCGCGGTACTGCACGCAGTATTCCCACTCGCGGTACGGCCGGCTCAGGCTGTCTTCGAAGTCGGAAAAACCCAGGTCGCGAAACACCTGCTTGATGATCTGCGGGATGGTCTGGTTCTGGAAGATGCGGCAGTCGGAGGTACGCGTCAGCAGCCACAGCCAGGGGCGCAGGGTCACCTGGTAGCTGGCGTACTGGCCCCGGTCGATGTTCTGGCTGCAGCGCGCGACGATACCGTGAAAATGGCGCTGGCCCTGGCCGTCCAGTTGCAGCGACAGGCTCATGGGCTTGCCGAGCAACTGGTTGAGGTCGATGGCCGCGTCGCTGGAGGTCAACTGCAACTCGTAGTCGAACAGTCGCCCCAGCTCCTCGCCACCGCCCATCTCGCTCAGGATCAGCGTGTCCGGGCCCAGTGGGCTGTTGATCTGCGCCATGCGCGTGAGTTGCTTGAAGAACATGCGGGTCGGGTCTCGTCAGGCTTCAGCTGGCATCGCTGAAGTGGTACTGCAACTGGTTGTCCCGGGCACTGATGCGCACCCCGGCCAGGGCCTTGCCTTCAAGCATGCGCGTGAGGAACTCGCGGCTCATGTCCGGCAGCAGGCTGTTGGTGAGGATCGCGTCGATCATGCGCCCGCCGCTTTCGTTCTCGGTGCAGCGCGACACGATCAGCTCGACCACGCTGTCGTCGTAGTCGAAGGCAACCTTGTGGGTGGCCTGCACACGCTTGCGGATGCGCTCCAGCTGCAGGCGCGTGATGGCCTTGAGCATGTCGTCGCTGAGCGGGTAGTACGGGATGGTCACCAGCCGCCCGAGCAGCGCCGGCGGGAAGATCTCCAGCAGCGGCGGGCGCAGGGCGCTGGCGATGGCCTCGGGGTCGGGCAGGTTCTGCACGTCTTTGCACAGGTGCGAGATCAGCTCGGTACCGGCGTTGGTGGTGAGCAGGATCAGGGTGTTCTTGAAGTCGATCACGCGGCCTTCGCCGTCTTCCATCACGCCCTTGTCGAACACCTGGAAGAAGATCTCGTGCACATCCGGGTGGGCTTTTTCCACCTCGTCCAGCAGCACCACGCTGTACGGCTTGCGGCGCACCGCTTCGGTCAGCACACCGCCTTCGCCGTAGCCCACGTAGCCCGGTGGCGCACCCTTGAGGGTCGACACGGTATGCGCTTCCTGGAACTCGCTCATGTTGATGGTGATGACGTTCTGCTCGCCGCCATACATGGCCTCGGCCAGCGCCAGCGCGGTCTCGGTCTTGCCCACCCCGGAGGTGCCGGCGAGCATGAACACGCCGATCGGCTTGCTCGGGTTGTCCAGCCCCGCGCGCGAGGTCTGGATGCGCCGGGCGATCATCTGCAGGGCATGGTCCTGGCCGATGATGCGTTTTTTCAGGTGCTGGTCGAGGTTGAGCACGGTTTCCAGCTCGTTGCGTGCCATGCGCCCGACCGGGATACCGGTCCAGTCGGCCACCACCGAGGCCACCGCCTGGTAGTCCACGGTCGGCAGGATCAGCGGGGTTTCGCCTTGCAGTGCACTCAGGCGCTGCTGCAGGTCGACCAGGCGCTCGCGCAGGCCATGCTCGCCCGCCGTATCGCTGTCGACCACGCCCACGCTGTCGCGCAGTTGCTTGCGCGTGGCCAGCAGTTCGTCGACCAGCGTTTTCTCTTCGGCCCAGCGGTTTTCAAGCTCGGCCAGCCGCTCGCGCTCGGCGCCCAGCAGCGTCTCGCCGTGCTGCTGGCGGTTGCCGATGAGGATGCCGATGGCGTGTTCACGGGCGATGATCTGCAACTCGGTTTCCAGCGCCTCGATACGCCGGCGGCTGTCGTCGACCTCGGCCGGCACCGCGTGCAGGCTGATGGCGACGCGGGCGCAGGCGGTGTCGAGCAGGCTCACCGACTTGTCCGGCAACTGGCGCGCCGGAATGTAGCGGTGCGACAGCTTGACCGAGGCTTCCAGTGCTTCGTCGAGGATCTGCACCTGGTGGTGCTGCTCCATGGTCGAGGCCACCCCGCGCATCATCAGCAGCGCCTTGTCTTCGCTGGGCTCGGCCACCTGCACCACCTGGAAGCGGCGGGTCAGGGCCGGGTCTTTCTCGATGTGCTTCTTGTATTCGGCCCAGGTGGTGGCGGCCACGGTGCGCAGGCTGCCGCGGGCCAGGGCCGGCTTGAGCAGGTTGGCCGCATCACCGGTGCCGGCCGCGCCACCGGCGCCGACCAGGGTGTGGGCTTCGTCGATGAACAGGATGATCGGCGTGGGCGAGGCCTGCACGTCTTCGATCACCTGGCGCAGGCGCTGCTCGAACTCGCCTTTCATGCTCGCGCCGGCCTGCAGCAGGCCCACGTCGAGGCTGCGCAGTTCGACGTCCTTGAGCGCGGGCGGCACGTCGCCTGCGACGATGCGCAGGGCGAAGCCTTCGACCACGGCGGTCTTGCCCACGCCGGCTTCACCGGTGAGGATCGGGTTGTTCTGGCGCCGACGCATGAGGATGTCGACCAGTTGGCGGATCTCTTCGTCGCGGCCCACGATCGGGTCCAGCTTGCCTTCGCGGGCTTGCGCAGTGAGGTCCACGGTGAAGCGCTTGAGCGCTTCCTGCTTGCCCAGCGCACTGGGCGCCATGGCACCGCTGGCTTCGCCGGGTACGCCGGCATTGAAGCCGTCGCTGGCGGCCAGGGCGTTTTCCGGCGAGTCGCCGACGTACTCGTCAAAGCGTTCGGTGAGGGTTTCTACCTTGACCTTGTCGAATTCACGCGACAGCGCCAGCAGCGCGTTGCGCAGGCTCGGGGTCTTGAGCACGCCGATCACCAGGTAGCCGGTGCGCACCTGGCTTTCGCCGAACATCAGGCTGCCGTATACCCAGCCGCGCTCGACGGCTTCTTCCACGTGCGAGGACAGGTCGGTGATCGAGGTCGAGCCGCGCGGCAGGCGGTCGAGTGCCGCGGTCAGGTCGGCGGCCAGGCGCGCCGGCTCCAGGTTGAACTGGCGGATGATGCGGTGCAGGTCCGAGTCCTGCAACTGCAGCAACTGGTGCAGCCAGTGCGCCAGTTCCACATAGGGGTTGCCGCGCAATTTGCAGAACACCGTGGCCGCTTCGATGGCCTTGTAGGCAACGCTGTTGAGTTTGCCGAACAGCGCGGCGCGACTGATTTCACCCATGTTCTGTGCTCCTTGAATGTGCTGATGACGTCGCCTGCTCGGCGTAGTACCGGGCCAGCGTCAGATCCTTTGCATCGTGGGCGGGCTGGCCAAGCCAGGTATCGAAACCCAGGCGCAGGCCGCCGTTGAGTTGCAGGGCCGGCACCTGGGGCTGCTTGAGCACCAGGTTCAGGTCCCAGTCCAGTTCGTGCCCCAGGTACTCGGCAACCCATGCCACCAGGTCGCTGAACGCCTGGCCGCCTGGCAGCAGCGCCAGGTATTGCGCGCGGTCCAGCGGGCCGAGGCAGATGCGGAACTTGTGCTGTCGGTCCCACACGTGGGCTCCCAGGCACAGGTCGACGCCCAACTGATGGGCACGTCGGCCCAGGCGACTGCGTTCGGGCAGTTGCAGCCATTGGCCGACATATTCCTCGATGTGCACCGGCACCCCGAAATAGTCGCCCAGGATCGCCTGCAGGCCGTCCGGGTAGCGGGTCTGTGCGGCCAGGTGGCCGCTGTAGTGCAGCTTGCCGGTGTCGGCCAGCGGGCCCTGGCCACGCAGCTCGGGCATGCCGCGCCCGCTCAGCGCCCCCAGGCGCTGGGCAAAATAGTCGTCGTCGGGGCGGTCGTGGCTCACCGTCGGGCGCGCCTCGGCCCAGGCGCGGTAGAACAGGCTCAGCAGGCGATGGTGGAACACGTCCAGGAATGCCTTGCTGGTGCTGTCGGCGTGGTTGCGCTGGCGCTCGCGCACGTACTCGGTGAGGTGCAGCGGCAGCGGCCCGTTGGGCCCGCCCAGGCCGAAGAAGAACTGCTCCAGGCGCGCCGGCGCGTGCTCGCTGGCTTGGCTGATGGACGCCAGGGTGGCCGGAGCGAAGGCGCAGTTCATCTGCTGGCCGAGGCGTACCGGGTCGTCGGCCAGGCGCAGCGAATGGCCGAAGCGCGGCAACTGCGGGGCTTCGCATTCGAGGCGGCGCAGGGCCTGGAAGTAGTCGAAGGCCCAGGGTTCGGCCTGCATCCGCTCGAGGCTACTCACAGGGTTGGCCGACGCCCGGGTTTGGCGTTCCAGCGCATGATCTCGCCGCGTTCGGTGGTGCGTACCACGGTCTCGGTGAAGCTGTTGATCGACACGTAGCGGGTCAGGAAGCGCTCGAACACCGCGCCCAGCAGGAACACCCCGGTGCCGCGAAAGGCGTTTTCGTCGAAGCTCAGGGTGATCTCCAGGCCGCGCCCGAAGGCGATCGGGCCGGGCATCGGCAGGCGCCGGGTCACGGCCTTGCTGCTGACCTCGCGCAGGCCGTCGATCTGCAACTGCAGTGCCGGGTCATGGCTGTCGCCGTACAGGCGCAGCAGTTCGCGCAGCGCCGCAGCGCCCTGGCCCTGTTCGGTCAGCGACAGGTAGTTCAGCGACAGCTGGCTGATCAGGCGCCAGGCCTGGTTGTCGTGGGCATGGCTGGCCTGTGGGCGGCTGGGCCCGGCCAGGCAGCGGATCGCTGCTACCGGTGCGCTGTCGGCCAGGGTGAAGTCGCTGCGCCCGTCGCCCACGTTCATGAACAGCGGCAGGTCGCGGTTGGTGCACAGCGCGCTGATGCCCAGCTGGCGCAGGTCATGACGGTACGGCGCCTGCTGGCCGTCGACCAGGCTGATGAAGGTTTCGCTGCCCATGTAGGTGGAGCGTGTGCCGCTGCGTCGCTGTTCGCTGGACAGCACGCGCGGCTCGCGGCGTACGCTGTAGTAGGCCTGGTCGCGGCCGTAGCGCGACGGGTCGCGCACCGCGTAGAACGGCAGGAACGGCTGCTCGGGCCCGGTACCGTGGCCGGTCACGCCGAGCAGCGAATGCACCTCGAAATCCATCGGCCGGGTGCGGTCGGCGATCACCTGGTGTTCGTTGAAGCGGTCGTTCAGGTGAATGCGGTCGACCCGGCGCGGGAACAGGTTGATCGCCGGGGTGCAGAAGGGCACGAACTGGCTGGCATCGACGCTGCTCTCCAGGGTCTGGTCGAGGCGCTCGAACAGCACGATCAGCTCCAGTTCCTGGCCGCTGCAGCGCTGCACCGCACGTGTCAGTTCGGCGACCTCGACGAACAGGTAGCGCTGCGGCAGGGCGAAATATTCCTGCAGCAGGCGATAGCCCTGGAAGGCTTGCGGCACCACCGGCAACGCCGCTTCGCGGTCGTCGAAACCGCACGCGCGCAGGGCCGTGTCGGGCAGGCGTTCGACCCAGTCATGCCCTGGCTGGCGCACGAACACCGCGCAGGCATTGCCCAGCAACTGCTCGTACAGGCGGAAGGGCTTTTCGTCGGCGCCATTGAGGTACAGCGGCAGGTTGTCCAGCGCGAGGCTGTTGAACGGCAGTTCGGCGCCGGTGCGCAAGGTGATGCGCAGGCCCGCGCGGGCCTTCGGCTCGCTGGCCGCCAGCCGGCCCAGGGTGGCCGCCGGGTTGGCGAAGTACTCGGCATGGCTCACCTGCAGCGGCCACAGGGTCACGTCGTGGGCGGTGCGGAACTCGCACGGGGTCTGCTCGTCGCGGCCCAGGGTGGCGCGCAGCGCACTGCCGCGCGGCAGGCTGAAACCACTGCTCAGCGAGCCCTCGTCGGGGTCGGTCTGCAACTGCACCACGGTCATCGACGGGGTCGGCGCCAGGTAATGCGGGTAGGCGATTTCCAGCAGGTTGTGGGTAAAGGTCGGATACTCGGCATCCAGCTTGAGCTGTACCCGCGCCGTGAGGTAGGCGAACCCTTCCAGCAGGCGTTCGACATACGGGTCGGCGCACTCGATGCCGGACAGCGTCAGGCGCCCGGCGATCTTGGGGTACTGCTTGGCAAATTCGGCCGCGCTTTCGCGGATGTGTTGCAGTTCCTGGTTGTACAGCTCCAGCAGGCGCGGGTTCATGCACGTCTCCGACGTTCGGCGGGTGCTACCCGGACATGCCCGGACTCCAGGTCCAGGTCGGTGCGCAGCAGCAACGGCAGCGCCGCGGGCTGTGCCCACAGGTCGCCTTCGATCTCGAAGCTCAGGGCGTTGTGGTTCATTTCATCGGGGCCCACATGCGCGCGTACGCGCAGGCTGCTACGCAGGATGCGTGGTTCATAGGTGGCAATGGCCTGGTAGATCAGGTTTTCCAGGGCACCGATATCGATGTTCGACACGCTGTTGCCGGCCAGCGCAGGCAGCCCGTAGTTGACCACCGAAGCGCCAGCCGGGGTCAGGCGGGTGGTGGCGGCATCGAGCAGCGAGGTGGTGTTGAGCAGCCAGGTCAGGTCGCGCAACACCGAGGCCTTGAGCTGGCTCAGCGAGAGCACGCGCTTGTCGGCGCTTTCCTGCAGGTTGCCGGGTTCATCGTCGGTCAGACGGTCCAGCAGCGAGGGTTGCAAGCGGTCACGCGCGGCGATTTCGGCTACCAATTGAGGCACCTGGGCAGTTTTACAGGGAGCACGCCCCCGGCCAGGGGAGGGAGCCGGGGGCGTGGTGGATCAGCGCTTGGTGTTCGAGCGCACGTTCCAGCCGTACTTGATCGGGCCGCCGTCCTTGGAACCGTCGGCTTTCTGCGGCTGGTAGTCGACCGTCACCTGGGCGAAATTCAGGGTGATGTTCTCGGTCAGGCGATCATCGTGGCCCGAACCGCCGGTGCTCAGCGAGGTGACCAGCACTTCTTCGAGGTTGATGATCATGTACTCGACCTGGCTTTCGCCGCCGGCCTTGCGCACGGTCAGGGTGACCTTGTCGATGTGCTTGCCGCTGGAGCAATGCATCATCAGGTTGGGCGAGGCCTTGTCGACGTACTTGGTCAGCGACAGGTCCTGGATGTTGACCTTGCCGGCACCGCCGCCACCGCCCATGTGCATGTTGCCGGACTGGGACATGCCCCAGCTCCAGTTCAGTACATCGACTTCGTCCTTGTGGGTCTTGTCCATGGACTCGCCCTTGATGTCGCCAATCTTGATGAAAATATCAACAGCCATGTTGTCTCCAAAAGTGGCACCTGCCACATCGCTATTCAGACCGGCCCCGCCTCATGCGGGGCCGTACACAGGGGGGGTCAGGCGCCCTTGGCCGACGGCAGCTTGGATACCAGGCGCAGCGACACGGTCAGCCCTTCGAGCTGGTAGTGCGGGCGCAGGTAGAAGCGCGAGTTGTAGTAGCCAGGGTTGCCCTCGACGTCCTCCACCACCACCTCGGCCGCGGCCAGCGGGTGCTGGGCCTTGGTGGTTTCGGTGGAGTGGGCCGGGTCGCCGTCGACGTAGTTGAGGATCCAGTCCTGCAGCCAGCGCTGCATTTCGTCCTTCTCTTTGAACGAGCCGATCTTGTCGCGCACGATGCACTTGAGGTAGTGCGCAAAGCGGCAGGTGGCGAACAGGTACGGCAGGCGCGCGGCCAGGTTGGCGTTGGCGGTGGCGTCCGGGTCGTCGTATTCGGCCGGCTTCTGCAGCGACTGCGCACCGATGAACGCGGCGAAGTCGGTGTTCTTCTTGTGCAGCAGCGGCATGAAGCCGTTCTTGGCCAGCTCCGCTTCGCGTCGGTCGGAGATGGCGATCTCGGTCGGGCACTTCATGTCCACGCCACCGTCGTCGGTGGGGAAGGTGTGCGCCGGCAGGTTCTGCACTTCGCCGCCCGACTCCACGCCGCGGATGCGCGAGCACCAGCCGTAGTGCTTGAACGAACGGTTGATGTTCACCGCCATCGCGTAGGCCGCGTTGGCCCAGGTGTACTTGGCGCTGTCGGCACCGTCGGTGTCTTCTTCGAAGGCGAAGGCTTCCACCGGGTCGGTCTTGGCGCCGTACGGCAGGCGCGCCAGGAAGCGTGGCATGGTCAGGCCGATGTAGCGCGCGTCTTCCGATTCGCGCAGCGAGCGCCAGCCGGCGTATTCCGGGGTGGTGAAGATCTTGGTCAGGTCGCGCGGGTTGGACAGCTCCTGCCACGAACCCATACCCATTACCGTTGGCGAGGCGGCCGAGATGAACGGCGCGTGCATGGCGGCGCAGACCTTGGACAGCTCGCCCAGCAGTTCCACGTCCGGTGGCGACTGGTCGAAGTAGTAGTCGCCGACCAGGCAGCCATAGGGCTCACCGCCGAACTGGCCGTATTCCTCTTCGTACATCTTCTTGAAGATCGGGCTCTGGTCCCACGCGGTGCCCTTGAACTTCTTCAGGGTCTTGTGCAGCTCGGGCTTGGCGATGTTGAGCACGCGAATCTTCAGCTGCTCGTCGCTTTCGGTGTTGTTGACCAGGTAGTGCAGGCCGCGCCAGGCGCTTTCCAGCTGCTGGAACTGCGGGTGGTGGATCACCTGGTTGACCTGCGCGGTGAGCTTGGCGTCGATGGCCGCGATGATCGACTCGATCGAGCTGATCGCGTCGTTGGACACCAGGTCGGTCTGCGCCAGGGCCTGTTCGGCCAGGGTGCGCACGGCGGTCTCGACCGCTTCGCGGGCGCGCTCGGTCTTGGGTTTGAATTCCTGCAGCAGCAGCGATGCGAACTCGCTGGTTTGCTCGGTGCTGGCCTGGGTCAGGCTTTCACGCATCAGATCGGTCATGAGAGTGGGTCCTGGTTAGCTGTTCGGCTCGGCATCGGTGGGCTTTGGCGCACTGGCCAGGGCCTTGAGCAGGGCCGGGTCCTTGATGGCTTTCATGATGATGTCTTCGGCGCCGGTCTTGCCGTCCATGTAGGTCAGCAGGTTGGCCAGCTGGGTGCGCGCGTCGAGCAGTTGCTTGAGCGAGTCGACCTTGCGCGCCACGGCGGCGGGGCTGAAGTCGTCCATGCTCTCGAAGGTGATGTCCAGGCTCAGGTTGCCTTCGCCGGTCAGCTCGTTGGGTACGTGGAACGCCACGCGCGGCTGCATGGCCTTGAGGCGCGAGTCGAAGTTGTCGACGTCGATCTCCAGGAACTTGCGCTCGGCCACGGGTGCCAGCGGTTCGGCCGGCTTGCCGGCGAGGTCGGCCATGACGCCCATGACGAAAGGCAGCTGGACCTTTTTCTCGGCGCCGTACAGCTCGACGTCGTATTCGATCTGGACCCGAGGTGCGCGGTTGCGCGCGATGAATTTCTGAGAACTGGTGTTCGCCACGTTGTTCCTCCTGGTCGCAGGTGCGACGGGTGCTGGGGGTTGCGTGATCCGCGTCGATGCTGGCCGTCAGGCCTCAGTCGAGGTCGGGTCCGCGCAAGTTTTCAAATTGCGAAAGGCCATCGGGTATCAGGTTGCGCACGATGGTCGCGAAGTCGGCCTGGACCAGATGCTTCGCCCGGGTCAGCAGCACCGGCAGCGGGCTCGACGGCTCGTGGCGGGCGTAATAGGTGAGGATGCGCTCAAGGCTGCGCAGCACATCGTCACGGCTTTGGATCTCGCCCGACACCCGTGCGGCAACGGGCGCCAGTGCCGCTGCGGGCACCTCGCCGGTCACGTCGAGGTCATTGGCGGCCGGCAGTGCGGCGTCGCTGGCCGGCAGGTGCTGTTCGAGCACTTGCAGCGCCTGCTTGAGGGGTTGCTTGAGGGCGCTGAAATCAACGCCACTGGCCGAGCCGACCTGTTCGCTGACGTACTGCTCGATGGCCACGGCGCTGGCGTATGCGCTGCGCAGGGCTTGGCGGGTGGCCTGCAGGTGCTCGGGGTCGCTGTCGTGCAGTGCGCCGGCCAGTTCATCGGCGTTCAGCTGTTCGCTGGCGAAGTGCTGCAGGCCGCTGGCATGCAGGGCCGCACGCAGGCTGACCGGGCCGAAGGCGCGCGAACGGGTGAGGATGCTGTCGCGCAGCAGGGCAACGTTGCTGTCGCTGGCGATGCCGGCCAGTGCGTTGATGCGCACGGTAGGGTCATTGTCGTCGTCGGCATCCAGCTGCGGGTGCAGGTCGGCCCAGTACTGGCCGAGCAGCGCGTGCACCAGGCCGAGCGCGGCGCTCAGGCCGTGGATGCCCTCCAGGGCCAGCTTGCTCTGCAGCAGGTGATGGGTGATGCGCAGGTCTTTGCTGCGTTGCAGCAGGGCCAGGCAGGACTGCTCGACCAGGCGCCACTGGGGCGGTTCGGCCGGCTGCGTGGCGTCGCCCATGACGCGCTCGGGCTTGCCTTGGGCATCACGCTCCAATTGCAGGAAGTCGGGGTCATATTCGAGATCGTCGCCGCAGGGGAAGGGAGCGGAAACAGCAGCGAGCAAAAGCGGGGAATCCACCTGGTTTCGATCTCCATATCGGCCTGCGGTGCGCAGGAAGTGCGGGCAAAGTTCAGGCTTAAAGTTTGCGCTCGCGTGCGCTAGTGCAATAAGTGATATCAACGTGATATCACTTTGTGTAGTCAGCAATTTGCGCATTTTTGGTTTAATTTTTTTGGACTGTCAAGGTAAGCTTCTGCGCGTTGTTACCTTTGTGACGTAGCTAACAGCTCGGTAGCAGCGCAGGGCAAGTTGCGGTTGACGCGCGAAAAATTCATGTTTAAATCGCAAAATTTGGCCGAAAGGCCCCTGTTTCAGGGGAATTTTGGCAGTTTTGCGTGGGTCACGTCGCCTGCCATCGAGGCAGTCAGGGTTCCCGAATACCTACCCGCGATGTAAGCAAGGAGGCGTGATGTCGCTGTGTTTGACCATTCTTAGTTATCACAAGATTACGCCTGGACAATGTGCGGAAAAGTGCCTGGACAAGGGAACTATTCGAATTGGCCGGGGTCCGGCGAATGATTGGGTATTACCCGACCCGGAACGCCTGATATCGTCGCAACATTGCGTAGTTCAATACCGTGAAGGTCACTATTACTTGACCGATAACAGCACTAACGGTGTGGAGTTAGTGCGGGCAGGTATTCGCATGCGACGCGGCAGCAGTGAGCGCTTAGTTGACGGTGAAACCTTCCGTATTGGCGATTACGAGATCCAGGCACGCATCGATTCGAGCTTCCAGCTGGGGGCGGGCGCTGGGGTGCAAGGCGCCGATTCGCACAGCTTCGAGGCGTTGATGGGGCAGGCCAGTGGCGCGCCTGCAACGTTCGCCAGTGACGTCTTCGCGAGCGACGTGACGCCTGCGTTCGTCGCCCCTGCCGGGGCCCAGGACACCCTGGCCGACCTGTTCGACTTTCTCGACCCGCCCGTGGTTGCGCCGGTAACCCAGGCTGATCACGTGCCGGCGCAACAGCATGACTTTCGCCCGCCGACACCGGTGGCTGCGCCTGTACCTGAGCCGGTGCTGGCAGCCGTGCCGGTCGCCGCTCAGCCGCTGATTCCGGAAGACTGGGACCTGTTTGCCGATGCCCCCTCCCTGTCGGCACCGATCACGCCGGCGCCGGTCAGGGTGCCAGCGCCCGAGCCGGAACCTGTGCCTGCGTCTGAGCCAGTCGCCGCGCCGGTGGCGGCCGCCGCCGAAGCAGCCGAGCCAGCCGACCTGTTGCAGGCTTTCCTGCGCGGCGCCGGGCTTGAGCGTCTGCAGGTCGACCGCGAGCAGGCGCTGGCACAGATGGAAGACATCGGGCGCAGCTACCGCCTAATGGTCGAGGGCCTGATCGACGTGCTGCGTGCGCGCACCAGCCTCAAGGGCGAGTTCCGCATGCAGCAGACGATGATCCGCCCGCTGGAGAACAACCCGCTCAAGTTCGCCCCCAATGCCGATGAGGCGCTGTTGCTGCTGTTGCGTCACGGCAACCACGCCTTCATGGCGCCGGCACAGGCGGTGCGCGACAGCTTCGACGATTTGCGTGCGCACCAGATCGCCGTGATGGCCGGTGTGGAAGCGGCGATCAAGCACCTGCTGGCGCGCTTCGAGCCTGGCCAGCTGGAGGCCCGCATGGCCAGCCCCGGCGGGCTGTCCAAGCTCTTCGCCGGCTCGCGCCAGAGCCAGCAGTGGCAGCAGTTCACCGAGCTCTACAGCCAGATTTCACGCGAGGCGCAAGACGACTTCCAGGACCTCTTCGGTCGGGAGTTCAGCCGCGCCTACGAAGCCCACAGTGAGCGCTTGCAACGCCCGTGAACGGGCCAGGATGCAACGCAACGCAGTACGTCATGAGGACGCAGGATGATTCGAAGAGGAGTGCTGGCAACCCTGGCCCTGCTGGTACTGGCCGGTTGCAGCAAGGACGAGACGGGGCCGGGTGTCACGCCGCCCAGGGTGGCGCCGGCATCGCCGTCCACCGCCGTCACGCTGTACTTCAGTGCCGCCCAGGGCCTCAACCCGGGCGCGACCGGCCAGCCCGCACCGGTGCGCGTGCGCCTGTTCGAGCTGAAGAACAGCGCCGGCTTCAGCCGTGCCGATTATTTCGCCCTGGCCGAGCGTGCCAGCCAGACCCTGGGCAGCGACCTGCTGGACCAGGACGAAGTGCTGCTGCAGCCCGGTGAGCAACTGCACCTGAAACGTGAGCTGGACCCCGCCACACGCCAGATCGGCCTTGTAGTGGGCTACCGCGAGCTCGACCAGGCGCAATGGCGCAGCGTGCTCGCCGTGCCCCCGCGTGACTACCAGATCAGCCTCGATGTGCGCGCCATTCGTGCCGACGCCGTCCTGCCCTCAACCCGCACCGCCCCATAGGCAATCGGAGCCCCCATGTCCTGGAACAATCGAGTGGTCTGGTCGGAAGGCATGTTCATCGGAACACAGCACTTCCAGCAGCAGGACCGTTACCTGGAAAACCTCATCGATGCGCGCAGCCGACCGCTCTCGGCCGCCGGTTGGGGCTTCAGCGAGCTGCTGATCGACCAGGGCCTGCTGGCCCAGGGCAAGCTGGCGATCGTATCGGCCCGCGGCCTGCTGCCCGATGGCACGCCGTTCAACATCCCTCATGACGACCTGCCGCCCAGCCCGCTGGACATCGACGACAACCTGCGCGATGGCCTGGTGTACCTGGCCCTGCCGCTCAAGCGCGCCGGTGCGCGTGACACGGTGGACGAAGGTGAAGCGCTGCACGGTGCGCGTTACGTGAGCCGGGTGAGCGAGGTGCGCGACGACAACGCCCCGTTTGAAAACCGCGCGCCGGTGGCGCTGGGTTCACGCGCGCTGCGCCTGCTCACCGCGCGTGACGGCCTGAGCGACTACGCCACCCTGGGCCTGGTCAGGGTCAAGGAAAAGCGCGCCGACCGCGCCCTGGTGCTGGACGACAGCTACATCCCGCCGCTGCTGGACGTGGCGGTGAGCAAGCCGCTGGCAGCGATGCGCAGCGAACTGCTGGGCCTGCTGCACCAGCGCGGCGAAGCGTTGGCCGGGCGGGTGGTGGCCTCGGGCGCCGGGGGCGCCTCGGAGATCGCCGACTTCATGCTGCTGCAACTGGTCAACCGCGCCCAGCCGCTGCTGGAGCACCTGAACCAGCTCAGCCCGCTGCACCCGGAGCGGTTCTACAGCGAACTGGTGAGCCTGGCGGGCGAATTCGCCACCTTCAGCACCAGCACGCGACGCCCGCAGGAGTTTCCCGGTTACCAGCACGATGACCTGCTCGCCAGCTTTACCCCGGTGATCCAGGCGCTGCGCGAAGCGCTGTCGATGCTGATCGACAGCAAGGCCACGCCGATCCCGATCGTGGAGAAAGCCTATGGCGTGCACGTCGCGATGCTGGCCGACCGCAGCCTGCTCGACAGCGCCAGTTTCATCCTGGTGGTGCGTGCCGATGTGCCGAGCGAAACCCTGCGCTCGCGTTTCGGCCAGCAGAGCAAGATCGGTTCGGTGGAGCACATCCGCGACCTGGTCAACCTGCAACTCCCCGGCATCGGCCTGCTGCCGCTGCCGGTG
>NZ_JAHTBI010000091.1 GCF_019168305.1 Pseudomonas aegrilactucae
ATTCTACAGCGTTTCAAACCACTGTCAACCACCTTTTTCACCGCTTCCGATCTTTCGATCGAAGCACTTCCAGCACCAGCTGAAACGCCCAACTCGTTGATACTCAAGGAGTTTTTGGTTCCGGCTACGCTGGAAGTGGGGCGAAGTATAAAGACTTCTGAGAGGCCGTCAAGCGCTAATCGCAACAAATCTGTCACAAAGGTCAGAAACACCTAAAAAGGCACAGGGGAGGCCTTGCGGCCTCCCCTGTTTCCTACCTGTTTACAGGCTTGGGAATGCAAACTGCGACGCTTCATGGCTGGCACGTTGCGGCCAACGCTGGGTAATCGCCTTGCGCCGGGTATAGAAACGCACGCCATCCGGGCCATAGGCATGCAAGTCGCCAAACAGCGAACGCTTCCACCCGCCAAAACTGTGGTAGGCCACAGGTACGGGCAATGGAACGTTGACCCCGACCATGCCCACTTCGATCTCGTCACAGAACAGGCGCGCGGCCTCCCCGTCACGGGTGAAGATGCACGTGCCGTTGCCGTACTCATGCTCGTTGATCAGTTGCATGGCCTGCTCGAGGCTGTCGACACGCACCACACACAGCACCGGCCCGAAGATCTCTTCTTTATAGATGCGCATCCCGGTAGTGACCCGATCAAACAGGGTCCCCCCTACGAAGTAACCCTCTTCGTGACCTGACACACTGAAACCGCGGCCATCCACCACCAGCTCGGCGCCTGCCGCAAGACCGTCGTCAATATAGCCAACGACCTTGTCACGGGCAGCCGCCGTCACCAGCGGCCCCATGTCCAGGCCGCACTGGGTACCGGCACCGATCTTCAATGCCTTGATCTGCGGTACCAGCTTGGCCACCAGCGCATCCGCCACCTGGTCACCCACGCACACCGCCACCGAAATCGCCATGCAGCGCTCACCGCACGAACCGTATGCAGCGCCCATCAGCGCACTGACGGCATTGTCGAGATCGGCATCGGGCATCAGCACCGCATGGTTTTTCGCCCCACCCAATGCCTGCACGCGCTTGCCGCGCCTGGTGCCTTCGGCATAGATGTACTCGGCAATCGGTGTAGAGCCCACAAAGCTCAGGGCCTTGACCTCTGGCGCTTCGATCAGTGCGTCCACCGCCACCTTGTCACCGTGCACCACGTTCAGCACGCCTTTAGGCAAGCCGGCCTCCAGCAGCAGTTGGGCGATGAACAGAGTCGAGCTCGGATCGCGCTCCGACGGTTTGAGAATGAAGCAGTTGCCACAGGCGATCGCCAGTGGATACATCCACAGCGGCACCATGGCCGGGAAGTTGAATGGCGTGATCCCCGCCACGATACCCAGTGGCTGGAAATCGGACCAGGCATCGATGTTCGGGCCAACGTTGCGGCTGTACTCACCCTTGAGCACTTCCGGCGCGGCGCAGGCGTATTCGACGTTCTCGATGCCACGCTTGAGCTCGCCGGCGGCGTCTTCCAGGGTCTTGCCATGCTCTTCGCTGATCAGTTGCGCGATGCGCGACTCGTTCTGCTCCAGCAGTTGCTTGAAGCGGAACATGACCTGGGCACGCTTGGCCGGTGGGGTATTGCGCCAGGCCGGGAATGCCGACTTGGCCGAGTCGATGGCCTTCTGCACGGTGTCACGGCTGGCCAGCTCGAGCTTATGGATGGCCTGGCCGGTCGACGGGTTGAACACATCGGCGGTACGCTCGCCGCCGGAAACCATTTCACCGTGGATCAGATGCTGAACGATGCTCATGCAGAACTCCAGAAAGGGGTGACAGGCGCGACCGTTCACGCCTGCTTATATATAGAGGGGGTCAGTCGACCTGGTTGATCGCTTCGCCGACCGCATCGAACAGGCGGTCCAGCTCCTGCGCAGTAGTGTTGAAGGTCGGGCCGAACTGCAGGGTGTCGCCACCGTAGCGAACATAGAAGCCGGCATTCCACAGCTTCATCGCAATCTCGAACGGACGCACGATGGCATCGCCATCGCGGGGCGCAATCTGCAAGGCACCGGCCAGGCCGTAGTTGCGAATGTCGACGATGTGTTTGGCACCCTTGACCCCGTGCAATACGTTCTCGAAGTGTGGCGCCAGTTCGGCGGCCGACTGCACCAGGTTCTCCTTCTCCAGCAGGTCCAGTGCAGCCAGGCCGGCAGCACAGGCCACCGGATGCGCCGAGTAGGTATAGCCGTGCGGGAATTCCACCGCGTACTCGGGGGTCGGCTGGTTCATGAAGGTCTGGTAGATCTCGCTGCTGGCGATCACCGCGCCCATCGGGATGGCACCGTTGGTGACCTGCTTGGCGATGCACATCAGGTCAGGTGTCACGCCGAACGCATCGGCACCGAACATCGCGCCCATGCGACCGAAACCGGTAATCACCTCATCGAAGATCAGCAGGATGTTGTGCTGGTCACAGATTTCGCGCAGGCGCTTGAGGTAGCCCTCGGGCGGCGGCAGCACGCCAGCGGAGCCTGCCAGGGGTTCGACGATCAAGGCAGCGATGTTGGAGGCGTCATGCAACTCGATCAGCTTGAGCATCTCGTCGGCCAGGGCAATACCGCCCTCCTGCGGCATGCCCCTGCTGAAAGCGTTGCCCGCCAGCACGGTATGCGGGATGTGGTCGACGTCAAGCAACTGGCCGAACATCTTGCGGTTGCCGTTGACCCCACCCAGGCTGGTACCGGCGATATTCACCCCGTGGTAGCCACGGGCCCGCCCGATCAGCTTGGTCTTGGTCGCCTGGCCTTTGAGGCGCCAGTAGGCACGCACCATCTTCAGCGCGGTGTCGGCGCACTCGGAGCCGGAGTTGGTATAGAAGACGTGATTCAGGTTGCCCGGGGTCAGGTCGGTGATCTTCTCGGCCAGCTGGAACGACAGCGGGTGACCGAACTGGAACGCGGGCGAGTAATCCAGCACGCCCAACTGACGCGAAACCGCTTCCTGGATCTGCTTGCGAGTGTGCCCGGCGCCACAGGTCCACAACCCCGACAACGCATCGAAAATCTGCCGGCCCTTGTCATCGGTCAGGTAGTTGCCCTGGGCAGCGACGATCAGGCGCGGGTCGCGCTGAAAGTTGCGGTTGGCCGTGTACGGCATCCAGTGTGCGTCCAGCTTGAGCTGGCTGGCCAGGCCGACCGGAGCGTTTTCAGGCAGATTCATGGGACAAACCTCGCAGGGCAATAAGCAGCAGGATGGTTGCAAACAGTGTTGCAGCTAAATTGTCACGGCGATAAAGTCTGGAAAAGCCTGCTTTTCTAATCTTCAGTTAGCTGGACACTAAACAATGAGCCGTCGCCCCGAGCCGCTTGCCCAGGTCAGTGATTTCGATATCCGCCTACTCAAGATCTACCGCAGCGTGGTGGAATGCGGCGGCTTCTCGGCGGCCGAGAACGTGCTGGGCATAGGCCGCTCGGCGATCAGCCAGCAGATGAGCGACCTTGAGCAGCGCCTGGGCCTGCGCCTGTGTCAACGTGGCCGCGCCGGATTTTCGCTGACCGAGGAAGGGCGCGAGGTATACCAGTCGGCCCTCCAGTTGCTGGGGGCGCTCGAAAGCTTTCGCACCGAGGTCAACGGCCTGCACCAGCACCTGCGCGGCGAGCTGAACATCGGCCTCACCGACAACCTGGTGACCTTGCCGCACATGCGCATCACCCACGCGCTGGCCCAGCTCAAGGACCGCGGCCCGGAGGTGCGCATCCAGATCCGCATGATCGCCCCCAGCCAGGTCGAACAGGGCGTACTCGACGGCAGCCTGCACGTGGGCGTGGTACCACAGACCAGCCCACTCTCGGGGCTCGAATACCAACCGCTGTACAGCGAGCGCTCACTGCTCTACTGCGCCGTGGGCCACCCGTTGTTCTATGCCGACGACCGCCAGCTGGACGACGAGCGGCTCAACGGCCAGGACGCGATCGCGCCCACGTTCCGCCTGCCGGCCGAGATTCAGGCGCAATACCAGGCCCTGCACTGCACCGCCAGCGCTTCGGACCGCGAGGGCATGGCCTTTCTGATCCTGACCGGGCGCTATATCGGCTACCTGCCCGATCACTACGCCAGCGCCTGGGTGCAACAGGGTCGCCTGCGCGCACTCAAGCCCAGCGAACGCTTCTATGACCTGAGCCTGTGCTGGGTCACACGCAAGGGGCGCCGCCCGCACCTGGTGCTGGAAAGCTTCCTCGACAGCCTGGCGGCAACACGTTGAAGTGCTTTATCGGCTTTTTCACCCCTGGGCGCTTGCCCGCCCGGCACAGCTGCGGTATCAGTGCATGTGCCCCACCACCCTGCTTTGTCCGGAATCGCCCATGACCTTTGAAGTCCTCGCACACCGCCTCCAGGCCACCAGACCCGCTGGCCGCATCCGTCAGAAGAACGAGCAGGCGATCATCCAGGCCGCTGAAGACGAATTCGCCCGCCACGGTTTCAAAGGCACCAGCATGAACACCATTGCCGTGAATGCCGGGCTGCCCAAGGCCAACCTGCACTACTACTTCACCAACAAGCTGGGCCTGTACGTGGCGGTGCTGAGCAACATCATCGAGTTGTGGGACAGCACCTTCAATACCTTGAGCGCCGACGACGACCCGGCCGAGGCCCTGAGCCGCTACATTCGCGCCAAGATGGAATTTTCGCGGCGCAACCCGCAAGCCTCGCGCATCTTCGCCATGGAGATCATCAGCGGCGGGCAGTGCCTGACCGACTACTTCAGCCAGGACTACCGCCAATGGTTCAAGAGCCGGGCGGCGGTATTCGAGGCCTGGATGGACAGCGGCAAGATGGACCGGGTCGACCCGGTACACCTGATCTTCCTGCTCTGGGGCAGCACCCAGCACTACGCCGACTTCGCCACCCAGATCTGCCAGGTTACCGGCCGCAGCCGCCTGACCAAGCAGGACATGGAAGATGCCAGCAACAACCTTATCCACATCATCCTCAAAGGCTGTGGCCTTACCCCACCGAACTGATCCCCCGCTTATGCCCTCTACCCTGCTGGACACCTGCGAGTTTCGCGAAGAAATCCGCAAAAGTCGCTTCATCACCCTCGCTGCCCCCATCAGCAGCCCGGCCGACGCCCAGGCCTTCATCGAACAGCACAGCGACCTGGCCGCGACCCACAACTGCTGGGCCTGGAAGCTGGGTGCGCAATACCGCAGCAGCGACGACGGCGAACCGGGCGGCACCGCCGGGCGCCCGATCCTCGCGGCCATCGAGGCCCAGGACTGCGATCAGGTCGCGGTGCTGGTGATCCGTTGGTATGGCGGTATCCAGCTGGGTACCGGCGGCCTGGCGCGCGCCTATGGCGGTGGCGCCAACAAATGCCTGCAACAGGCCGAAAAGCGCCTGCTGGTGAGCCGTGTGCAAGTGCAATGCAGTTGCAGCTTCAGCGAACTGGCGCTGCTCAAGCTGCGCGTCGGCGAAGTCGACGGCCTGGTGCTGCAGGAGCAGTTCACCGCCAATGGCGTCGACCTGCAACTGGCCTTGGGCGAAGCACACATCGAGCCGCTGCAGCGTCAACTGGCCGACCTCAGCCGCGGGCGCATTGTGCTCGAACGCCCTTGAACAGTTGCCCACATCCACTGTGGGCCTGGCTGTGGATAAGCTCTTAGCACTCAGCTGAAGCCCTTTTGAATCGTGGCCTGCAAGGTATCGATCAATATTTGATCAAAGTTTATCCACAGCGCCTGAACTCTGTGGAGCACGCTGTGGATAAACCGTGCGTGCCTGCACCAACCGCTGGCTAGGCAGCCTTCAACCACGACTGATCATTTTCTGATCATCACGCAGCGGCCACAATTGCACTATTGCCCGGGCCAGCGGGGATACCCCTGCATGAGTGCGTATCGCTGCCAAACCCGCCGCTTCTTGCCTGATATTGAAGGCAGCCGGCGAAAGGCTGGAGTATCCTCCAGGGTCACCCCCTGATTCAGGCATGCCCACGGGTATTGAAGCCGTTGCACACCTGCCCTCTACGCGCCTCGGCGCCTGTCCCCTTGCAAGGAGAATCCCCATGACTGCCACAAAAACCGCATTGATCATTGGCGCCTCGCGTGGCCTGGGCCTGGGCCTGGTCGAACGCCTGGGTGAGGCCGGCTGGAACGTCGTGGCCACCGTTCGCGATCCGGCCAGGGCTGCGGACCTGGCCAAGCTCAAGGGGGTGCAGGTACAGACCCTGGAGATGAACAGCAGCCAGCAACTCGATGCCCTGCAGGCGCAGCTCGAGGGGCAGACCTTCGACCTGCTGTTCGTCAATGCCGGGGTCAAGGGGCCGGACGAGCAGAATGCCGAACACGCGCAACTGGCCGACGTTGGCGAACTGTTCATGACCAACAGCGTCGCGCCGATCCGCGTCGCGCAGCGATTCGCCGCGCAACTGAACGCCAACGGTGGCGTCATCGCCTTCATGAGTTCGATCCTGGGCAGCGTGGGCATTCCCGACGCACCGGAAATGGCCCTGTACAAGGCCAGCAAGGCAGCACTGAACTCCATGATCAACAGCTTCGTGGTGCAGTTGGGCGACACCCCGCTGACGGTGCTGGCCATGCACCCGGGCTGGGTCAAGACCGACATGGGCGGCGAAGGTGCCGAGATCGACGTGCTCACCAGTACCCGTGGGATGGTCGAACAGGTCCAGGCCAGCAGTGGCAAGGGCGGCCTGCATTTCATCAACTACAAAGGTGAATCGCTGGTCTGGTGAAGCGGCTCGCGGTGGGTGTAGACTCGACGCCTCGCCCATCGCGGCGGACCTGGATCAGCAGACAGGGCAACACTGAGCTGGCTAACCTGAACCCACTTTCAGAGGAGCCGGCACCATGCCTGCGACCCGTATCTGGTTGAAAAACCCGCTTGCCATCTTCACTGCCAACACCCTCGACGCCCGCGGCGGCCTGGTGCTGGAAGACGGCATCATCCGCGAAGTGCTCGGCCTCGGCCAATCCCCCGCTACACCCTGCCCGCAGACCTTCGATGCGCATGAGCATGTGGTGCTGCCGGGCCTTATCAATACCCATCATCACTTCTACCAGACCCTCACCCGTGCCTGGGCACCGGTGGTCAACCAGCCGCTGTTCCCCTGGCTCAAGACGCTTTACCCGGTGTGGGCCCGCCTGACCCCGGCCAAACTCGAACTGGCAACCCAGGTGGCCCTGGCCGAACTGCTGCTGTCGGGGTGCACCACGGCTGCCGACCACCACTACCTGTTCCCCGATGGCCTGGAAAACGCCATCGACGTGCAGGTCGAGAGCGTGCGAAAACTGGGCATGCGCGCCATGCTTACCCGCGGCTCCATGAGCCTGGGCGAAGCCGATGGCGGGCTGCCACCGCAGCAGACGGTGCAACAGGGCGAAGTGATCCTGGCCGACAGCCAGCGACTTATCCACAGCTACCATGAGCGCGGTGACGGCGCACGCATCCAGATCGCCCTGGCGCCGTGCTCGCCGTTCTCCGTGACACCCGAAATCATGCGCGCCAGCGCGACCCTGGCCCAAGAGCTGGATGTGCGCCTGCACACCCACTTGGCCGAAACCCTCGACGAGGAGGACTTCTGCCTGCAACGCTTCGGCCTGCGCACCGTCGACTACCTGGACAGCGTCGGCTGGCTGGGCCCGCGCACCTGGCTGGCGCACGGCATCCACTTCAACCCGGACGAAATCGCCCGCCTGGGTGCTGCCGGTACCGGCATCTGCCATTGCCCAAGCTCGAACATGCGCCTGGCCTCCGGTATCTGCCCCACCCTCGACCTGACCGATGCCGGTGCACCCGTCGGCCTCGGCGTGGACGGCTCAGCCTCCAACGATGCCTCCAACATGATCCTCGAGGTCCGCCAGGCGCTGTACCTGCAGCGCCTGCGCTACGGCGCCGAAGCCATTACCCCCGAGCGAGTCCTGGGCTGGGCCACCCGGGGTTCGGCGCAACTGCTCGGGCGCAGCGACATCGGCGAGCTGGCCGTGGGCAAGCAGGCCGACCTGGCGCTGTTCAAGCTCGACGAACTGCGCTTCTCCGGCAGCCACGACCCGCTCTCGGCATTGCTGCTGTGCGGCGCCGATCGGGCCGATCGGGTCATGGTCGGTGGCCAGTGGCGCGTGATCGACGGGCAGATCGAAGGGCTGGACGTAAAGGGCCTGATCGCCAATCACCGCCAGGCGGCGGCGCAACTGATTGCCGGCTGACAGGCGCTACACCCCCAGCAGCGCCAGCATGATGAAGGTGGCGAACAGCACGAAGTGGGTCATGCCCTCGATCGCGTTGGTTTCGCCATCATTGAGGTTGATCGCGCTGACGATCAGGGTAATGAAGATCATCACCGTCTGCACCGGAGTCATGGCCATCTGAAACGGTTGCCCGGTATACAGGGCCATGGCCTCCATCAGCGGCACGGTGAGGATCACCGTCGACAACGACGCCCCCCAGCGCGATGTTGACCACCGACTGCATGCGGTTGGCCAGGGCGGCACGCAACGCGGTCAGGATCTCCGGTGCGGCAGAAATCGCCGCCACCACGATGGCCGTCAGCACGGGCGGTGCACCGCTGCCCTCCAGGCCATAGTCGAGGGTCTGCGACATCACTTCTGCCAGCGAGCCGATGATTACCACACCCGCCACCAGGATCGCTATCGAGCGGGTCTGATTGACGCTCGCCGCATCATTGGTCGAATCACGGCGCTTCTTCTGTGGATAACTGTAACTGAAGAAATAACTGTGCGGCCCCACCTGCATGCGCAGGAACAACGCATACAGCACCACCATCGCGCCGATGGTAAAGGCCGAATACACCTGCCACTGCGCCTTGGGGATAAACTCGGGCACCACCATCGAAACGCCCATGGCGGTCATGATCATCACGCTGTAGGTACGTGCCGAATCGTCGTTGTAGCGCTGCTCGCCGTGCTTGAGCCCGCCCATCAGTGCGGCCAGCCCCAGAATCCCGTTGATGTCGAGCATCACCGCCGAATAGATAGTGTCGCGCACCAGCGTCGGCGACGCTTCATTGCTCATCATGATCGCCAGGATCACCACCTCCACCAGCACCGCGGCCAAGGTCAGAATCATCGTGCCGTAGGGGTCGCCGACCTTCTGCGCCAGCCGTTCGGCATGCTGGGCAACGCGCATCGATGCACACACGATCGCCCCGACCAGCACGAACCCCGCCAGCAGCGCCACACCATGACCGTGCCCCAGCAACAGTGGCTCCAGCGGCCAGGCGAGCAGCGCCGTCACCATGGCCAGCAGCAACAGTTTTTCTTCGGACAGTAGCTTGAGCATCGCCAGCCTTGAACAGATGGGGTCTGGCTAAAGACTCTAGCTGCTGTTGAAGGTTTTCCCCCTGGCTGAACCATCCGGTCAGGTTTCACCGCTGCGCCTGCCCCAACCGCTGTAGAATGGCGCGCAACCGCACCTGAAGAGAACCGATTTATGTACGACTGGCTTAATGCGCTGCCCAAGGCAGAATTGCACCTGCACCTGGAAGGCTCGCTGGAGCCCGAGTTGCTGTTCGCCCTGGCCGAGCGCAACAAGATCGCCCTGCCCTGGAACGACGTCGAAACCCTGCGCGCAGCCTACGCGTTCAACAACCTGCAAGAGTTTCTCGACCTCTACTACCAGGGTGCCGATGTGCTGCGCACCGAGCAGGACTTCTACGACCTGACCTGGGCGTACCTGCTGCGCTGCAAGGCGCAGAACGTGATCCATACCGAACCGTTCTTCGACCCCCAGACCCACACCGACCGTGGCATCCCGTTCCAGGTGGTGCTCGAAGGTATCAGCCGTGCGCTCAAGGACGGCCAGCAGCAACTGGGCATCGGCAGCGGTCTGATCCTGAGCTTCCTGCGTCACCTGAGCGAAGAACAAGCGCACAAGACCCTCGACCAGGCCATGCCGTTTCGCGATGCCTTCGTTGCCGTCGGCCTGGACAGCTCGGAAATGGGCCACCCGCCCAGCAAGTTCCAGCGCGTGTTCGACCGCGCCCGCAGCGAAGGCTTCCTGACCGTGGCCCATGCCGGTGAAGAAGGCCCGCCCGAGTACATCTGGGAAGCCCTGGACCTGCTCAAGATCCAGCGTATCGACCATGGCGTGCGGGCCATCGAAGACGAGCGGCTGATGCAGCGCATCATCGACGAGCAGATCCCGCTGACCGTGTGCCCGCTGTCCAATACCAAACTGTGCGTGTTCGACCACATGCGCCAGCACAACATCCTCGAGATGCTCGAGCGTGGCGTGAAGGTCACGGTGAACTCGGACGACCCTGCCTACTTCGGTGGTTATGTCACCGAGAACTTCCATGCCCTGCATACCCACCTGGGCATGACCCAGGACCAGGCCCGGCGCCTGGCGCAAAACAGCCTGGATGCGCGCCTGGTCAAGGCCTGAGTCAGGCGGCGAGCCGTCACCGCCCAGGCCGGTTGCCTACTCCCCCACTGCCAGTGGCATCGGGGGTTGGGCAATCATGCGGATTTCCCGCAGCCCAGCCTGGGTGATGTGCACGGCACGCGAATTGTCGTCCAGGCGTACCCAGCCGGACTGCACGAACAGCTTCAGCAGGCTGCTGCCCAGCGCGCCGCCCAGGTGCGGCCGCTGCTCACTCCACTCGCTGCAGCAGGTGCATCGGCTGCAGGCCCTGCCTTCACGCAGCGCGAGCGCCTCGATGAAGATGCCGTAGTCGGCAAAGTGCAGGCGCCCCACCTGGCTCACGTCCAACTGGCGGTCGTTCAGGTCCAGCCACTTGGCTTCGAGCAGGCGCTGGTACAGGTCGGCCGCCAGCTCCCCGCCCAGATGATCGCGGCACAGGCGTGCGCGGCGCATCGACAGCGGAATGCCTGAAGCCTCCCGGCATACCCGCACATTCTGGCGGCAATGCTCCTTCACCGGCACGCTGGCCAGTGCCTCTACGGCAGCACCCACCTCGGGCGCCGCCAGACGGAAATAGCGCTTGCGCCCGCGCGCCTCGATTTTCAACAGACCTCCCGCCAGCAGACGCCCCAGGTGGGCGCAGGTGGAGGACGGTGTCAGGCCGGTCATTCTCGCCAACTCTTCGGAAGGGCGGGCCATCCCGTCGATGAGCGCCCACAGCATGGCGCTGCGCTTGGGGTCGGCCAACAGGCTGGCAATCACACTGATGCTTGCTACGGGTTTCATATCTGCACTCCCTGCGGATTCCGGAGACGTGAGCTGCCCGTCCCTGCCTTGGAAACGTCTCTTGCTGGTATCGACTGTGAGCGCAAGTATAAGCCGCCTTGGGCGCACTTAAACGGCGGTCCCTCTGCGCAAAAGGCGTGCTTTGGGCAACCTCGTGCACTTCTGTCGTAGCCTCGTCATTGCCCGCAGAGCCTGCAGCAAGCGCCGAAGCCACAGGCTGCTGCGCCTCGTTGCGCCCCCGCAAACCTCACGCGCGCATAACAAGCGTCAAACGCCCTACAGCCAAAGTAATCAAGTCGTTCAACTTCAGATGAAACGTAATACCCGGCGACCCCATCTACCGGCCCCAAAGTGTGCTAGCGCGACGCGTCCCGCAATGGCGCGAGCAATGCCGTGCAACGGGCCTTGAGCAGATCGCGCAACAACTGCACCGGTTTGCCCAACTGCGCCCGATGGGTACACAGCAGGTTCAACGGCGCCGGCTCTCCCTGCAGCTCAGGCATCAGCACCGTGAGGCGCCCGGCCTGCACATCGGCCGCCACATCCAGCCATGACTTGTAGGCGATGCCCACGCCGGCCAGCGCCCAGCGACGCACCACATCGGCGTCATCGCAAAAGCGGTCACCGCGTACCAGCACCGTGTCGGTCATGCCCGCCCCGGTGAACCGCCACTGGTCGTGCACCCGCTCGCCGAGCTGGTACAGCAGGCAGTTGTGCTCGGCCAACTGCTCGACCCGCGCAGGCCGACCACGGCGGGCCAGGTAGCTGGGAGCGGCGCACAGCACGCGACGGTTATCGGGGCATACCGGCAGCGCCACCAGGCTGGAGTCTTCGGGGTTGCCATAGCGCAAGGCGATGTCCACCGGCTGGCGGAACAGGTCGGCATTGCGATCCCCCAGCAGCAGGCGCACCGTGAGCAACGGATGTTCGCCCTGCAATTGGTCAAGCCAGGGCAACAGCACATTGCGTCCGAAGTCCGACGGCGCC
This sequence comes from Pseudomonas aegrilactucae, assembly GCF_019168305.1. Lineage (GTDB taxonomy): Bacteria > Pseudomonadota > Gammaproteobacteria > Pseudomonadales > Pseudomonadaceae > Aquipseudomonas > Aquipseudomonas aegrilactucae. The sequence goes on from NZ_JAHTBI010000091.1 coordinate 12,116, forward strand.
GACAACTGCAGCACACCGCTGACCTGCGCCTGCCCCTGGGCCAGCACTCGCCGGCCTTCCTCCAGGCTGGCCAATGCCACCCGTGCATGCGCTATATACCCTTCGCCTTCGGCGGTCAGGCGCAGGCTGCGCGTGGACCGTGCCAGCAAACGCACGCCCAACTGCGCCTCCAGACGCTTGAGCGCTGCGCTGGCCACCGCCGGCGACAGGTCGAGCAGGCGCGCCGCTGCCGACAGGCTGCCCAACTCCGCCGCACGCACGAACAATTGCAGATCATCAGTACGCAGCACCAAAGCCACCATTATCAAAAAAATATTGAAAGTATCTGCCGTTTTATCGGCTTTTAACTGCAAGTGAAAGGGCCAATCATGGGCACATCACTCGCCGAGGAACCTTTCATGAAAGCCGTCGCCTATTATCAGTCCCTGCCAATCACCGACCCCGCTGCCTTGCAGGACATCGAACTGCCTGCGCCTGAGCCTGGCCCGCGTGACGTGCTGGTGCAGGTGCATGCCATCTCGGTGAATCCGGTCGACACCAAGGTTCGCCAGAACGTGCAGCCAGAGGCCAACACGCCCAAGGTACTGGGCTGGGACGTCGCCGGCGTGGTCAAGGCAGTGGGCACTGAAGTCAGCCTGTTCCAGCCAGGCGACAAGGTCTACTACGCCGGCTCCATCGCCCGCGCCGGCGCCAACAGCGAACTGCACGTGGTCGATGAACGCATCGTCGGGCACATGCCGCGCACCCTGAGTTTCGCCCAGGCCGCGGCCTTGCCACTCACCGCCATCACCGCCTGGGAACTGCTGTTCGAACGCCTGCAGATTGCCGAAGGCAACGCCGACCTCGGGCAAAGCCTGCTGATCGTCGGTGCTGCCGGCGGTGTCGGCTCGATCCTGACCCAACTGGCCAGCCAGCTCACCGGGCTGCAGGTCATCGGCACCGCCTCGCGGCCCGAAACCCAGGCATGGGTAAGCGACCTGGGCGCCAGCCAGGTGATCGATCATCGCCAGCCATTGGCCGAGGCGCTCAAGGCCCAGGGCATTGCCCAGGTCACCCACGTGGCCAGCCTGACCCAGACCGACCAGCACCTGGACCAACTGGTCGAGGCCCTGGCCCCGCAGGGCAAGCTGGCCCTGATCGATGACCCCAGGCAACTGGACGTGACCAAGCTCAAGCGCAAGAGCCTGTCGCTGCACTGGGAGTTCATGTACACCCGCTCGCTGTTCGAGACCGCCGACATGCTCGAACAGCACCGGCTGCTCAACCGGGTGGCCGAACTGATCGATGCCGGCACGCTGAAAACCACGCTGGGCGAACATTTCGGCCAGATCAACGCGGCCAACCTGCGCCGCGCCCACGCCCTGCTGGAAAGCGGCGCGGCCAAGGGCAAGATCGTGCTCGAAGGGTTCTGAGCCCCTCGCGCCGTGACGGCATGACCGTCAGTCAGCCGGCTCGCCTGCGCCATGCCGGGGCGAGCAGGCGGCGCTACAATGCTGCTGCATTTGCCCACCACACAGGTAGACAGCAATGAAGATCGTCGTCAGTGCTTCAGCCCGCAAAGCCGGGTGTCCGTGGCAAGTCCAGCTGGACCAGCATGTGGTCAGCTTTCGCAGCGAGGCCGAGGCGCGTGCCTTCGTCACCACGCTGCAAAACCGCTTGCAGGCACCGCACCAGCTCAGACGGGTCGGTTGAGCGCCAGGCGCCGCGTCAGCACCGCCGCGGTCACCGCCGCGCCGCCACACAGGCTGATGACCAGCGCCATCGGCAAGGCGCTGCCGTCATGCAGCACGCCAACCAGTGCAGCCGCCCCCGCCGCCACGCTGAACTGCACACACCCCAGCAGCGCCGAGGCGCTGCCTGCGCGGGCACCTTGCCCGCTCATGGCGCACGCCGAGGCATTGGGAATGATGCAGCCAAGGCTGGCGATGCACACGAACAGCGGTATCAGCAACGGCCACAGTTGCGCCGGGCGCAATGCGCTGATGCCCAGCAGCACCACCCCGGCCGCCAGGTACACCCACACGGTACGCGCCAGCAGGAACGCCGGGCCGCGCCGGGCCAGCAGGCGCGCGTTCACCTGGGCCACCAGGATAAAGCCCGCCGCGTTGCTGCCGAACAGCCAGCCGTAGTGCTCGGCGGGTACGCCATAGAGCTTGATGAACACGAACGGCGAACCGGCGATATAGGCGAACATGCCGGCAATGGCGATCCCCCCGGTCAGCGCATGGCCCAGAAATACACGGTCCTTGAGCAGGCGGCCGTACTGGCGCAGGGCCCCCGACAAGGGTTGGCGCAACTGGTGGGCCGGCAGGCTTTCGGGCAGGCCCAGGGCCACTGCCAGGGCGCACAGCGCACTGAACAGGGTCAGCACGATAAAGATCGACTGCCACCCGTACAGGTTGACCAGCACCCCGCCGAGCATCGGCGCCAGGATCGGCGCCAGGCCCATCACCAGCATCAGTTGCGAAAACACCTTGGCCGACGCCACCGCATCGCACTTGTCGCTGACGATGGCCCGCGACAGCACCATGCCCGCGCAGCCACCCAGGGCCTGCACGAAGCGCGCAACGATCAGCGCGTCCAGGCTCGGCGCAAAGGCACAGGCCAGTGACGCCAGGGTGAACAGCGTCACCCCCACCAGCAGCGGAATCCGCCGTCCGAAGCGGTCCGCCACCGGGCCGTAGGCCAATTGGCCGAGTGACAGGCCGAGAAAGTAGGCGGCCAGGGTGGTCTGGATGTGTTTTTCATCGGTGGCAAAGGCCTGGGCCATTGCCGGGAAACCGGGCAGGTAGAAATCGATCGCCAACGGTCCGAACGCACTGAGGGCGCCCAGGATCAGGATGGTTCGCAGGTTCATCGGGAATCCATAGCAGGCTAAGCAAGTCGACCTAGTCTAACCGGCTGCGCAGGGATTCGCCGCGAATCTTTATCTGTTTCGCACGCCCTTCGCTGGCACGCCAGCGAAGGGCGCAACTGAGGTATCAGGCCAGCAGCTCAGCCTGATACCCCTCCTCCCGAATCGCCTGCAGAATCTGCGGCGCCTGCAGCGAACTCTGCACGCGCACCTGCTTCGCGCCCAGGTCCACCTCGACCACCGCGCCCTCATCCTGGCTCTGCACCGCGCGGGTCACGGCTTTCACGCAGTGGCCACAGGTCATGCCTTGAACGCTGAATACTTGCATGGGAACTGCCTCCTTTGGGTTTGAACCGAGTCTCAAGCTTGCCATCGGGGCAAGGTCAAGTGCATGCCGCGCTGGAAATCCGCGCCAAGCTCGGCCAAGCTGCGCGCTTGTCGATCGATCAGCAGGAGATTCACCCATGGGCAGGGCAGCATTGGGCCTTATCGGTTTGCTCGGATTGTGCAGCATCGCGCCCACGGCCAGCGCCGAAGGGCCATCGGACTACAGCGTGCTGATCATTTCCCGCGAGCGCCTCGAAGTCGCCACCTCGTGCGAGATTGGCATCTATATCGACGATCAGCTGTCGGCGCGGCTGTTTCAGGAACAATCCACCTCGTTCAACCTGCCACCCGGCAAGGTCAATGTGCGCCTGCGTCGCCTGCCTGGCCAGGCGCCGGGCTGCAACAACGGCATCGAGAACCAGCGCAGCGTGCCAATCACCGTACAGGCGGGCCAGGTCAACAAGTACCGCATCGTGATGGACCAGTATGGCTTGAACCTGAAGAAGGCCGCGCTGGGCTATTGACCTTGCCAAGGGGGCAAGGTTGAAGCTTGATGCCTGTCCAAGGAGGAGAGCCCCATGCCCACATCCACCACCCTCGAGCTGCAGATTGGCGGCATGACCTGCGCCAGTTGCGCAGGCCGTGTCGAACGCGCGCTGAACAAGGTGCCTGGCGTACAGCGCGTCAGCGTCAACCTGGCCAACGAGCGCGCGCATGTCGAGCTGCTCGGCCAGCCCGACAGCACCCCGCTGATCGCTGCGGTGGCCCATGCCGGCTACTCGGCCAGCCTGCCGCAGGCAGGCCCGGCCGACCCTGCCGACGCCCAACGGCACCTGCGCAAGGAACGCTGGGCCGTCACCCTGGCCGTATTGCTGGCCTTGCCGCTGGTGCTGCCGATGCTGCTGCAACCCTTCGGCATCCACTGGATGTTGCCCGCCTGGGCGCAGTTCGCCCTGGCCACACCGGTGCAGTTCATCCTCGGGGCGCGCTTCTACATCGCCGCCTGGAAAGCGGTGCGCGTCGGCGCCGGCAACATGGACCTGCTGGTGGCCCTGGGCACCAGCGCCGGGTACGGCCTGAGCCTGTACGAATGGGGCCGCGCCAGCGCCGGCAACATGCCGCACCTGTATTTCGAAGCCTCGGCGGTGGTCATTGCCCTGGTGCTGCTGGGCAAGTACCTCGAAAGCCGCGCCAAACGCCAGACCGCCAGCGCCATTCGCGCCCTGGAGGCACTACGCCCTGAACGCGCCCTGCAAGTGATCGATGGCCAGGAGCGTGACGTACCGATCAGCGCCCTGCGCCTGCAGGACCTGGTGCGGGTACTGCCCGGCGAACGCTTCCCGGTGGACGGCGAAGTCATCGAAGGCCAGAGCCACGCCGACGAGGCACTGATCAGCGGTGAAAGCCTGCCGGTGCCCAAGCAGCCGGGAGACCGCGTGACCGGCGGCGCGATCAATGGCGAAGGCCGCCTGCTGGTACGGGTGCTGGCATTGGGCACCGAAACCGTGCTGGCGCGCATCATCCGCCTGGTCGAAGACGCCCAGGCGGCCAAGGCGCCGATCCAGAAGCTGGTCGACCGGGTCAGCCAGGTGTTCGTGCCCGCCGTGCTGGTATTGGCGCTGGTGACCCTGATCGGCTGGTGGCTGGCCGGCGCACCGCTGGAAACCGCCCTGATCAACGCCGTGGCCGTGCTCGTCATCGCCTGCCCTTGCGCCCTGGGCCTGGCCACGCCGACCGCGATCATGGCCGGTACCGGCGTGGCCGCGCGTCACGGCATCCTGATCAAGGACGCCGAAGCGCTGGAACGCGCGCATGCGGTCAACCGCGTGGTGTTCGACAAGACCGGTACGCTCACCTCGGGCAGCCCGCGCATCGTCCACAGCCGGGCGCTGGGCTGCGATGCCGATCAACTGCTGCAACTGGCCGGCGCCCTGCAGCGCGGCAGCGAGCATCCGCTGGCCAAGGCGGTGCTGGATGCCTGTGCAGAGCACCACCTGGACGTACCCGCCATCAACGACAGCCAGTCGCTCACCGGGCGCGGCATCGCCGGCCGCCTCGAGGGTCGCGAGCTGGCCCTGGGCAACCGCCGCCTGCTGGAGGAAAGCGGCCTGCAAGCGGGCGAGCTGGCCGCCAGCGCGCAGGCCTGGGAAGCCGAAGGGCGTACCTTGTCGTGGCTGATAGAGCGCGGCGCGCAACCGCGAGTGCTCGGCCTGTTCGCCTTTGGCGACAGCCTCAAGCCAGGCGCCGACCAGGCCGTACGCCAACTGGCCGCGCATGGTATCAGCAGCCACCTGCTCACCGGTGACAACCGCGGCAGCGCCCAGGTGGTCGCCCAGGCGCTGGGTATCCGCGACGTGTATGCCGAAGTGCTGCCCGCCGACAAGGCCGCCACGGTGCTCGAACTCAAGAAGAACGGTGTGGTGGCAATGGTCGGCGACGGCATCAACGATGCACCGGCACTGGCCGCCGCCGACATCGGCATCGCCATGGGCGGTGGCACCGACGTGGCCATGCAGGCCGCCGGCATCACCCTGATGCGGGGCGACCCGCGCCTGGTACCCGCCGCCCTGGACATCAGCCGCAAGACCTACGCGAAGATCCGCCAGAACCTGTTCTGGGCCTTCATCTACAACCTGATCGGTATTCCGCTGGCGGCCTTCGGCCTGCTCAACCCGGTGCTGGCCGGCGCCGCCATGGCCCTGTCGAGTGTCAGCGTGGTGAGCAACGCCCTGCTGCTCAAGACCTGGAAGCCGTCCACCTCGCCTCGGGACGATGCCCAATGAATATCGGACAAGCCGCCAGACGCTCCGGCCTGAGCGCCAAGATGATCCGCTACTACGAGTCGATCGGCCTGCTCAAGCCGGCCTCGCGCAGCGACAGTGGCTACCGGCTGTACCAACAGCACGACCTGCACGCGCTGGCATTCATCAAGCGCTCGCGCGACCTGGGGTTCTCACTGGAAGAGGTGGCCAGGCTGCTGACCCTGTGGCAGGACCGCCAGCGCGCCAGCGCCGACGTAAAGGCATTGGCCAACGAGCACATCGCCGACCTGAACCGGCGTATCGACGAGCTGGTAAGCCTGCGTGACACCCTGAGCGAACTGGTGGCCCACTGCCAGGGCGACGACCGCCCGGACTGCCCGATCCTCAAGGACCTGGCAGCCGGCGGGTGCTGTCACTGAGCGGTTACTGCATCCACGGCGGCGGTGGCTCTTCGGCCTTCGCCGGGCCGTTCTCGGCGTCGGCCCGTGCGGCCTGGCGACGGGCTTCATCGAGGCGCGCCGCTTCGATCTCGCGCATCACCCCATCGACATCGGCGTGGTGCTCGTCTTCCTCGAACTGGCCGGTGAGCGGGCTCTCGGGGGTCAGCTGGCCGGCTTCGTACAACGCCCACATTTCCTTGGCGTAGCGGGTGGCCTTGAGCTCGGGGGCGAACTGGCCGAAATAGCCGGCCATGTTGCCAACATCACGTTCGAGCATGCTGAACGCATGGTTGTTGCCCGCCGCGTCAACGGCCTGGGGCAGGTCGATGATCACCGGGCCCTCGGGGCCAAGCAGCACGTTGAATTCCGACAGGTCACCATGCACCAGCCCGGTGCACAGCATCAGCACGATCTGGCGGATCACGAAGTCGTGATACTCGCGGGCCTGATCGGCCTCCAGGTGCACGTCGTTCAGGCGTGGCGCAGCGTCGCCGTGGGCGTCGGACACCAGCTCCATCAGCAGCACGCCATCGAGGAAGTCGAACGGCTTGGGCACCCGCACACCGGCGCTGGCCAGGCGGAACAGGGCGGCCACCTCGGCGTTCTGCCAGGCTTCCTCGGCTTCCTTGCGCCCGTACTTGGAGCCTTTTGCCATGGCCCGAGCCTGGCGGCTGTTGCGTACCTTGCGCCCTTCCTGATATTCGGCGGCCTGACGGAAGCTGCGTTTGTTGGCCTCTTTGTAGACCTTGGCGCAGCGCAGCTCGTTGCCGCACCGCACGACGTACACGGCAGCTTCCTTGCCACTCATCAGCGGTCGGATGACTTCATCGACCAGCCCGTCTTCAATCAGTGGTTCTATCCGTTTTGGAGTCTTCATCGGCTTTTGTTCTGGGTCCTGTTTTGCCAAACACACGGGTATCACGGGTTGCCGGCCATCCTCTCACAGCCGCGAGCCAGATGCGCGCTCACGATACAACAAGCCCCCTTACAAGCAATGGACCGGATCATGTGCAAATAATTTAATCGCGCTTGCCGGGCCGGGCCGGGCCAACGCTCAGCGTTTGAACAACTCTCCCGGCGTGGCCCCGAACAGGCCCTTGAACGCCGCGATATACGCCGAGGTCGATTCATAACCACAGCCCAGCGCCGCCTGCGTCACGCCTTGCCCCTGTTCCAGCGCCTCCAGCGACGACAACAGCCGCATGCGTTGGCGCCAGCCCCTGAAGCTCAACCCGGTCTCGCGCTGGAACAGGCGCATCAGGGTCTTTTCCGAGCGCCCCAGGCGCTCGGCCCAGTACCCCAGGCCGTGGTCCTGCTCAGGCTGCTCGAGCAGCGCATTGCACACCTCAAGCAACCGCGGATGCTGGGGCAGCGGCAGCGAAAAGCCGACCTCCGGCAAGCCCTGCAACTGTTCGAGCAATACCTGTACCAGGTGCGCTTCGGGGCTCTCGCCCTCGGCATACTCCACCGGGAACAGGCAGAACTGCTTGATCAGTTCCCGCGCCAGCGGCGTGACTTCCAGCACCCGGCAGCGCGGCTCGGCCCAGGCCGAGGCCTCGCAACGGATGTACAGGCTGCGCATTTCCGCACGCGTGGAGGTGATCACCTCATGCTCTACCCCCGCCGGCACCCACACGCCCCACTGCGGCGGCGCGAAGAAACTGCCCTCGGCGGTATACACCCCCAGCACACCGCTGATCGCATACGAAAACTGCACCCAGTCATGCCGATGACGGGACGTCCAGGAGCCGGCCCCCAGGCTTTCGGCACGTGCATACAGTGGGCGCGGCAACGCCTCCAGCAAGGGAATCGGACGCGGCAGCAGGTTTTGTCCGTTACTCGGCATCGCTTGGCCTTGTGTCGCAAGACGGAAACAAGACCACAGGGTAGCCTCTGGTTTCATTAATACAAAATGATTCGCAGGTCCGTCTATGCAAGCACACCTCAAGCGCGTGGTAACCGACTGGTTCCTCTGCGGCATGCTCCTCGCCACCTTCCTCGCCTGGCTGTTCCCGCACTTTGGCGCCAGCGGCGGTGCCATGCACGCCGAATACGTGATCAACATCGGTGTGTTCGCGGTGTTCTTCCTGCATGGCATCAACCTGTCCAGCGAGCAGATCCGCCACGGCCTGAAGAACTGGCGCCTGCACCTGATGGTGCAAGGCTTCACCTTCGTGGTGTTCCCGCTGCTGTGGTGGCTGGGCAACCGCCTGCTGGGCAGTCACATACCGGCCCTGCTGATGCTCGGCTTCCTCTACCTGTGCGCCCTGCCCTCGACCATCTCCTCGTCGGTGGCCCTCACCGGCAGCGCCGGGGGCAATGTGCCGGCGGCGATTCTCAATGCCAGCCTGTCCAGCGTACTGGGTATCTTCCTGACCCCGTGGCTGGTCAGCCTGGTGGTGGGCAGCGGCAGCGACGGCATCGACCTGGGCGCCACCCTGCTCGACCTGTGCGCCCTGCTGTTGCTGCCCCTGCTGCTGGGCCAGTTGCTGCGCCCCTGGTTCGGGCGCTTCTTTGCCCGCCACAAGCGCTACACCAATGTGATGGACAAACTGGTGATCCTGCTGCTGGTGTACGCGGCGTTCTGCAACTCGATGATCTCGGGGATGTGGCAGCAGCAAGGCAGCTCGGTACTGCTCACCGCCCTGCTCGGCAGCGCCCTGCTGCTGGCGCTGATCCTGTGGCTGACCACGCGCAGCGCGCGCCTGATGAAGTTCTCGCCCGCCGACGAGATTGCCGCCGTGTTCTGTGCCAGCAAGAAGTCCCTGGCCGCTGGCGCGCCGATGGCCGCGCTGATCTTTGGCGCCCACCCGGGGCTTGGGCTGATCCTGCTGCCGATCATGATCTACCACCCGCTGCAATTGATCGTGTGCTCGATCATGGCCGAGCACTACGCCAATCGCCCGCTTACCTCCGCCAAGGGCGAAGCGTTGCTCAACGCTCGATGATCGCCGTCACGCCCTGGCCGCCGGCGGCGCAGATGGAAATCAGGCCGCGGCCCTGCCCGGCCTGGTCCAGCAGCTTGGCCAGGTTGGCCAGGATGCGCCCGCCGGTGGCGGCAAACGGATGCCCCGCCGCCAGCGAGCTGCCCTTGACGTTGAGCTTGCTGCGATCGATTGCCCCCAGCGGTGCGCTCAGGCCCAGGCGGCGCTGGCAGTAGTCGGCGTCTTCCCAGGCCTTGAGCGTGCACAGCACCTGGGCGGCGAACGCTTCGTGAATCTCGTAGTAGTCGAAGTCCTGCAGCGCCAGACCGTTGCGCGCCAGCAACCGCGGCACCGCGTAGGCCGGCGCCATCAGCAGCCCTTCCTGGCCTTTGACGAAGTCCACCGCGGCGTTCTGCCCGTCCAGGAAGTACGCCTTGATCGGCAGGCCGCGTTCGCGCGCCCAGTCCTCGCTGGCCAGCAGCACCGCCGAGGCGCCATCGGTGAGCGGCGTGGCGTTGCCTGCCGTCAGCGTGCCCTTGTCGCTGCGTTCGAACACCGGCTTGAGGCTGGCGAGCTTTTCCAGGGTCAGGTCCGGGCGCAGGTTGTGGTCACGGGTCAGGCCCAGGAACGGTGTCAGCAGGTCATCGTGCCAGCCTTCGGCGAAGGCCCGGGCCAGGTTCTGGTGGCTGAGCAGCGCCAGTTCGTCCTGTTCGGCGCGGCCGATCTGCCAGGTCTGCGCCATCAGCTCGCAATGCTCCCCCATCGAAAGCCCGGTGCGCGGTTCCCCATTGCGCGGCAGCTCGGGCTTGAGGTGCCAGGGCCGCAGTTGCAGGAACACCTTGAGCTTGTCGGCGGTGGTTTTCGCCCGGTTGGCCTGCAACAGCAGCTTGCGCAACCCTTCATTGACCGCGATCGGCGCATCGGAGGTGGTGTCCACCCCACCGGCGATGCCACTGTCGATCTGCCCCAGGGCAATCTTGTTGGCCACCATCAGGGCTGTCTCCAGCCCCGTGGCACAGGCCTGCTGCAGGTCATAGGCCGGCGTCTGCGGCGACAGCCGCGAGCCCAGCACGCACTCGCGGGTCAGGTTCATGTCGCGCGAATGCTTGAGCACCGCACCGGCCGCGACTTCGCCCAACTGCACGCCGTGCAGGCCGAAGCGCTCCACCAGCCCCTCGAGCGCGGCCGTGAGCATGGCCTGATTGCTGGCGGTGGCATAAGGTCCGTTGGAGCGGGCGAAAGGGATTCGATTGCCGCCAATGATCGCGACCCGACGTAAAGCACGCATGCACGACTTCCTTATTCCGAAACGGGATGACCCGCTATAGCGTAGGTGTTTTTTCGCCAGTCGAACGACCGCAGGCGAAACATGGTCCACACTTTGGTGCTTATTTAAGGGAGACGTTCACATGAGTGACCGCTATATCGACTTCGCCAACTCTTCATTCGGTCGGCGCGTGGCCGGTGCTGTCGGCCTGCCCACCCCGGCCCGCCTGGAGCGCTGGGAGGCCGGCCGCCTGCGACCGGTCGAAGGTGCGCTGCTGCTGGGTGGCGGGCCCCTGGTGTCGAACGTGGCCAGCTTCGCCAAACGTCTGACCGACGAAGTCTACAGCTATGCCGACGAGCGCCTTGAGCTGCCCGCCTGGGTCGCGGGCCTGGGGCCCAGGCTCAAGGCTGTGGTGTTCGACGCCAGCCACCTGACCGACAGCGAGCAGCTCAAGCAACTGCGTGAATTCTTCCAGCCGCTGCTGCGCAGCCTCGCGGCCAGTGCCCATATCGTGATCCTGGGGCGCGCGCCCGAGGCCCTCGACGACCCGCTGGCCAGCGTTGCCCAACGCGCGCTGGAAGGCTTCAGCCGTTCGCTGGCCAAGGAGCTGCGCAACGGTGCGACGCTGCAACTGCTGTATGTAGACCACGCTGGCGACGCGCAACTGGAAGGCGCCCTGCGCTTCTTCCTGTCGCCCAAGAGTGCCTTCATCAGCGGCCAGGTGCTGCGCCTGAGCGCCTGTAGCGCCCAGGTGCAGGACTGGTCGCGGCCACTGGCCGGGCGCAAGGCGCTGGTCACCGGCGCCGCCCGCGGCATCGGTGCAGCCATCGCCGAAACCCTCGCCCGTGACGGCGCCGAGGTGGTACTGCTGGATGTGCCCCAGGCCAAGTCCGACCTCGATGCCCTGGCCGCACGGCTGGGCGGGCGCAGCGTGGCGCTGGACATCTGCGCCAGCGACGCCCCGGCGCAACTGCTCGAAGCGCTGCCCGACGGCATCGACATCGTGGTGCACAACGCCGGCATCACCCGGGACAAGACCCTCGCCAACATGACGCCCGAATACTGGGACGCGGTGCTGGCGGTGAACCTCAAGGCGCCGCAGGTGCTGACCCAGGCCCTGCTCGACGGCGGCGCCCTGCACGACGACGCGCGCATCGTGCTGCTGGCCTCGATCAGCGGCATCGCCGGCAACCGTGGCCAGGCCAACTACGCCGCCAGCAAGGCCGGCCTGATCGGCCTGGCGCAAGCCTGGGCACCGCGCCTTGCCGAACGCGGCATCAGCATCAACGCGGTGGCGCCTGGCTTTATCGAAACCCGCATGACCGCCGCCATTCCGTTTGCCCTGCGTGAAGCCGGGCGGCGCATGAGCTCGCTGGGTCAGGGTGGCCTGCCGCAGGACGTGGCCGAGACGGTGGCGTGGCTGGGCCAGCCGGGCAGTGGCGCGGTCAACGGCCAGGTGCTGCGTGTGTGTGGCCAGGCCGTGATGGGAGCGTGAGCATGGACGGACAATGGCACGACCTGAGCCGTACCGAAGGGTTGAGCGGGCTTTATCTGAAGGCTGCGCGCAAACGCAAGATCACCGGTGACAGCCTGCCCACCAACGGCCTGCATTGCGCCATCGCGGTCGACACCGCGCGCCTGCAGGCGTACCGCAAGCTGTGTCACTTCGGTGACGACAGCCACCTGCCGGCGACCTTCCCGCATGTCATGGCGTTCGCCCTGCAGCTGCAGTTGCTGACCGCGCATGACTTCCCCTTCCCGCTGCTGGGGCTGGTGCACCTGCACAACCGCATCCGTGTACTGCGCCCGCTCGGGGCTGTCAGCAGCCTGCGCTTCAGCGTGTTCGTCGAGAACCTGCAAGCCCATGAAAAAGGCGCGACCTTCGACATGATCACCGAAGCCGAAGACGGCCTGGGGCTGCTCTGGACCGAACGCAGCCGCATGCTGTGCCGCGGCTTCAAGCTCGAAGGACAACCGGCAACCGTCGACGCCCCCGAACCACTGCCCCTGAGTGAACTCACGCGCTGGTACGCCGACACCGACATCGGCCGACGCTACGCCAAGGTCTGTGGCGACTACAACCCGATCCACCTCAGCGCCGTCAGCGCCAGGCTGTTCGGCTTCCCCCAGGCCATCGCCCATGGCATGTGGAGCAAGGCCATGGCGCTGGCGGCGTTGCGCGGGCACCTGCCGCCGAGCGACTACGAGGTGGAGGTGGCGTTTCACAAACCGGTGCGCCTGCCCAGCGAAGTGGTGCTGCACAGCAGCGTCGTCGCGCTAGAGGGGCAATTTCGCCTGCTCGGGCACGGCGCGCTGGAGCATATGGTCGGCAGTTGGCGCACGCTGCACGAATCTTCTAGACCTGCCTGACGCACAGAGGGATAAAGGAATTTTTGCCGGTACCCCACGATGAGCCGCAACTGGATCGACCTGCGCCAGGAGCCTGAAACCGGCATCGAGACCCTGCGCGCGCATTTTCAGGGCCACGCCTACGACCCGCACTGGCACGACAGCTACCTGGTAGGCGTGACCGAGCAGGGCGTGCAGCAGTTCACCTGCCGCCGGGCGCGCCATCAGAGCACACCGGGCAAGGTGTTCCTGCTCGAACCCGGTGAGCTGCACGACGGTGACGCGCCCTGCCCCGAAGGCTTCACCTACCGCATGCTGTACCTGGACCCGCACTGGGTCAGCCGAGAGCTGTGCGGGTTCATCGGCGAGGCGCCGCCCGATACCCAGCTCGGCTTTGCCCACACCCTGGCCAGCGACCCGCGCCTGGCAACCGCCACCGCGCTGGCGTTCCAGGCCGTGCACGAACCCGAGCTGCGTATGGTACGCCAGGCCGCGCTGGACCAGTTGCTCGAGCAACTGAGCGGGCACCTGCACTGGCGGCGCCGGCTCAACCCCGACCCGCGCCTGCCACTGGTGGCGCAACGCGCGCGCGATTACCTGCATGCGCACCTGCACCAGGACATCGGCCTGGACCACCTGGCAGCGGCCTGCAACATCGACCGTTACCGCCTGAGCCGCGCGTTCAAGGCCGCCTTCGGCCTGGCGCCGCATGCCTACCTGGTGCAACTGCGCCTGGCGCGCGCGCGCCGGCAACTGGCAGCCGGTCACCGCCCGGCGCAGGTAGCGCTGGACCTCGGTTTCGCCGACCAGAGCCATCTGGGCCGCTGGTTCCTGCGCGCCTATGGCCTGACCCCGGCGCAGTACCGCAGGCGCTGCACAAAGCTTCCAGACTGACGGGCCCCGACGCGCGAGCATGCAGGCCCCTGTTCAAGGAGCCTGCCCATGCTGGCCTTCATGCTGTTTGCGTTCGTTGCGTCGATCACTCCAGGCCCGACCAACCTGCTGGTGCTGAGCAACAGTGCGCGCTATGGCTTGCGTGCGGCGCTGCCGATCATCCTGGGGGCTGCCGTCGGCGCGGCGCTGATCGTGTGGCTGGTGGGCAGCGGGCTGGGCACGGCGCTGCTGGCGGTGCCCAAGGTGCAGGTGCTGCTCAATGGCGCCGGCGTCGCCTGGCTGAGCTGGCTGGCCTGGAAGATCTACAGCAGCCCGGTGCAGGCGCTGGAGCCGGGGCAGGCTGCCGCCCCCTTGGGGCTGTGGGGCGCAGCGGCCTTGCAGGTGATCAACCCCAAGACCTGGATGATGGCGCTGGCGGTGGCCGGTGTGTTCATCGACGTGGCCGCCACCGACCGGATCGCGCAGGTGACACGCCTGAGCCTGGTGTTCGTGCTGATCGCGCTGCCGTGCCTGGGCGGGTGGGCATTGCTGGGCAGCGGGGCGCGGCGGCTGAGCGGCTCGCCCACAGTGCTGCGCCGGATCAACCGGGGACTGGCGCTATTGCTGCTGGTATCGGCCTGGGCCAGCCTGTGCCAGTGAGGCCCTGGGGCCGGCACAATCCGCTGAAAATCCCGCCAGCCCGCGATAAGCTATCCCCCCCAGGAGACCCCACCCCCATGAACCTGCAAGAACTCACCACCCGCCTGCACACCATCCGCGACAACAATGACTGGCGCGGCTTCCACAGCCCCAAGAACCTGGCCATGGCCGCCAGTGTCGAGATGGCCGAACTGGTGGAAATCTTCCAGTGGCTCAGCGAAGACCAGTCCCGCCAGCTCTGTGCCGAGCAACTCGAACACGCCGGCCAGGAAGTGGGCGACGTGGTGCTCTACCTGCTGTTGCTGTGCAGCGAACTGGGCCTGGACATGGACCAGGTGGTGCGCAGCAAGCTGGCCGACAGCGAACGGCGGTTCGCCCGATGAAAGACCGTCATTTCGATGCCCTGGCCACACGCTTCGCCGAAAAGATCTATGGCGGTGCCAAGGGTGCCATCCGCCTGGCGGTGCTCCAGGCCGACCTCGCCGAGGCCCTGCCCGAGCGCCCCCTGCGCGTGCTCGACATCGGCGCAGGCCTTGGCCACATGGCCTTGTGGTTGGCCGAGCGCGGCCATCAGGTGACCCTGGCCGAGCCCGCCGCCCCCATGCTCGAGGGCGCCCGCGAACGCTTTGCCGAGGCCGGCCAGGCGGCCACCTTCATCCAGGCGCCATGGCAGGACCTGCCAGCCCAGCTCGATGAGCCCTATGACCTGGTGCTGTGCCATGCAGTGCTCGAATGGCTGGCCGGACCCGAGACCATCCTGCCGGTACTGCACCAGCTGACCCGCACTGACGGCCTGCTGTCGCTGGCCTTCTACAACCGCGACGCGCTGGTCTACCGCAACCTGCTCAAGGGTCACTTTCGCAAATTGCGCAGCAACAGCCTGGCGGGTGAGAAGCAGAGCCTGACCCCGCAGAAACCGCTTGATCCGCGTGAACTCCAGGCGCACCTTGAAGGTCTGTGGGATATACAGAGCCAGAGCGGCGTGCGCGTGTTTCACGACTACATGCCCAGGGACTTCCAGACCAAGGCCGACCTTAACGACCTGCTCGAAATGGAACTGGCCCACCGTCGCCACCCGGCGTTTGCCGGCCTTGGCCGCTACCTGCACTGGATGTGCCGACCCCGCTGAGCGCCGACCGGGAGAGTGCCATGCCGTACCGTCTGACCCTGGGGCTGACATGCCTGGCCCTGGCCGCCTGCCAGGGCAGCAACCCGTACGTGGCCAGCGCCCGCCCGCTGCCCCCGGCACCGCCGCAGGCAGCCACCACCTTCGATGCCAGTGCCTACCCGGCGCCGGCACGCGACTATGGCCGCTACCGCAGCTGGGCCTGGCGCAACGGCCAGCCACCGGCAGGCAGTACCGCCAGCGACCCGGCAGCGCTGGCCGACGCGGTCAGCGCTGCCCTCGACCAACGCGGCCTGCGCCCCGCACGTGATGCGCGCAGCGACCTGCTGGTCAGCGCCGACCTGCGCCTGGAACGCCGCCTGCGCCAGGTGCGCGACGACTACTATCCCCATGACGACTATGGTTACGGCGGTATCGGCTACAACCGCTACGACGGCTACCGCAACGGCTATGGTGTGTATGGCAGCGTACCGATCGTGCGCACCTACCAGGTCGAGGTGATGGTGGTACGTGTGGACCTGTTCGATGCCGGCAGCGGCCAACCGGTCTGGAGCGCCAGCGCCGAGGCCGCCAGCCAGGGCTCGCTGGGCGAGCGCGCCGGTGCGCTGCGCGCGGCCGTGCACAAAGCCCTGGATGGCTACCCCCCAAGCTGAAGGCAATCGGAGAATCATCATGCTGCGCCGTCTCGCTGTACTTTCCCTGCTGGCGCTGCTCGGCGCCTGCCAGAACAACAACGTCACCCAGGACTTCGATGCCAGCCGCGACTTTGCCGCCTACCGCAGCTGGAATTGGCAGGAACCGGCGCTGCAGTACCGCCCGGATGATCCGCGCATCAAGAGCGACCTCACCGAGCAGCGCATTCGCCAGGCGGTCAGCGAACAGCTCGACCAGCGCGGCCTGCGCCCCGCGCCGGGCAGCGCCAAGGGTGACCTGAAGGTGCAGACCTACCTGATCGTCGAGAACCGCCAGCAGCAGATCACCACCAACTATGGCGGCGCCTGGGGGGGTTACTGGGGAGGCTACTGGGGCGGCCCGGCCTACAACGAAACCCGCAGCGTCGACTACAAGGTGGCGACCATCCAGGTCGACCTGTTCGACAGCCGCGACGGCAAGCTGGTGTGGCGTGGCAGCGCCGAGCAGATCATGAACAACTACCCGCCAAGCCCGGTGGAACGCAACACCGCGATCCAGAAAACCGTGGCCCAGCTGATGGCCAACTACCCGCCGCATTGATCCCTCGAGGGCCGGTCGCCGCATCAAGGCGACTGGCCATTATCTTGACTACACTTCTTTGACGCACGCGTTCGCGCACGGCCTGGGCCGGCAAAGGAGTGCTCGTGGCTTCCCGATTCCCCGCAAGGCAGCGTGGTGCGATTGGCCTGATGGCTGCGCTGACGCTGGGCCTGGCGCTGCTGTTCAGCTTGTTGGTGATCGACAGCGGGCGCCTGTACCTTGAGCACCGCAAGTTGCAGCGCGTGGTCGACATGGCCGCCCTCGAGGCGGCCGGGCAGACGGCGGTGTGCGTCGGCGTCGGGCCGCAGGCGCCGGTGCTGGCCCAGGCCAGTGCGGCG
>NZ_JAHTBI010000092.1 GCF_019168305.1 Pseudomonas aegrilactucae
GGCTAGCGCCCTGCCCCCTACACGACACCTACGTTCGGCCTCCTGGGGGACGGAAAATCAAGATCAAGATCAAGGTCAACAGCAAGATCAAGATCAACGGCAACGGCAACGGCAACGGCAACGGCAACGGCAACGGCAACGGCAAGATCAACAACTGAGACCGCCGCCAGCATGGCGGAAAACACCCGGATACAATTGCCCCTCCCGCCACGCCTCTCTACAATCCGCGCCATCACGGCCAGCACCGCCCATTCCAAGCCGGCCCCGGAGCCCTTTTCATGGAAGAGATTGAACAGCATTGGCTGTACGCCCTTTCTGCCCCCATGGCCGCCCTCAACGGCGCCAGCATGACCTCCCCGCGCTACTTCGACGGCGACGGCGACCTGGACCTGAAAAAATGGTGGGGCATCAACAACCGCCACGAACTGCTGCAGATGCTCAAAATGGCCGACACCGGCCACGCCGAACGACTCAACGATGCCTACTGGAAATACTCACGCTGCCAGCCCAGCGAATGGCACGCCGTACTCGAAGACCTCGCACCACGCCAACGCGCCAACTATGAGTTCGCCGCACGCACCTACGCCGATTGCGGCTTCGGCGGCACCCGCGCCTGGGACCTGGGCCGCATGAGCTACCTGCTGCGCGCCGGTGTGTTCGAAGGCCTGATCAACGAAGCCGAAAGCCTCTGGCTGCACACCCGCCTGGCTATCCGCGCACGGCATTTCTATAACAACTGGGACAGCTACATCGCCGGCTATATGTTCGGCAAGTCAGCCTGGAACTGCTCCGACCACGACGATGAAGACTACCCTCTGCGACTCGACCGCCAAGGCGCCGAACACTGGAACCGCTGCATCATCATGAACATGCTCAAGCGCGCCAAGACACTGTTCGCCAGCCTGCCCTGGGACCTGCCGCTGGACTACCCGCCCCGGCCCGATTCGCTCGAGGAGGACACCTGGTCATGAGTTGCTGGATAAAGCTGGGCATCGAACCCACCAAGGATCAGGACATCATTCGCGGCGCCTACCGCGCTCGCCTGCCCGAGTTCCACCCCGAGACCGACCCCGAAGGTTTCCAGGTGCTGCGCGCCGCGTACGAGCATGCACTCAAGCTCGCCACCAGCGATGACGATGAGGACGACGCAGACGACGCCGTACCGGCGCGCACCCGCCCACAACGCGTACACCCGGTGATCGCCACGTTCGCACGCATGCTCGCCGACCCGGCACGGCGCTACAACGTCAACGCCTGGCAGGACTACATTCGCGAACTCGATCAACTGCCTCTCGAAGAACTCGAAGACATCAGTTGGGACCTGCTCTGGCGCCTGGAAGAAACCCGCCCGCTGTCCAACACCTGCGTGAATGTGCTGGCCAAGCGGCTGGCATGGGATCAGCAACTGCTGCGCCTGGGCTACGAGGAAGCACGCGAAGTCGAGAACCTGCTCGCGCGCTTCGCCCAACCCGATCCCTTCGACAGCGGCCTGATGAACCAGTGGTCCACGGCCGCACAGCTGGAAACCCAGTGGTACCTGCACACCCTGCTGCACCTCTATGAGCAACGCCCACTGTTCGAGCTCGCCGCCTTTGCACGCGAGCATACGGTGATCGCCCTGCCTCAGGACGCGACGTTCGTCGAAAGCCTGCTGCTGAAATTCTCCCAGGCCGGGGTTGCCAGCCCGAGCCTGTACGCCCTGTGCCTGGAGCGCCAGGCGCAACAGCCCGACGATGTCGACCTGCTGTACCTGCTCACGCACCAGGCCAGCCTGCTGGGCAAGGAAGAAGAGGCCCTGAGCGGCTGGACCCGGCTGTGGCTTGAGCACCAGCACCCGCAAGCCGCCCGCGAACTGCTCACGCTGTGCCGTACCCACCAGCCACAACGCCTGCCGCTGATGGTCCAGGCGTTCGACCGCCTGGCGCCTGTGCGCAGTTGGCCGGATGACCTGAGTGAAGACGCGCAAACCCTGGGCAGCCCATCACAGCGCCCCGAAACCCTGAGCCGCTGGTTCGAGGTGGTACGCCTGGAACTGGACGGCATCGCCGGGCTGTTCGCCGAATGGCGCGCCACCGACACCCAGGAACTGGAACTGCTCGCAAGCCTGATCGACGAACACCCGGACCCGCCCCTGCAACGGCTCTACCGCCATGCCTGGGCCTTGCACTGCGGCGACAGCGCACTGTTGCAGCAGGTGCTCGACGAACCGCACAACAGCAACCTCATCGATGAACTGATCCTGCAGGGTTTTCGCTATCAGGCCGAACAGCAACTGGCCTGGCTGCAACAGGCGCCGATCCCGCTGGCCATCCAGGCCTTCGTCACCAGCCACTCGGCCCAGCCGCAACTGCCCGCCGCGCTCAAGGACGGCGCAACCACCCTGTGCCGCGATTGGCTGCGCCGCCTGCGCCCCTACAATGCGCGCATGCTGGCACGCATCAAGGACACCTTCAGCCCGCGCGCAATGATGCCGGTGCCGTTCGGCCTGGAAATGCAGTGCACGCTGGCCGCCGAGGGCCTGGTGCTGCCGCCTGCACCGGACGCTGCCGAGCTCTGGCACTGGCACCGCCAGGCCCTGTTCATGCTGGCCCTGGCCCAGGACCCGCAGCGCTGGCTGAAGCTGGTCACCCCGAGCATGCTCGATACCCTGCAGTGCCCCTCGGGACACCCGCTGGCCAAGGTGCACACCCTGCTGCTGAACCTGCTGCAGGAACAGGGCAACCTGGAGGGCCTGCTGGGCTGGCTGGACAACCGCGACCCGCTGCAAAAGCTCATTGCCGACAGCCTGCCGGCGCCGGACCAGGCCCTGAGCAGCGCACGCCTGCCCAGCACCGAAGCCCTGCTGGCCAGCTACCACAAGGACGAAGAGGCCTTCGCCGACGACCTGCTGGGCATGATGCTGTTCTGGGCGGTGCTCTATCACGACCCGGCACTCAACGCAGAGCAGCACCGCGTGCTGCTGCGCACGATGGCCGATATCAGCAGTGAAGAGCCCTGGTTCGAAGCCTTCCGCAGTGGCCTGATCAAGGGCGAACCGAGCAAGCCGCCACGCGAGAAGCTCGATGCCTACGGCATGGACAGCGCGGTGTTCTACACGGTGATGGACACCCTCAAGGACCTGATCAAGTACGGCCGCGTCGGCGTACCCCGGCTCAAGGTCCTCAAGCAGTTGCAAAAGGCCAAGGATGACACCGGCAACGGCATCGGCCTGCGCTTCGCCCTGACGGCAGTGCTGTCCTGGAGCGAACGCCTGCTGCTGGCGCAGGCCGACCTGGAACCGGTATCGCCCTGGGCCTTCTGGCGCTGGAACACCCGCTTGGGGCGCAGCGCATTCGTTGGCCAGGTGCTGCTGTGCTTCTTCATCACGCTGGTGCTGTTCGTCACCTCCAACGGCGCGCCGGATGCGATGGCCAAGATCGCCCTGGGCATCGTGCTGCTGTTCGGCACCTGCCTGCGCCGGCTGCACGACATGGGCCATGGCATCGTGGTGATGGTGCTGCTGGCGCTGCTGTCGATAGTGGTGCCATTCCTGCCCCTGGTGCTGGTCGCCATGCCTGGCGACCGGCTGCCCAACCGCTACGGGGTATCGCCGGAACACCATGATCCACGGGAGCTGTCCGGCGGGCTGCAGGCCGTGTTGCGGCGCCTGAACAGTTAGAGGTTGAGGCCGTCCAGCGCCTGATTCAGGTGCTGGCGCTTGCTGCTGATCAGGTTGGACTGCTGGGTCGCCAGCACCTCGCTGAACTCGCTCAGCCAGGCGCCGATCTGCTCGCGCTCATCACCCAGGCTCTGCATCCAGGCCCGCTCCAGGCGGGCGGCCAGGGTGCGATTGGGCAAGGCATCACGCGGGTGGATCTTCAACCCGGCCAGGCGCTGATGGCTGAGGGTACGCGCCTCATCGTCCAGCCCCGTCGGGCTGCGATCGATGCTATGGCTGTGACGCACGCCGGTCTCCACCAGCGTCACGTCGACCTCCAGCAAGCCGTTGATGTCGTAGCTGAAACGGATATCCAGCGCCTGGATCTTGTCCATGGGCGTGAGATCGACATTGAAGTCGTCGATGAAGATATTGTCGCGCACCCACGGGCGCTCGCCCTGGTACACCGAAATATGGATGAGTTTCTGCTGCGGGTAGGTGGTGAAGAA
The DNA here is from genome assembly GCF_019168305.1 of Pseudomonas aegrilactucae. GTDB lineage: Bacteria > Pseudomonadota > Gammaproteobacteria > Pseudomonadales > Pseudomonadaceae > Aquipseudomonas > Aquipseudomonas aegrilactucae. Next base: position 4,147 of record NZ_JAHTBI010000092.1, read on the forward strand.
GCGCTCCACCCGCGAGGTCGGAATCACCGTATTGCGCTCGATGATCGGCGAAAACACGCCGCTGGATTCACCACGCATCGACTCCACGCCCAGGGTGTAGGGGCACACGTCGGTCAGAATCAGCTCTTCGATGGCCGAGTCGCGGGCCTTGCATGCTGCCTGGCTGGCCGCACCGAGCGCGACGATGGTATCGGGGTCCAGGTGGCGATACGGCAGGCGGCCGAACAGGGTCGCAACCATCTGCTGCACCACCGGCATGCGCGTGGCGCCGCCCACCAGCACCAGGCTGTCCAGGTCGCGCGGGCTCAGCCGTGCATCGCGCAGGGCCTGCTCGATCGGGGCACGCACGCGGCCCAGCAGCGGCTCCCAGATCTTTTGCGCACCGGCTTCGTCCAGGGTCCACTCGCGCGGCTCGCCGGCGCCCTTCCAGTGCACCGTCTGCGCGCCTTCGCCGAGCTTGCACTTGAGCTGCTCCATGCTGTCGTACAGGCTCGCCAGGGCTTGCGGCTCGACGCTGGCCAGAGACATGTCCCAGCTTTTGAGGCAAGCCTGCATCAGGGCGGCAGTGAAGTCTTCGCCGCCCAGGAAGTTGTCACCGGTAGAGGCATGCACCTCGATCAGCGGCAAGGCGTATTCGAGCACGGTAACGTCGAAGGTGCCGCCGCCCAGGTCGAAGATCAGCGTGCGTTCGAACTTCTGCTCGTGCAGGCCGTAGGCCATGGCCGCGGCAGTGGGTTCGTTGATCAGGCGCTGCACCTTGAGGCCGGCCAGTTCGGCGGCGAACACGGTACGCTTGCGCTGTTCATCGCTGAAGTAGGCCGGCACCGAGATCACCGCCTCCTGCACCGGGCAACCCAGAAATGCCTCGGCGTCCTGCTTGAGCGAGCCCAGCACCAGCGCCGAAAGCTCCTCGGGGCCGAAGGTCTGGCCGCCCAGTTCGAAGCGTTTTTCGCTGCCCATGAAGCGCTTGAACGCCGCGACACTGCGCTCGGGGTGGGTGGTCAGGCGCGAACGGGCGGCGCGCCCGACCAGAATGCTGCCGTCTTCGTCGACACTGACCACCGAGGGGGTCAGCACCTCGCCGAGGGCATTGGGGATCAGTTGGGCCCTGCCCTCCAGCCATACGGCGATCAGGCTGTTGGTGGTACCCAGGTCGATACCCAGCAAAGGCGTTGGAGCGGAGGTTGCATCCTGCATGTTCGATCTCTTGCTAAGGCGGGCAATGGTTCAGGCATGCAAAATACAGCAATCGAATTGACGAACAAAGCCGGGCCTCAGGCATTGTCGTGGCCAGATGAACAGCCCCGCCACGAATCACTGGGTTGGGCACTACGCGTTTTCCGCGTAGAGAGCGGCTTGCAGCGGCGCGCAGTGCTTGAGGCTCAAGCGTTCAAAAAAACCTTCGCAGCACCGGGATGCATGGGTGGAGTTGATGTCCAGTGCACTGGTAAACAGGAACTCGCCATTGGTCAGCTCACCGAGCACATACAGGTCGTCTTCGCTGACGCCGCGCGCGTTGATGGCCTGATACGTCTGCCGGTCGATGCACAATCCGCCGTGGGGGTTGGCGAGCACAGCGCGATGTGCGAGCAACTTCGACATCAGCACCGAATCCAGCTTGCTGACATCGCGCGGCGAACCGGTGGCATTGATCACCGCGTCATACCGGCAGACCTCACCCTGCGCCCCGGCCACCAGGACCTCTTGATCACTGGCGCAGAGAATGCGGTGCTCGCCTGGAATGAAGGCCAGGCGCCCAGCCTCCATGTAACCCAGTATCTTCTGGGCATTGTCCACCGGTATCGACACGCGATAAGACATGAACACACCCATGTACTTCGCCAGAAACTGCTTCTTGTCAGCTTCCGAGAGCAGCGCCCACACCTTGTCGATCACTTTGTTCGTCGTATACAGCACTGCCTGCCAAGGGCGTGCCTGCTGCGCCGCATCGATCTCCTGGCGCAGAAACTCAAGAATGTCTTCAGGCGGCTGAGGCACCTGAAACTGTTCGGGTACCCCACCGCCATGCTCGGCAATCTCCTTGCTGACCAGGGTGACCAGTTGCTCCAGGGTGAGGGTTGCGTTCTGCGCCAGCAGTTCATCAAAGTAGTCAACGGTCAGATAGCGTGGCGTTATTCGACCTTGCGTGCCCCGCACAGAGGGGAAAAAGCCACTACGAGAATAGATGGTCACCTGGCCTTGATGGCCGTTTTCGAACAGCCCGATGACCGCATCGATGCAACTCAGGCGCGAACCGATCACGGCGACCGACGAGGTGGGTGCAATGAGGGCGGGCAGTTCAGAGACCGGATAAGGATGCGCGAGCATGCTGCGTCGCGGGGCACGCTGCAGCGGCTGGCCGGGCAGCGTGCCACACATCAAAAACACACTTTCGCACTTGAGCGACACACCACAATCGGTATGCACCACATAGCCCCCCAGGTGCTTGACCACATCGATGACTTCGGCGGAGATCTGCACCACATTGACGCCTACCGAGGCGGCCTCTTTGATCACGCTCTTGAAACGTGACTTCAAGTACATGCCGAACAGAGGGCGCGGCGCATAGGAGTCGATCGTCATGGAGAACGCGGGATACCGGTCACGGACGGCCGCTGCGTTGAGGTTCAACCAGGCAAAGAAATCGCCCGGCTTATCAAGGAAGGGGGTGATGTAGCCCGACTTGGTATTGAGCAGATTCGAGGCAAGGTCATGACTGTACGCCACGCCACAACCAAACTCTTCTGACTTTTCAATGACAAACAAGGTCTTGGGCGCCCCGCCGGCGGCCCGCTTGAAGTGCTGGGTGTAATAATGAAGGAACGCCAGGCACGTCGATCCTGCTCCCACAATACAGAGAGTATTTTCCATAACACAAACCTTTGGGAAGTTAATACTGAAAGCGTCAAGTACGCATTAGAGGCTGAATGTCATGACCTCAAGATCGGGCGAAACGTCAATCGGGAAATTCACCAGCGTGCGCACGGTCTCCAACGAGACGCCCGCGGCCAGTTCAACCAGGCACAGGCCGGTGGGGTGCAAGCGGAAAACGCCCACTTCGGTAATGTAGGTCACCTGTTGACCGCGACGCAGTGCCTCTGGCGCATTGAACGTCAGGTGGCCGACGCGCTCCACGAACTTGGAAATCCGTCCAGATCGGATCTGCTCCAGGCGTCCATCGTGTCCGAGGCTGACCGTAGCTCCGTCGGCGGTGGTAGTGCCGCAGAAAAACAGGTGTTTTGCGGTTTGCGATATGTTTATAAACCCGCCTGCGCCGGGCAGGCGGGTACCAAACCGGCTGACATTGACGTTCCCCGCCTTGTCGATCTCGCCAAACCCCAGAAAAGCCACATCCAGCCCACCGCCATCATAGAAGTCGAACAACGCGGCCTGATCGATGATCGCGTGCGGGTTCAACGAAGCACCGAAGCAAAGCCCCTCATCAGGTATGCCCCCCACCACGCCCGACTCCACGCTGACGGTAAAGCCCTCGATGCCAAGCCGCTTGGCATAGGCCCCTATCAGCGCAGGGATGCCGATACCCAGGTTGATGTTCGCGTGGGGGTACCTGTGCAGCTCGCGCGCGGCGCGCGAGGCAATGATTCGCCGGGCGACGGGCAGCGTATCCAGCACGACAGGTTCAACCGCTGCGGTGCGTTGCGTGTAGCCGACGGCATGATGACGGCCATAGGTTTGCGGATGCTCGGCATCCTGGGCCAGCACGACATAGTCGACCAGAAACCCTGGGATTTTCACATCGGCCGGCTTCAGGTTGCCGGACGCGGTTATTTTCTTGACCTGGACAATGACCTTGCCGCCGCAGTTCTTCACGGCCTGGGCCTGGGCCAGCACGTCCATGAACGATGTTTCAGATTCCAGCGAGATGTTGCCGCACTCGTCCGACACACTGCCGCGCAGTAACGCGTAGTCCAGGGGCAGCGTCGGGTACAGCAGGTAACGCTGGCCTTTGATCGTGATGGGCTCGACCAGCGACTGCGCCTGTTGCGAACCAATGACGCCACCACCGTGCTCGGGGTCGACAAAGGTTCCCAGGCCGATGCGGGTGATAAGGCCAGGCTCATGGGCGGCGATCTTTGAAAACAGCTTGCTGATCACCCCCTGGGGCCAGTTATGCGCTTGCAGCCGCCCTTGCACCGCCATCTCGGCCAACGCCGGGCAAAGCCCCCAGAACCCTCCGATTGCCTTGACCACCAGGCCGTCGAGCGCGAGTTGGTCCAACCCTCTACCCGCCTTGTCACCCTGACCGGCCGCAAACAGCAACGTCAACGTGTTCGGCGAGCCTGTCTGCAGAAATGAGCGACGCAGCGCTTGAGTCAGTAAATCAGGGTGACCACAACTGCCAAATCCTCCCGACACGACGGTCGAGCCGTCGGCGATAAGCGCCGCGGCTTGCGATGCAGTAATAATGTCCATTGAATCACATGTCTTTGATTGAAAACGCGGATGTGAAAGCGCCGGTGTGTCAGGTCAACTGCTTGACCGGTACGTCACGAAAGGCAAGAAGGGTGCACCCCTGGGTGGTGCGCATTTCGTGAACAGTGCCCGGTTCGCGCACAATCAATGTGCCCGGCCGATACAACACATCATTTTCAACATACTCACCTTTCAACACCAACACGGTCTCATACCCCATGTGTACATGCGCCGGGGTAAACGCGCCGGGAAGATACTGCAAGATGGCGCAGTCGGACCCCAGCGGGTCATCCTTGGTGTTGTCGAATATGGGGTGAATCAACACATTTTTTCTCAGCCCCGGCTGATAGGGTACGAACGCCAGGTCGGGCAGTTCGGCTTCACCCAGCCCCAGGTCGATCACCCTGTCGCCAGGTGAATCGACGCGCGAGGTATCGTCCAGCAAACAACGGAGCACACTCTCTCTTGCATTGACCGCGGCACTCATCGACCACTCCTTACGTATTGTGTTAATCCATCGAAGCCCCAGAACTGACCGTCCATGCACTTCACGGCAATATAGTTTGGCGCGCCCTGCACCCCACCGAGGATGTCTTTCAACAAGGCATAGGACGAATAGATCCAACTATCGATCTGCTCGAACGTGTTGGTGTTCTGGGTGATCGTTATTTCCAGATGAAAGACCACACCTTGACCGACGCGCGCGCCCCCCACAAACCATTGACTCTTCACGTCATTGATTCTGACCACCGTCAGCGCTGCGTTCTTGCCCAGCAGGTTGCTGGTCAGCGCCGTCAACTGTTGGGCAATCTGCTGCTTCAGGGTGTCGTCGACCGCTTGCGACAGGTTCAGGTTCAGGATAGGCATGCCGTCACCAGTACTTGGGCCATTGACTGGTCGAACTCGCGTTGTTCAACACCAGGGCGATCAGTACCAATACGACTGAACTGGCCAACACCGGGACCAGAAGAAAATCCCACGTGGCACCGCCCGCCAGAATCACCACCAGTGGATCGGCACCCGCCGGTGCGTGCAGTGTTCTAGTCAGTTGCATCAATGCAATCGCCACACCGACCGCTACGCCCATGCACAGAGGGCTGCCCCCCAGATACTTGGCGACCACAATGCCCACGAAGCTGGAAACCAGGTGGCCCCCAATCACATTGCGCGGCTGTGCGAGCGGGGCATCAGGTACTGCGAACAGCAGCACACACGTGGCACCGAGCGGCGCCATCATGAATGGCAAGCCGAAACTCTGTGTCAAAATTGCAATAACACCAATGCCCAGAAGCCCACCTATGAGACCATTCCAAACCAGTCGCGCAGCCGGCCGCGACGGCAATGGGTTCCCCCCCGCCATTTTCCCAATGAATTTGATCACTGTTATCCCTTCTAAAGTAGACAGACCTGTCTGTATTGCGGCCGCCACTATACGTGCCATTACTGCGCATAAAAATTGATAATAACTATTGGCTATATATTTTTAATAGGAATAACGCATGACAAAACGCGACGAAATTCTCATCACTGCCCTGAAGCTGTTCTCTCACCATGGCTATGCGGGTGTCGGGATAGACAGGATCATTGCTGAGTCAGGTGTGGCCAAAATGACCCTGTACAAGCAATTTGGCACAAAGGAGGGATTGATCGAGGCGACCCTGAAGCTGCGTGACGAGTTGTTCATGGCAGACCTTTCGAGCTACGTGGGTCAACACGCCAGCGGCGCCGAAAAAATACAGGCCATTTTCGAGTGGCACCGTCGCTGGTTTAAAGCGCCCGATTTCAATGGCTGCATTTTCATCAAGGCCTGCGAAGAATTCGGCGACTCGGTGCCAGCCTTCACCACCATCATGCGCAACCACAAAATAGCCATTCAAGACCTTGTCCGACGGTGCCTGAACGAAATGGGCGCCAGGGACGTCGAGAAACACACGGCGCTGATCTTTATCTGCATAGAAGGGCTGACAATCCAGGCCAACATGTTCAAGGCCGATGATTTCACAGCCCCTGTCATGGCGAGCGTTCTGACGCTTATCCAATGAGCGCCTGCGTTGCACGCAAAACATCTATGATAGTAATTCTCATTTGAGATAAGCTTGCACATCACGCCCCATGAGCAGAACGGATGTCCACGCCCACCTCCGCCGTCAACCCGCTGGTCAGCGCTTTCCAGGAGCATTACGCCGATCTTCTGGCGTTCCTTGCGCGGCGCATGGGCAATGTGGAGAAGGCCGCGGATGTGGCTCAGGATACCTACCTGCGCCTGGCCAGCCTGTCCGACACGGCGCAGATTCTCGAGCCGCGGGCCTTCGTCTTCCGCGTCGCCAGCAACCTTGCCATCGACCGCCTGCGCCAGGAACAGCGGCGCTCGGCGCTGCACGACAACGACTGCGACAACCATGAGTTCTGCGACCCGCTGGCGTCTCCAGAGAAGCAGTTCCTGGCGGCCGAGGCGATCGAACAACTGGACAAGAGCCTGGCCCAGTTGCCCAGCAAGGCGCGCCTGGCCTTGCTGCTCAACCGCCTGGAAGGCTTGACCCATGCGCAGATCGCCGTGCGTCTGGAGGTCTCCGAAAGCACCGTGGGCAAGTACATCGTGCAGGCCATGCGCCATTGCCGCGATTGGCTACGTCAGTCGGAATGTATTTAGAATGCCTGGTATGCCCCCTCTGACGGTTTCAGCAGCCCCTTATCATGACTAAACCTATCCATCCCCAAGCAGCCTCTGTCGAGTTGGAGGATCACGCCATCGAGCAGTGGGTGATGCTGATGTCAGGGAATGCCAGCGAGTCGGATCATGCCGCGTTCCGGCAGTGGCGCCAGCGCAGCCCGGCGCACGAAGCGGCCGCCCGGTTGGCCGAGCAGATGTGGCAGGGATTGCCGCAGACGGCTACCGCGCAAGCCTTCGTGCCGCCCGCGTTCAAGCGCCCTGCCCGAGGCCTGCGATGGGCTGCGTTGGCAGCCGGGGTGGCGCTGCTGGCCGTGACCAGTCTGGGCCAGCCCTTGAAGGTGTACACGGCAGACCAGGCTACAGCCGTGGGCGAGCGCAGGCACCTGGTGCTCGAGGACGGCAGCGAGGTCTGGCTGAACAGCGCCAGCGCACTCTCGGTTCGCTATTCGTCGACGCGCCGCGATATAGACCTGATCAAAGGCGAAGCGCTGTTCCAGGTCAGCAAGAACCCGGCGCGCCCCTTCGTGGTACATGCCGCCGGGGGGACGGCCCAGGCACTGGGTACCCGGTTTGACGTCAATCTGGTCAAGGCGCACGTACAGGTCGGTGTCAGCGAGGGCGTCGTGCAAGTGACGTCCGGCGGCAAGAGTGCGCGCCTGGAACCGTCTCAACAGCTGGATTATGCCGAAGGCCGGCCGCCGTCCGCGACACGCCCGCTGGACGTGGCCAGTGATACCGCCTGGCAGCGAGGCAAGCTGATTTTCAATCGGCGCCCGCTGGACGAGGTGGTGACCGAAATCGGGCGTTATGTGCCGGGGGCACTGATGGTGACGGGGCGTCTGCCGAGCACTGCCGTAAGCGGGGTGTTCAACCTGGACGACGGGCCAGCGATGTTCAGCACGCTGGCGCGCACCCAGCCACTGCAGGTCGTGCAACTGCCGTGGCTGACGCTGGTGATGAACGCCGAAAACAGCGAAGGAAAATAAATCCGCATTTTGTTGGCAAGGTTGGGCGTAGTGAATCGTCGTTGGTTTTGAACGCGAATACTTCTCATAAATATCGCTTCCTTACCAACATTTGATGACGGACGATTTCAATGCAGGCGCCTTCCAACACTTTTCCGCTCAGCGGCCGTACCTTGACGCTGGCCATCGCTCTGACCCTGTGTGGCGGGATGCCGCTGGCCCTGCCGGTGGCCCAGGCCGCTGAAGCCTCCAGCCGTCTGACCCTGAACCTGGCGTCCGAGCCACTCGACAGGATGCTGACCCAACTGGCTGACCAGGCCAACGTTCGGCTGGTGTTCAACTCCAACGACCTTGCCAGCCGATCCGGTCCCGCCCTGCAGGGCGCCTACACCTTGGGCCAGGCGCTGGACCAGTTGCTGCAAGGCAGCGGCCATACGTGGCAGATGCTGGACGGTCAGACCCTGGTGCTGGAAAAACTGCCTGCGGGCGAGGCGTCCGTGCAACTGGGCGCCACGGCCATCGACGGCAAGTCGGTCGAATCGGCGTACGGCCCGGTCGCCGGGATCGTGGCAAAACGCAGCGCCACCGGCTCGAAGACCGATAGCGCGCTGAGCGAGATCCCGCAGACCATCAACGTCATCACCCAGGACGAAGTCAAGATGCGCGGTGCCCAATCGGTTACCGAGGCCCTGCGCTACACCGCCGGCATGACCGGGGGCGGCTTCGCCGACCGGGTAAAAGTGTTCGACGAGCCCACCTCCCGTGGCTTTTCCCCTACCCCGCTGTACCTGGACGGCCTGCACCTGCCTTACAGCGGCGGCAGCACCGGCGGCTCGCTGCAGATCGACCCTTACACGCTTGAGCGCATCGAAGTGCTCAAAGGCCCGGCGTCGGTACTCTACGGCCAGAACCAGCCTGGCGGTATCGTCAACATGGTGAGCAAGCGCCCGACGGCCACGCCCCTGCATGAAGTGGTCATCGGTGGCGGCAGCCATGACCGCAAGTACGGTGCCTTCGACCTTGGTGGGCCGATCGACGACCAGGGGCAATTCCTGTATCGCCTGACCGGGGTCGTCAACGACAGCGACTCGCAGATCGACTACGCCAACCAGAATCGCATGCTGCTGGCGCCGAGCTTGACCTGGCTGGTCAATGACCGCACCACCGTCACCGTATTCGGCCAGTACCAGAAAGACCGCGACACCCCGGAAGCCCAGGGCCTGCCAGCCAAGGGGACGGTGTACGGCACCGCCAACGGACGAATCAGCCGCAGCCTGTTCATCGGCGAACCGGGCCTGAACAAGTACGACCGCGAGCAGTTCGTGGTCGGCTACGAGATCGCCCACGAACTCAACGACATCTGGACCCTCAAGCAGAATGCGCGTTACGCCGACCTCAACGACCGTTATGTAGCGCCGCTGCACGGCTACGCGTTCGGCCCCAACCCGGTCACCGGTGCCAACGACTTCAGCTATCAGGCAAACCGCTACGGGGTGGACTGGGCACAGCACAACAAGGTCTACGGCATCGATAACATCGCCCAGGCCAAGTTCACCACCGGCGAGCTGGAGCACACCCTGCTGCTGGGCGTGGACTACTACCACTTCAACTCCGAATTCCTCGGCCGTTATGACCGCCGCGCCCCTGGCATCGATCTTTACAACCCGGTGTATGGCAGCGAGCTCACCTTTGCCCAGCCTCATCGCTGGGACAACACCATCGAACAGACCGGCCTGTACGTTCAGGACCAGTTGCGCTGGAACCGATGGTTCCTGACCCTGGGCGGTCGATACGACGTTGCCGAGACTGACAACAAGACACCGCTGAACGGCGGGCACACGAACTCGAAGGATGAAAAATTCACCGCGCGAGCAGGCCTGGGCTACGGCTTCGACAATGGCATCACGCCGTACGTGAGCTACGCCGAATCATTCCTGCCGCTGTCCGGCGTCGACAGCACCGGCTCGCCGTTCGAACCGACCAACGGTAAACAGTACGAAGTCGGGGTCAAGTACGAGCCTGCGTCCATCGACGGTTTCATCCAGCTGTCTGCCTACCAGATCGACCAGGACAACATGCTGACCAGCGACCGCGTCAGGCCGGAGATCACCGTGCAGAGCGGTTCGGTTCGTTCACGCGGTGTAGAACTGGAAGGCAAGGTCAATGTCACCGACAACCTGCGCGTGCTGGCTGCCGTATCGCGCAACCAGATCAAGTGGCGCAGCATCAACGACAGCCGTGAAGGCCGAACCCTGGCCATGCAGCCACCGCTGACCGCCTCGGCGTGGGTCAATTACGACTTCGACATTGCCACCGCACTGGCCGGCTTCGGGGTGGGCCTGGGTGCGCGCTACGTGAGCAGCAGCTACGGCTCGGACTATGCCGAAGAATCCTTCCAGATTCCGTCCTACACGGTGTATGACGCGATGGTGTCGTATGACCTGGAAAAATCGCCGCTGCGCGTCAAGGGCGTGAAGCTCAAGGCCAACCTGCAGAACCTCACGGACGAGAAATACGTGGCGGCGTGCAATGGTGTAATGGACTGCTACTACGGCGAAGGTCGCACCATGACCGCAGACGTGACCTACAACTGGTAACCCAGGACAGGGCTTTACCGACAAGGCGCCCTCACGGCGCCTTGTTCGTTATGGCGCGAAGCCAATACCGATGTCGATGCCCCCCGCACTGACGGGCGGAAGGTCAAATTTAAGGCACAAAAAAAGCGACCCTAAGGTCGCTTCGTTTGTGGCTTCAGGGAGTTCAGTGGGCCCTGAAGCTAAGATATGGCGCAGCGGACGGGACTCGAACCCGCGACCCCCGGCGTGACAGGCCGGTATTCTAACCGACTGAACTACCGCTGCGCGATACACTGAGAAGTGGTGGGTGATGACGGGATCGAACCGCCGACCCTCTGCTTGTAAGGCAGATGCTCTCCCAGCTGAGCTAATCACCCTTCGTCTCGGTGTGGCGCGCATTCTACGGAGCACCTCACACTCTGGCAAGCACTTTTTTAAAATAATTTTTCAGGCCTTCCAATGACTTAGCGGGCTTGGCCTGGAGACGCCGCTCGGAGAATAATGCCCTCCTTATGTACCGAGGAGAGATTCGACCCATGTGGTTCAAAAACCTGCTGCCCTACCGCCTGACCCAGGACATTCAGTTTGACGCCGAGGCGTTGGAAACTGCGCTGGCCACCAAGCCCGCGCGCCCGTGTGCCAGCCAGGAGTTGACCACCTACGGTTTCGTCGCGCCGTTCGGCAAAGGCGAGGACGCCCCCCTGGTGCACGTCAGCGGCGAGTTCCTGCTGATTGCCGCACGCAAGGAAGAACGCATCCTGCCAGGCAGCGTCGTGCGCGATGCGGTCAAGGAGAAGATCGACGAGATCGAAGCCGAGCAGATGCGCAAGGTCTACAAGAAGGAACGCGACCAGATCAAGGACGAGATCATCCAGGCCTTCCTGCCGCGCGCCTTTATCCGTCGCTCGATGATCTTCGCGGCCATCGCCCCCAAGCAGGGCCTGGTGCTGGTCAACTCGGCCAGCGCCAAGCGCGCCGAAGACCTGCTGTCGACCCTGCGTGAAGTGATGGGCTCGCTGCCGGTGCGCCCGGTGACCGTGAAGATCGCGCCAAGCGCGACCCTGACCGACTGGGTCAAGGAACAGAAAGCGGCGCCCGACTTCTATGTACTGGACGAATGCGAACTGCGCGACACCCACGAAGACGGCGGTATCGTGCGCTGCAAGCGCCAGGACCTGACCAGCGACGAGATCCAGCTGCATCTGGGTACCGGCAAAATCGTCACCCAGCTGTCGCTGGCCTGGCAGGACAAGCTGTCGTTCGTGCTCGACGACAAGATGGTGATCAAGCGCCTGAAGTTCGAAGAACTGCTGCAGGATCAGGCCGAGGAAGATGGCGGTGAAGAAGCGCTGGGCCAGCTCGATGCCAGCTTCACCCTGATGATGCTGACCTTCGGCGACTTCCTGCCGGCGCTGTTCGAAGCGCTGGGTGGCGAGGAGATCCCGCAGGGGATCTGATTCACTCTCAATAGATAGACGCCTTGCGGGCCCTATCGCGGCTCAAGCCCGCCCCCCAAGGGTCGCTGCATTCCTTGTGGGAGCGGGCTTGACCCGCGATGGGGCCACCGATAATAAAAAGGAGCCCCCCATGCGCGCCCTCGCCGCCCTCAGCCGCTTCGTCGGCAATACATTCGCCTGGTGGGTGCTGCTGTTCGCCCTGCTGGCCTTCCTCCAGCCCGCCTGGTTCATCGGCCTCAAGGTGGCCATCGTGCCGCTGCTGGGCCTGGTGATGTTCGGCATGGGCCTGACCCTCAAGGTCGACGACTTCGCCGCCGTGTTCCGTCAACCCTGGCGCGTGGCGCTGGGCGTGGTCGCACACTTCGTGATCATGCCGGGGATGGCCTGGCTGCTGTGCCAGCTGTTCCACCTGCCCGCAGAGATCGCCGTCGGCGTGATCCTGGTCGGCTGCTGCCCAAGCGGCACCTCTTCCAACGTGATGGCCTGGCTGGCCAAGGGCGACCTGGCCCTGGCCGTGGCCATCGCCGCCGTCACCACCCTGCTCGCCCCGCTGCTGACCCCGGCGCTGATCTGGCTGCTGGCCTCGGCCTGGCTGCCGGTCTCGTTCATGGAGATGTTCTGGTCGATCCTGCAACTGGTGATGCTGCCGATTGTGCTCGGCGTGCTCGCCCAGCGTCTGCTCGGCGCCCGCGTGCAACTGGCCGTGCAGGTGCTGCCACTGGTGTCGGTGGTGAGCATCGTGCTGATCGTGTGCGCGGTGGTGGCCGCCAGCCAGGCCAAGATCGCCGAGTCGGGCCTGCTGATCATGGCCGTGGTGATCCTGCACAACACCTTCGGCTTCGCCCTGGGCTACCTCACCGGCAAGCTGTTCAAGCTGCCCCTGGCGCAGCGCAAATCGCTGGCACTGGAAGTCGGCATGCAGAACTCCGGGCTTGGCGCGGCACTGGCCAGTGCGCACTTTTCGCCCCTGGCTGCGGTGCCGAGCGCGTTGTTCAGCGTGTGGCACAACATCTCCGGTGCGCTACTCTCGACCTGGTTCCGGCGCATGGAAGAGCCGACCACAGCCCCTGAACAGGTCGATGCCACGCGCTGACCCCTGCTTGCCCCCCGGCGAGGAAATGTGCACTATAGTGCGCACTGTGAGGACGACCTCACGACGCATTGCGTGACCGACCCGGGGACGGCCCCATCACTCGATGGAGTACACCGCATGTCCTGGATCATCCTGTTTTTCGCCGGCCTGTTCGAAGTCGGCTGGGCCGTCGGCCTCAAGTACACCGACGGCTTTACCCGCCCCCTGCCCACCGTGCTGACGGTTGCCGCCATGGCGGTGAGCCTGGGCTTGCTGGGCCTGGCCATGAAAGAGCTGCCACTGGGCACCGCCTACGCGATCTGGACCGGTGTCGGTGCAGTGGGCACGGTGATCGCCGGGATCATCCTGTTCGGCGAGTCCATGGCGCTGATGCGCCTGGGCAGCGTTGCGCTGATCGTCATCGGCCTGATCGGGCTCAAGGTCAGCGCCAGCTGACCCAGGCCCTGCTGGCTAGCGCGAGGCACCACGCAATTCGCTGACCCGCTCGCGCAGCAGCGCCGGCTGCGCCGCCTCCACAGGCACGGCGTTGCCGGCCACCAGGGTCACCCGCGACCACAGCCGGCGCAGGAACCCCTTGGCCGGGTCACGACTGAAGAAACTCCCCCACAACCCTTGCAGCGCCAGCGGGATCACCGGCACGGGCGTGCGCTCCAGAATCAGGCTCAAGCCCCCCTTGAACGCATCGATCTCGCCATCGGCGGTCAGCTTGCCTTCCGGGAAGATACACACCAGCTCACCGTCAGCCAGATACGCGGCGATCTTCTCGAACGCCCGCTCGTAGGTGGCCAGGTCCTCGTTGCGCCCGGCAATCGGGATGGCGCCAGCGGTGCGGAAGATGAAGTTGAGCACCGGCAACCGGTAGATCCTGTAGTACATGACAAAGCGGATCGGCCGGCGCACAGCCCCGGCAATCAGCAGCGCATCGACGAACGACACGTGATTGCACACCAGCAGGGCTGCGCCCTCATCCGGAATCCTGTCCAGGTCGCGGTGCTCGACACGGTACATGGAATGGCTGAGCAGCCAGATCATGAAGCGCATGCTGAACTCGGGCACGATACGGAAGATGTAGGTGTTGACCGCGATATTCAACAGCGACACCACCAGGAACAGCTGCGGGATGCTCAGCTTGGCCACGCCCAGCAACAACATGGTGATGACGGCCGACACCACCATGAACAACGCATTGAGGATATTGTTGGCAGCGATCACCCGGGCACGCTGGTCTTCGGGGGTGCGCGACTGGATCAACGCGTACAGCGGTACGATATAGAAGCCGCCAAAAATCCCCAGGCCCATGATCGACAGCAGGATCCACCAGGCCTTGCTCATGCCCAGCAGGGCCAGCCAGTCATAGGGCGCGCCAGCCGCCGGGATATCCCCCGAGTGCCACCACCACAGCAGGCCGAACACCGTCAGGCCGAACGAACCGAACGGCACCAGACCGATCTCCACCTTGCGCCCGCTCAGGCGCTCGCACAGCAGCGAACCCACCGCGATGCCCACCGAGAACAGCGTCAGGATCAGGGTGACCACGGTTTCGTCGCCGTGCATCCATTCCTGAGCGTAGGCCGGAATCTGCGTCAGATAGATAGCGCCGACAAACCAGAACCATGAGTTGCCCACGATCGAGCGCGACACCGCTGGGGTCTGTTTCAGGCCCATGCGCAGGGTCGCGACGGTCTGGGTGAAGATGTTCCACTGCAGCTTCAGCTCTGGCGAGGAGGCGGCCGCACGCGGGATCGCGCGGCTGGCCAGGTAACCGAGCACCGCCACCAGCACCACGGCGCTGGCCACCAGCGGCGCATAGTGGGTGCTGGACATCATCACCCCGGCACCGATCGTACCGGCCAGGATCGCCAGGAAGGTGCCCATTTCCACCAGGCCGTTGCCGCCGACCAACTCCTCTTCACGCAGCGCCTGGGGCAGGATCGAATACTTGACCGGGCCGAACAGCGCCGAGTGCGTGCCCATGGCGAACAGTGCCAGCAGCATCATCCACAGGTGGTTATAGAGAAAGCCGGCGGCGCCCACGCCCATGATCACGATCTCGGCCAGCTTGATCGTGCGGATCAGCGCGTCCTTGGCGAATTTTTCGCCGAACTGCCCGGCCAGGGCCGAGAACAGAAAGAACGGCAGGATGAACAGCAACGCACAGAGGTTGACCAGGAAGGTGCCGTCGGCACCCAGGCTCAGTTTGTAGAGGATGGCCAGGATCAGCGACTGCTTGAACAGGTTGTCGTTGAACGCCCCCAGCGACTGGGTGACGAAAAACGGCAGGAAGCGCCGTTTTTGCAGCAGGGCAAACTGTGAGGGGTGACTCATCGTCCATGGTCCTGAGTGAGGCTTTGTGATTGGAGGAACCTGGTACGCAAAAAGCCACAGTTGCTCAGGTAAATGCAAGTGATCGTGACGCCCCCTTCGCTGGCAAGCCAGCTCCCACACGCTATGAGAGCGCCGCAAAACCCTGTCGGGAGCTGGCTTGCCAGCGAAAAGCTCAACGCCGCTCGCTGGACGGACACCCCGCAATGCAAGGCGACACGAACAACTCACCACGCCACGCCCCCGCCAGTGTGCGGCTGGCCACCAGCAGCCACAGCCCTGCCAGCGCCACCACCAGCACATGCCCCATCACCACGAAGAACCCCAGGTGCAGCCACGCGGCCAGCTTCAGGGTTGCCAGTGCATACACGCCCAGCGGAAAGGTGAAGCCCCACCAACTCAGGTTGAACGGCATGCCCTCGCGCAGATGGCGCAGCGTGATCAACACCGCGGTGAGCAACCACCAGGCCCCCGCACCCCACAGCACGATGCCTGCTACCAGGCCCAGCCCGCGGGCGATCTCGCCCAGGCTGCCGAGCCCGTTGGCGGCGAAGATGGCCGGGGCATCGCCCCCCAGCAACAACATGCCCAGCGCCCCGGTACCGATCGGCCCCAGGGCCAGCCAGCTCGACGCCGCCATGCTCGCCGGCGGCAGTTTGTGCAGCGCCATGCGCAGCATCAGGATGGTCAGGATGCTGAACGCCACCGGCAACGACACCGCCCACAGCACATAGCTGGTGATCAGCACTTGAAACTGCTGATGCGCATCCACCAGGTGCGGGGCCAGCAGGCCACCGCTGGCCGCCGCCACCTCGGCCGCCACCACCGGCAACAGCCATACCGCGGTCATCTGGTCGATGCTGTGTTCCTGGCGGGTGAACATCAGGTACGGAATCGCCACCCCGCACAGCAAGGCCAACGCCACGTCGAACCACCACAGCGCCTCGACCCACGGCACGATGCCGTCGCCCCAGCGTGCGATGCCAAACACCAGCGCGCCATTGAGCAGCGTTGCCAGCCCCATCGGAATGGTGCCGAAAAACATCGAGACCGTGGAATGGGCAAAGATGCGGCGCGCCTCGTCGAAGAACATGACCCAACGCGCGCCGTACAGCACGCTGAACAGCACGAACAGGGCGATACTCGACACCCACAGTGCCTCGGCCACACCGAACAAGGCCGGCAGCGCCTGCGGCAACGCCAGGGCCAGCACACCGGTACCCATGGTGGCGGCGAACCAGTTGGGGGTGAATTGGCGAATCACTTCACGCGGGTGAGCCAGATGGCTCAGCGGGCGAAGCGGATGGGCAGTGTTTGCACAGGTCATAAGGGTCGTCTCCGGTCCCCTGATGGGGTGAATTCGATCTTACAACTGGCCGGAATATCGATATAACGGGTAATTTCTCTAACTGTTATCTGTTTAGCCTATATAGGATGACATCACGCCCTTCGCAAGGGGCGCACCACTGATCCTGCGACGCTCTGCCACTGCGACCTTCGTCGGCGCTGACGAACCGAGAACGGCGTGCCAGACTGATTGATCGTGGTTGGCCGTTACCGTTTTCTCGTTCGGAGTTGTCATGTCGCTGTCCAGTGGGCTGATTGCCCTGGTCGCCCTGGTCTATATGGCCATCATGTTCGCCATCGCCTTCTACGGCGACCGGCGCAGCACACCGCTGCCACCACGCCTGCGCGCCTGGGTGTACAGCCTGTCACTGGCGGTGTACTGCACCAGCTGGACCTTCTTCGGCGCGGTCGGCCAGGCCACCGAGCAGTTGTGGGCGTTCCTGCCGATCTACCTGGGGCCGGTGCTGTTGCTGCTGTTCGCGCCCTGGGTGCTGCAGAAGATGGTGCTGATCAGCAAACAGGAAAACATCACCTCCATCGCCGACTTCATCGCCGCGCGCTACGGCAAGTCGCAGTCGCTGGCGGTGGTGGTGGCGCTGATCTGCCTGGTGGGCGTGCTGCCCTACATCGCCCTGCAGCTCAAGGGCATCGTGCTTGGCGTCAACCTGCTGATCGGTGCGGGTGCCGACGCCACCGGCAGCCGTGTGCAAGACACCGCATTGGTGGTCTCGCTGGTGCTGGCGCTGTTCAGCATCGTGTTCGGCACCCGCAGCCTGGACGTGACCGAACACCACCGCGGCATGGTGCTGGCCATCGCCTTCGAGGGCGTGGTCAAGCTGCTGGCCTTCCTTGCCGTGGGCGCCTTCATCACCTTCAACCTGTACGACGGCTTCGCCGACCTGTTCAGCCAGGCGCGCCTGGCACCCGCCCTGGAAGGCTACTGGCAGGAAACCATCAACTGGCCGTCGATGATCGTGCAGACCGGCGTGGCGATGATGGCGATCATCTGCCTGCCACGTCAGTTCCACGTCACCGTGGTGGAAAACATCGAGCCGCAGGACCTGCGCCTGGCCCGCTGGGTGTTCCCCGGCTACCTGATCCTGGCCGCGCTGTTCGTGGTGCCGATCGCCCTGGCCGGGCAGATGCTGCTGCCAGGCTCGGTGCTGCCGGACTCCTTCGTGATCAGCCTGCCGCTGGCCGAGGCGCACCCGGCACTGGCCCTGCTGGCCTTCATCGGTGGCGCCTCGGCGGCCACCGGCATGGTCATCGTCGAAGCGGTGGCGCTGTCGACCATGGTATCCAATGACATGCTGCTGCCCTGGCTGCTGCGGCGCAACAACGCCGAGCGCCCGTTCGAGGTGTTCCGCCACTGGATGCTCACGGTGCGCCGGGTGACCATCGTGGTGATCCTGTTGCTGGCCTATGTGAGCTACCGCCTGCTCGGCTCCACCGCCAGCCTGGCCACCATCGGCCAGGTCGCCTTCGCCGCAGTCACCCAACTGGCCCCGGCCATGCTCGGCGCACTGTACTGGAAACAGGCCAACCGCCGCGGCGTGTTCGCGGGCCTGGCCACCGGTACCTTCCTGTGGTTCTACACCCTGGTGCTGCCGATCGCTGCGCACAGCGTGGGCTGGTCGCTGGAGCTGTTCCCGGGGCTGGCATGGTTGCACGGCAACCCGCTGAACCTGCCGATCACACCGCTGACCCAGGGCGTGGTGCTGTCGCTGGCGGGCAACTTCACGGTGTTCGCCTGGGTCTCGATCCTGTCGCGTACGCGGGTCTCGGAACACTGGCAGGCCGGGCGCTTCATCGGCCAGGAAACCAGCGCGCGGCCCAACAGCCGCTCGCTGCTGGCGGTGCAGATCAACGACCTGCTGCACCTGGCCGCGCGCTTTGTCGGCGAGGAACGCGCGCGCCAGAGCTTCATCCGCTTCGCCTACCGCCAGGGCAAGGGCTTCAACCCCAACCAGAACGCCGACGGCGAATGGATCGAGCACACCGAACGCCTGCTGGCGGGCGTGCTCGGCACCTCGTCGACCCGCGCGGTGGTCAAGGCGGCCATCGAAGGCCGCGACATGCAGCTCGAAGATGTGGTGCGCATCGCCGACGAAGCCTCCGAAGTGCTGCAGTTCAACCGCGCCTTGCTGCAAGGCGCCATCGAGAACATCAGCCAGGGCATCAGCGTGGTCGACCAGTCGCTGCGCCTGGTGGCCTGGAACCGCCGCTACCTGGAGCTGTTCAACTACCCCGACGGGCTGATCAGTGTGGGCCGGCCGATTGCCGATATCATTCGCTACAACGCCGAGCGCGGCCTGTGCGGCCCGGGCGAGGCCCAGGTGCACGTGGCGCGGCGCCTGCACTGGATGCGCCAGGGCCGCGCGCACACTTCCGAGCGCCTGTTCCCCAACGGGCGGGTGATCGAGCTGATCGGCAACCCGATGCCAGGTGGCGGGTTTGTCATGAGCTTTACCGACATCACCCCGTTCCGCGAAGCCGAACAGGCGCTCAAGGATGCCAACGAAGGCCTCGAACAGCGGGTGGCCGAACGTACCCATGAGTTGTCGCAACTGAACCTGGCGCTGACCGAAGCCAAGAGCCACGCCGAGGCGGCCAACAAATCCAAGACCCGCTTCCTGGCCGCCGTCAGCCATGATCTGATGCAGCCCCTGAACGCCGCCCGGCTGTTCTCCGCTGCGCTCTCGCATCAGGAAGACGGCCTGACGGGCGATGCCCAGCAACTGGTGCAGCACCTGGACAGCTCGCTGCGCTCGGCCGAAGAGCTGATCAGCGACCTGCTCGACATCTCGCGCCTGGAGAACGGCAAGATCAACCCCGACACCAAGCCGTTCGCCCTCAGCGAGCTGTTCGATGCCCTGGGCGCGGAATTCAAGGTACTGGCCCGCCAGCAAGGCCTGGATTTTCGCGTGCGCGGCAGCAAGCTGCGGGTACACAGCGATATCAAGCTGCTGCGCCGCATCCTGCAGAATTTCCTGACCAACGCCTTCCGCTACGGCAAAAGCCCGATCCTGCTGGGCATGCGCCGCCACCAGGACCGCCTGTGGCTGGAAGTGTGGGACCGCGGCCCCGGGATTGCCGACGACAAGCTGCAGGTGATATTCGAGGAGTTCAAACGCCTGGACAGCCACCAGACCCGCGCCGAAAAAGGCCTGGGCTTGGGCCTGGCGATTGCCGACGGCCTGTGCAAGGTGCTGGGGCATCCGCTGCAGGTGCGTTCCTGGAGCGGCAAGGGCAGCGTGTTCCGCGTCAGCGTGCCGCTGGCCAGCGCGGCGAGTGCGGCGCAGGCCAAACCGGCAGAACAGGCCGGCCAGCCGCTGGCGGGCTTGCAGGTACTGTGCGTGGACAACGAAGACAGCATCCTGATCGGCATGAACAGCCTGCTCAGTCGCTGGGGCTGCCAGGTGTCCACGGCGCGCAACCGCGACGAATGCGCGGCGCTGCTGGACAAGGGGTTGCGCCCGCACCTGGCGCTGGTGGACTACCACCTGGACGATGGCGATACCGGCACCGAGCTGATGGCCTGGCTACGCACGCGCCTGGGCGAGCCGGTGCCGGGCGTGGTGATCAGCGCCGACGGCCACAGCGAGACAGTGGCGCGGGTACATGCCGCCGGCCTCGACTACCTGAGCAAGCCGGTCAAGCCGGCGGCCTTGCGCGCCCTGCTCAATCGTCATCTGAGCCTGGTGCAGTAAGGCCCTCGGCGGCTGATTCGGCGCCGCTCATGGCCCGTTCCAGCAGGTCGGCCGGCAGGCTCTTGCTGGCGCGGGCGCCCAGCAACTTGAGCTGCTCGCTGCGGCTGATCAGGTTGCCGCGGCCCTCGCAGAGCTTGTTGCGCGCCGCCGCATAGGCCTTGTCGACCTGCTGCAGGCGGTTGCCCAGTTCGTCCAGGTCCTGGATGAACAGCACGAACTTGTCGTACAGCCAGCCGGCACGCTCGGCAATCTCGCGGGCGTTCTGGCTCTGACGCTCCTGCTTCCACAGGCTGTCGATCACGCGCAGGGTCGCGAGCAAGGTGGTGGGGCTGACAATCACGATCTGACGGTCGAAGGCTTCTTGAAACAGGTTGGGTTCAGCCTGCAACGCCGCCGAAAATGCCGCTTCGATGGGCACGAACAACAGCACGAAGTCGAGGCTGTGCAAGCCTTCGAGGCGGTTGTAATCCTTGCCCGACAGCCCTTTGACATGGTTGCGCAGCGACAGTACATGCTGCTTGAGCGCGGCCTGGCCCACGTCGGTCTCGGTGGCGTTGACGTACTGCTGGTAGGCCGTGAGGCTGACCTTGGAGTCGACCACCACCTGCTTGTCGCCCGGCAGCATGATCAGCACGTCCGGCTGGAAGCGCTCGCCATCGGCGCTCTTGAGGCTGACCTGGGTCTGGTACTCGCGGCCCTTTTCCAGGCCCGCGTGCTCCAGTACGCGCTCCAGGATCAGCTCACCCCAGTTGCCTTGGGTCTTCTGGCCCTTGAGTGCCTGGGTCAGGTTGGTGGCCTCGTCGCTCAGGCGCAGGTTCAGTTGTTGCAGGCGCTCCAGCTCCTTGCCCAGCGAGAAGCGCTCGCGGGCTTCCTGCTGGTAGCTTTCCTCGACGCGCTTTTCGAACGACTGGATGCGCTCCTTGAGCGGGTCGAGCAACTGGCCCAGGTGCTGCTGGCTGGTCTGGGCAAAGCGTTGCTCGCGCTCATCGAAGATCTTGGTCGCCATTTCGGCGAACTGGGCGCGCAGCTCGTCGCGCGAGCCCTGCAGGTCGTTCAGGCGTTGCTGATGGCTGTCCTGTTGCTCGCGCAGCTCGGCGGTGAGCCCGGCACACTGCGCATCGAGGCGACGCAGCTCGGCCTCGCGGGCGCTGCGTTCGAGGTTCCAGGCGTGCGCGGCATCACGCGCGTTGTCGCGCTCGATCTGCAACAGCTCCAGTTCACGGGCCTGCGCGGCCAGGGTGGCCTGCTTGGCCGAATTGGCCTGGCTGAGGTCGCTGATCTCGTCACGGCTGGCATCCAGCTGTGCGGTCAGCCCCTCCTGTGCCAGCAACGCACTGCTCAGGCGTTCCTCGAACAGCACCGCCGCGGCCTGCTGGCTGGCCAACTGACGTTGAGCACGCAGCACCAGGGCCAGCGCCGGCAGCGCTGCCACCAAAACACCCAGCACGATGCTGGTCAGATCCATTGCCGCAATAGACAGCATGCTCACCCCCAAGGAAATCCCCCAGAGCTTAACAGCCCTGCGCCATTAATCAGTCACCCACCAGCTGCCTGAGCAGCCGATGAGCCTCTTGCGAGCCCTGTGCGGCGGCCTGCTCCAGCCAGTGGCGTGCCTGTGCAGGCTCGTTGACCTGGGGTTGAGCGCACAACCGGCCGTATTCAAGCTGGGCGCGTCGGTCACCGGCGCGCGCCGCCTGGCGCAGCAGCTCGTGGCCGATACGGCGGTCGCGGGCATTGCCACAATCGCGGCACAGCATCTGCCCCAGGCGGCTTTGCGCAACCACCACGCCTTGGCGCGCGGGCTGCTTGAGCAGCCGCCCGGCGAAATGCTTGACGTTGGGGTTGTCGCCCAGGCGTGGGCTGTCGAGCAGCCACAGGGCCACCTTCAACGAGAACCGTCGGGGCTCGACAGGGCAAGGCTGGGTGTCGGAAGCGGGAATTTTGCTGCGAAACTTCATAAAAAACGGCGAAGGCAACTCGAGAGGCGCGCCACTCTACCGGAAATATTCGTGCATGGCCCGGCCGATTTCGACAGTTTTTTTTCTTGCCAGCGACGTTTTTTTCTTGACGTCATGGCACCGCTCTCATCCGCCGCCAGGTTCCTGCCAGCGATTGTCAGACACTTCCCGCAAAGCTGGCACGCCCGTGCTAGAGCAAGCGCTCGGGACAATCCACAGAAGCTGTGGATAACTCGGTGGACAACCCCCGTCGACACCCCGCAAACCCCGATAGAATGGGGCCCGCGCTCAAACTGACGATTTTTTCACCAGCTAAAAAAAGTGTTTTTTTTCATTGACTTGTATTTCCAACCTAGGCATCTGCGTGGCGTTGACCGGGTGTAGCGGCGTATTTACACCCCGCGCTTCAGGTGTGGACAGCCGCCCCAAAGCAAGGCATTCGGGCGCACGAAAACGGGCCGACAGCGTCTTGTCGACAGCGTCTACCCTCTTCACACAACGCCTCGAACGCGACATACTGGCCGGCTAGCCGCACGAAAAGTACAAAGAGTTGCCAAGCGCTCTGAAGTCATGTAGTGTTGCCAGCGTTAGTACCAAGCTGAAACTCAATTCTGGCCAAAGCAGTCCTTGCAGCGTCCTGCTCCGACAACGGAACAGCACCTGTTGAAACCAGGACCGGCCCACTTGATGGCTCCACAGGTAACCATTACCTACTTGGCGAGCCACCCTGCAGATTGAACAGGATCTTCACACAGCGGCGCAGAACCTTAGCCCTGGCGTGTTGCCTGTCATCCTAGTACCTACCAGTCAGCCCTAGCGCCACACTATCAATGCGCTTACCTCTGGCTGCCCTGTTCCAGTCAGGTTCTTCGCTCTAGCCCTAAAGCTTTGCGTTACTGGAACGTTTTATATGAACACGGCTCTGATGCTGTGTCTTTTGCAGGAACACCTAATAACTATGAATACATCTATCCATACTCAGGCTGCCATTAGCACCCTTAGCCAGGCATTTGCCCCGTTGAACTGCATGATCCATGCGGCACGCAAGGGTAGCTTCAGTTTTACCCTGGTCAATGAACATGGCATCGCACGTCACAGCGAGCGTTTGTACCCGGAGCAGTACGAGAGTGCAGAGCCGCTGCAGGCGGTGATTGATCGTACGCGTCAGGCTTTGATTGCCTGATCGGCGTCTGAGACAGCAAAAGGCCCCCGCCATCGTTGGCGGGGCTTTTTTTATGCTCAAGAAATCGCCGCAGCGCGCGCATCACACACGGTCCCGCC
>NZ_JAHTBI010000093.1 GCF_019168305.1 Pseudomonas aegrilactucae
CCTAGGGGCGGCGTTGTTGTTTATCGGTCAGGCCATTACTTCTGCTTGACGCCTTCGAGCGAGATGTCCAGGTCTACGGTCTGCGAGGTAGGGCCTGGGCCTTTGACACCGAAGTCGCTCAGGTTCAGCGTGGTCTTGGCGTTGAAGCCAGCACGTTCGCCGCCCCATGGGTCTTTGCCTTCACCGTTGAAGGTAGCCTTGAAGGTCACCGGCTTGGTCACGCCGTGGAAGGTCAGGTCGCCCGTCACGTCAGCGGTCTTGGCACCGGTGGATTTGACGGCAGTGGAGACGAACTTGGCGTCGGCGAATTTCTTCACGTCCAGGAAGTCGGCGCTGGCGATGTGCTTGTCACGCTCGGCGTGGTTGGACCACAGGCTGGCGGTCTTCACGTCGACGGCGATCTTGCTGGCTTCAGGCTTGGCTGCGTCCCAGCTGAAGGTACCCTCCCAGTCCTTGAAGGTGCCGTGGACGTAGCTGTAGCCCAGGTGGCTGATTTTCCAGTCGATGAAAGCGTGCTGGCCTTCCTTGTCGATCGTGTAGTCGGCGGCCATGGCCTGGCCGGCGGTGAACAGGGCGGTACCGAGCGCCAGAGCGGCAAAAGTCTTTTTCAACATTACTTCTATTCCTTTGGAGTTGAGGTTGAACATCAAGCTTTGCGGCCCAGCATGCGGATCAGGGTCGCGTCACGGTCAATAAAGTGGTGTTTCAGGGCTGCCAGGCCATGCAGCCCGGCGAAGATCACCAGGCCCCAGGCCAGGTAGAAATGAATTTCGCCGGCAACGTCCGCCTGGTCAGGCAGGCCGCTGATCAGGGCCGGCACCTCGAACAGGCCGAATACCGGGATACCGGCACCGTCGGCGGTGGAGATCAGGTAACCGGTGATCATCACACCGAACAGGCCGAGGTACAGCAGGCCGTGGCCGGCCTTGGCAGCGAAGCGGGTTAGCGCGCCGTGGTTGGCCGGGGCCGGCGGCGGCGGGCTGATGAAGCGCCACAGCACACGGCCGAGCATGATCGCCAGCAGGGTCAGGCCGATGCTCTTGTGCAAGTCCGGTGCGGTATGGCGCCATGAACTGTAGTAGTCCAGCCCGACCATCCACAGCCCCAGGCCGAACAGGCCGAAGACCGCCAGGGCCACACCCCAGTGCAGGACGATACTGATCACGCCGTAGCGCGAAGGAGAGTTGCGCAGTTGCATTGCCGTGTTTCCCTGTAAGAACTGTGCTCAAGACTAAACGGTTATCTATCGAATTAAAGCGGAAAATTTCGCTTTGAAAGATCGAGAAATATGATGATTAGTGTGTAACGAGCAGGTTAAGGAAACATTAACTTGGCGGGTAGGATTTACTGTGGCCCCTTCGCTGGCAAGCCCACACAGGTATAGCGCAAGCCTTGAAAGCAACGCGATACCTGTGGGAGCTGGCTTGCCAGCGAAAGGCTCAACGCATTACTGCGTCTTGGCCTGGCTGTTGGCAGCAGGCTTTTTGGCCACTGGCTTGGCCGCCGGCTTTTTCACCGGCTGGGCCTTGGCCGCTGGCTTCTTGGCTGGCGCAGCCTTGGCCGGCGCTTCCTTGGCCACTGGCGCAACCGCAGCAGATGCCGGGGCCGCCGCAGGCGCTGGCGCTGGCGCCGCTTCAACCGGCTTCACCGCTGCTTTCTCCAAGGGCTTGTCGCCGCCACCGAACAGCCGCGAGAAGAAACCGGGCTTGCCCTCTTCCTTCTTCACCGGCGCCGCCTTGGCCGCCTTGTCGGACGAACCACCGAACAGGTTGGAGAAGAACCCACCCTTGCCGGCGTCCTTCGCAGCTACCGCCGCCACTGCCGCACCGGCCGCCACGGGCGCGACCTTGGCCGGGTCGAAGGATTTGCCCTGGGACATGCCCACTACCTGCTCGGCCGCGCGCTGGCCGCTGCGCAGCGCGCCCTCCAGGGTGCCCGGGTACAGCGCGTCGGTGTGCTCGCCGGCAAACGCGATGCGCTGCACCGGGCGCTCCCACAGGCGCCAGAACTTGCTGATCTGCCCTGGACCATAGGCCAGGTAGGCACCACCGGTACCGGCGTCGGTGCTGTAGCGACGCACCTCGTAGCCGGTGAACGCACCACGTGCCTGCGGGTAGAACGCATGCAGGCGGATCAGCACCTGGTCGACCATCTGCTTGTCGCCGAACGCCTGCAGCAGGCGTGCGTTGTCGCCGGACAGGTTGATCACCACGTTGGCGCCACCCTTGAGTGCCGGCTCGATCCACAGCATGCCAAGGCCGGTGTTGCTGTAGATCTCGCCGGACATGCGTGCGCGGCTTTCCCATACCGGGGTCTTGAACTTGAGCATCAGCTGGTCGCGCCAGCCGTAGTTGGTGCCCTTGAGCGCCGCCAGGTGCTGGTTGTCCAGGCCCGGGGTCATCTGGATCCTGGCCAGTGCGCGCAGCGGTACCGCCAGCACCACGTAGTCAGCGCTGTAGCCCACGGCGCCGACCTTGACGGTGACGCCGTCCTTGTCCTGGATGATCGCGCTGACCGGCGAGCTGGTCTTGATGGTCTTCAGTTGCTTGACGAAGGCCTGCGCCAGCACCGGGCTGCCGCCAGGCAGGCGGGCGGCACGCAGGTCGCGGTCATTCACACCGCGGTACACGCGAGTCTGCTGCGCGAAGTACAGCAGCGACAGGCGCGAGGGCTCATCGTAGCGGGTGCGGATCTGCTGGTTGACCAGCTGGCGCGCGGTGGCCGGCAGTTGCAGCTTGTCCAGCCAGTTGGACACGTTGATCTGGTCAAGGGCGAACAGCGTGCTGTTGGCAGCCGGGTTTTGCGGGTCGCTGATCGAGCGCGCCAGGTCGTCGAGGGTCTTCTCGTAGCGCTTGAGGGCTTCGGCCGTGGCTGGCTGCCGGGTGGCAAGGTCGGCAGCGTTGAAATACTCGCCATCGATCAGGTAGCCAGGCGTGCGCACAAACTCCGGCGCCGGCAGCGTGGTCAGCTTGAAGGTGTCCAGGTACTGGTTGAGGGTCGGCTGGGCCTTGCTGTTGCCGATCCACTCGCTGGTGGCTAGGCCCGAGCGCCCGCCCATGCCCGGCTTGGCTTCCAGCAGGGTCACCTGCCAGCCCTTGTTTTGCAGCTCATAGGCGGCGGTGAGACCGGCCAGGCCGCCCCCGACGACGATGGCCGTCGGCTGCTTGGCAGCCGCGACGGCGCCCGCGCTGAACAGCCCTATCATTACCAGCGCGCAGGCGCGCAGCCAACCAGCAGACATTCGGCGAACTCCGGATCAAAGGCAGAAAATGCGGGGCGAACACCCCGGAAAAAACGTGGGTGAAGGATACGTCAGGCCCGTCGGGCCTGCCACTAATGCCCGCACCGATTGTGCCTTATGGGTTGTCCTGCCCCCACGCATTGCATAGGCTTGCGCGGTTACCCGAACCCGCGTCGCCAGGAGAGAGCCCATGGGCCTGAATCAACAGTGGATGGAACGTGACCTCAAGGTCCTGTGGCATCCCTGCACCCAGATGAAAGACCACGAGCACCTGCCACTGATCCCGATCAAGCGCGGCGAAGGCGTTTGGCTGGAGGACTTCGAAGGCAAGCGCTACCTCGACGCGGTGAGTTCCTGGTGGGTCAACGTGTTCGGCCATGCCAACCCCAAGATCAACCAGCGCATCAAGGACCAGGTCGACCAGCTCGAGCACGTGATCCTGGCAGGCTTCAGCCACCAGCCGGTGATCGAGCTGTCGGAACGCCTGGTCAAGCTCACGCCCGAAGGGCTGAACCGGTGCTTCTACGCCGACAACGGCTCGTCGTGCATCGAAGTGGCGCTGAAAATGAGCTTCCACTACTGGCTCAACAAGGGCCAGCCGGACAAGAAGCGCTTCGTCACCCTGAGCAACAGCTACCACGGCGAGACCATCGCGGCGATGTCGGTGGGTGACGTGCCGCTGTTTACCGAAACCTACAAGGCCCTGCTGCTGGACACCCTCAAGGTGCCCAGCCCGGACTGCTACCTGCGCCCCGAGGGCGTGAGCTGGGAAGACCACTCGCGCACGATGTTCGCCGCCATGGAGCAGACCCTGGCCGAACACCACGCCACCCTCGCCGCGGTCATCGTCGAGCCACTCATCCAGGGCGCCGGCGGCATGCGCATGTACCACCCGGTCTACCTCAAGCTGCTGCGCGAGGCGTGCGACCGCTATGGCGTGCACCTGATCCATGACGAGATCGCGGTGGGCTTCGGGCGTACCGGCACGATGTTCGCCTGCGAGCAGGCCGGCATCCGTCCCGACTTCCTGTGCCTGTCCAAGGCATTGACCGGCGGCTACCTGCCGCTGGCCGCCTGCCTGACCACCGACGAGGTGTATGGCGCGTTCTACGACGACTACCCGACCCTGCGCGCGTTCCTGCATTCGCACAGCTACACCGGCAACCCGCTGGCCTGCGCGGCAGCGCTGGCGACCCTGGACATCTTCGAGCAGGACAACGTGATCGAGGCCAACAAGGCCCTGGCTACGCGCATGGGCACGGCCACGGCGCACCTGGCCGATCACCCGCACGTGGCCGAAGTGCGCCAGACCGGCATGGCCCTGGCGATCGAGATGGTGCAGGACAAGGCCACCAAGACCGCCTACCCCTGGCAGGAACGCCGTGGCCTGAAGGTGTTCGAGCACGCCCTGACCCGTGGTGCGCTGTTGCGGCCGCTGGGCAGCGTGGTGTACTTGCTGCCGCCGTATGTGATCACCCCCGAGCAGATCGATTTTCTGGCCGAGGTGGCCAGCGAGGGTATCGACATCGCTGCGCGCAGCAGTGTGAGCGTGGCAGTGCCGGCCGATTTCCATCCCGATTTTCGCGATCCGGGCTAAACAGCTTCGCTGGCAAGCCAGCTCCCACAGGGATCAACGCTGTCCTTGTGGGAGCTGGCTTGCCAGCGAAGACGCCCGCACATTCAACGCATATTCAGAGTTCCAAGATGAGACTGTCCCGCTTCTTCATCGACGCCCCCCTGAGCCTGGGCGAACACGACCTGCCTGAGGCCCAGGCCCACTACATCGGTCGCGTGCTGCGCATGGCGCCGGGCGATGCCGTGCAACTGTTCGACGGCAGCGGCCAGGAATTCCTGGGCGAACTGCTCGAAGTCGGCAAGAAAAGCGTGCGCGTCACGCTCGACCAGGCCCTGCCCGGCCAGGCCGAATCGCCGCTGCACGTGCACCTGGGCCAGGGCCTGTCCCGTGGCGAACGCATGGACTGGGCCATCCAGAAAGCCACCGAACTGGGCGCCAACCTGATCACTCCGATCGTCAGCGAGCGCTGCGAAGTGCGCCTCAAGGACGAGCGTGCCGACAAGCGCCTGGCGCACTGGCGCCAGGTGGCGATCAGCGCATGCGAACAGTGTGGGCGCTCGACGGTGCCCACCATCACCTCGCCAGTGCTGCTGGCCGACTGGCTCAAGGCCTGCGACGAAGACCTGAAACTGGTGCTGCACCCGGTCGCCGAACCGCTGCTGAGCCATGCCAGGCCGGCCAGCCTGGCGTTTCTGATCGGCCCCGAGGGTGGGTTGTCGCAGGCCGAGGTGGAGCAGGCCAGGGCGGCGGGTTTTCATGCCGCGCGCCTGGGGCCGAGGGTGTTGCGTACCGAGACCGCGCCGGTGGTGGCGCTGGCGGTGGCGCAGCAGCTGTGGGGCGACTTCTAGACTGCGGCGCGGCCTTCGCTGGCAAGCCAGCTCCCACAGACTTTTGTGCCGTTTGCATAAACCTGTGGGAGCTGGCTTGCCAGCGAAGGGGCCCTCACATCCGCTACAGCACGTAGAAGAAAATCGCGATGAAATGCAGCAGGCTCCCGGCAATCACGAACAGATGCCAGATCCCATGCCAGTGCCGAAAGCGGCTGTCATAGGCGAAGAAGATGATGCCGATCGTATAGAACGCCCCGCCCGCCGCCAGCCACGCAAACCCCGCCGTGCCCAGGCTGGCCAGCAACGGCTTGACCGCCACCAGCACGATCCAGCCCATCACCGCATAGATCACGATCGACAGCACGCGCGCCTCCGAGCGCGGCTTGATCTCCTGCAGCATGCCGATCAGCGCCAACCCCCACACCACCCCGAACAGGCTCCAGCCCCACGGCCCGCGCAGGCTCACCAGGCAGAACGGGGTATAGCTGCCGGCAATCAGCAGGTAGATCGACAGATGATCGAGCTTGCGCATGATCACCTTCGCCCGCCCGCGCACGCTGTGGTACAGCGTGGAGATGCTGTACAGCAGCATCAGCGTGAAGCCGTAGATCGACAGGCTGACGATTTTCCAGGGGTCGCCCTGCAACGCCGCGACCACCAGCAACCAGACCGCACCGATACCGGCCAGCACCGCGCCGACCAGATGGGTCCAGGCATTGAAACGTTCACCGTGGTACATGCAACCAGGTCCTCCTCAGAGTGATTCGTGCCCCCACCCTACACAAGCACAGCGTCGGTTGCATTACGCTGTTGGTCCTAGGCGCCAGCCGTCTGCAACAGCTGTTCCAGGCCTGGCAGGTCGGGTACCCGCGCCACCTGCTCGCCCACCTGCACCGCCGCCAGCTCCAGTGCCGCCAGCGGCACGTCGACGTAGTTGAGCTGGCTGTCGAGCTTGCATGAGCGCGGGATACCCTGCACCAGCAGGGCGAAGAAACGCCGCGGGGTATCGCCCAAGGCATTGAGCACCACGATACGGGCACGCTCGCCGACCTGGGTGTGACCACCGCAGGCCGCCTCGAAACTGAGCAGCGGCAAGCGCTGGCTGCGCCAGTCGATCCAGCCGAGCAACCAGGCCGGCTGGTCGGGCAATGCAGTGCACGCCTGGTAACCGATCAACTCGGCCACCGCCACGTTGGGCAACACCAGGCAACGGTCGCTCAAGGGCAGCAGCAGTCCGGTGAGGGTATTGCGCCGGCTGTTGCGCGACGTCTGTTCAAGCATGCGGAGTGCTCCAGCGGGCGATGCTCTGCAGCAGCACCGATTCCTGATAGGGCTTGCCCAGGTAGTCGTTGACGCCGATCGCCATGGCCCGGTCGCGGTGCTTGTGGCCGGTGCGCGAGGTGATCATGATGATCGGCAAGTCCTTCAGGCGGGGGTCCTGGCGTACCTGGGTGGCCACCTCGAAGCCGTCCATGCGCGGCATCTCGATGTCCAGCAGCAGCACGTCGGGACGGTGCTCGGCCAGCACGCTCATCGCATCGACACCGTCCTTGGCCGTGAGCACGTTCATGCCGTGGCGCTCCAGCAGACGCCCGGTGACCTTGCGCACGGTGACCGAGTCATCCACCACCAGCACCAGCAGTGGCCGCGCCAGCGCACCCGGATGCGGTTCGATGCGTGGGCGGGCACCGCCACCGGCCAGTGTCGACAGTTGCAGGTGCAGGCGACGCAGTTGCGCCAGCAGGTCGAGAATCAGCACCACCCGGCCGTCGCCCAGCAGCGTGGCCCCGGCCAGCCCGTGCACCCCGGCAAACTGCGGGCCGAGGCTCTTGACCACGATTTCACGGCTGGTGGCCAGGCTGTCGACCTGCACCGCGAACTGCTGGTCGTGCGCGTGCACCAGCAGCACCGGCAGCGGCAGGCTCTGCCCCAGCAGGCGCGGCTGCACCTCGCCCTGCAGCAAGTGGCCGAGATAGCGCAATTCGTAGCGGTGCCCGGCATAGCGGTAGTGCGGCGGGTCTTGCTGGTAGCAGGCTTCCAGCTCCGCCGGCGGTACACGCACCACGCCCTCGATGGTGTTCAGCGGCACCGCGTACTGCTCCTCGCCGTAGTGCACCATCAATGCACGGTTGACCGACACGGTGAACGGCAGGCGGATCAGGAAGCGCGCGCCCTTGCCCGGCACCGAGTTGATCACCATCGAGCCGCCCAGTTGCTTGACCTCTTCGTGCACCACGTCCATGCCCAGGCCGCGCCCGGAAATCTGCGTGATCTTCTCGGCGGTGGAGAACCCCGGTTGCAGGATGAACTGCATCACCTCGTGGTCGCTGAGTTCGGTGGCCGGGTCCAGCAGGCCCCGCTTGATCGCCTTGCGCCGTACCGCGTCGAGTGGCACCCCGGCACCATCGTCGGTCATCTCGATGACGATGTCGGCGCCTTCGTGCAGCAGGTTCAAGGCAATCGTGCCCTGCTCCGGCTTGCCGGCAGCCAGGCGTGCTTCGCGGGTTTCCATACCGTGGTCCACCGCGTTGCGCAGCATGTGTTCCAGTGGTGCGACCATGCGTTCGAGCACGCTGCGGTCCATTTCGCCTTCAGCGTTGCCCACCACCAGCTCGACCTGCTTGCCCAGCTCGCTGGCCACCTGGCGCACCACCCGCTGCAAGCGCGGCACCAGGCGTTCGAACGGCACCATGCGGGTGCGCGTCAGGCCTTCCTGCAGGTCGCTGTTCACCCGCGCCTGCTGTTGCAGCAGGCTGTAGGCGTCGTGGGCGCGCACGGTCAATGTTTCCTTCAGGTCGAGCAGATCCGAGGCCGATTCGAACAGCGCGCGCGACAACTGCTGCAGCTGGGAATGGCGGTCCATTTCCAGCGGGTCGAAATCATCGTAGCCCAGCGCGTCGCCTTCGCTCTGCTGGCGGCTGAGGATGCGCCCCTGGGTTTCGGTGTCGAGCCGGCGCAACTGGTCGCGCATGCGCTCCAGGGTGGTTTCCATCTCGCTCAGGGCGACCTGCGCGTCGTTCACCTGCTGCTCGATGCGCCCGCGGATGATCGAGTTCTCGCCCGCCAGGTTGCCCAGGTCGTCGAGCAGCTCGGCGGTCACCTTGACCATGTCGGCCGGTGCGCGCTCCGGGGTCGGCGCTGGCGTTTCGGCAGGCACCGCCTCGACCTGAGGTGCAGCGGCAGCCGTGTCGCTGAGCGCGGCGCTGCTGAAGTTGCGGATGTAGTCGATCAGCGCGGTGGCGGCATGCAGTGGCTGGTGCAGGCGCACCGCATCGAGCATATGCGCCAGGCGGTCGTGGCAGTTCTGCAGCAGGCTGAACAGTGCAGCGCTGGGTTGCAATTGCCCGGCGGCCAGGTGCTCGTAAAGGAATTCGAGTTCATGGGCCAGGTCGCCGATCGGCGCGATCTCGACCATGCGCGCACCGCCCTTGAGGGTGTGCAGGTCGCGCAGCAGGTTTTCCACCTCGACCCCGTTGCGCGGCTCGGCCTGCCAGCGCAGCAACGCGGCCCCGGCGCTTTCGACGATGTCGAAGCCTTCTTCGAGGAAAATTTCCAGCAACTCCTTGTCGCCGTCCTGGTTGCCAGGCGCAAGGGCCTTGCCCGACGCATGGGGCGCGCTCACCGCATGACGGAACTCGCGCAACGCAGCCAACTGCTCCACCACCAGCGCCGGCGCCTCGCCGTGCTGCAACTGCTCGAACAGGCGCCCGAGCAGGGCATGGCTTTCGCCCAGCAGGCCCAGCACCAGCGAACCCGGCGGGTAACGACGCTCGAGTAGCCCTTCGTAAAGCGTTTCGAGTTCCTGCGCCAGTACCTCGACCGCGCCGATGCCAGCCAGATGGGCGCCGCCCTTGAGGGTTTGCAGATCGCGCTGCAACGACGCCAGCGCCGAGCCGTTGTCGGGGTCGGCGCTCCAGCGCGCCAGGGCCTGGTCGGCGCCCTCCAGAATATCGCGGGCCTCCTCCAGAAACAGCTCGACCACCTCGCTGCCCAGCGCCTGGTGCTGCAGTTGACGGGTGGCCTGGGCCAGCTCGGTGATCCCCCCTGGCGGCTCACCCTGGCTGCGCACCAGGCCCATGGCCTGCGGGTCGAGCCCTTCGTCCAGCAGCTCGCGCAAGGCGTGCAGGCGCTGCGGGCTGGCGTCCACTTCCTGGCCGGCGGCAATCTGGTCGAGCATATCGATCAGGGCTTCGTGGGCGAACTGCGCCTCCCGGAAAAACCGCTCGCTGACCGCCAGGCTGCTTTCCTCGACCGCGCCGTACAGGTCCAGCAGCGCCTCGCACAGCTCATCCACCTGCCACAGGTCGGCCAGGTGCGCGCTCTGCCCCAGGGTGGTCAGTTCATCCAGCAGCGCGCTCAGTTCCTGACGCTCGCCGGGGTGTTCCTGCCAGCGCTGCAACAGCGTCTCGGCATCCAGCAGGATATCCATGCCCTGGGCCAGGAAGCTGGCGATCAGTTGCGGGTCGCGGCGTACCCGCACACCCTGGCTGGGCGCATCGCGCAAGGCCTGCAGACGGGCGCTGACCACCTGGTCGATCTGTTCGATGAGGATCTGCGCGCCGGCGAGGGGCGCCAGCGGGGTGCTGTCGAGCTGGTCCAGGCCACGGCGCAGCAGGGGCTCGGCCATTTGCAGCAGGTACAGTTCGTCCAGGTCCAGGCCCAGCTGGTGCGCCTTGAACTCGCGCGCCAGCAGGTCCAGCGCGCCCGCCAGCTCGGCGATCGGCACCACGCCGGCCATCGCTGCACTGCCCTTGAGGGTGTGCAGGGCGCGTTGCAGGGTGTCGCTGACCGGCACCGGCAATTGCGCCTCGGCCCCCAGCAGGAATTCATCGATGCTGGCCAGGTGGGTGCTGGCCTCGTTACGGAAGATGTCCAGCAGTTGCGGGTCGATGGCCTCGGGCGGGGCACTGTGACCCTGCGCGTCGTTCATCGCCAGCGCATGCAGACGTACCGCCAGGCGCTCCACATCGGCGTGGGGCGGGGTCTGGGCATTGGCGAATTCGAGCAGCAGCAAGGGCAGCCGCACGAGGGCCTGCTCCAGCCCTGCGAGCACCTCGCGGCTGGCCTGCACGCGGCCTTCGAGCATGCGATTGAGCAAGTGCTCGGCGGCCCAGGCCAGTTCCGCCAGCACCTGCGCGCGGACCATGCGGCCACTGCCCTTGAGGGTATGAAAACCGCGGCGCATTTCCACCAGCACCTCGCGCGCCGAGGTCGCTGCCCGCCACTGCTGCCAATGGACCTGCAACTGGTGCAGTACCTGCCGGGCCTCTTCCAGGAAGATCTCGCGCAGGTCATCGTCCAGCGCCGCTTCGGTCGCATCCGCCGGGGCCACCGGCAACGCCGGCGGCAGGCTCGGGAAGCCCAGTGCAGCCAGCGATGCCTGGGCGCGCCCGAGCAACCCTTCAAGGCCCGCCAGGGGATCGATGCTCAGCCATTGCAGGTAGTATTCAAGGCTGCACAACGCATCGGCCAGATGGTCCAGTGCGATGCTGTCGGGCAACTGTTCGGCCTGCAGCAGGTGCGTCTCGACATAATCGTTGCAGCCACGCACCAGCGCCGCCGCCCGCGGCAGCATCAGCATCGCCAGGGCGCCACGGATCTGCGTGAACAGCCCGGGCAAGGGTTGCAGGCGCAGGCGCTCCCAGCCCGCCTCCAGGCAATCGGCGATCAGGTCCTTGGCCTGCAGCAGCACGCCGTGGGCCTCGTCCAGCACCCGCTGGCGAATGTCGTCCAGGTCGGTGCCGGGCAGGGTCGCCTGGCTCAGCGACTCGATCGAGCCGACCATGCCGCCCAATGTCGCCTCGACGTACAGCAGCGCACCGGCGATATCCATCAGCAGCGCATCGTCTGGCGCCCGCTGGCCCAGCGCCAGGGCCTGCAGCACCGTCACCTGATCGACGATCACCCGGCGCGGCTGGCCGAAGCCGAGCACCGCCAGGGTATCGGCGATCTGGCGCAACGGCGCCAGCAGCGGCGCCAGGGCCTCGAGCTGCTGGCGGTCGCCACGCACGAACAGGTCCAGGCGTTCCTTGATGCGCACCAGGTCCTCGCGCACGGCCAGCACCACCGAACGCATCGCGTCGCGGTCGGGCGCGGCGGTGAAGTGGTCGCGCAGGGCGCCCAGCGAGGTGTCGAAGTTGGCAAGGTCAGCGGCGCCTTGCGAGCCCTGGCCGCTGTCGGGCGTTGCCAGCGGCTCGGCACCGCGTGCGCCGCGCAACTGGTTGAGCAGCGGCATCACCACCAGCGGCAGGTCGCGCCGCGCGCTGCGCAGGCGCTCCAGGTAGAGCGGCAGTTGCTCCAGCGCGCGAAACAGCGCGCCCAGCGCATCGCCGCGCGAGGCCACCCGCCCCTGCCCCAGCATCAGCGCCAGGGCCTGCATTTCGTCGGCGAGCAGGCTGGCGCCTTCGAGCTCGAGCATCACCAGGCAGCCGCGCACCGCGTGCAGCGGCGTGCTGAACGCCTCCAGCGCGCCGGCGTCGGTCGGGGCGCCGGCGTAACGTTCCAGTGCCTGGCGCGCCAGGCCCAGGCACTCGCCGATGGGGCCCTTGACCCAGGCCAGGGCCACCGTGTCGTGTCGGTCAGCCATACGCACTTCAGTAGCCATAATGCCCACGCGCCAGATCAGCGCGGCTCCGTGGTTGGCGGCAAGGTGAACCCGGAGACCGAACGATGCATCTCGCTGGCCATGCGCGCCAGGTTGCCGATGCTCTCGGCGGTCGCGGTCGAGCCCGATGAGGTTTGCGAAGTGATCTGCTGGATCACTGCCATGGTATGGGAGATCTGCCCGGCCGATGAGGTTTGCAGCTGCGCGGCATCGGAGATGCTGTGGATCAGCTCGGCCAGGGTCTGCGACACGCCCTCGATCTCGGCCAGGGCCACTCCGGCGTCCTGCGCCAGGCGGGCGCCGCGCACCACTTCGGCGGTGGTCTGCTCCATGGAAATCACCGCCTCGTTGGTGTCGGCCTGGATCGCGCGCACCAGCGCCTCGATCTGGCGCGTGGCCGACGACGAACGCTCGGCCAGGCGCTGCACTTCATCGGCCACCACGGCAAAGCCGCGCCCGGCTTCACCGGCCATCGAGGCCTGGATCGCAGCATTCAGGGCCAGCATGTTGGTCTGGTCGGCAATGTCGTCGATCAGGCTCACGATGTCGCCGATTTCCTGGGACGACTCGCCCAGGCGCTTGATGCGCTTGGCGGTGTCCTGGATCTGTTCGCGAATATTGTCCATGCCGTTGATGGTGTTGTGCACCACCTCGTTGCCCTTGTTGGCGATGGCCACCGAACGCTCGGCCACCTTGGCCGACTCGTAGGCGTGCCCCGAGACCCGGTCGATCGACTCGGCCATGTCGCCCACCGCGATCGAGGCATCGGTGATCTGTTGCGCCTGGTGCTCGGAGGCCTTGGCCAGCAGGTGGGCGGTGGTCTGGGTCTCTTGCACGGCACTGGCCACCTGCTCGGCACTGAGGTTGATGGTGGCCACCAGGTCGCGCAACTGGTCGATGGAGTAGTTGATCGAGTCGGCGATGGCCCCGGTGAAGTCCTCGGTGACCGAGGCGGTGACGGTCAGGTCGCCGTCGGCCAGTTCTTCGATCTCGTTGAGCAGGCGCATGATGGCTTGCTGGTTACGCTCGTTCTTTTCGGCGGTTTCGCTGAGCTGGCGGTTGGTTTCACGCACCATCACCAGGCCGATCAGGATGATCGAGGCCAGCGCCAGCAGGCCCAGCGCGTAGCCACCCACGGTGTCGAGGGTGCGCCCGGCGGCGAGGTTTTCGAACCCGCTGGCCAGGCGCGAGGCTTCGTCGAGCTGGGTTTGCGACAGGCTGAAGATACTGCTGGCGGCCTCGCGCACGCGAAACAGCTCGGGCGAGGTTTCGAGGATCTCGTCCACGGAGCCTGCCACGAACTGGAACAGCTCGGCGATCTCCGCCAGCCGCGCACGGGCGTCGGGGTCTTGCACGCGCGTCACCTGGATCGCCGGGGCACCGCCGAGCATGCCGTCGAGCACCTGGCCGAAACGGCTGGCGTCGCGCCCGAAGACGTCGGCAGCCTGCACCGCGGTATCGTCGCCGGCCAGCACGGTATTGACCGAGCCGAGGATGCGCTCGGCCAGCAGCGACTGGCGCTGGGCCACGGCCACCTGGCCGGCCGGGGCGCCGCTTTGCAGCAGGATCTCGACGACCTTCTCGTACTCCACCTGCAACTGCGGCACGGTCTCGGCCAGGGTCGCCGCCACCTGGTGCAGCGACAGCACCGTCTGCTCGCTGGCCAGGATCGCGTCGCTGCTGGTGCGCAGGCTCTCCCAGTCACGCTGCACCGCGTTCATCTCGCCACGCACGGCGGCAGGCGCAGGGGGCAGGCCAGTGGCCGGGTCGCCCTTTTTCAGGTAACCCCAGCGCTGTTCGAAATCATTGCGCGCATCCTTGAGCAGCTTGAACGCCACCGCCTTGCCGGCAGCGGCTTCGGTGGCGTACTTGGCGATGCGCTGGGACAGCACGCGCAGCTCGCCGGCATGGCCGATGTACTGCTTGTCGTAGTTGGCCTGGGTGTTGAGGTAGGCGAAATTGGCGAACAGCAGGATGATCGACAGGATCAGCACGATGAACAGGGCGGCGATCTGCGCACTGCTGCGCGAACCCTGGATGGAGGGGCGGGTCTTGAACGTGGTCACAGGTCTGGCATCCCTTTACAACGCCACATCGAGAAAGCCTGGCGCCTGGGCCAGGGCGAACGGGCTGAAAATCCCCCAGCAGTGCTCACGCTGGAAATGCCCCTGCACGAACGGCGCGGCGGCCGGCAGCAGCGGCAAGGGCGGCGACAGCTCCAGCCCATGCAGCGGAAAATGCTGCAGGCCCACCACTTCGTCCACCAGCAGGCCGGCGAACAGTTCGTCGTGGTCCAGCACCAGCACCCGGCGCTGCTTGCGCAGCACCGACAGGCCCAGGCCCAGAAAACCGCACAGGTCCATCACCGGCAGCAGGCGCCCGCGCAGGTTGGACACCCCCGCCACCCACGGCTTGACCCCAGGGATACGGCTGAGCCTGGGCTCCTGCAGCACCTCGGCCACCTCGCCCATGGGCGCGACGAACCAGTGCTCGGCCACGCGAAAGCCAATGCCGCTCCAGGTCTGCAGGCGGGTTTCCTGCAACGGCAGGTCGGCCGCCAGCAGGCGGCAGCGCCGATCTATCTCGAGCAGCAGCTCGAAGGCGGTCTGCGCGTCGCCCATGGGCCGCGTGGTCACCCCTGCAGAACGCCGTTCAGCACCTTGATCAGGGTGTCTTCGTCGACCGGCTTGGTCAGGTAGTCGCGGGCGCCCTGGCGCCGGCCCCAGACCTTGTCGGTTTCCTGATCCTTGGTGGTCACGATGATCACCGGGATGCCCTTGGTGGCGTCGTCCTTGCTCAACTGGCGGGTCGCCTGGAAGCCGTTCATGCTAGGCATGACGATATCCATCAGTACCGCGTCGGGCTTTTCCTGGCGGGCCAGGGCAACGCCGTCGGCGCCATTCTCGGCCTTGAGCACCTGATGCCCGTGTTTTTCGAGCATCCCGGTCAGTTTGTACATTTCGGTCGGCGAATCATCGACGATCAGAACTCGAGCCATGCTGTTCCCCAATAAAGGCAAGACGCCGCTGCCAGAACGGCTGCGGCGTCAGGGTGCGGGTTGTTCTTCTGCGGCGAAACCCGGCACATGGGCGCGGATCGCATCCAGCAGTTCTTCCTTGCTGAAAGGTTTGGTCAGAAATTGATCAGAGCCCACCTGGCGGCCACGGGCCTTGTCGAACAGGCCGTCGCGGGACGACAGCATGATCACCGGGATGTCCTTGAAGGCGCGGTTCTGCTTGACCAGCAGGCAGGTCTGGTAGCCGTCCAGGCGCGGCATCAGCACATCGACGAAAATGATGCCAGGGACGTGGTCGACGATCTTGGCCAGCGCGTCAAAACCGTCGACCGCGGTGATGACTTCGCAGCCGGCTTCGGCGAGCAGCATTTCGGCGGTGCGCCGAATCGTCTTGGAGTCGTCGATCACCATCACCTTCAACGCCGTGTCGGGCTGTACCATAATTGCTCTACCACCGCATGAAAGGGCCTTGCAGGCCACGTGCCAGGCCTTTTTAGCACACTCTGGGGGTGCATTCCATCGGGCTGCGCCATGGCTGGCCTCACGGCTTGCCAGGCGACGTTTTCCCCTTGACCGCCAGCGTCGCGGGCGCCACCCTGACGCCACTTTTCATTCGAGCCAATGCGGCATCGCGCCGCCGAGAGGATATACCCCCATGAGCGTTCGCCTCGGGATTGTCATGGACCCCATCGCGCAGATCTCCTACAAGAAGGACAGCTCGCTGGCCATGTTGCTCGCCGCCCAGGAACGCGGCTGGTCGCTGTTCTACATGGAGCAGCAGGACCTGTACCAGGGCGAAGGCGTGGCGCGCGCGCGCATGCGCCCGCTCAAGGTGTTCGCCGACCCCGAGCACTGGTTCGAACTCGACGCCGAAGTCGACAGCGCGCTGAGCGAGCTGGACGTGATCCTGATGCGCAAGGACCCGCCCTTCGACATGGAGTTCGTCTACAGCACCTACCTGCTGGAGCAGGCCGAGGCCGCCGGCGTGCTGGTGGTCAACCGCCCGCAGAGCCTGCGCGACTGCAACGAAAAGCTCTTCGCCACGCTGTTCCCGCAGTGCACCCCGCCCACCCTGGTAAGCCGACGCCCGGACATCATCCGCGAATTCGCCGCCAAACATGGCGATGTGATCCTCAAGCCGCTGGACGGCATGGGCGGCACCTCGATCTTCCGACACCGCGCAGGCGACCCCAACCTGTCGGTGATCCTCGAGACCCTGACCGCGCTGGGCACCCAGCAGATCATGGCACAGGCCTACCTGCCGGCGATCAAGGACGGCGACAAGCGCATCCTGATGATCGATGGCGAGCCCGTGCCGTACTGCCTGGCGCGCATCCCGGCCAGCGGCGAGACCCGTGGCAACCTGGCGGCCGGTGGCCGTGGCGAAGCCCGCGAGCTGACCGAGCGTGACCGCTGGATCGCCGCCCAGGTGGGCCCGACCCTGCGCGAGAAGGGCCTGCTGTTCGTGGGCCTGGACGTGATTGGCGAGCACCTGACCGAAATCAACGTCACCAGCCCCACCTGCATCCGCGAGATCGACAATGCCTACGGCACGCAGATCGGCGCCCTGCTGATGGACGCCATTGATCGCCAGCTCAAGGCGCGCTGACCGCCGAGCAGTGGCGGGCCTGCGTTGTGGGGTATCATGCCGGTCCATTTTCGACCTGGCACCCCGCTGCGCCGGCCCTGCCCCGGCTGCTGGATAACCGATGACGCTTCCTGCCGATGTTCCTGCCGACTTTGCTCCGCCCCGCGTCCGCGCGGCGGATCGGCTGGGTTTTACCTTGTTCCTGGCGGCGCTGCTGCACCTGGCGCTGATCCTGGGGCTGGGGTTTTCGTTCGCCAAGCCCGAAGAAATTCGCCGCACCATGGACATCACCCTGGCCACCTTCAAGAGCGAAGCGCCGCCGAAAAAGGCTGATTACCTGGCCCAGGACAACCAGCAGGGCAGTGGCACGCTGGACAAGAAGGCGGTGCCCAAGACCACCGAGGTCGCGCCGTTCCAGGACAGCACCATCAACAAGGTGACGCCGCCCCCCGCGGCCAAGCCTGAAGTGGCGCCCCAGCCTGCCCCGCCCAAGGCGGTGGTGGCGACCCAGGCGCCCGCGCCGCAAAAAGCCCCGACCCGGCCCAGGGAAGTGCAGCCCAAGGTGCAGCCCAAGGCGGCCACGCCCCAGTTCGACAGCTCGGACCTGTCCAGCCAGATTGCCAGCCTCGAGGCGGAGCTGGCCAACGAACAGCAGCTGTACGCCAAGCGCCCGCGCATCCACCGTTTGAGCGCGGCCTCGACCATGCGCGACAAGGGTGCCTGGTACAAGGATGAGTGGCGCAAGAAGGTCGAGCGCATCGGCAACCTCAACTACCCCGATGAAGCGCGCCGCCAGCAGATCTACGGCAACCTGCGCCTGCTGGTGTCGATCAACCACGACGGTTCGCTGTACGAGGTGCTGGTGCTCGAATCGTCCGGGCAACCGCTGCTGGACCAGGCGGCCCAGCGCATCGTGCGCCTGGCAGCGCCGTTCGCGCCGTTTACCGGTGACCTGTCGGACATCGACCGGCTGGAGATCGTGCGCACCTGGCGCTTTGCGCGGGGTGACCGGCTGTCGAGCAATTGAGGCCCTTGGCCGCTTGAGAGGCGGGTAGGGGATCACCCGATGGCAAAATAATGGCCACGCGGTGATGATGCGCGCCCGCATTCCCCCTCGAAAGGACTCTCCGATGGCGCGCCCCGCTATTGCCCTGCGTATCACCCTGGCCGTGCTGGCCCTGTACGCCACTGCCGCAGCCGGCGAAACCCGCTCCGCACGCGACACCGCCGAGCTGTCCAAGGCGCTGTACAACGCCGTCGGCGATTATGGCTACTACAAGACGCCCGAGGAACTGGCCAGGGTAAAGCTGGTATTGTCCCAGGGCGCCACCGCCGACACCCAGACGCTGGTTGCCGCCATCTACACCAAGACGCCTGACGCCCTCGACCTGTTGATCCCGACGGTCAAGGACATCGATGCGCCGATCCATACCAATGGCGAAACCCTGCTGATGTTCGCGCTCAACCGGATCAAGCAGGCAGCCACCGATGCCGACGTGAAAATGGTCAAAAGCCTGATCAAGGCCGGCGCCAACGTGAATGTGATTGCACGCGGCAAATCCGCATCGCCTCTGGAACTGGCCGCCAGCGGTGGTAGCCACACCTACCCGCAGCCCGAACTGGTGAAACTGCTGCTGGCCGCGGGTGCCGATGCCACCTTGCTGCTGGGCAGCGACTTCTCGCCACTGACCGGCCGCGGTGCCGGCAACCTTGACGTCATCAAGCTGCTGATCGACGCCGGCACCGACCCCTATCAGGTCACCACCTCCGGCTGGACCGCCTTGCACTTTGTCTGCCAGCGCCCGTGGGCGCTGAACGATACGCCCGACCCGCAAGCCGCCAAACGCATCGCGTTGCTGCTGAAAAAGGGCAACATCGACGCCTTTCATGAGCAGAAGGGCAGGATCTCCGTCGGCACGCCACTGCTCGAAGCCGCCCGCGCCTACAACCCCGACTGCGTGAAAGCCCTGATCGCCGCGGGTGCCAGCCTGAAGGCCCCGGCCTACTCGCCGACCTACATGGCGCAGTACCCCGAAACCCGACAAGAGACGGTGCGCGAGTACGTACTGCGTGAAGCCGAAAAATCGCCAATCGTGTATTCGGCCAAGGTCGCCACGCTGTTCAAGTAAAGCCCGATTCATGCGGACAAGGTGCTGCCAGCACCTTGTCAGCCTGCCCGCTCGCCGCCACACTATCAGCCATGAAAAACCTCAGCCCGAGTTACCTCAAGCATCAGTTCCTGATTGCCATGCCGCACATGGCCGACCCGAACTTTGCCCACACCCTGACCTACATCGTCGAGCACAACGCCCACGGTGCCATGGGGCTGGTGGTCAATCGCCCGCAGGAGCTGAACCTGGCCGATATCCTCGAACAGCTGCGCCCCGACACCGACCCACCGGCGCGCTGCATCCACGTGCCGATCTACATCGGCGGCCCGGTACAGACCGACCGCGGCTTCGTGCTGCACACCAACGACAAGACCTTCCAGGCCACTGTGCAACTGGAAGGGCTGTCGCTGTCGACCTCGCAGGACGTGCTGTTCGCCATCGCCGACGGCGTGGGGCCTGAACAGAGCCTGATCACCCTGGGCTACGCCGGCTGGGAGGCCGGCCAGCTGGAAGCCGAACTGGCCGACAATGCCTGGCTCAACTGCCCGTTCGACCCCGAAATCATCTTCGGCATGGCCTGCGATCAGCGCCTGGAAGCGGCCGCGGCCAGCCTGGGCGTCAAGCTCAGCCTGCTCACCAGCCAGGCGGGGCACGCCTGATGGCCACGCTCAAACTGTTGCTGGGCTTCGACTACGGCACCAAGCAGATCGGCGTCGCGGTCGGCCAGGTGATCACCGGCCAGGCCCGCGAACTGTGCACCCTGAAGGCGCAGAACGGCGTGCCGGACTGGGCCCAGGTGGAAAAATTGTTCAAGGAGTGGCAGCCCGATGCCATCGTCGTCGGCCTGCCGCTGAACATGGACGGCACGCCCAGCGAGATGAGCGCGCGCGCCGAAAAGTTCGCCCGGCGCCTGAACGGCCGCTTCAACGTGCCGGCCTACACCCACGACGAGCGCCTGACCACCTTCGAGGCCAAGGGCGAACGCCTGGCCCGTGGCGGCCAGCGCGGCAGCTACCGCGACAACCCGGTGGATGCCATCGCCGCCGCGCTGCTGCTGCAGGGCTGGCTGGACGCCCACGCCGAACAGGCGTAAACCCGATCATCGGTTACACGCCGGGCCAGCCCCCTGCCCCGGCCTCTTGAGGAGCACGCATGAGCCTACCCAATCCCGCCGAACTGATCCGGCAGATGGCCGTTGATCTTCGCGCCCACCTGGCCCGCCGCAGCATCGCCGAACCACGCTTCATCGGCATCCGCACCGGCGGCGTGTGGGTGGCCCAGGCGCTGCTTGCCGAGCTGGGCAACGACACGCCGCTGGGCACCCTGGACGTCTCGTTCTACCGCGACGACTTCAGCCAGAACGGCCTGCACCCGCAGG
This sequence comes from Pseudomonas aegrilactucae, assembly GCF_019168305.1. GTDB lineage: Bacteria > Pseudomonadota > Gammaproteobacteria > Pseudomonadales > Pseudomonadaceae > Aquipseudomonas > Aquipseudomonas aegrilactucae. Next base: position 20,345 of record NZ_JAHTBI010000093.1, read on the forward strand.
TGCGCCCCTCCGAACTGCCGTTCGAGATCGAAGGCCAGCACCTGGTGCTGGTAGACGATGTGCTGATGAGCGGGCGTACCATCCGCGCCGCCCTCAACGAACTGTTCGACTATGGCCGCCCGGCCAGCGTGACCCTGGTATGCCTGCTGGACCTGGACGCCGGCGAACTGCCGATCCGGCCAAATGTGGTGGGTGCCACCCTGTCGCTGGCCGCCGATGAACGGGTAAAATTGTCCGGCCCCGCGCCGCTCGTGCTCGAGCGCCAGGACCTCGCCTCCGCTTCCGCCCTTTAAGAGTCCCCCGCGATGACGCCAATCGACGCCAAGCGCCCGCTGCAGCTCAATGATCAGGGCCAGCTGCGCCATTTTCTTTCGCTCGACGGCTTGCCCCGCGAGCTGCTGACCGAAATCCTCGACACCGCCGACTCGTTCCTCGAGGTCGGCGCCCGGGCAGTCAAGAAAGTCCCGTTGCTGCGCGGCAAGACCGTGTGCAACGTGTTCTTCGAGAACTCCACGCGCACCCGCACCACCTTCGAACTGGCCGCCCAGCGGCTGTCGGCCGACGTGATCACGCTGAACGTGTCGACCTCCTCGACGAGCAAGGGCGAAACCCTGTTCGACACCTTGCGCAACCTTGAAGCCATGGCCGCCGACATGTTCGTGGTGCGCCACGCCGACTCGGGCGCCGCGCACTTCATCGCCGAGCACGTGTGCCCGGAGGTGGCGATCATCAATGGTGGCGACGGGCGCCATGCGCACCCGACCCAGGGCATGCTCGACATGCTGACCATTCGTCGCCACAAGGGCGGTTTCGAGAACCTTTCGGTGGCCATCGTCGGCGACATCCTGCACTCGCGGGTGGCGCGCTCGAACATGCTCGCGCTGAAAACCCTGGGTTGCCCGGACATCCGCGTGATCGGCCCCAAGACCCTGCTGCCGATCGGTATCGAGCAGTATGGCGTGAAGGTCTACACCGACCTGGAGCAGGGCCTGAAGGACGTCGACGTGGTGATCATGCTGCGCCTGCAGCGTGAACGCATGGCCGGCGGCCTGCTGCCCAGCGAAGGCGAGTTCTACCGCCTGTTCGGCCTGACCACCGCACGCCTGGCCGGGGCCAAGCCGGATGCCATCGTGATGCACCCGGGGCCGATCAACCGCGGCGTCGAGATCGAGTCGGCAGTGGCCGACGGCGCCCATTCGGTGATTCTGAACCAGGTCACCTACGGCATCGCCGTGCGCATGGCGGTGCTGTCCATGGCCATGAGCGGGCAGACCGCGCAACGTCAATTCGAGCAGGAGAACGCCCAGTGAGCCTCAGTATCCTCGGCGCACGGGTCATCGACCCCAACAGCGGCCTGGACCAGGTCAGCGACCTGCACATCGACGCCGGCAAGATCATCGCCATCGGCGCCGCCCCGGCCGGCTTCACGCCAGCGCGCACGCTGGACGCCAACGGCCTGGTGGCCGCGCCTGGCCTGGTCGACCTCAGCGTCGCCCTGCGCGAGCCCGGCTACAGCCGCAAGGGCAGCATCGCCAGCGAAACCCGCGCCGCTGCAGCCGGTGGCGTGACCAGCCTGTGCTGCCCGCCGCAGACCAAACCGGTGCTCGACACCTCGGCCGTCACCGAGCTGATTCTGGACCGCGCCCGCGAGGCCGGCCACAGCAAGGTGTACCCGATCGGTGCCTTGAGCAAGGGCCTGGAAGGCGAGCAACTGGCAGAACTGATCGCCTTGCGCGATGCCGGCTGCGTGGCGTTCGGCAACGGCCTGAACAGTTTCGGCAACAACCGTACCCTGGCGCGTGCGCTGGATTACGCGGCAACGTTCGACCTGACGGTGATCTTCCACTCCCAGGACCGCGACCTGGCCCAGGGTGGCCTGGCCCACGAAGGCGCGATGGCCAGCTTCCTCGGCCTGCCGGGCATTCCGGAAACCGCCGAGACCGTGGCCCTGGCCCGTGACCTGCTGCTGGTGGAGCAGACCGGTGTGCGTGCGCACTTCAGCCAGTTGACCAGCGCCCGTGGTGCCAGGCTGATCGAACAGGCGCAGGCGCGTGGCCTGCCGGTAACCGCCGACGTGGCGCTGTACCAGCTGATCCTCACCGACGAAGCGCTGCGCGACTTCTCCAGCCTGTACCACGTGCAACCGCCGCTGCGCACCCGCGCCGACCGCGACGGCCTGCGTGAAGCAGTCAAGTCCGGGGTGATCCAGGCCATTTCCAGCCATCACCAGCCCCATGAGCGCGATGCCAAGCTGGCGCCGTTCGGCGCCACCGAGCCTGGCATCAGCAGCGTGGAGCTGTTGCTGCCGCTGGCCATGACCCTGGTGGAAGACGGCCTGCTCGACCTCGCAACTTTGTTGCAGCGTTTGTCCAGCGGACCGGCCGCAGCATTGCGCTTGCCGGCCGGCTCGCTGCAGGTGGGCGGCGCGGCGGATGTGGTGCTGTTCGACCCGCAGGCCTCCACCGTGGCCGGCGAGCAGTGGCGCTCCAAGGGCGAGAACTGCCCGTTCATCGGGCACTGCCTGCCGGGCGCGGTGCGCTACACCCTGGTTGATGGGCATATCAGCCACGAAGCCTGAGTAAAGCCGGGGCCGCGTCGCGGCCCTTCGCTGGCAAGCCAGCGCCCACAGGATTAACACCGGCCTTCAATGCGGCGCAGTACCTGTGGGAGCTGGCTTGCCAGCGAAGGGGCCCAGAAGGTTGAAATATTTCCCCCCACCCCCATATGAGTCTGCATCAGGCATTTTCGCCTCGCTGCGTGGAGACTCTCCCTTGACCACCATCGTTTCAGTTCGTCGCCACGGCAAAGTCGTCATGGGCGGCGACGGCCAGGTTTCCCTCGGCAATACCGTGATGAAAGGCAACGCCAAAAAGGTCCGTCGCCTGTACCACGGCCAGGTCATCGCCGGCTTCGCCGGTGCCACCGCCGACGCCTTCACTCTGTTCGAACGCTTCGAAGGCCAGCTTGAGAAACATCAGGGCCACCTCATTCGCGCCGCCGTCGAGCTGGCCAAGGAATGGCGTACCGACCGCTCCCTGAGCCGCCTGGAAGCCATGCTGGCCGTCGCCAACAAGGACGCCTCCTTGATCATCACCGGCAACGGTGATGTGGTCGAACCCGAAGATGGCCTGATCGCCATGGGTTCCGGCGGCGGCTACGCCCAGGCTGCCGCGCGCGCGCTGCTGCAAAAAACCGATCTGTCGGCTCGCGAAATCACCGAGGCCGCACTGAACATCGCCGGTGACATCTGCGTGTTCACCAACCACAACCTGACCATCGAGGAGCAGGACCTGGCCGAGTAATTCAGCTGTTCTGGCGCCCGGCCCCGACGGTCGGGCTTTCCCACGCTGAACACTTGCCCACAGGACCATCGACCATTATGTCCATGACCCCCCGCGAAATCGTCCACGAACTCAATCGCCACATCATCGGCCAGGACGACGCCAAGCGCGCCGTCGCCATCGCCCTGCGCAACCGCTGGCGCCGCATGCAGCTGCCCGAAGAGCTGCGCGTTGAAGTGACCCCCAAGAACATCCTGATGATCGGCCCCACCGGTGTCGGCAAGACCGAAATCGCCCGTCGCCTGGCCAAGCTGGCCAACGCGCCGTTCATCAAGGTCGAAGCCACCAAGTTCACCGAAGTGGGCTATGTGGGCCGTGACGTCGAGTCGATCATCCGCGACCTGGCCGATGCCGCGATCAAGCTGCTGCGCGAGCAGGAGATCGTGCGCGTGCGCCACCGCGCCGAAGACGCCGCCGAAGAGCGCATCCTCGATGCCCTGCTGCCGCCGGCACGCACCGGTTTCAACGAAGACCCGGTCAACACCGGCGACTCCAACACCCGTCAGCTGTTCCGCAAGCGCCTGCGCGAAGGTCAGCTGGATGACAAGGAAATCGAGATCGAAGTGGCCGAAGCGGTCGGCGTCGACATTTCCGCGCCGCCGGGCATGGAAGAGATGACCAACCAGTTGCAGAGCCTGTTCGCCAACATGGGCAAGGGCAAGAAGAAAAGCCGCAAGCTCAAGGTCAAGGAAGCGCTCAAGCTGGTGCGCGACGAAGAGGCCGGGCGCCTGGTCAACGAGGAAGAGCTCAAGGCCAAGGCCCTGGAAGCGGTCGAGCAGCACGGTATCGTGTTCATCGACGAAATCGACAAGGTGGCCAAGCGCGGCAACGTCGGCGGCGCCGATGTGTCCCGTGAAGGCGTGCAGCGCGACCTGCTGCCGCTGATCGAAGGCTGCACGGTCAACACCAAGCTGGGCATGGTCAAGACCGACCACATCCTGTTCATCGCCTCCGGCGCGTTCCACCTGAGCAAACCGAGCGACCTGGTGCCCGAGCTGCAAGGCCGCCTGCCGATTCGCGTGGAACTCAAGGCCCTGAGCCCGCAGGATTTCGAGCGCATCCTCAGCGAACCACACGCCTCGCTCACCGAGCAGTACCGTGAGCTGCTGAAAACCGAAGGCCTGAACATCGAGTTCGCCGCCGACGGCATCAAGCGCCTGGCCGAGATCGCCTGGCAGGTCAACGAGAAGACCGAGAACATCGGTGCGCGTCGCCTGCACACCCTGCTCGAGCGCCTGCTCGAAGAGGTGTCGTTCAGCGCCGGCGACCTGGCCAGCGCCCACAGCGAGACGCCGATCCGCATCGACGCCGACTACGTCAACAGCCACCTGGGCGAATTGGCGCAGAACGAAGACCTGTCTCGTTATATTCTGTAAGCCTAACTCCCTTGCAGGCAGGGCCGTTCGCGGCCCTGAACTTTATGTCCCGACTGCCTACCGCGATCAATCTGCACAAAGCCTCCAAGACCCTGAGCCTGACCTACGGGCCCGATGAGGTGTACCACCTGCCCGCCGAGTTCCTGCGCGTGCATTCCCCGTCCGCCGAGGTCCAGGGCCACGGCAACCCGATCCTGCAGTACGGCAAGCTTGGCGTCGGCCTGACCCAGCTCGAACCCGCCGGGCAGTACGCCCTCAAGCTGACCTTCGACGACGGCCATGACAGCGGCCTGTTCACCTGGGAGTACCTGGAGCAACTGTGCCTGCGCCAGGCGCAACTGTGGGCCGAGTACCTCGACGAACTGGCCAAGGCCGGCAAATCCCGCGACCCCTCCGAATCTGTCATCAAACTGATGCTCTAGCGCGGCACTCTAGGGTTTTAGAGCGCATTTTCTAATTCTATTTGCTTGAATGCCTCAGGCACCGGCCAACGATTGGCCGGCTTGCGCATTCGATGAAAGTCGGGTAACCAATGGAGATGGCAAGTTCCCTGCATCGGTTTTTTCATGCAGGGTCTGGCCGGTATGTAGAGGTCGCGAGCGAAAGCAGGCTGTCTTCACACGCAGAAAAACCCGCAAGGCTCATCACCGTCATGCATCCGGCCGCAGGACCGCAGTTCGTTATCACTGGTCACCCGAGCAGTAGTACCGGGCACCTGGCTATGCAGCGTCCCTAGCCAACCCGGTACTCGTCTCAGGACAACGGAGCGTCGTAGATGAGTAACAAGAACAACGATGACCTGCAGCGCCAAGCCTCGGAAAACACCCTGGGGCTGAACCCCGTCATAGGCCTGCGCCGCAAGGACCTGCTGTCGTCTGCCCGGATGGTGCTGCGCCAGGCCATCAAGCAGCCCCTGCACAGTGCCAAGCATGTCGCGCATTTCGGCCTGCAACTCAAGGACGTGATCTTCGGCAAGTCCGGCCTGCAACCGGACAGCGACGACCGCCGCTTCAGCGACCCGGCCTGGAGCCAGAACCCGCTGTACCGCCGTTACCTGCAAACCTACCTGGCGTGGCGCAAGGAACTGCACGACTGGGTCGGCAAGAGCGACCTGTCGGAGCAGGACATCAGCCGCGCGCACTTCGTCATCAACCTGATGACCGAGGCCATGGCCCCGACCAACACCGCGGCCAACCCGGCAGCGGTCAAGCGCTTCTTCGAAACCGGCGGCAAGAGCCTGCTCGACGGCCTGTCGAACCTGGCCAAGGACATGGTGCACAACGGCGGCATGCCCAGCCAGGTCAACATGGACGCCTTCGAGGTCGGCAAGAACCTGGGCACCAGCGACGGGGCAGTGGTGTTTCGCAACGATGTGCTGGAGCTGATCCAGTACCGCCCCATCACCGAGCAGGTGCACGAAAAGCCGCTGCTGGTGGTGCCACCGCAAATCAACAAGTTCTATGTGTTCGACCTCAGCGTCGACAAGAGCCTGGCGCGCTTCTGCCTGCGCTCCACCGTGCAGACCTTCATCATCAGCTGGCGCAACCCCACCAAGGCGCAGCGCGAGTGGGGCCTGTCGACCTACATCGACGCGCTCAAGGAGGCGGTCGACGTGGTGCTGGCGATCACCGGCAGCAAGGACCTGAACATGCTCGGCGCCTGCTCGGGGGGCATCACCTGCACCGCGCTGGTGGGCCACTACGCGGCATTGGGCGAGAAGAAGGTCAATGCCCTGACCCTGCTGGTGAGCGTGCTCGACACCACCCTGGACACCCAGGTCGCGCTGTTCGTCGACGAACAGACCCTGGAGGCGGCCAAGCGTCACTCCTACCAGGCCGGCGTGCTCGAAGGCCGCGACATGGCCAAGGTGTTCGCCTGGATGCGGCCCAACGACCTGATCTGGAACTACTGGGTCAACAACTACCTGCTGGGCAACGAGCCGCCGGTGTTCGACATCCTGTTCTGGAACAACGACACCACGCGCCTGCCCGCCGCGTTCCACGGCGACCTGATCGAAATGTTCAAGAACAACCCACTGGTACGCCCCGGCGCACTGGAAGTGTGCGGCACACCGATCGACCTGAGCCAGGTCACCACCGACATCTTCAGCGTGGCCGGCACCAACGACCACATCACCCCGTGGAAGTCCTGCTACAAGTCGGCGCAGCTGTTCGGCGGCAAGGTCGAGTTCCTGCTGTCCAACAGCGGGCATATCCAGAGCATCCTCAACCCGCCGGGCAACCCCAAGGCGCGCTACATGACCAGCAGCGAGATGCCGGCGCTGGCCGATGACTGGCAGGAGAACTCGACCAAGCACACCGACTCCTGGTGGCTGTACTGGCAGAGCTGGCTGGCGGAGCGTTCGGGCGAGCTCAAGCCGGCACCGACCAAGCTGGGCAACAAGGCCTACCCGAGTGCCGAAGCCGCCCCCGGCACCTACGTTCACGAACGTTGAAAACACCGGTGCCGCCTGCACGCAAGGCGGCGCTGCAATGACTACAGGGCTCGCGCATGCCGCAACCGTACCTCTTCAGAACCGTCGAGCTGGATGGCCAGACCATCCGCACGGCCGTTCGCCCCGGCAAGCCGCACCTCACCCCCCTGCTGATCTTCAATGGCATCGGTGCCAACCTGGAGCTGGTGTTCCCGTTCATCGAAGCGCTCGACCCGGACCTGGAAGTGATCGCCTTCGATGTGCCGGGCGTGGGCGGCTCGTCCACGCCGCGCCGCCCGTACCGCTTCCCGGGCCTGGCCAGGCTGACCGCACGCATGCTCGACTACCTGGACTACGGCCAGGTCAACGCAATCGGCGTGTCGTGGGGCGGGGCGCTGGCCCAGCAGTTCGCCCACGATTACCCCGAGCGCTGCAAGAAGCTGGTGCTGGCGGCCACTGCGGCCGGTGCGGTGATGGTGCCGGGCAAGCCACGGGTGCTGTGGCTGATGGCAAGCCCGCGGCGCTACATTCAACCGTCGCATGTGATCCGCATCGCCCCGGAAATCTACGGCGGGGCCTTTCGGCGCGACCCGGACCTGGCGCTGTCGCACGCCTCCAAGGTGCGCTCCTCGGGCAAGCTGGGCTACTACTGGCAGCTGTTCGCCGGCATGGGCTGGACCAGCATCCACTGGCTGCACAAGATCCAGCAGCCGACGCTGGTGCTGGCCGGTGACGACGACCCGCTGATCCCGTTGATCAATATGCGCCTGCTGGCCTGGCGTATTCCCAATGCCCAGCTACACATAATCGACGACGGTCACTTGTTCCTGATCACCCGGGCCGAGGCCGTCGCCCCGATCATCATGAAATTCCTGCAGCAGGAGCGCCAGCGCGCCGTCATGCATCCACGGCCCGCCCCGAGCGCTTGAGCCCCTTATCGCTTGCACCCCTGGCAGGAACGCCGGGGCATGCCAGCGCCAGCCCGGGTTGGTGTCGCTCTTGCATTGAAACATTGGTTGATGGCCTGACGACGGAGTGTTGCCTGGATGAAAGACAAGCCCGCGAAGGCTGGGGCCCCCACCCCCGCCAGCTTTATCAACGTGCGCAGCGCAATCAGCGGCCTGCGCGGTCGCGACCTGCTGTCGACGGTGCGCAACCTCGGTCGCCATGGCCTGCGCCACCCGCTGCACACCGCCCGCCATCTGCTGGAGCTGGGCGGCAAGCTGGGCCGCGTGATGCTTGGCGATACCCCCTACCAGCCCGCCGCGCGCGACACCCGCTTCACCGACCCCAGCTGGCAGCTCAACCCGTTCTACCGGCGCGGCCTGCAGGCGTACCTGGCCTGGCAGAAGCAGACCCGCCAGTGGATCGACGAAAGCCAGCTGGACGACGATGACCGCGCCCGCGCGCACTTTCTGTTCTCACTGCTCAACGACGCCGTGGCGCCCACCAACACCCTGCTCAACCCGGCGGCGATCAAGGAACTGCTCAACTCCGGCGGCCTGAGCATGGTGCGCGGCCTTGGCCACCTGATCGACGACCTGCGCCACAACGACGGCCTGCCGCGCCAGGTCGCCGCGGACGCCTTCGAGGTTGGCCGCAACCTGGCCAGCACCCCCGGCGCGGTGGTGTTTCGCAACGAGCTGCTGGAGCTGATCCAGTACAAGCCCATGAGCGAAAAACAGTACGCACGGCCGGTGCTGGTGGTGCCGCCGCAGATCAACAAGTTCTACATCTTCGACCTCAGCGCCAGCAACAGCTTCGTCCAGTACATGCTCAAGAACGGCCTGCAGACCTTCATGATCAGCTGGCGCAACCCCGACCCGCGCCACCGCGAGTGGGGCCTGTCGAGCTATGTGGCGGCGGCTGAAGAGGCGATGAACGTGTGCCGCACGATCACCGGCAGCCGTGACGTCAACCTGCTCGGTGCGTGTGCCGGCGGGCTGACCATCGCCGCCCTGCAGGGCCACCTGCAGGCCAAGCGCCAGGCACGCCGGGTGCACAGCGCCACCTACCTGGTGAGCCTGCTCGACAGCCAGCTGGACAGCCCGGCGAGCCTGTTCGCCGACGAGCAGACCCTGGAGGCCGCCAAGCGCCGCTCGTATCAGCAGGGCGTACTGGAGGGCCGCGAGATGGCCAAGGTGTTCGCCTGGATGCGCCCCAACGACCTGATCTGGAACTACTTCGTCAACAACTACCTGCTGGGCAAGGCGCCGCCGGCGTTCGACATCCTCTACTGGAACAACGACAACACGCGTCTGCCGGCCGCGCTGCACGGTGACCTGCTGGATTTCTTCAAATTCAACCCGCTGGCGCATGCCGAAGGGTTGGAAGTGTGCGGCACGCCGATCGACCTGCAGAAGGTCAGCGTGGACAGCTTTCACGTGGCCGGCAGCAACGACCACATCACCCCCTGGGATGCGGTGTACCGTTCGGCGCTGCTGCTGGGCGGCGAACGGCGCTTCGTGCTGGCCAGCAGCGGGCATGTGCAGAGCATTCTCAACCCGCCGGGCAACCCCAAGGCACACTATGTCGAGAACCCCACGCTCAGTGGTGACCCGCGGGCCTGGTACTACGATGCCCACAAGGTGGACGGCAGTTGGTGGCCGCAGTGGCTGGACTGGATACAGGCGCGCTCCGGTGCGCAGCGCGAGACCCGCATGACGCTGGGCAGCGCGACCTACCCTCCCATGGACCCCGCACCCGGTACCTACGTGCTGGTGCGCTGAGCAAGAAGACAGGATGAAAACCCGCGACCGAATTCTCGAGTGTGCCCTGCAGCTGTTCAACCGGCAGGGCGAACCGAATGTCTCGACCCTGGAAATTGCCAACGAAATGGGCATCAGCCCAGGCAACCTGTACTACCACTTTCACGGCAAGGAGCCATTGGTGCTGGGCTTGTTCGAGCGTTTCGAAGAAGAACTGACACCCCTGCTGGACCCGCCGCTGGAAGTGCGCCTGGAGGCTGAGGACTACTGGCTGTTCCTGCACCTGATCGTGGAACGCATGGCGCAGTACCGGTTTCTGTTCCAGGACCTGTCCAACCTGACCGGGCGCCTGCCCAAGCTGGCGCGTGGCATGCGCCACCTGCTCAATGCACTCAAGCGCACGCTGGCGGCGCTGCTGGCGAGCCTCAAGGCGCATGGGCAGGTGACCAGTGATACGCGAGCACTGGGGCAACTGGTGGAGCAGATCACTCTGACGTTGCTGTTCTCGCTGGATTACCAACGGGTACTGGCGCGCGAGGGCGAGGTGGGGATCGTGGTGTACCAGGTGATGATGCTGGTGGCGCCGCACCTGGAGGTGGAGTCGCGCCATGCGGCGGAGCAGTTGGCCTTGAGGTACCTGGAGGGCTGAAAAGCTTCGCTGGCAAGCCAGCTCCCACAGGTTCTGGGTAACGCCGCCTAACCCTGTGGGAGCTGGCT
>NZ_JAHTBI010000094.1 GCF_019168305.1 Pseudomonas aegrilactucae
CAGCTCCCACATTTGCTGCAACGTACCACGGCCTGTCAGGTCAGCCTTGTCAGTTCGGCAACATATCGCGGGAGGGACCAAACACCCCCTCAACCCCCATCTACACTTGTCTGTGCCATCGCCCCCTCCCCGAGGACCACGCCATGCCCCACACTGACGTCCTGATCATCGGCGCCGGCCCCACCGGCCTGGTACTCGCCCTGTGGCTGAGCAAACTGGGCATCAGCGTGCGCATCCTCGATAAGACCAGCACCCCCGGCACCACCTCCCGCGCCCTCGCCGTGCAGGCTCGCACCTTGGAGCTGTACCGCCAGCTGGACCTGGCCGACACCATCGTCAGCGCCGGCCACCAGGTGCCCGCCGCCAACCTGTGGGTCAAGGGGCAACCAGCCGCACGCCTGCCCTTCAACAGCATCGGCGCCGACCTCACGCCCTACCCGTTCCTCGAGATCTACCCCCAGGACCAGCACGAGCAACTGCTGATCGAACGCCTGCAAGGCTTCGGCATCGAGGTGGAGCGCAACACCGAACTGCTCGATTTCACCCAGCACGACACCACGGTCACCGCACGCCTGCGCCTGCCCGACGGCAGCGAAGCCACCTGCGACGCCTATTACCTCGCCGGTTGCGACGGCGCCCGCTCCACCGTGCGCAAGGGCCTGAACATCGGCTTCCCCGGCGGTACCTACCAGCAGGTGTTCTATGTGGCCGATGTGGACGCCATCGGCCCCAGCATCAACGGTGAACTGCACGTAGACCTCGACGAAGCCGACTTTCTGGCCGTGTTCCCGCTGGCCGGCGAAGGCCGCGCACGGCTGATCGGCACGGTGCGCGACGAACGCGCCGAGCGGCCCGAGCAACTGCGCTTCGAAGACGTCGGCCAGCGCGCGATCGATCACCTGAAAATCGAAGTTCTCAAGGTCAACTGGTTCTCCACCTACCGCGTGCACCACCGCGTAGCCGAGCACTTTCGCCAGCGCCGCGCGTTTCTGCTCGGCGATGCCGCCCACGTGCACAGCCCCGCCGGCGGCCAGGGCATGAACACCGGTATCGGCGATGCGATCAACCTGGCCTGGAAGCTGTGCAGCGTAATCAAGGGCAAGGCCGGCGATGCCCTGCTCGACAGCTACCCGATCGAGCGCTTGGCCTTCGCCCGGCGCCTGGTGGCCACCACCGACCAGGTGTTCACCTTCGCCACCGCCGACGGCAGCATCGCCAACCTGCTGCGCACCCGCCTGGCGCCCGTGCTGATCCCGCGCATGGCGGCATTGCGGGCGGCGCGCGGGTTGCTGTTTCGCACGGTCTCGCAACTGAGCCTGAACTACCGACTGATGCCCCTGAGCTTTGGCAGCGCCGGCCACGTGCAGGGCGGCGACCGCATGCCGTGGGTGGTCGCCGGCGAACGTGACAACTTCGCCGGGCTGTCACGCCTGTGCTGGCAGGTGCAGGTGTACGGCCTGGCCAGCAAGGAAGTGAGCGCCTGGTGCGCTGCGCGCCACCTGCCGCTGGAGGTGTTCCCCTGGTGCTCGGCGTATGCCGCGGCGGGCCTGGCGCGCAACGCGCTGTACCTGCTGCGCCCCGACAGCTATGTGGCGCTGGCCGAAACCTCGGCCACCACCGTTGCACTGGAGCGCTACTTCAGCGAGCGCGCCCTGCAGCCCTGGTAAAAAGACTCAGGCCGCCTTGTCGGCGCTCAAGGCACCGGCATAGCGATACGTGGTGATACAGCACAGCAGCAGGCCGCTGACCGCGACCATGCCGCCGACCATACCGATCTCGCCCAGGCCCATGTGCGTACTGACCACGCTGCCCAGCAGCGCACCACCGCCGATGCCGACGTTGTACAGGCCGGAGAACATGGCCATGGCCACGTCGGTGGCGTCCGAGGCCAGTACCAGCACTTTCGATTGCAGCGCCAGGCTGAAGCACATGATCCCCATGCCCCACACCATGCTCAGTGCGTACAGCAGGGTCGGGTTGGCAGACAGGGGGGCCAACAGCAGCAAGCACGCCGCCAGCGTGCCGATCGCGCCAATCGAGAAGCCCCGCGGGAAACGCTCGCTGAAATGGCTGAACAGGATCGAGCCAAAGATCCCCGCACCGCCGAACAGCAACAGCAACAGCGTGGTCATCTCCCCGCTCATGGCCGCGACCTGCTGGCTGAAGGGCTCGATATAGCTGTAGGCGGTGAACTGCGCGGTGATCCCCAGCACCACCAGCGCATACACCGACAGCAGCGCCGGGCGCTTGAGCAGCATCGGCAGGCTGCGCAGCGAGCCGGAGTTCTGGCTGGGCAGACACGGCAGCGAGCGCATCAGCCACAGCAGGGTCAGCACCGATACACCGGCAATGCCCATGAACGTGGTACGCCAGCCCAGCGCTTCGCCCACCACGCGGCCCAGCGGAATACCCAGCACCATGGCCAGCGTGGTACCCGTGGCCAACACGCCCAGCGCCTTGGCCTGCTTGCCCGGCGGCGCCACACGCACCGCCAGCGACGCCGTGATCGCCCAGAACACCGCATGCGCCAGCGCGATGCCGATGCGGCTGAACACCAGCATGCCGAAACTGTTGGCCATGCTCGACAGCACATGGCTGGCGATGAACAGCACGAACAGGCACGCCAGCAGCTTGCGCCGCTCGATGTTGCGCGTCAGCAGCATCATCGGCAGCGACGCCAGCGAGACCACCCAGGCATAGATGGTCAGCATCAGGCCGACCTGGGCGGTGGGCATGTCGAAGCTGCGCCCGATATCACTGAGCAACGCCACCGGCACGAACTCGGTGGTATTGAAAATGAAGGCCGCCAGGGCCAGCGCGAAAACGCTGAGCCAGCTGCCGTTACGGCTATCGGTGTCGGTATTCATCGGGCGGGGCAAGGCTCCAGGGCGACGCGCCAGGCGCGGCCTTTCGGTCAGGTGAACCGACGCGCCAAACGGCGCGCAGGCAAAAGGCACCCATAGGCCAGTGGCCTGGGTGTTGCGCTGCAGAAGGTTGTTGTAGGTAGTTGCGACTCGCTGGCCCGATGGTACGGCATGCGCCGGGGGGCGACAACAAGGCACACCCCTTCACATCCAGTGAAACTCGCAGGGCGCGGCGAGAGTCACTGTAGTAAGCGACTGGTCCCGCGCCCTACAAGGACTACTGAATTTTCCGATGGTCAGCCTTTCTCGGCCAACGCCTAATCGGACGCTCTCAGTAACAAACTTGCCAGGAGGCCGTATGCGCCTATTCACCTCACTACTCCAACGCCTGAGACAGAAAGGCCTGCGCCGCGCGTTACGCCCGTTATGGCACCGTTATGTGTTCCAGCACTGGCAGTTGGTGTGGTTGTACCGGGCCCCCCTCGCTGCCGTGCCGCGCCAACGCGTGCGGCCGTGTCCACCGCTGCAGTTGGTCGACATCACGCCGCACAACACCGACGCCTTCGCCCGCTATTTCCCCGAGCAACTGCAGGCCATGCACGAGCTTGCACTGCAGGGCCATACCGGCCACATGTACCTGGACCCGGCCGGCGATGCGGTAGCCATGGTGTGGGCCAGCACCCGCACCTATCACGACACACACTACTACGGCTGCAGTTTCCCGGTGCAGCCTGGCGAGTACTTTCAGTTCGCGGGTGAAGTGGAGCGTGCCTATTTCGGCACCGGGCTGTCGACACGGGTACAGGCCGACCTGTGGGCGGCGATGGTTGCCAAAGGCTGCACGCGCATCGTCGTTGTGGTGGCGCTGGACAACGTGCAGGCCGTGAAGATGCACCTGCACCTGGCCTACCATGAGCAGGGCCGCATCACCCATGCGTACAAACTGTTTGGCCGCTGGCACTTCTCTCGCGTGAGCCATTACACTGGCTCGTGCCTGGCGCACCTGGCCCCACGCGCCAAGCGAGCCGCCGCCCAGCCTGCCCTCCAGTCGCAGGATATGGACGTCTGAGGATTTCATACTACGGCGCGGGGTACAGCTACATGCGATTCACCGGGCTTGGCCCCTACCGGGGTTAATGATTCGCCCGATGGCAGCAAACATGGGGTAGCCGCTTAATCTGACACTCCTGAGTGCCAGCCTGCCGGAGTCCGCAATGTCATTGATCGAAAAAGTTCGCCAACGCATCAGACACAAAGGTCTGTACCGCGCCTTGCGCCCGCTGTGGCAACGCCATGTCTTGTGCCACTGGCAATTGGTGTGGTTGCAGCGAGACCCACGTGCCGCCGTGCCTCGACGCCCTGCGCGCCCCTGCCCGCCCCTGCAGCGGGCCGTCATCACCCCCTTGAACACCGGCGCTTTCGAGCGCTACTTCCCTCAGCATGTGCAGGCCATGCACGAGCTGGCCCAGCAAGGGCACACCGGCCTGATGTACCTGGACGCGGCGGGCGATGCGGTCGCCATGATCTGGGCCAGCACCCGCGACTATCATGACCGGCACTACTACGGTTGCAGCTTTGCCGTGCAGCCTGGAGACTTTTTCCAGTTTGCCGGCGAAGTGGACCGCGCCTATTTCGGCACCACGCTTTCAACCCAGGCGCAGCTCGAGCTGTGGGAAACGATGCTGAGCAAGGGCTGCACCCGCATCGTCAATGTGGTGGCGCTGGATAACGTACAGGCGGTCAAGATGCACCTGCACCTTGACTACCAGGAGCAAGGTCGCATCACCCACGTCTACAAACTCTTCGGTCGCTGGAGCTTTTCACGCGTGTCCTGCTACGCAGGTTCGCGCCTGACCCACCTGCAACCCCGCGCCAGACGCGCTGCGAAGCATCGTCAAGCCGAACCTGAAAACAGCGCGCCTTGATTCAAGCGCCAGAAACCAGTCAAAAAATCGTCAGACCTTTCCGATCAACTGCACTACGCCGCTAACCAGCGGTGTAGAGCTGTCCGCTCCTGTTACACATATTTTGATACAACCGTGACGATGGCTTTTTGACACACCGTCAAACAGCCTGCGCTATACCATGAAAAACATTTCATCCAACCCAACCGCAACACCCGCCCTATCCGGCAAGGAGGCACCATGCGTGCTTTGCAGAACGTCCGTGACAAGATCAAACAAAAAGGACTGCGCCGCGTGTTCAACACCTTGTGGGAGCGCCATGTGTTCTACCACTGGGAGTTGCTGTGGATGGAGCGCGACCTGGTCAGCGCCGTGCCGCCGCATAACCTCAAGCCCTACCCCTCGGCGCGGCTGGAGCGGATTACCGAAGACAATGCGGTAGCGTTCAGCCGGTATTTTGGCGACCGCGTGCAGACCATGGCGGAGCTGGCGCGGGAGGGGCATACCGGGCACATGTACCTGGATGACGCCGGGGATGCGGTGGCGTTTATCTGGGGCAGCAAGCGGGACTATCTGGACCGTCATTATTATGGCTGTACGTTCCCGGTGAAGGCTGGGGAGTTTTTCGAGTTCGGTGGGGAGATGATTCCGGCGTACTTCGGCACCAGCTTGTCGGTGGATGCACAGGTGAACCTGTGGGGGGCGATGCAAGAGCAAGGGTGCGACAAGGTGGTGGATGTGGTGGAGACGCATAACGTGCCGGCGATGAAGCTGCATCTGCGGATGGGGTATCACGAACAGGGGCGGGTTGCGCATGTTTATTGTCTGTTTGGGCGGTGGAAGTTTTTTCGGGAGACGAGGTATGAGGGGTCGAGGTTGGAGCCGTTGCGTAAGGCTAGGCCGGTGAAGGGGGCTGCTGCGACCGCTTGATGGAGGGAGATTGGGCGCCTCTGACTGAAGCTGGTGGGGGCGCGGGTTCAGATGTCCACGGCTCCACCAAATGATCAAAATGGCACCGCAGCCAATGTGGCCGATGTCACACAGGTCGCCGAGCTGTTGCATGGCGAAGAAAACGCGGTGTATGCAGACGCCGGATACACCGAGTGCGATCCATAAAC
>NZ_JAHTBI010000095.1 GCF_019168305.1 Pseudomonas aegrilactucae
GCCTGCAGGCTCTGCGTTGCCAGCCTTGTTGGCTCGGCGCCCTATCGCGATGAGGCCCCTTGTAGGACCCGGCCTCGCCGGCGAAGCTCTCGATACACACCTTCAGTTTTGCGCCCCCAGGCCGATGCAATGGCATTAGACCAATAATCCGCCTCGCCTGCCCGCAATGGAGTCACACCATGTACCGTTGGTTAGCCCAGCATCTGGGTAATGTCAGTGTCACGCTCAAACTCGGCATCGGCTTCAGCGTGGTACTGCTGCTGACCCTGGCCATCACCCTGACCGGCTGGCAGGGCCTCAATGGCATCACTACCCGCGGCGACACGCTGGGCTCAATCTCCCAGGTGCATCAGACCACCCAGGACCTGCGCATCGCCCGCCAACACTACGAGCGCACCCGCGACGCCGCCAGCGCACAGGCCGTGGAAAAATACCTCGCCGACCTCGAACGCCAACTCAAGGATGTGCAGCAACGCGTAGCCGTCGGTGAAGGCGGCAACCGCCTGCAACAACAGGCCGAAGCCGCCGAACGCTACCAGCGCGCCTTCGCCGACCTGAAGCAGACCACGCAGGCCCGTGAAACCGCGCGCGAAGCACTGGGCAACAGCGCCGACAAGGCCGCCGCCCTGCTCGCCAAGGTCGAACAAGGCCTGCTGCAAGGTGGCGACATCAACACCTTCGATAACGCCGTACAGGCCAACAAACTGCTGCAACAGGCGCGCTTCCAGGTACGCGGCTACACCTACAGCGGCAAAGCCGAGTTCCAGCAGACCGCGCTCACCGCCATCGACCAGGCCCTGGCCGTGATCCGCACACTGCCAGCCAAGGTGCCCGCCGAACATGCCGCCAGCCTCGAGGCCGCAGGCCAGGCGCTGAGTGCCTACCGCAACGCCGTGGAACAGTTCGGCCAGGCGCAGGTAGCCAGCGAGCAGGCCCTCGGGCGCATGGGCGAACAAGGCAGCGTGCTGCTGGACCTCAGCCAGCAACTGACGCAGACCCTGACCCAGCTGCGCGACGAAGAGTCCAGCCATGCCCAGTCAATGCTCGCCCTGGCCACCGGGCTGGCACTGTTCTTCGGCATCCTCGCCTCGTGGGCCATCACCCGCCAGATCGTCGTGCCGCTGCGCTACACCCTCGGCGCCGTCGACCGCATCGCCAGCGGCGATCTGCGCCAGGACCTGAAGATCGAGCGCAGCGACGAACTCGGCCAGTTGCAGCACAGCATGCAACGCATGACCGTGAACCTGCGCCAACTGATCGGCGGCATCGGCGAGGGTGTGACGCAGATCGCCAGCGCCGCCGAAGAGCTCTCGGCGGTCACCGAACAGACCAGCGCCGGGGTCAACAATCAAAAGGTCGAGACCGATCAGGTGGCCACCGCCATGAACGAGATGGCCGCCACCGTTCAGGAAGTTGCGCGCAACGCCGAGGAAGCCTCCGAAGCCGCCCTGATGGCCGACCAGCAGGCCCGCGAAGGCGACCGTGTGGTGGGTGAAGCCATCGCCCAGATCGAGCGCCTGGCCGCCGAGGTCGACCACTCCAGCGAAGCCATGGGCCAGCTCAAGGCCGAAAGCGACAAGATCGGCAGCGTGCTCGACGTGATCAAGTCGGTGGCCCAGCAGACCAACCTGCTGGCCCTCAACGCCGCCATCGAGGCGGCCCGTGCCGGTGAGGCCGGGCGCGGGTTTGCCGTGGTGGCCGACGAAGTGCGCAGCCTGGCCCAGCGCACCCAGCAGTCCACCGAAGAGATCGAGGCGCTGATCGCCGGCCTGCAGAATGGCACCCAGCAGGTCGTTACGGTGATGGACAACAGCCGCAGCCTGACCGGCAGCAGCGTCGAGCTGACGCGCCGCGCCGGCACCTCGCTGGAAACCATCACCCGCACCGTGTCGTCGATCCAGGCCATGAACCAGCAGATCGCCGCCGCCGCCGAGCAGCAGAGTGCGGTGGCCGAAGAGATCAACCGCAGCGTGATGAACGTGCGCGACGTGTCCGACCAGACCAGCGCTGCCAGCGAACAAACCGCCGCGTCCAGCGTCGAGCTGGCGCGCCTGGGCACCCACCTGCAAACCCTCGTGGCCAGGTTCAGCCTGTAAGCGAACCCCGGGCGCCACGCGCAACGCGTGGCACCCGCCCCCTATGCCCGCCCATCATTAAGGGAAATTTCCTACAGCATTTGCAGGTCCAGACCTGCGCACTCCTGCCGATGAGACCGGATTGACCGCGATTCCTTGCGTCGCGATTCATCCAATGTGCCGGAGAGCCACCATGATCCTGAACCAAATGCTGGGCAACCTGAGTATCAAGTTGAAACTGGGCCTGGGCTTTGCCCTGGTCTTGCTGCTGACGCTGGGCATCGCCCTGGTGGGCTGGGTGACCCTGGACAACCTCGCCGATCGCAGCGACAAGCTCACCGACATCGGCCGGCTCGACAAGGAAATCCAGGATGTGCGCAACGAGCGCCTGGTCTACGAGCGCAACCTGGACCCGGCCACCGGCAAACAGATGAGAAAGGAACTGGACGATGTGGCCCAGCGTATCCAGGCCCTGCAACAGCGCCTCAACGTCCCCGAGAACCTCACCCGCCTGCAGCACCAGACCGACACGCTGGCGCAGTACCGACGCCTGTTCATCGAGCTGGAACAGGTGGCGCTGAACCGTCAGCAGGCGCGCGAGCGGCTGGGCGGCAGCGCCGACCGCACCACCGCCCTGCTCGACCCACTCGAACGCACCCTGCGCGAGGCCGGCAACCTGGGTGGCTTCGCCAGCCTGATCGCGGTCAACCAGCAGATTCAGCAGGCGCGTTTTCACCTGCGCGGCTACACCTACAGCGGTCGCGCCGAATTCGAACAACCCGCACTGAGCGCCATCGACCAGGCCGCCGCCACCCTGGACGCCCTGCCCGACAAGCTGCCCGGCAACTACCGCGATACGCTGCTGGGTGCGAGCAGCGCACTGGCCGACTACCGTACTGCGGTGCTGGCGTTCGGCGCCGCGCGCCAGGCCAGTGACACCCTGCTCGCGCAGCTGGCCCTGCTGGGCGACAGCCTGCTGGTGATCAGCGATGAGCTGACCCTGTCGCAAAGCCAGCTGGTGCACACCGAAGCCGTGACCGCCCGCACCACCCTGGGCCTGGCCATCCTGTTCGCACTGCTGCTGGGGATGACGGCGGCCTGGGTCATTACCCGCCAGATCACCATCCCGCTCAACGAGACGCTGGGCATGGTCGAGCGCGTGGCGGCCGGCGACCTGGGGCACGACCTGCAGGTACAGCGTCGCGACGAGCTGGGTGATCTGCAACGCAGTACCCAGCGCATGACCGTCAGCCTGCGCCGCCTGATCGGCGGCATCGGCGAGGGTGTGACCCAGATCGCCAGCGCGGCCGAACAGCTCTCGGCCGTCACCGAGCAGACCAGCGCCGGGGTCAACAATCAAAAGGTCGAGACCGACCAGGTGGCCACCGCCATGAACCAGATGGCCGCCACGGTACAGGACGTTGCGCGCAACGCCGAACAGGCCAGCGTAGCGGCGCAGATAGCCGACCAGCAGGCCGCCGAGGGCGAGCAGGTGGTGGGCAAGGCCATCGCCGAGATCGAACGCCTGGCCGCCGCGGTCGCGCATTCCACCGAGGCAATGGGCACGCTCAAGAGCGAAAGCGACAAGATCGGCAGCGTGCTCGACGTGATCAAGTCGGTGGCCCAGCAGACCAACCTGCTGGCGCTCAACGCCGCCATCGAGGCGGCGCGCGCCGGTGAAGCCGGGCGTGGCTTCGCGGTAGTGGCCGATGAGGTACGCAGCCTGGCCCGGCGCACCCAGGAGTCCACCGAAGAGATCGAAGGCCTGATCGCCGGCCTGCACCGCGGCACCCAGGACGTGTCGGCGATCATGGACAACAGCCGCGAACTGACGGCCAGCAGCGTCGAACTGACCCGTCGCGCCGGCACGTCGCTGGACACCATCACCAGCACCGTGTCGTCGATCCAGGGCATGAACCAGCAGATTGCCACAGCGGCCGAACAACAGAGCGCTGCGGCCGAAGAGATCAACCGCAGCGTGATCAACGTACGCGACATCTGCGACCAGACCAGCGCCGCCAGCGAACAGACCGCCACCGCCAGCATCGAACTGGCGCGCCTGGGCACGCACCTGCAGACGCTGGTAAGCGCATTCAAACTTCCCACTTAAATACGGGAATTTTCCTACGACACATGCAGGTCCAGCTCTGCCGCCGATGGCCGATGAGCAGTGATGGGCGCGCCCGGTTTGACCCGGGCGCTATCGCCTAAACCTCACCGGAGATCGTCATGCTCGCACCGCTGTCTCGCTTGCTGAACAACATGAGTGTCAGGCTGAAACTGACCCTGGGCTTTGCCATTGTGTTGCTGCTTACGCTGGCAACCACCTTCGGTGGCTGGAAGGCGCTGAACGAATCGATCGACAGTTCCGAGCGCCTGTCCGAAATTGCCCGCGTCAACGATATCAGTCGTGACCTGCGTGCCGAGCGGATCACCTTCAGGGTGCTGGCCGACAGCGTGAGCCGCGATGGCATCGCCCAGGCGCTGGGCGGCCTCGACAGCCTGCTGCAGCAGATGCTGGAGCATTTCAGTGCCGCCGAGGACCGCCAGCGTGTCAGCGACAGCCTGGAGATTGTGCGCAGCTACAAGGCGGGCTTCGCCGACCTGCTGGTAGCCGTCGAGGCGCGCCAGACGCTGTTCAAGGCCCTGGAGGCCGAGGAGCAACGTCTGAGCGGTGCCACCGATGCGCTGGAGCAGCGTCTGCTGCGCAGTATCGACCCACAGCAATCGGGCGATCGCCAGAACCGGGCGCTCACACACCAGGCTGCACTGGAGCGACACCTGGACAATGCCATGCAACAGAGCCGTCTGCCGGCCTACACCTTCGAGCCGATGAGCGCCTTCGCGCACGTCGGCGCCACCTCGCTGGCGGAGGCCAGGGCCGCCATGGGCCAGCTCGACCAGGTGCTGAGCGGCCTCGGCCAGCGCAACAACCGCGAACTGCAAGCAACCGCCGCTGCACTGACGCAGTACAGCAGCGCCCTGAACCACTACGCGCAAAAGGCAATGGCCGTCGAGGCCCTGCAAAACACCCTGGAGACCCTGGGCAACCGCCTGCGCGATACCAGTCGCGTGCTCAGCGAGCGTCAGACCCTGGAACGCGACCGCGAGGCGCAGGCCGCACGCACGGTCATCAGTGCCCTGGCGGCGTTGGCGCTGCTGATCGGTGTGCTGGCGGCGTGGGTGATCACCGAACAGATCACCGCCCCCCTGAAGCTGACCCTGGCGGCAGCCCAGCGCATTGCCCAGGGCGACTTGCGCGGCGACCTGCGGGTCAGGCGACACGATGAACTGGGCCAGTTGCAGAACAGCATGCAGGCCATGAGCACGAGCCTGCGCGAGCTGATCGGCGGGATTGGCCAGGGGGCCGAGCAACTGGCGTCGGCGGTGGCCCAGCTGTCGACAGTGGCCGAGCAGACCCAGGCGGTGGTCGGCAGCCAGCGTGACGAAACCGACCAGGTGGCCACGGCAATGAACCAGATGACCGCTACCGTGCTGGAAGTGGCGCGCAATGCCGAATTTGCGTCCGAGGCGGCCACGGTGGCCGACGCGCAGTCGCGCCAGGGCGATGAGGTGGTCAACGCAGCCATCGGGCAGATCGAGCAGTTGGCCGAGCAGGTCGACCGTTCCATGGAGGCGATGCACACCCTGGCAGGCGAGAGCGAACGGATCGGCAGCATCCTGGTGGTGATCAAGTCGGTGTCGGAGCAGACCAACCTGCTGGCGCTCAATGCGGCCATCGAAGCGGCGCGGGCCGGTGAGGCCGGGCGCGGGTTTGCGGTGGTGGCCGACGAGGTGCGCGGGCTGGCCCAGCGCACCCAGCAGTCCACCGAAGAGATCGAGGCGTTGATCCAGAACCTGCACAGCGGCACGGCGCAGGTGGTGTCACTGCTCGACAGCAGCCGTGCGCTGACGCGTGACAGTGTCGAGCTGAGCCGTCGGGCAGGGGCTGCGCTGGGCCAGATCACCGCGACGGTGTCGAGCATCCAGGGCATGAACCAGCAGATCGCCACGGCCAGTGAAGAGCAGAGCTCGGTGGCCGAGGAGATCAACCGCAATGTGATGACGGTGCGCGATATTGCCGATCAGACCTCGACGGCGAGCGAGCAGACCGCGGCGTCGAGTGTGGAGCTGGCGCGACTGGGCGCGCATTTGCAGACGCTGGTGGGGCGGTTCAGCCTGTAGTGCACTTGCGGGCCTCTTCGCTGGCAAGCCAGCTCCCACAGGTTTGTCGCTGCTCTTGAGGACAGCGCAGTATTTGTGGGAGCTGGCTTGCCAGCGAAGGCCGCGCCGCGGTTACAGCACCTGGCGCAGGAACGCCTGGGCGCGCAGGTCCTTGGGCGCGGTAAAGAACTGCTCTGGCGGCGAGTCCTCCAGCAACTTGCCATGGTCGAAGAACAGCACCCGGTCCGCCACTTCGCGGGCAAAGCCCATCTCGTGGGTCACGCAGACCATGGTCATGCCTTCCAGGGCCAGGGTCTTCATCACGTCCAGCACTTCACCCACCATCTCCGGGTCCAGCGCCGAGGTCGGCTCGTCGAACAGCATCACCTTGGGGTCCATCGCCAGCGCACGGGCAATCGCCACGCGCTGCTGCTGGCCACCGGACAGGCGCGACGGGAACTCGTTGGCCTTCTGCGCGATACCGACCTTCTCCAGCAACGCCCGCGCCTTGCTCTCGCGCTCGGCCTTGCCGCGCTTGCGCACCACCTTCTGCGCCAGGCACAGGTTCTCCAGCACAGTCATGTGCGGGAACAGGTTGAAATGCTGGAACACCATGCCGACCTCACGCCGGTAGGCGTTCACGTCGGTCCTGGGGTCGGCCAGTTGCAGGCCGTCGATGGCCACGGTGCCTTCATCGAACGCCTCCAGGCCATTGAGGCAACGCAGGAAGGTCGACTTGCCCGACCCGGACGGGCCCAGCACCACCAGCACTTCACCCTTGGCCACGTGGGTGCTGACGTGATCGACCGCACGCACCACCTGCCCACGGGTGTCGAAGACTTTCACCAGATCACGGACTTCAATCACTTTGCGCAAGCCTCCGCTCGAGCCGGCTGGCGATATGCGACAGCGGCAGGTTGATCAGCAGGTACAGCCCGGCGACGCAGAACCAGATCTCGAAGGACGAGAACGAGGTGGTGATCGCTTCGCGGCCGCTCTTGGTCAGCTCGGTGATGGCGATCACCGACACCAGCGAGGTGTCCTTGACCAGGCTGATGAACTGCCCGGCCAGCGGCGGCAGCACGCGCTTGAACGCCTGCGGCAGCACCACGTGGCGCATCGACTGCCCGGCACTCAGGCCCAGCGAACGTGCCGCCTCACCCTGCCCCTTGGCAATCGACTGCACCCCGGCGCGCACGATCTCGGCCACGTAGGCACCGGTGAACAGCGCCAGCGCCGCCACCCCGGCAAACTCGCGGGACAGGTTGAGCACCGTACCGATGAAGAAGTAGAAGATGAAGATCTGCACCAGCAAGGGTGTGCCGCGTACCAGCTCGACGTACACCGTCGACAGGTCGCGCAGGGTCGGGTTGCTCGACAACCGGCAAAGGCCTGCGAACAAGCCGATCACCAGGCCCAGCACGCCGGCCGCCACGGATATCCACACGGTGGTGAACAAGCCCCAGGCCAGCGGGCCTGCCGCCCACTCGTGGGTCACGCCGATCAGGTCGCCTTCGGCCACGTCGTCGCCACGGGACAGTTGCAGGCTGGCCTGCTCGACCTCCAGCACCTGCTCGGCGCCGCTTTCGTCACGCAGGGTGACGCGAGCCATGTCGCCCTTGCGCTCGATCGCCTCCAGGGTGCCGTTCTCGGCCGCGCGCTGGGCCACTTCGGCATGGTAGGCGAAGTACTGCGGCACACGGTTCCAGCGCCACTCGTAGGAAATCACCGAGGTCGCGTAGTACAGGCTCAGCGCCAGGCCGATCAGGACCAGCGCGGTCAGCCCGTGCCAGGGCCACTGGGCTTTGTTGTGTTTGATCACGAGGGTACTTCCGTAAAAGCGAACGCGCAGGGCCAGCCTGCGCGTCGGGTTTCAAGCCGGGCCTTGGGCGGCGGCCTTATTCCATGTCCTTCTGCCAGGCGGTGTCCTTGAACCACTTGTCGTGGATTCGATCGTAGGTACCGTCATGCTTGATCTGGTGCAGGAAGTTGTTGATGAAGTTCAGGCTGTCGTAGTCGCCTTTCTTCAGGCCGAAGGCCAGCGGTTCGAAGGTGAACGGCTTGTCGAGGAACAGCAGCTTGCCGGCACCGGCCTTGTTCACCGCCACCACGTTGTAGGGCGCGTCGTAGACGAAGGCGTCGGCCTTGCCGTTGACCACGTCCATCACCGCTTCCTGCTCGTTGTCGTAGCCGTGGTACTTGGCCTTGCCGATCAGCTTCTTGGCGACCATCTCGCCCGTGGTGCCCAGCTTGGAGGTCAGGCGGTACTTCTCGTTGTTCAGGTCTTTGTAGGACTTGATCTCGTCAGCCAGTTCCTTGCGGATCAGCAGGGTCTGGCCGACCACGATGAAGGGTTCGCTGAAGTTGAGCTTGAGGTTGCGTTCCTGGGTCAGGGTCATGCCGCTGCCGATCATGTCGAACTTGTCGGTCATGAGGGCCGGGATGATGCCGTCGTAGGCGGTGGAGACCATCTCCAGCTTGACGCCCATGGACTTGGCCATGGCCTTGAGGATATCGACTTCGAAGCCGATGATCTCGCCGCGTTTGTTGGTCATCTGGAACGGCATGTAGGTAGGGTCCATGCCTACGCGCAAGGTGCCGCGCTTGACCGCGTCATCGATTGCACCGGCTGCCTGTGCGGCGTTGACCGCCACCAGTGCCGCGACGCCGATCATCAGCATCGACAGATACTTCTTCATCATCACCAGATCCCCCAGCAGTAAAACTTCGAGTTTTATTATCGGGGGGGATGCTAACGCATGGGGGGCGTTGTGGGTATCAGAAAAGGTGGTGAGGCCTTCGCTGGCAAGCCAGCTCCCACAGGTACTGCGCTGCCCTCAAGAGCAGCGATAACCTGTGGGAGCTGGCTTGCCAGCGAATGGGCCGCAAGGCGGCCCCACGGTTCACGCGCTGGCCAGGGTGGCCTGAGGCTGATGCTCCGGATGCAGCGGCAACAACGGCGAGTGCGGGTCGTTGGCCTTGGAGGCGCGCCACACATCCAGCCACGCCCGGTTGTCTTCGGCCCATACACGGCTGTGCAGGCGAGCCAGTGCGACAGGGTCGCTGAGCAGGCCCAGCCGGGTGTTGCCATCCAGGGCTGCCGGGCCCACGTCCAACGCCTTGGCGATACGCTCGGCGCGGTTGCTCTCGACCACCGCTGCGACACCATGGCGCGCCGTGGCCAAGGCACACGCCAGGGCGTTCTGCTGCGGGTCGACCACCGCCCGCACAAAACCGTCCTTCAGGGCATGCCAGCGGTTTTCATGGGTGTACTGGTCGGTTGCCAGCAGCTCATGCGGGATCGCGTATTCCTCCGGGATCAGGAACAGCTTCTCGTCCTTGGCGCGCAGGCCCAGGTTGGTGCGGCTGGAGATCACCGACACCGGGATCGACAGCATCAGCGAGCCCACGATCGGCACCAGCCACCACAGGAAGCTGGGGTTCAACCAGGCCACCAGCAGCGCCCAGCCCAGGCCCAGCAGGGTTTGCGGACCATGCCGGCGTATCGCTTCGCCCCACGGCGTGGAGTCGTCGTCACGCTGTGGCGAGTTCCAGGTCGCGGCCCAGCCGAGGAACGCGGCCAGCACGAAGCGGGTGTGGAAGATCATGCGCACCGGTGCCAGCAGCATGGAGAACAGCATCTCCAGCAGCATCGACGCGGTGACCTTGATGCGCCCACCGAACTCGGTGGCACCCTTGGCCCAGATCAGGATGATGCTCAGCAGCTTGGGCAGGAACAGCAGCACGATGGTGGTGGAGAACAGCGCGATGGCCTTTTCCGGGTGCCACTGCGGCCACAGCGGGTACAGCTGGCGCGGCTCGAGGAAGTACTGCGGCTCCATCAGCGTGTTGGTCGCCAGCAACGCGGTCGACAGCACCAGGAAGAAGAACCACAGCGGCGCCGACAGGTACGACATCACACCGGTCAGGAACACCGCACGGTGCACCGGGTGCATGCCCTTGACCAGGAACAGGCGGAAGTTCATCAGGTTGCCGTGGCACCAGCGCCGGTCGCGCTTGAGCTCGTCAAGCAGGTTGGGCGGCAACTCTTCATAGCTGCCCGGCAGGTCGTAGGCAATCCACACGCCCCAGCCGGCACGGCGCATCAGCGCGGCTTCGACGAAGTCGTGGGACAGGATCGCACCGGCGAACGCGCCCTTGCCCGGCAACGGCGCCAGGGCGCAGTGCTCGATGAAGGGTTTCATGCGGATGATCGCGTTGTGGCCCCAGTAGTGCGACTCGCCCAGTTGCCAGAAGTGCAGGCCAGCGGTGAACAGCGGGCCATACACACGCGTGGCGAACTGCTGCATGCGCGCATACAGGGTGTCCATGCCCGAGGCCTTGGGCGCGGTCTGGATGATACCGGCGTCCGGGTTGGCCTCCATCAGGCGCACCAGGCTGGTCAGGCAGTCACCGCTCATCACGCTGTCGGCGTCGAGCACCACCATGTAGCGGTAGTCGCCCCCCCAGCGACGGCAGAAGTCGTCGAGGTTGCCGCTCTTGCGCTTCACACGACGGCGGCGACGGCGGTAGAAGATGCGCCCGAAGCCCTTGGCCTCGCGGCACACCTCCAGCCAGGCCTGTTGCTCGGCAACAGCGATGTCGGTGTCGTTGGTGTCGCTGAGCACGAAGAAGTCGAAACGGTCCAGGTCACCGGTGGCCGCGACCGACTCGAAGGTCGCCCGCAGGCCGGCGAACACGCGTGGCACGTCTTCGTTGCAGATCGGCATGACGATGGCGGTGCGTGCACCGGCCTCGATCGGCTCGTTGCCGGCACTGCTGCCCGAGATCTTGTACTTGTCGCGCCCCGTGAGCAGCTCGAGGAAGCCCATCAGGGCCGTCCAGAAACCCGCCGAGACCCAGCAGAAGAGGATACCGAACAGGATCAGGATGCTGGTCTGCAGGGCATACGGCCACACCTGGGTGACGGTCTGCATGAACGATTGGTGCATCACTTCGTCGAGGTCGACAAACGACCAGCCCTGGTACGGCAGGATGCCTTTCATGTACCAGCCGGCCACGATGGTCTGGCCGAGCATCAGCGCCAGCAGGATATAGCGGCGCATCGAGCCGACCCAGCGCCAGCGTGCCTTGGGCAGCTCGCGCTGCTCAGGCGCCGGTGCATTGGTGCGGCCGGTGACCCGGCGCCAGGCGCGGATCAGGATATTGGTACGCCACGGCTCGGGGATCACCCGGGTGCGGCGGATCGGTGGCGTGGCCTTCAGGCACACGCGACCATTGCCATCGAGCACGAGCATCTCGGCCTCGTGCATTTGGGCAGCGCTGTCCAGGGTCAGGCGGCTGCCCACCGACCCCTGCACCGCGCCGTTTTCCCCGCTCGGCGGCTGCGCCGACAGGCGTCGGTGCAGCTCGCTGAACGATGAGCAGGTCGCGAGTTCCGCGCGCTGCTCGTCGCTCAAGGGAAGGTGGGCCAGGTACTCGCCAAGCGATTCTGGCCGTTCTGAAGAGTTACTCATCGGCAGGCAACTGATAGCTCCAGGTCTCGGTCAGCACCTGTTCGGTGGTGGCCGGTGCCCCGGTAGTGGAGGCCGCTTCGGCGGCGGGTGGCTGGGCAGGTTTTTCCTGCTTGGCGTGCTTGGCAACGGCCTTTTCCGGCTTGGCAGGCTCGACCGGCACGTCACGCAGCAGCGCAGCACGCATTTCGGTGGCCTTGCCCGGGTCCTTGACCTTCAGGCGCAGGGTCAGGCGCCAGCCCTTGATTTCAGGGTTGTAGCGCAGGTTGTTCTCGACCACTTCGGCGTTGTCGTCGGTGGTCACCTGGCTGCGCACATTGGCGTCTTCAGGCAGGGCGGCCAGCACCGGGCCTTCGAAGTCGACCAGGAACGCGACGCTGCCATCGGGTTGGCGGATCAGGTTGGACTGCTTGACGTCACCGGTGGAACGCAGGGTCTGCTTGACCCAGCCCAGGTTCGGCGAGTGGAACGCGGACTCGTCGATGGTCCAGTGCAGGCGGTAGTCGTACTCGAACGGCACGCCCGGCTCCGGCAGTTTTTCCGGGCTCCAGAAGGCCACGATGTTGTCGTTGGTCTCATCGGCTGTCGGGATCTCGACCAGGTCGACGGTGCCCTTGCCCCAGTCGCCGCGTGGTTCGATCCAGGTGCTTGGGCGCTTCTGGTAGTTGTCGTCGAGGTCTTCGAACTGGCTGAACTCGCGCTGACGCTGCAGCAGGCCGAAGCCGCGCGGGTTCTCCACGCTGAAGTTGCTCACGGCCAGGTGTTTCGGGTTGTTCAGCGGACGCCACAGCCATTCGCCGTTGGCGGCCTGGATCGACAGGCCCTCGGAGTCATGCAGGGCCGGACGGTAGTTCGGCACCTTGGACGGCTGGTTGCCGCCGAACAGGAACATACTGGTCAGCGGGGCGATGCCCAGGCGGCTGACATGGTCACGCAGGAACACCTTGGACTTGACGTCGACAATGGTGTCGCTGCCCGGGCGCAGGGTCAGCTTGTAGGCACCGGTGGAGCGCGGCGAGTCGAGCAGCGCGTAGATCACCAGGTGCTTGTCGGTGGCCTTGGGCTTCTCCACCCAGAATTCGGTGAAGCGCGGGAATTCCTCGCCCGACGGCAGCGCGGTGTCGATGGCCAGGCCACGCGCCGACAGGCCGTACACGTGGCCCTTGCCGACCACACGGAAGTAGCTGGCCCCCAGCAGGGTCATGATCTCGTCCTGCTTGTCGGCCTTGTTGATCGGGTACAGCACGCGAAAACCCGCGTAGCCGAGCTTGTCGGTGGCCTTGGGGTCGAACTGCACGTCACCGAAATCGAAACGGCTCGGGTCGTACTTGATCTCCTGGACCGAAGTGGCGGTCACTTCGTTGATGCGCACCGGCGTGTCGAAGTGCATACCCTGGTGGTAGAAGGACAGCTTGAACGGCGTCTTGTCCTTGGCCCACTCGGCCTTTTCCTGCAGGAAGCGGATCTTCTGGTAGTCGGCGTACTTCATGTCGCGGAACACGGCCGGCAGGTTGCTCTTGGGCGCTTCGTACTTCTGCCCGGCCAGGTCTTTGGCCTTGGCCGCTACATCGTCCAGGTTGAACGCCCAGAGCTGGCCGGCGCTGAGCAGGCACACCAGTGCAGAGGCTGCCACGAAGGCTTTGCGCAGCCGATTGCCAGGAGTTCTTGGTGCAGTAAAGGGACTAACAATCACGAGCAACCCTCGCCGAAAACAGATCAAAGAACCAACGGCCAGCGACGTATGCCGGGTTGGCGAGCACTGTTCGGACTCCGAAAGGGCACAATGATTCCCCAAACGGTTCCGGACGATGCTCAAGTCAGAGTAAAAAGGACCTGCGAACGCAGGCCCACATTTCGCGCGATTATCCAGCAGGCCGCGTTACAACGCATCAGGGCCAAGCAACTATTTATGTAAAAAACCCCCTGTTTTCATACTGACAGGGGGCTTTTTACCTTCATATTTGTAACATAAATGTTACAGGGCCATCATTGACCAGGTGCACCTGCATATCGGCACCAAAACGCCCGCTGGCGACCTGCTCGTGCTTGAGGCCTGCCTGGGCCAGCAGGTAGTCGAACAACTCGGCGCCGAGCGCCGGTGGCGCAGCACTGGAAAAGCTCGGGCGCAGGCCACTTTGGGTGTCGGCAGCCAGGGTGAACTGCGACACCAGCAGCAGGCCGCCGCCGATGTCCTTGAGCGACAGGTTCATCTTGCCCTGCGCGTCACTGAACACCCGGTAGTTGAGCAACTTGTGCAGCAGCTTGTCGGCATGCGCCGGCGTGTCGCCAGGTTCGACCGCAACCAGCACCAGCAGGCCCTGGTCGATGGCGCCGACGATTTCACCGTCTACCTCTACCCGCGCGCCACGCGCGCGTTGCAGCAACCCCTTCACGCTTCGTCCAGCGGCAGGTCCAGCAGGCGCCGGGCCATCTGGTCGGCGGCGCGTACCAGTGCGTCGGTGATGCCAGGCTCGGAGGCGGCATGGCCGGCGTCGCGGATCACCTTCAACTCGCTGTTGGGCCAGGCCTGGTGCAGTTCCCAGGCGTTGTCCAGGGGGCAGATCACGTCATAGCGGCCATGCACGATCACCGCCGGCAGGTGGGCGATGCGCGGCATGTCGCGAATCAGCTGGTCGGGCGCCAGGAAGGCGTTGTTCATGAAGTAGTGACATTCGATGCGGGCGATCGACAGCGCGCGCTGCGGCTCGGAGAAGCGGTCGACCACCAGCGGGTTGGGGCGCAGGGTGGCGGTGCGCCCTTCCCAGGTGGACCAGGCCTTGGCCGCGTGCATCTGGGCAATCTGGTCGTTGCCGGTGAGGCGCTTGTGGAAAGCCTTGACCAGATCGCCACGCTCGTCGGCCGGGATCGGCGCGATGTAGTCCTGCCAGTAGTCGGGGAACAGGCGGCTGGCACCGGCCTGGTAGAACCATTCGATTTCTTGCGGGCGGCACAGGAAGATGCCGCGCAGGATCAGGCCGTGCACGCGCTCGGGGTGGGTCTGGGCGTAGGCCAGCGCCAGGGTCGAACCCCAGGAGCCGCCGAACAGCACCCACTTGTCGATGTTCAGGTGCTTGCGGATGCGCTCGATGTCTTCGATCAGGGCCTGGGTGGTGTTGTTCTCCAGGCTCGCGTGCGGGGTGGAGCGGCCACAGCCACGCTGGTCGAAGGTGACGATGCGGTACAGGTTGGGGTCGAAATAGCAGCGGCTTTGCGCATCGCAGCCGGCACCCGGGCCGCCGTGAATGAACAGCACGGGCAGACCTTCCGGCGAACCGCTCTCATCGACATACAGTACATGCGGTGCTTCCACGGCCAGATCGTGCCGGGCGTAGGGTTTGATCTGCGGGTACAAGGTCTGCATTACGCACTCCGTGTGGGGAAATAGTCTGCCGTTGGGCATCATAAACCCGAAATGCGCTTTGAGCATGTACCTGTGTTCGGCTTTAGTGCCCCTTCGCTGGCAAGCCAGCTCCCACAGGTACAGCGCCGCCCCAGAGAGCATTGCCATTCCTGTGGGAGCTGGCTTGCCAGCGAAGGCCGCGCCGCGGTCCTATGCCGGGTAGCGCTCCCGCCCCCACCCCAGCATCGCCACCAGCATCTGCTCCAGCACCCGCTGCGTCGGCTGCGCCAGATCGTCGCGGTAGGCGAACGGCGCCACCTCTTCCATATACCTGCACTGCGCCAGCTCCAGTTGCACCGCATGCACATGCTCGGCCGGGTTGCCGTAATGCCGGGTGATATGCCCGCCCTTGAAGCGCCCGTTGAGCACATGGCTGTAGCCCTGGGCCTGGGCAGCCACCGCCTTGACCCGTTCGGCCAGCGCTGCGTCGCAGCTGGCGCCATTGAACGTGCCGATGTTGAAGTCCGGCAGCGTGCCGTCGAACAGGTGCGGGATCACCGAACGGATCGAATGCGCATCCCACAGCAGCGCATAACCGAACTGTTCACGCAGGCGCGCCAGCTCGGCAATGAGCGTGTCGTGATACGGCCGCCAGATCCCCTCCAGATAGCCTGCGCGTTCCTGCGCCGACGGTGCCAGCCCGTCCTTGAACAGCGGCTCGCCCTCGAACAGCGTGGCCGGGAACAACCCGGTGGTCGCGCCGGCATACAACGGCTGGTCGTCCTCGGGACGGTTCAGGTCGATGACGAACCGCGAATACTCCCCCACCACCACGCTCGCCCCCAGTTCACGGGCAAAATCGTACAGGCGCGGGATGTGCCAGTCGGTGTCCGGCAGGCCCGTGGCCGCGTCCACCAGCCCGGCCTCGACCGCCGGGGTCAGCTTGAGGCCGGCGTGCGGGATGCTGACCAGCAGCGGCAGCGTCCCCTGGTGAAAACTCATTACCTTGTCCATGCAACCTCCCCTCAGTCAGTCAGTTCAACGCCGTGGCGCACGATGCGTTTTTGCAGGTCGCCGCCCAGCCAGTACGCCAGGTCCGCCGGCCGCTCGATGTCCCAGGCGACGAAGTCGGCCACCTTGCCCACCTCCAGCGAACCGTGGCTGTCGCCCAGCCCAAGGGCGGTGGCGGCATGCACGGTGACACCGGCCAGGGCTTCTTCCGGGGTCATGCGCAACAAGGTGCAGGCCATGTTCAGCATCAGGCGCAACGACAACGCCGGCGACGTACCGGGGTTGAGGTCGCTGGCAATCGCGATCTTCACCCCGTGCCTGCGCAACGCGTCCATCGGCGGCAGCTGGGTTTCACGCAGAAAATAGAACGCCCCCGGCAGCAGTACCGCCACGGTCCCGGCGTTGGCCATGGCGATGGCATCGTCCTCGTCCATGAACTCCAGGTGATCGGCCGACAGCGCCTGATAGCGCGCCGCCAGGCTCGAACCGTGCAGCGACGACAGCTGTTCGGCGTGCAGCTTGACCGGCAGGCCCAGCTCGCGCGCCTTGAGGAACAGCCGCTCGACCTGCGCCGGCGAAAACGCCAGGTATTCGCAGAACGCATCCACTGCATCCACCAGCCCCTCGGCGGCCAGTGCAGGCAGCATCTGCTCGCAGACATGCTCGATGTAGTCATCCGCGCGCCCGGTGTATTCCGGTGGCAACGCATGGGCGGCCAGGCACGTGGTGCGTACCGTCAGCGCCAGTGTCTCGCCGAGCCGGCGCGCGACCCTGAGCATCTTGCCTTCGTTGGCCAGGTCCAGGCCGTAGCCGGACTTGATCTCCAGGGTGGTCACGCCATCGCGCATCAACGCCTGCACGCGGCGCAGGGCGCTGGCATACAGCTGGTCTTCGCTGGCCGCGCGGGTGGCCCGCACGGTGCTGGCGATACCGCCGCCCTGGGCGGCGATCTCGGCATAGCTGACGCCCTGCAGGCGCTGTTCGAACTCGCCGCTGCGGTTGCCGCCGAACACCGCATGGGTATGGCAGTCGATCAGCCCGGGCGTGACCCAGGCACCGCCCAGGTCGACCGTGCTGTCAGGCAAGAGATCCGGCAGCGCATGACGCGGGCCGACCCAGTCGATGCGCCCGGCGGACGTGACGATGGCCGCGTCCTCGATGATCGAGTAGGCGCCGTGCGCCATGCTTGCCACGTGGCAGTGCTGCCAGAGGGTTTTCATGCACAGTCTCCGAAGCTATTGAGGGGTCGACACCGGCTGTGTCACCGCACCGCGCGGCTTGCACCACAGCCAGTAGGCGCCGACCAGGAACACCACCCACACCACGCCGACCAGCAGCGCCGCCTGGGTGTCCGGGAAGTAACCCAGCACACCGAACACGAACAGCATGAAGGCGATGGCTGCGATAGGCCCGTACGGCCAGAACGGTACCGGGAACTTCAGTTGCGCGACTTCTTCGCGGCTCATGCTGCGACGCATGGCCACCTGGGTCACCAGGATCATCAACCACACCCACACCGTAGCAAAGGTGGCGATGGAGGCGATCAGCAGGAACACGTTCTCTGGGATCAGGTAGTTGAGCACCACGCCGCCCAGCAGCGCGGCGCCCATCACCAGCACGGTCATCCACGGCACGCCGTGGCGCGAGATCCTGGCAAAGCCCTTGGGCGCGTGGCCCTGTTCGGCCAGGCCGTACATCATGCGCCCGGCACCGAAGATGTCGCTGTTGATGGCCGATACGGCTGCCGAAATCACCACGATATTGAGCACCGTGGCCGCCGAGCCGATCCCCAGGTTGCTGAAGATCTGCACGAACGGGCTGCCCTGGCTGCCGATCTGCGGCCAGGGGTACAGGCACATCAGCACGAACAGGGTCAGCACGTAGAACAGCAGGATGCGCAGCGGGACGGCGTTGATCGCCTTGGGGATCACGCGCTGCGGGTCCTTGGCTTCACCGGCGGTGATGCCGATGATCTCGATGCCGCCGAAGGCGAACATCACCACCGCGAACGAAGCGATCAGGCCACCGACGCCGTTGGGCATGAAGCCGCCATGCTCGAACAGGTTGCTGATGCCCACCGCGTTACCTGCCTCGGCATTGGCCAGGCCGAAGGCCATGATGCCGAAGCCGGCCAGAATCATCGCGACGATCGCGCCGACCTTGAGCAGCGACAGCCAGAACTCCATCTCGCCGAACACCTTGACGTTGCACAGGTTGAGGCCGCCGATCAGGAACACGATACCCAGCACCCAGATCCAGCGCGCCACGTCGGGAAACCAGAAGCCCATGTAGATGCCGAACGCCGTGACGTCGGCCAGGCACACGATGATCATTTCAAAGGCGTAGGTCCAGCCCAGCACGAAGCCGGCCATGGGCCCCAGGTAGGTGCTGGCGTATTTGCCGAATGAGCCGGAGACAGGGTTGTGCACGGCCATTTCGCCGAGCGCGCGCATGACCATGAACACGGCCGCGCCGCCGATCAGGTAGGCCAGCAGTACCGCGGGACCGGCCATCTGGATAGCCGCGGCAGAGCCGTAGAACAGCCCGGTGCCGATGGCCGAGCCCAGTGCCATGAATCGAATATGCCGGGCCGTCAGCCCGCGCTTGAGACCTTGTGCTTGAGATTGCATTTTCGCGTTCCTGTTTTTTTTTGTAGGCGAAAAGCAGCACGAACCCGGCTGGGTTCGCGCGGCAGACGGCTGGCCTGCACGGCCAGCCGGGGGCGTCAGAGGCTAGGCAGCACCTTGGCTGGCAGCAGGCCGGTCAGCGTGCCTTCGGCCAGCAAGGCGATGGCCGCCTCGATGTCGGGGGCGAAGAAACGGTCCTTGTCGTAGTGGGCGACCTTGCCACGCAGGGCCTGGCGGGCCTGCTCCAGTTTCGGCGAGGTCTTGAGGCCGGTGCGCAGGTCCAGGCCCTGGCAGGCCGCCAGCCATTCCACGGCCAGCACGCCACGGGTGTTCTCGGCCATTTCCCACAGGCGCTTGCCGGCAGCCGGGGCCATCGACACATGGTCTTCCTGGTTGGCCGAGGTGGGGATGCTGTCCACGCTGTGCGGGTGCGCCAGCGCCTTGTTCTCGCTGGCCAGTGCCGCCGCAGTGACCTGGGCGATCATGAAGCCGGAGTTGACCCCGCCATTGGCCACCAGGAACGGCGGCAGCTGCGACATGTGCTTGTCCATCATCAGCGAGATGCGGCGCTCGCTCAGCGAGCCGATCTCGGCGATGGCCAGGGCCATGTTGTCGGCGGCCATGGCCACCGGCTCGGCGTGGAAGTTGCCGCCGGAGATCACGTCCCCTTCCCTGGCGAACACCAGCGGGTTGTCGGACACCGCGTTGGCCTCGACTACCAGCACCTCGGCGGCCTGGCGCAACTGGGTCAGGCAGGCGCCCATCACTTGTGGCTGGCAACGCAGCGAGTACGGGTCCTGTACCTTGCCGCAGTCCTTGTGCGAGGCCGACACTTCAGTGCCATCGCCCAGCAGGTCACGGTAGCAGGCGGCCGAGTCGATCTGGCCACGCTGGCCACGGGCCTGGTGAATGCGCTCGTCGAACGGCGAGCGCGAGCCCAGTACCGCCTCGACGGTGAGGCTGCCGCAGGCGACGGCCGCGGCAAACAGGTCTTCGCCTTCGAACAGGCCGCGCAGGGCATAGGCAGTGGACGCCTGGGTGCCGTTGAGCAAGGCC
This sequence comes from Pseudomonas aegrilactucae, assembly GCF_019168305.1. Lineage (GTDB taxonomy): Bacteria > Pseudomonadota > Gammaproteobacteria > Pseudomonadales > Pseudomonadaceae > Aquipseudomonas > Aquipseudomonas aegrilactucae. The sequence continues at coordinate 19,748 of NZ_JAHTBI010000095.1, forward strand.
AGGCCTTCCTTGGCGGCCAGGGTCAGCGGCTCCAGGCCGGCCACTGCCAGCGCTTCGGTGGCCGACAGCCATTGGCCCTGGTGGCGGGCCTTGCCTTCGCCCAGCAGCACCAGCGACATATGCGCCAGGGGCGCGAGGTCGCCCGAGGCGCCGACCGAGCCCTTGAGCGGGATGTGCGGGTAGACCTGGGCGTTGATCAGGGCGATCAGCGCGTTGATCACCTTGCGCCGGATGCCCGAGAACCCACGGCTCAGGCTGTTGACCTTGAGCACCATGATCAGGCGCACCAGCGCGTCGTCCAGCGGCGCGCCGACGCCGGCGGCGTGGGACAGCACCAGCGAGCGCTGCAGGTTTTCCAGGTCGCAGCTGGCGATGCGGGTCGAGGCCAGCAGGCCGAAACCGGTATTGATGCCGTAGGCGGTGCGGTCTTCGGCGAGGATCTGCTCGACGCAGGCCACGCTGTCTTCGATCTGCTGGTCGGCGCTGGCGTCCAGCTGCAGGGTCAGCGGTTGCTGGTAGATCGCACGCAGCTGGGCCAAGGTCAGGGTGCCAGGCTTCAGGGTCAATTGGGTCACGTTATTGCTCCGTCTCGACAGGCGTTCACGCCCGTCATGAATTCAGTATCGACCAGGGCGCCGATCAGCGCGTGATCATCGGCAGGTTCAGGCCCTGCTCTTTCGCGCAGTCGATGGCGATCTGATAACCGGCATCGGCATGGCGCATCACACCCGTGGCCGGGTCGTTGTGCAGTACGCGGGCGATACGCTCGGCGGCCTCGTCGGTGCCGTCGCACACGATGACCATGCCCGAGTGCTGCGAGAAGCCCATGCCTACGCCGCCGCCGTGGTGCAGCGAAACCCAGGTCGCGCCGCTGGCGGTGTTGAGCAGGGCGTTGAGCAGCGGCCAGTCGGACACGGCGTCCGAGCCGTCCTGCATGGCTTCGGTTTCACGGTTGGGGCTGGAGACGGAGCCGGAGTCCAGGTGGTCGCGGCCGATCACGATCGGTGCCGACAGCTCGCCGCTGCGCACCATTTCGTTGAACGCCAGGCCCAGCTTGGCGCGCAGGCCCAGGCCCACCCAGCAGATACGTGCCGGCAGGCCCTGGAAGCTGATGCGCTCGCGGGCCATGTCCAGCCAGTTGTGCAGGTGGGCGTCGTCGGGGATCAGTTCCTTGACCTTGGCGTCGGTCTTGTAGATGTCCTGGGCATCGCCCGACAGCGCGGCCCAGCGGAACGGGCCCACGCCGCGGCAGAACAGCGGGCGGATATAGGCCGGCACGAAGCCCGGGAAATCGAAGGCATTGGTCACGCCCTCTTCCTTGGCCATCTGGCGGATGTTGTTGCCGTAGTCGAAGGTCGGGATGCCCTGTTTCTGGAAGTCGAGCATGGCCTGTACGTGCACGGCCATCGACTGCTTGGCGGCCTTGACCACCGCCGCCGGGTCGCTCTGCGCGCGGTCGCGGTACTGCTCCCAGGTCCAGCCGGCCGGCAGGTAGCCGTTGAGCGGGTCGTGGGCGCTGGTCTGGTCGGTGACCATGTCGGGGCGTACGCCACGCTTGACCAGCTCGGGGAGAATTTCGGCGGCGTTGCCCAGCAGTGCGATGGAGATGGCCTTGCCTTCGGCGGTGTATTTGGCGATGCGCGCCAGGGCGTCGTCCAGGTCGGTGGCCTGCTCATCCACGTAGCGGCTGCTCAGGCGGAAGTCGATGCGGCTCTGCTGGCACTCGATGTTCAGCGAGCTGGCGCCGGCCAGGGTCGCGGCCAGTGGCTGCGCGCCGCCCATGCCGCCCAGGCCTGCGGTGAGTACCCACTTGCCCTTGAGGCTACCGTTGTAGTGCTGGCGGCCGGCCTCCACGAAGGTTTCGTAGGTGCCCTGCACGATGCCCTGGCTGCCGATGTAGATCCAGCTGCCGGCGGTCATCTGGCCATACATGGCCAGGCCCTTGGCATCCAGTTCGTTGAAGTGTTCCCAGTTGGCCCAGTGCGGCACCAGGTTGGAGTTGGCGATCAGTACGCGCGGGGCGTTGCTGTGGGTCTTGAATACGCCGACCGGCTTGCCGGATTGCACCAGCAGGGTCTCGTCGTCGTTCAGGTGGGTGAGGCTTTCTACGATCTTGTCGTAGCACTCCCAGTTGCGCGCGGCGCGGCCGATGCCGCCGTACACCACCAGCTCTTTCGGGTTCTCGGCAACTTCCGGGTCGAGGTTGTTCATCAGCATGCGCAGCGGCGCTTCGGTCAGCCAGCTCTTGGCGGTCAGCTGGGTGCCGCGGGCGGCGCGGATTTCGACGTCACGGAATTTATTGTGCTTGTTCGTCACGTAAGGGCTCCTCGAGCGAAAGGCGAATTCGGGATGGCACTGCCATGGGTGCTATACAAACACACCTTTACTTGTATGTACAAGTACAGCCAACCAAAAAACCTTCACCTTGGCGTCGACCTTTCGGGCGCCTTCGCTGGCAAGCCAGCTCCCACAGGTTGCCCACTGCACTGGAGTGCAACGCCGTACCTGTGGGAGCTGGCTTGCCAGCGAAAGGCTGCAGAGCAGCCCAGACTTAACGTTCGCTCAGCTCGATCAGGCAGACCTGCCCACTGACCTGCAACTCCACCAGGCCCTGATTGGCGTCCAGGCGCAGGCAGTCATAACGCCCCAGCACCTGCTCCGGCTGCCCGGCGAGCGCAACCTGCACCTGCTCATCGGCAGCGAACACCAGCAGCGTCTGCGCCGAGCTGTACACCCGGCTGTCACCGGCCAGCCACTGCAAGCGCGCGGCAAACCGCTGCGGCGCGTAGATCAGGTTGAAGTCCCGTATCGGCCCGCCCAGCAGGCTGCAGCTCACCGCGCTCTCACCGCTGAAGGCGAACGCATCGAACGGTATCAGCTCACGGCTGGCGTGCCCGTCCACCACCAGGCGCATGCCATCGCCCTGCAGCACGCTGATGATGCGCTGGTAGCCGGCGAAGCTGGAAAAGCCGCCCGACGCCTCGATATCGGCAATCGACAGGCGCCAGCCGAAGCCGTCCAGGCCTGCGCCGCCATCACGGGTGATCTCTTCGGTGCTGCCGCCGCCGTTCTTCCACGGCATGCGCGGGTAGTCGGCGGCGTGTAACAAGGTCAACGAACTCATTTGCTGAAGCGTCCTTCCAAACGATGACGGGAACCCGGATGAATCAGGCGCGCCGCCGTGACCGGCTGGCGTCCGGACCAGGTGCGGCGGCGGATCAGCAGGCACGGCTCGCCCGGCTCGATCTGCAACAGCCGGCACTCTGCGGGCTCGGCCAATATCGCCTCGACCACGTGCTCGCCCTCGGTCAGCGGCGCCACCTGCGACAGGTACGCATACGGGGTCTGGCGGGTGAAGTCCTGCTTGAGGTAGTCCGGTGCGATCTGGGCGTTGACGAAGCGGTCTTCGATCTGCACTGCGATCCCGTTCTCGTAGTGCACGATCAGTGAATGGAACACCCGCTGGCCTTCGCGCATGTCCAGCGCCAGCGCCCGCTCGGAGCCGGCCGCCTCTTCGGCCAGGGTGATCACCTGGCAGGTATGCTGGTGACCGCGCGCGGCGATCTCATCGGCAATGTTGTTGACCTCGAACAGCGCCGAGCGGCTTTTGGGCTCGGCGACGAAGGTGCCAACGCCCTGCATGCGCACCAGCAGGCCTTCGGCGGTCAGCTCGCGCAAGGCGCGGTTGATGGTCATGCGGCTGAAGCCCAGTTCGCTGACCAGTTCGCTCTCGGAGGGCACGCGATGATGCGGCGGCCAGCTGCCGTTCTGGATCTGCTGGGCGATCATCTGCTTGACCCGCGCGTACAGCGGCGCCGGGACCTCGCCCATCTGGGCAACCAGCGCGGAGACAGGAGGTGTCGGCACGGCAAAAATCCTTGGTGGTGGGTATGAACGGTAGAGTGCCGCAGTTTACCGGGCAGGCAAACGTCTGTATATGTATATACAAATAACCAGAAAGGGGTGACCTGTCGATGTCCGTGTTCTTTGCCGAACGTGCCTTGCTGCCTACGGGCTGGGCTGAAAACGTGCGAATCGAGGTGGGCGCCGATGGCCTGCTGAGCCGCGTGCAACCCGATGCCACGGCAGAAGGCGCCGAGCGACTGGCCGGGCCGCTGCTGCCGGGCATGCCCAACCTGCATTCGCATGCCTTCCAGCGGGCAATGGCGGGCCTGGCAGAGGTGGCCGGCAACCCCAATGACAGTTTCTGGACGTGGCGCGAGCTGATGTACCGGCTGGTCGGCAAGATCAGCCCCGAGCAATTGGGCGTGATCGCGCGCCAGCTGTATATCGAGATGCTCAAGGCCGGCTACACCTCGGTGGCCGAGTTCCATTACGTGCACCATGACACCCAGGGCAAGGCCTATGCCGACCCGGCCGAGCTGTCGCTGCGCATCAGCCAGGCAGCGGCCGACACTGGCATCGGCCTGACCTTGCTGCCGGTGCTCTACAGCCATTCGGGGTTTGGCGGGCAGGCCCCCAACGACGGGCAGCGCCGGTTTATCAACAGCACCGAGCAGTACCTGAAACTGCAGGCGCAACTGGCGCCGTTGCTCGCGCAGCAGCCGGCGCAGCGCCTGGGCGTGTGCTTCCACTCCCTGCGCGCGGTCACCCCGCAGCAGATCAGCGAGGTGATGGCCGCCAGCGACAGCGCCTGCCCGGTGCATATCCACATTGCCGAACAGCAGAAGGAAGTCGACGACTGCCTGGCCTGGAGCGGTCGCCGGCCATTGCAGTGGCTGCATAAACATGCCGAGGTCGATGCGCGCTGGTGCCTGGTGCATGCGACCCATGCCCAAGCGGACGAAGTGTCGCTGATGGCGCGCAGCGGTGCGGTGGCGGGCTTGTGCCTGACTACCGAAGCCAACCTGGGCGACGGCATTTTCCCCGCTGTCGATTACCTGGCCCAGGGTGGGCGCCTGGGCATCGGCTCGGACAGCCATGTGTCGCTGAGCGTGGTGGAGGAACTGCGCTGGCTGGAGTACGGCCAACGCCTGCGCGATCAACGGCGCAATCGCCTGTACGGTGCCGAGCAGCCGATGGTGGGGCGCACGCTGTTCGATGCCGCACTGGCAGGCGGGGCACAGGCACTCGGGCAGCCGATCGGCGAACTGGCGGTGGGCAAGCGCGCCGACTGGATCGTGCTGGACGGGCTGGACCCGTACATTGCTACGGCGAGTGCAGACGGGATTCTCAATCGCTGGCTGTTCGCCGGCGGGGATCGGCAGGTGCGTGACGTGATGGTCAATGGCACGTGGGTGGTGCGCCAGGGGCGGCATGCCGATGAAGCGCAGAGTGCGCAGGCGTTTGCCGGGGTGCTGCGCAATTTGCTGGGTTGATGTCTATCCGCGGCGCGGCCTTCGCTGGCACGCCAGCTCCCACAGCGATTGCAGTGATCTTGAAGTCACCGATGTACCTGTGGGCGCTGGCTTGCCAGCGAAGAGGCCGTCACTGACTGCGCGCGATATCCCGGTCGGAAACGCGCCAGATCAGCCGTGTGGTGTCATACCCTTGCTGGCGCGCACGCGCCAGCAGGCTCTCGCGCTCCAGCGCCGGGATCGTCGGCTTGCGCGACAGGATCCACAGGTACTTGCGGTCCGGGTTGCCCACCAGCGCGGTCTGGTAGTCCTTGTCCACATACAGCACCCAGTAATCACCCTTGGCCACGCCCGGCAACAACGTGGAGAACCAGTTGTCGAACTCGACCCACAGCTTGTCGGTCTTGCCCGGCACCTGCGGCGTGGCCGTGCCACTGGCCTGCTGCCATTCACCCTGCAGCGTGAGGCAACGGTTGAGCACCCCCACCGTACCGTCCGGGCGCAGGTTGTAATGCGCCTCGCTCTGCGCGCAGTCGCGCTGGAAGAACATCGGCAACCGCGCCAGCTCGAACCACTTGCCCTGGTAACGCTTGAAGTCGACACGCTCGACGGTCTTGGGCGGCAACGGGCCCTCGTCGAACGAATGCGCGCAACCGCCCAGCAGCACCACGGCACACAGGCTCAGCAGTAGATGCAGACCTCTCATTTGAGCCCCTGCCCCGAGTACATCAGCACCTTGTCGGCGGCATACTGCACGCTGATGAAGCTCTTCTCGTCACCCCAGGTGCAACTGGACATGCCCAGCGCGCCGGAGCACTCGGTCGGGCTGCCGAGCAGCCGCTCGACCTCGGCCTTGGGCATACCCGCCTGAAGCCTGGAGTAGTTTTCCTGATTGATCTTGCTGCACGCAGCCAGCAACACGCACAACGACAACAGGGCGAGAGAACGCAACGACATGGGGGTCACTCCTGAACATGAGGATGCCAGCACGGGGCTTGACCTGAGCTTAGAAGGAAAAAGCCCTATCCGGTTCCCGGACCCACTGTTTTCCTTGACGTTTATCTGCGCCTTTTGTCGACTAGTCGCGTTTAAGGCTCATCTTTTTCCCACAACAGGCGACACAGGGGGGTGCTGCGACCGTTCGCTGAGCACTCCCGTTGACCGCCTTGTGCAGACAGACCTCGCAATGACCAAAAACCTGAAGTTCAGCCACAAGATTCTGCTGGCCGCCGCCCTCGTGGTCGCCGTGGCATTCACCTGTTTCATCCTGTTCAACGACTACCGTCAGCGCCAATCGCTGCGCGCCAATACCGAAGCCTCGCTGCAGGAACTGGGCAGCCTGACCACCGGCAATATCCAGACCTGGCTCCAAAGCCGTATCCAGCTGCTGCAGTCGCTGGCCCAGCAGGTGGCGGTGGATGGCGCGGGCAAGCCGAGCCTGGACCGCAGCCTGGCGCTGCCGGTGTACGCCAGCAACTTCGCGCTGACCTACTTCGGCGGCCAGGACGGCAGCATGCAGTCGATACCGGTGGGCAACCGCGCCGCCGACTACGACCCGCGGGTACGCGGCTGGTACAAGGCCGCCAACGACGCCGGGCGCACCATCGTCACCGAGCCGTATATCTCGGCGTCCATGAGCAAGCTGGTCATCACCATCGCCACCCCGGTGCAGCAGGGCGGGCGCCTGGTTGGCGTGAGCGGCGCCGATACCGACCTTGCCACCATCAGCACGATCATCAACTCGCTGAACTTCGACGGCCACGGGCAAGCGTTCATCGTCAACGGCGCGGGCAGGATCCTGATCCATCCCGACAGCAAGCTGGCCCTCAAGAGCCTGGCCGAGGTGTACCCACAGGGCACGCCGCAACTGGGCAGCGGGCTGAAGGAAGTCGAGGTGGACGGGCGCAAGCAGTTCATCACGTTCACCCAGGTCAACGGCGTGCCGTCGGCCGACTGGTACGTGGCGCTGGTGGTCGACCAGGACTACGCCTTCGCCATGCTCAGCGAGTTCCGTACCTCGGCGATCATCGCTACGTTGATCGCCGTGCTGATCATCATCGCGCTGCTGGGTGTGCTGATCCGCGTGCTGATGGAACCGCTGCACGTGATGGGCCGTGCCATGCACGACATCGCCGAAGGCGAAGGCGACCTGACCAAGCGCCTGCGCATTCATGCGCATGACGAGTTCGGCATGCTGGGCAAGTCGTTCAACCGCTTTGTGGAGCGCATCCACGATTCGATCCGCGAAGTGTCCTCGGCAACCGGCCAGGTCAACGAAGTGGCACTGCGCGTGGTCAGCGCCTCCAATGCCTCGATCCACAATGCCGACCAGCAGAGCGGTCGTACCAGCAGCGTGGCGGCGGCGATCAACCAGCTGGGCGCCGCTGCCCAGGAGATCGCGCAGAACGCCGCCCTCGCCTCGCAGCATTCCAGCGAGGCGCGCAACCAGGCTGCCGACGGCCAGGACGTGGTCAACCAGACCATCGCGGTGATGAACCAGCTGTCGGCCAAGATCAGCGACTCATGCACCAACATCGAGATGCTCAACGCCAACACGGTGAACATCGGGCAGATCCTTGAAGTGATCAGCGGGATTTCCCAGCAGACCAACCTGCTGGCGCTCAACGCGGCGATCGAGGCGGCGCGTGCCGGTGAAGCCGGGCGCGGCTTTGCGGTGGTGGCCGATGAAGTGCGCAACCTGGCGCACCGCACCCAGGACTCGGCGCAGCAGGTGCAGAAGATCATCGAAGAGCTGCAGGCCGGTGCCCAGGTGGCGGTCAGCACCATGACCGAGAGTCAGCGCCAGAGCCAGCACAGCGTGGGCATCGCCAACCAGGCCGGTGAACGGCTGGGCAGCGTGACCCTGCGCATTGGCGAGATCGACGGGATGAACCAGTCGGTGGCGACGGCGACCGAAGAGCAGACGGCCGTGGTCGAGTCGATCAATGTCGACATTACCGAGATCAATACGCTGAATCAGGAAGGGGTGGAGAATCTGCAGGCGACGTTGCGGGCCTGCAATGACCTGGAGAGCCAGGTGGATCGCTTGAAGCACCTGGTGGGCAGCTTCAGGATCTAGTGTGACTGTGCCGACCTCTTCGCTGGCAAGCCAGCTCCCACAAGGAAATGAGGTGTACACAAAACCTGTGGGAGCCGGCTTGCCGGCGAAGGGGCCGACAAGTCGGTCGCACAATCAGAACCGTGAACCCGGCTCCAGCAGAAAATCCATCTCTTCATCGGTGCTCGGGCGGTTCAGCAGCAGGTTGCGGTGCGGGAACCGGCCGAACCGCGCAATCACGCGCTGGTGCTGCTCGGCATAGTCGAGGAACCCCTCGAACAGGCGCCGATCGCTGTCAGGCTGCGCATCCAGCAACAGCTGGTAACGCTCGATGCTGATGTTCTGCCAGTCCAGCACCTCGGCATGCTCCAGCACCAACAGGATGAACACCCGCTGGATCGGCAGCAGCTGGTAATCCCAGGCCTTGTCCAGGCCCTGCATCACCAGCACCTGCGCCCGCCGGTCGCCATCGAAGGCATGCTGGGTGTCACGGTGGATCATGCGCGGCAGCTGGTCCAGCAGCAGGACCAGGCCCAGCCACCCCTGCGGGCACACCAGCCATTCGTCCAACCCACCCGCCAGGGCCTGCTCCGCCAGCTCGCCGAAGCGCTCGCGCGCCTCGTCGTCGTGGTGCTTGCCGAACCACAGCGTGCTCTTCTCGTCAGCCACGGCCTGGGGGCTGTTGCCCCAGCCGAACCACCATTCCAACAACGGCTGCCAAGGTGCGAGCATGATTTACTCCTGGTGATAACCCGTGACGCGCTCGACTTCCTGCCTGGAGCCCAGGAACACCGCCACACGCTGGTGCAGGCTCTCGGGCTGGATGTCGAGGATGCGCTGGCGACCGTCGGTAGAGGCGCCGCCGGCCTGTTCGATGATGAACGACATCGGGTTGGCTTCGTACATCAGGCGCAGCTTGCCTGGCTTGGAAGGCTCGCGCGCATCACGCGGGTACATGAACAGGCCGCCACGGGTCAGGATGCGGTGCACGTCGGCCACCATCGAGGCGATCCAGCGCATGTTGTAGTTCTTTTTCAGCGGGCCGGTCTCGCCGGCCAGCAGCTCGCCCACGTAGCGGGTCACCGGGGCTTCCCAGTGGCGCTGGTTGGACATGTTGATGGCGAACTCGGCGGTGGTTTCCGGCACCTGGATGTTCTCGTGGGTCAGCACGAAGCTGCCCAGTTCGCGGTCCAGGGTGAAGCCCTTGACGCCGTTGCCCAGGGTCAGGATCAGCATGGTCTGCGGGCCGTAGATGGCGTAGCCGGCAGCCACCTGCTCGGTGCCTGGCTGCAGGAAGGCCTGCTCGTTCAGGCTTTCGTTCTGGCTCAGGTACTCGTTGGGGCAGCGCAGTACCGAGAAGATGGTGCCGACCGACACGTTGACGTCGATGTTCGACGAACCGTCCAGCGGGTCGAATACCAGCAGGTAGGCACCTTTAGGGTATTTGCCCGGGATCTGGTAGGCGTTGTCCATTTCTTCGGAGGCCATGCCGGCCAGGTGGCCGCCCCACTCGTTGGCTTCGAGCAGGATGTCGTTGGAGATCACGTCCAGCTTCTTCTGGACTTCGCCTTGCACGTTTTCGGTGCCCATGCTGCCGAGCACGCCGCCCAGGGCGCCCTTGGACACGTTATGGCTGATTTCCTTGCACGCACGCGCCACCACTTCGATAAGGAAGCGCAGATCGGCAGGGGTGCTGTTGCTGCGGGTCTGCTCAATCAGGTAGCGACTCAGGGTAACGCGGGACATGTAAGGCTCCGGAGGATGGGGGTAGTAAAAAACCCACGCAGTTTACAGGGAGAGTGAAGCGCTAGCGAGCAATAGGACATGCTCGCCCGATCAGACGACACATTGGCCCGAAGGTTCAGGCCCCCGGGCAAGGTGCCGACGGGCTACTCCAGTGCCTGCCAGATCTCGCTGGCGTACTCGCGGATGGTGCGGTCCGACGAGAACCAGCCCATGCGCGCGGTGTTGAGCACCGCCGAGCGCCACCACAGCTTGGGCTCGTGCCACAGTTCCTCGACGCGGCGCTGGGCCTCCCAGTAGGCGTCGAAGTCGGCGCACAGCAGGAAGCGGTCGTAGGCCACCAGCGAATCGATCAGGCCCACGTAGCGGCCCGGATCATCCGGCGAAAACACCCCGCCACGGATCGCCTGCAGCACATCGTTGAGCCGATACGAGGCGCCGATGGCGGCATTGGCACCGAAGTCGCCGCTGCGCTTGCGCCCCTCCACCTGCTGCGAGGTGAGGCCGAAGATGAACATGTGCTCGGCCCCCACCTGCTCGCACATCTCGACGTTGGCGCCGTCCAGGGTGCCGATGGTGAGTGCGCCGTTGAGGCCGAACTTCATGTTGCTGGTGCCCGAGGCCTCGTAGCCGGCCGTGGAGATCTGCTCCGACAGGTCGGCCGCCGGGATGATGCTCTCGGCCAGGCTGACGTTGTAGTTGGGCAGGAACACCACCTTGAGCAGCCCGCGCACGGTCGGGTCATTGTTGACCACCTTGGCGATGTCGTTGGACAGCTTGATGATCAGCTTGGCCTGGTGATAGCTGGCCGCTGCCTTGCCGGCGAAGATCTTCACCCGCGGCGCCCAGTTGGTGCCCGGTTCTGCGCGAATCGCCTGGTACAGCGCCACGGTGTGCAGCAGGTTGAGCAACTGGCGCTTGTACTCGTGGATGCGCTTGACCTGTACATCGAACATCGCTTCGGGGTTGACCGTGATGCCCAGGCGCTCCTGGATCAGGCTGGCCAGGGCCTTCTTGCTGTGCAGGCGCTGTTCGGCGAAGGCCTTGCGAAACGCCGCCTTGTCGGCGAACGGTTCGAGGCCCTTGAGGTGCTTCTCGGGGTCGTCGAGCACGTCGGGGCCCAGCGCCTCCACCAGCATGCCGGTGAGCTGCGGGTTGGCCTGGTACAGCCAGCGGCGGAAGGTGATGCCGTTGGTCTTGTTGTTGATCCGCTCGGGGTAGAGCTTGTGCATTTCGGAAAACACGGTGCTGCGCATCAGCTTGGTGTGCAGCCCCGACACCCCGTTGACACTGTGCGAGCCGAGAAACGCCAGGTTGCCCATGCGCACCCGGCGGCCGTTGTCTTCCTCGATCAGCGAAACGGCGCGCAGCACGTCGAAATCGTGGATGCCCTTGGCGCGCAGGGCGTCGATGTGGAAGGCGTTGATCAGGTAGATGATCTGCATGTGGCGCGGCAACATGCGCTCCATCAGCCCCACCGACCAGGTCTCCAGCGCCTCGGGCAGCAGGGTGTGGTTGGTGTAGGCCAGGGTATCGACGGTGAGCTGCCAGGCGGTGTCCCACGGCACCTCGTGCTGGTCCACCAGCAGGCGCATCAGCTCGGCCACGGCAATCGAGGGGTGGGTGTCGTTGAGCTGGATCGCGGCCTTTTCATGCAGGTTGAGCAGGCTGGGGTTCATGTTCAGGTGGCGGCGCAGCAGGTCCTGCAGCGAGGCCGAGACGAAGAAGTATTCCTGGCGCAGGCGCAGTTCCTGCCCGGCCTCGGTGCTGTCGGCCGGGTACAGCACGCGCGAGATGCTTTCGGCGCGCGCCACTTCGGCCACCGCCCCCAGGTGGTCACCGGCGTTGAAGCGCTCCAGGTGCAGCTCCTCCAGGGCCCGCGCACGCCACAGGCGCAGGGTATTGACGCTGGCCCCGCGCCACCCGACCACCGGGGTGTCATACGCCACCGCACGCACCGTTTCGCCCGGCCACCACACCTGGCGCGGCTGACCGGCGCCGTCCTGCCTGGTTTCGACACTGCCGCCAAAGCTGATCGGGTAGATCACCTCGGCACGCTCGAACTCCCAGGGGTTGCCGAAGTCCAGCCAGTTCTCGGTCTGCTCCTGCTGCCAGCCATCGACCACCGCCTGGCGGAACAGGCCGTGCTCGTAGCGGATGCCATAGCCGTGGGCGGCGATGCCCAGGGTCGACATGCTTTCCATGAAGCACGCCGCCAGGCGGCCCAGGCCACCGTTGCCCAATGCCGCATCGGGTTCGAGCAGGCGGATGCGCTCCAGGTCCACATCCAGGCCGGTCATCGCCTCGCGGGCGATATCCAGCAAGCCCAGGTTGCTCAGGCTGTCGTACAGCAGTCGGCCGATCAGGAACTCGAGGGAGAGGTAGTACACGCGCTTCTGGCTTTTGCGGTAGATCTGCCGGGTGTGGTCCATCCAGTGGTCGACCATGTGGTCGCGGGCGGCCAGCGCAATGGCTTCGAACCAGTCATGCTCGAAGGCGTGTTCGGGGTCCTTGCCGACCGCGTAGGTCAGCTTTTCCAGTACAGCGGTGCGAAACGCGGCCACCTCTGCGTCACGTGCGAGTGGTTCCTGAGACATACGACGTCCTCGGGCAAGTTGACGAATTCGGATGGAGATTTCTCAGCCTAGACGGTTCGACCGGGAGCGATAGCCCAGGTTCGCGTGTTTCTGTGCAAAAGCAGTACCGCTTGCACGCAAAGCCGGCAAATGGTTGTTCACATTTTGACCAACTCCGGTATGATCGCGCGCCCACAGAACATCTAATAACCTGAGCCTGATGAAACCGACCCTGATTGCCGCCGCCGAACTCGACCGCCTGGACACCTGGCAGAGGTATGCCAGCCATATGTGCGGGGGCTGCGTATCCAGTTGCTGCACCTTGCCGGTGGAGGTCAAGCTCAACGACCTGATCCGCATCGGTGTGGTGGACGAATTCGAAAAGGGCGAGCCGCCCAAGAACATTGCCAAGCGGTTGCAGAAGGATGGAATCGTGGAGCGCTTCAACCAGAAGTCCGGGATCTTCACCTTGCAGCGCATGAGCAATGACGATTGCCTGTACCTGGACCGCAAGACGCGCTTCTGCACCATTTACGACAAGCGCCCGGACACCTGCCGCAACCACCCCAGGATCGGCCCGCGGCCGGGGTATTGCGCGTACAAGCCCAAGCCTGCGGCACGCTGAAAACACCCTGCACCGACCATCGGAACGCGGGCGCTTGAAACGCCTGGGTGTTTGACGGCTCACAAATGTTATGTTTACCTAACAAAATCCAATGAATGTTAGGTTTACGTAACATGGAAAACTCCCTGATGTCGCAACGTATCGGCCGCAGCATCCAAGAGATGCGCAAGAGTCGCGGGATGACCAAGGTCGAGCTGGCAGAGCGCATTGGCATCACGCGTCAAAAACTCAGCGAGATCGAGCAAGGCTCCAGCACGGTTGCCATGTCCTATTACGACCGGGCATTGAACGCGCTTGGCGGCGAAGTCCGGATCATCGCCAAATCCTTGCCGACGCTCGATGAACTGGAGGATGTATTCCGTTGAGCGCGCAGGACCTGCTTGTCTCGACACCGCAAGGCCCGGGCGGGCGAGTCTATCAAGCAAGCAATGGCGATTATGCCTTTCGCCACGACAGTGCGCTGGTGCCCGCCACAGCAATCAGCATGACCATGCCTGCGCGCCGAGAAGAGTATCGCTCACGCGACCTTCATCCGATCTTCCAGATGAACCTGCCTGAGGGCTATGTCCTGGAGGAACTGCGCAATCGCCTGGCCAAGGTCACCCCGCTCAACCCCATGCTGCTATTGGCCATCTCCGGTCACAACAGCCCGATTGGCCGTGTGCGTGCGACCTCATCAGTCGTCGACAATTTTCTGCACGCCAGAGCCGACTCGGACGCCGGTGTACGACTGGATGAAATCCTCAGTTGGGATGGGACAGAAGATATATTCAACGACCTGGTTGATCGCTACATTCTTCGCTCTGGTATCTCGGGTGTGCAGCCAAAGGTTCTGGTGCCAGAAAAAGTCGATAGCCCCCTCAAGGCAACAGCAGCAACCGCTGACCTGATCGTCAAAAGTGGCAAGGGCAAATTCCCTCACATGGCGATCAACGAGTACCTTTGCATGTCGATGGCGAGTGCTGCGGGCATCGCGACGCCGGAGTTCTACCTGTCCGCGGACAAGAACCTGTTCGTCATGCGCCGCTTCGACAGAGACCGGGATTTGAATGCGCTTGGCTTTGAGGACATGGCGGTACTTATGGGTCTCGGCACCGCCGACAAGTACAGTAAAAGCTACGAGCATATTGCCAAGGCCATCGAGGTGTTCGTTGCGCCACTGAAGCAGCGCGAAAGCCTTCAGGCGCTGTTCGACATCGTCGCCTTGAGCTGCATCGTAGGGAACGGCGACGCCCACTTGAAGAATTTCGGCCTGATGTGTACCACCCCCAGTGCGAACGACGCCGTTCTGGCACCCGCGTATGACATCGTCAATACCACGACTTACCTGCCAGACGATTCTCTGGCGTTGAATCTGGATAACCAGAAATCCATTTTCGCCTCACGCCTCTCCATCCTGGCGTTCGGAAAACGCTGCCTGGTCGATGACCCACGGGGCCGGATTCAGCAGCTTCTGCAAGCGGTGGAAGGAACACTTCTGCACGAGCTGGAACTGGTTGAAGCAGCGCCCGACGTTGCTGCCGCCATTCGTCGATGTGCCTTACCCTACGAGCAGTCCTTCGGCTAGCCCCCTGCAGAAGCCGGCGTTGCCGGCGAAGGCTGGCCCGCACAAACAAAAACGCCCCCGGCCTTTGGACCGGGGGCGTTTTCATTCAGCGAGGGCTAGAACATCAAGCCTTGGCTTTCTTCGCAGCGCGGGTACGCTCGCTTTCGTCCAGGATCTTCTTGCGAAGACGGATGGACTTAGGCGTGACTTCACACAGCTCGTCTTCCTGGATGTATTCCAGAGCCTGTTCCAGCGTGAAGCGAACCGGCGGAACCAGTGCGATGGTTTCGTCTTTGCCCGAAGCACGCATGTTGTCGAGCTTCTTGCCCTTGGTAGGGTTGACGCCCAGGTCGTTGTCGCGGCTGTTCTGGCCGACGATCTGACCGTTGTAGATCTCCTGGCCGTGCTCGACGAACAGCTTGCCGCGCGCCTGCAGGGTTTCCAGCGAGTAGGTCAGCGCCTTGCCGGTTTCAACCGAAACCAGTACGCCGTTCTGACGGCCGGACATGTGGCCCGACTTCACCGGAGCGTAACGATCGAAGATCGAGGTCAGGATGCCAGCACCGTTGGTCAGGGTCAGGAACTGGTTACGGAAACCGATCAGACCGCGAGCAGGGATGTTGTATTCCAGACGTACACGGCCCTTGCCATCCGGCACCATGTTGGTCAGGTCGCCCTTACGCAGACCCATCTCTTCCATGACCTTGCCCTGCGCTTCTTCAGGGATGTCGATGGTGACGTTTTCGAACGGTTCCTGCTTCACGCCGTCGACTTCACGGATGATCACTTCCGGACGGCCCAGGGCCATCTCGAAGCCTTCGCGACGCATGGTTTCGATCAGTACCGAGAGGTGCAGCTCACCACGGCCGGACACCTTGAACTTGTCAGCCGAGTCGCCTTCTTCAACGCGCAGTGCAACGTTGTACAGCAGCTCTTTGTCCAGACGCTCCTTGATGTTGCGCGAGGTCACGAACTTGCCTTCTTTACCGCAGAAGGGCGAGTCGTTTACCTGGAAGGTCATGGAAACGGTTGGCTCGTCGACGGTCAGCGGCTTCATTGCTTCGACGTTCAACGGGTCGCACAGGGTGTCGGAGATGAACAGCTCGTCGAAGCCGCTGATGCAGACGATGTCGCCGGCAGCTGCTTCTTCAACGTCGACGCGGTGCAGACCGTGGTGACCCATCAGCTTCAGGATGCGGCCTTTGCGCTCTTTGCCGTCGACGTCGATAGCCACCACCGGGGTGTTCGGCTTGACGCGACCACGGGCGATACGGCCAACGCCGATAACACCCAGGAAGCTGTTGTAGTCCAGTGCCGAGATCTGCATCTGGAACGGGCCGTCACGGTCCACAGCGGGCGCTGGAACGTGATCGACAACCGCCTGGTACAGCGCGGTCATGTCTTCGCCCATGGCGGTGTGATCCAGGCCGGCAATGCCGTTCAGGGCCGAGGCGTAGACAACCTGGAAGTCCAGTTGCTCTTCGGTGGCGCCCAGGTTGTCGAACAGGTCGAAGATCTGGTCCAGAACCCAATCAGGACGCGCGCCTGGACGGTCGACCTTGTTGATCACCACGATCGGACGCAGGCCGGCTTCGAAAGCCTTCTTGGTCACGAAGCGGGTTTGCGGCATAGGGCCGTCCTGAGCGTCGACCAGCAGCAGCACGGAGTCGACCATCGACATCACACGCTCTACTTCACCGCCGAAGTCGGCGTGGCCCGGGGTGTCCACGATGTTGATGTGGTAGCCGTTCCAGTTGATGGCGGTGTTTTTCGCCAGAATGGTAATGCCGCGCTCTTTTTCCTGGTCGTTGGAGTCCATCACGCGCTCGTCGTTGAGCTCGTTGCGCTCCAGGGTGCCGGATTGACGCAGGAGTTTGTCTACCAGGGTGGTCTTACCATGGTCAACGTGGGCGATGATGGCGATGTTGCGTAGATTTTCGATCACTTGTGTATCTCGATCAGAGGATTCGGGTTGCCACCCAGTCTAGGCGGCGAATGTGAATGAACGGCGCTCAACGGGCCCGTCGGTCGGGAGGGCGATGGCGGATACTGCCGCCATACAACCCCGGCGTCTTATGTCGGACGATAAACGCGCACATTGGCATGCCCCTCACTCAGTAGATGGTGGGCATGCAGGCGACTCATCACACCCTTGTCGCAATACAGCAGGTACTGGCGCGTGGGGTCCAGCTCCTTGAAGCGACTGTTGAGGGCGTAGAACGGCAAGGGCTTGACCTCGATGCCGTCCAGTTCCAGAGGCTGGTCTTCCTGGGCGTCGGGGTGGCGAATGTCGATCACCACCTGCCCGGCCAGCGCCTGGCTGACTTCTTCGATCTGGATATCCTGGCCCAGTTCATCGATCACGTTGTCGATCGACACCAGGCGGGCGCGCTCCAGGGCGCGCTCGAGCACGGCCATGTCGAACTGCTGCTCTTCATGGTCGACGCGGTGACGCTTGGCACAGGTGGTCGGGTTCACCGAGATCACGCCGCAGTACTCGGGCATGTGCTTGGCGAACTCGGCGGTGCCGATTTCGTTGGCCTGGTCGATGATGTCCTGCTTGTGGCTGGCCAGCAGCGGGCGCAGCACCAGCTTCTCGGTGGCCGCATCGATCACCGCGAGGTTGGGCAGGGTCTGGCTGGACACCTGGGAGATCGCCTCGCCGGTGACCAGCGCGTCGATCTGCAGGCGATCGGCAATGTTGGTCGCGGCCCGCAGCATCATGCGCTTGAGGGTCACACCCATATAACTGTTGTCGACCTTGCCGAGGATCTCGCCCACCACCTCTTCGAACGGCACGCTGACGAACAGCACGCGCTGGCTGCTGCCGTATTTCTTCCACAGGTAGTGCGCGACTTCCATCACGCCCAGCTCGTGGGCACGGCCGCCCAGGTTGAAGAAGCAGAAGTGGGTCATCAGGCCGCGGCGCATCATCTGGTAGGCCGCCACGGTGGAGTCGAAACCGCCGGACATCAGCACCAGGGTCTGCTCCAGCGCGCCCAGCGGGTAGCCGCCGATGCCCTTATGCTGGTTGTGGATCACGTACAGGCGCTTGTCGCGAATCTCGATGCGCACCTGCACTTCGGGGTTGCGCAGGTCGATGCCGGCGGCGCCGCATTGCTGGCGCAGCTGGCTGCCGACATAACGGTCGACGTCCATCGAGCTGAAATCATGGTGCCCGCCACGCTTGCAGCGCACGGCAAAATGCTTGCCTTCGAGCAGGTGGCCGAAATGCGTCTTGCACTTGGCGACGATGTCGTCGAAGTCGCCCAGCGGGTATTCATCGACCTGCAGGAAATGCGCGATGCCCGGCATGCAGCTCAGGCGCTCGGTCATTTCGCGCAGCACTTTCTCGTCGTCCAGGCGGGTGACCACCTCCAGATTGTCCCAGACACCATCGACCGCGAGCGCAGGATCGAGGTCCTTGAGCACGGTGCGGATGTTGCGGCCCAGTTGACGGATGAAGCGCTTGCGAACCGGGCGGCTCTTGATGGTGATCTCTGGGAATACTTTGACGATTAGTTTCATGAAAACAGCGCGCGCATGGCCAGCCGAAAAAGAAGGGGCGCGGATTATAGCGGAAATCGCTCAAGGTTTGAGCAACTTTTGTACAGAAGGTTTTCAGTGCACCGTTTTGGTTCGCCGCGAACCAAAAACGCCTCCTAAGGGTGCATAAAAAACCCGCAAAACGCGCCTGCTGCCCCCAAACGCTTGAGAATGGGGCGAAAAACCCAACTCGGGGCACTGGCATGCAATTTGCTCCCTTGTGAGGCAGGTTGCCTTGGCGGACTATTCGCGCCCGGCATCACCCACATTACAGGGCTGCACAGGCACGCTCTACCCCACCCGGAGGACACCATGTCGAAGTCGGTTCAACTCATCAAAGATCATGACGTTAAATGGATTGATCTGCGCTTCACTGACACCAAAGGCACCCAGCACCACGTCACCATGCCAGCCCGTGACGCGCTGGAAGACGACTTCTTCGAAGCCGGCAAGATGTTCGACGGTTCGTCCATCGCCGGCTGGAAAGGCATCGAAGCCTCCGACATGATCCTGATGCCGGACGACGCTACCGCCGTGCTCGACCCGTTCACCGAAGAGCCGACCCTGATCCTGGTCTGCGACATCATCGAACCGTCGACCATGCAAGGCTACGATCGCGACCCGCGCGCCATCGCCAAGCAAGCCGAAGAGTTCCTGAAGTCGACCGGTATCGGTGACACCGTGTTCGCCGGCCCCGAGCCAGAATTCTTCATCTTCGACGAAGTGAAGTTCAAGTCCGACATCTCCGGTTCCATGTTCAAGATCTTCTCCGAACAGGGTTCGTGGATGTCCGACCAGGACGTGGAAGGCGGCAACAAGGGCCACCGTCCAGGCGTCAAGGGTGGCTACTTCCCGGTTCCGCCGTTCGACCACGACCACGAAATCCGTACTGCCATGTGCAACGCACTGGAAGAGATGGGCCAGACCGTAGAAGTTCACCACCACGAAGTGGCGACCGCCGGTCAGAACGAAATCGGTGTGAAGTTCAACACCCTGGTGAAAAAAGCTGACGAAGTTCAGACCCTGAAATACGTCGTGCACAACGTTGCCGACGCCTACGGCCGCACCGCTACCTTCATGCCCAAACCGCTGTACGGCGACAACGGCTCGGGCATGCACGTGCACATGTCGATCTGGAAAGACGGCAAGAACACCTTCGCAGGTGAAGGCTATGCCGGCCTGTCCGACACCGCCCTGTACTTCATCGGCGGCATCATCAAGCACGGCAAGGCACTGAACGGTTTCACCAACCCTTCGACCAACTCCTACAAGCGTCTGGTACCAGGCTTCGAAGCCCCGGTCATGCTGGCCTACTCGGCACGCAACCGTTCCGCTTCGATCCGCATTCCTTACGTGTCGAGCCCTAAAGCTCGCCGTATCGAAGCGCGCTTCCCGGACCCGGCTGCCAACCCGTACCTGGCCTTCGCTGCCCTGCTGATGGCCGGCCTGGACGGCATCCAGAACAAGATCCACCCTGGCGATGCGGCCGACAAGAACCTGTACGACCTGCCGCCTGAAGAGGCCAAAGAGATCCCGCAGGTTTGTGGCAGCCTGAAAGAAGCCCTGGAAGAGCTGGACAAGGGCCGTGCGTTCCTGACCAAGGGCGGCGTGTTCTCCGACGACTTCATCGATGCCTACATCGCGCTCAAAAGCGAAGAAGAAATCAAGGTCCGCACCTTCGTACACCCACTGGAATACGAGCTGTACTACAGCTGCTAAGCCAGTGACGCTCGCTCACGCGGCGTAACGAGAGAGGCCTCCCACGCGGGAGGCCTTTTTTTTGCCTCGGGTTCGAGGGTGCCCGTGCGGGCCTCTTCGCTGGCAAGCCAGCTCCCACAGGGTTATCCGTGTTCTGCACAGATGCACTGTACCTGTGGGAGCTGGCTTGCCAGCGAAAGCATCAGCACAGATCGTGCTCTACAATGGTGCGCACGGTAGCGCTACCCATGCCCCCACAGCCCATTTTGGTTCAAAAATCAGCTCCAACTTCTCAACTCAGTCATTTTTTGCGCAGCCATGGCCCTATTTCAGGGAATCCCGCTTCTTTTCGGAGCCTTGGTTTGGTTTTTGCATTTTCTTGGTATCAGCGGATTACCAGCGCGCGCGACCCTGGCCCCGGCCATGGCTGCACTGTGCCAAACGAGGTCAACGACGCCCCATGACCATCAGCGATGCACTGCACCGACTGCTACTCGACAACCTGACCACTGCCACCATTCTGCTCAACGCCGAGCTGCGCCTGGAGTACATGAACCCGGCAGCGGAAATGCTCCTGGCCATCAGCGGCCAGCGCAGCCACGGCCAGTTCATCAGTGAACTGTTCACCGAATCGGCCGAAGCGCTCAATTCACTGCGCCAGGCGGTCGAGCACGCGCACCCGTTCACCAAGCGCGAGGCCATGCTCACCGCGCTCACCGGGCAGACCCTGACCGTCGACTACGCCGTGACCCCGATCCTGAGCAAGGGCCACACCCTGCTGCTGCTCGAAGTGCACCCGCGCGACCGGCTGCTGCGCATCACCAAGGAAGAGGCACAGCTGTCCAAGCAGGAAACCACCAAGATGCTGGTGCGCGGCATGGCCCACGAAATCAAGAATCCGCTGGGCGGCATCCGCGGCGCGGCGCAACTGCTGGCCCGCGAGCTGCCCGACAACGGCCTCAAGGACTACACCAACGTCATCATCGAGGAAGCCGACCGCCTGCGTAACCTGGTCGACCGCATGCTCGGCTCGAACAAGCTGCCGTCACTGGCCATGACCAACATCCACGAGGTGCTCGAACGCGTGTGCAGCCTGGTCGAGGCCGAGAGCCAGGGCGGTATCACCCTGGTGCGCGATTACGACCCGAGCCTGCCCGACGTGCTGATCGACCGCGAGCAGATGATCCAGGCGGTGCTCAACATCGTGCGCAACGCCATGCAGGCCATCAGCGGCCAGAACGAATTGCGCCTGGGTCGCATCACCTTGCGCAGTCGTGCGATGCGCCAGTTCACCATCGGCCACACCCGCCATCGCCTGGTGGCGCGCATCGAGCTGATCGACAACGGCCCGGGCATCCCGGCAGAACTGCAGGACACCCTCTTCTATCCCATGGTCAGCGGTCGCCCGGACGGTACCGGGCTGGGCCTGGCCATTACCCAGAACATCATCAGCCAGCACCAGGGCCTGATCGAATGTGACAGCCACCCTGGCCACACCACCTTCTCGATCTTCCTGCCGCTGGAACAAGGAGCCACTTCTTCATGAGCCGTAGCGAAACTGTCTGGATCGTCGATGACGACCGCTCCATCCGTTGGGTCCTGGAAAAAGCCCTGCAACAGGAAGGCATGACCACCCAGAGCTTCGACAGTGCCGATGGCGTCATGAGCCGCCTGGCCCGCCAGCAGCCGGACGTGATCATTTCCGACATCCGCATGCCCGGAGCCAGCGGCCTGGACCTGCTGGCGCAGATCCGCGAGCAGCACCCGCGCCTGCCGGTGATCATCATGACCGCGCATTCGGACCTGGACAGCGCCGTGGCCTCGTACCAGGGCGGTGCGTTCGAATACCTGCCCAAGCCATTCGATGTCGACGAAGCGGTGTCACTGGTCAAGCGCGCCAACCAGCACGCCCAGGAACAGCAGGGCATGGCCGAGCCCCAGGCGCTGCCCCGCACCCCCGAGATCATCGGCGAAGCGCCGGCCATGCAGGAGGTGTTTCGCGCCATCGGCCGCCTGAGCCACTCCAACATCACGGTGCTGATCAATGGCGAGTCAGGTACCGGCAAAGAGCTGGTGGCCCACGCCCTGCACCGCCACAGCCCGCGTGCGGCGTCGCCGTTCATCGCCCTGAACATGGCGGCGATCCCCAAGGACCTGATGGAGTCCGAGCTGTTCGGCCACGAAAAGGGCGCGTTCACCGGTGCCGCCAACCTGCGCCGCGGGCGTTTCGAGCAGGCTGACGGCGGTACGCTGTTCCTCGACGAGATCGGCGACATGCCGGCCGACACCCAGACCCGTTTGCTGCGGGTGCTGGCGGATGGGGAGTTCTACCGCGTGGGCGGGCATGTGCCGGTGAAAGTGGACGTGCGCATCATCGCCGCGACCCACCAGAACCTGGAAACCCTGGTGCAGGCCGGCAAGTTCCGTGAAGACCTGTTCCACCGCCTGAACGTGATCCGCATCCACATCCCGCGCCTGGCCGACCGTCGCGAAGACATCCCGACCCTGGCGCGGCACTTCCTGGGGCGTGCCGCGCAGGAGCTGTCGGTGGAGCCCAAGCTGCTCAAGCCGGAAACCGAGGAGTTCATCCGCAACCTGCCGTGGCCGGGCAACGTGCGCCAGCTGGAGAACACCTGCCGCTGGATCACGGTGATGGCGTCGGGGCGCGAGGTGCATATTGGCGACCTGCCGCCCGAGCTGCTCAACCTGCCGCAGGACGCAGCCCCGGTCACCAACTGGGAGCAGGCGCTGCGCCAGTGGGCCGACCAGGCACTGACCCGTGGCCAGTCGAACCTGCTGGACAGCGCGGTGCCGAGTTTCGAGCGGATCATGATCGAGACAGCGCTCAAGCACACGGCCGGGCGCCGGCGCGATGCGGCGGTGCTGCTGGGTTGGGGACGCAATACCCTGACGCGCAAGATCAAGGAACTGGGCATGAAGGTCGACGGCGGGGACGACGACGGCGACGACGAGGCCTGACCTTTCGGGCCTCTTCGCTGGCAAGCCAGCTCCCACAGGTACAGTGCCTCTCTGCAGAACACTGGCAACCCTGTGGGAGCTGGCTTGCCAGCGAAAGGGTCAGCACAAACACCACGCGCATGCCCCATTCCTGCACCACGCCCGCCCCCACTGCACCGCCTGAAGGCAAAACTGCCCCGCCAAACCCTGCAAAACCCCGGGTTTCACTGGCCAAACAAACTTGGCACACCCCCTGCATATACATAGATACCACCCAGTTTTGGGGACCTTGGTACAGGCAGGCCGGGGAATCCCCTCTTTTATTCGTGCAGCCTCACCTGCACCCTCCAGCGCCCGTCCGCTGGCTCGCCGGCCCAGTCGCCGTGCAGCGCACGGGCCGCCACCAGGCTCAACAGCAGCCCCTGGTCACTCTTCTGCAAACGCCACGCCACGGGCTTGCCGGCCAGCTCCAGCTGACCCTTCTGGCTGCGCCCACTGGCCTCGAACACCAGTACCAGCGTGCCCTCCACTTCCTCGCCATGCAGCTGCGGCTCTTCGTTGAACCACAGGTTCAAGCCATCGGCCACCACCTCGACCCGCTCCAGCACCCGTGGCTCGGGCGCAGTCAGGCGCCCGATCATCAGGCCCACCAACATCCCGAACAGTGCCAGCGAAAACAGTACGCGCGGCCACAGGTGTGAACGCGGGTCCGGTTCGCAGGTAGAATGCTCGTCATCTTTATGCTCGGAGCCGTGCATGTTTCACGTCATCCTTTTTCAACCGGAAATTCCACCGAATACCGGCAACATTATACGGCTGTGCGCCAACAGCGGCTGCCACCTGCACCTGATCGACCCGATCGGCTTCGAACTGGACGACAAGCGCCTGCGCCGTGCTGGCCTGGATTACCACGAGTACGCCACGCTCAAGCGCCACGCCGACCTGGCCAGCTGCCTTGAAAGCCTGGGCAACCCGCGCCTGTTCGCCTTTACCACCAAGGGCTCGCGGCCCTTTCATGACGCCGCCTTCGAACCCGGCGATGCCTTCCTGTTCGGCCCCGAAAGCCGCGGCCTGCCCGCCGAGGTACTGGACGCGCTGGGCAGCGACCAGCGCCTGCGCCTGCCCATGCGCGAAGGCTGCCGCAGCCTGAACCTGTCCAACACCGTGGCCGTGGCGGTGTACGAAGCCTGGCGCCAGCAGGGTTTTGCCTGAGCCATGAAAAAAGCGCCCCGGGGGGCGCTTTCAACGGGCTGCAATCAGCTTACTGCAGCGACGGCGCTTCGCCTGCTTCCTGCATGCGCTGCATTTCTTGCGCGTACAGGGCGTCGAAGTTCACCGGCGACAGCATCAGGGCCGGGAACGAGCCACGGGTCACCAGGCTGTCCAGCGCTTCACGCGCGTACGGGAACAGGATGTTCGGGCAGAACGCGCCCAGAGTGTGGCTCATCGACGCCGCGTCGAGGTTCTTGATCAGGAAGATACCGGCCTGCTGCACTTCAGCGATGAAGGCAACCTCTTCACCGTTCTTGACCGTGACCGACAGGGTCAGCACGACCTCGTGAAAGTCGCCTTCCAGGCCTTTCTGCTTGGTGTTCAGGTCCAGCGCGACACTCGGCTCCCACTGCTGACGGAAGATCGCCGGGCTTTTCGGCGCTTCGAACGACAGGTCGCGCACGTAGATGCGCTGCAGGGAGAATTGCGGGGCGCTTTCGTCGGCTGCCGCAGCGCCGTTGTTCTGTTCTTCAGTCATGACAGATCCTTCCTTGCAGGGTCTTGTAGGGGATTCAGGCCTTGAGCAGGGCGTCGAGCTTGCCGGCGCGCTCAAGGGCATACAGGTCGTCGCAACCGCCGACGTGGGTGCTGCCGATCCAGATCTGCGGCACCGAGGTACGGCCGGCCTTCTGGCTCATCTCGGCGCGCACCTGGGGCTTGCCATCGACCTTGATCTCTTCGAAGGCCACGCCTTTGTTCTGCAGCAGGCGCTTGGCCTGGGAGCAGTAAGGGCAGTAGTCGCTGGAGTAGACGATGACGTTGCTCATCTCACTTCACCAGCGGCAGGTTGTCGGCTTTCCAGCTCGACACGCCGCCCGACAGCTTGGCGGCGGTGAAGCCGGCCTTGAGCAGGTCGCGGCACACGGCGCCCGCATGCTGACCCATGTTGTCGACCACGATCAGGGTCTTGTTGGCCTTGTGCTTTTCCAGCTCGCCGATGCGGGCAGCAAACTTGTCCTGTGGAATGTTCAGCGCGCCGACGATGTGACCGGCGGCGTAGTCCTTGGACGTGCGGATGTCGACAACCAGGCCCTTGTCGCTGTTGACCAGTGCGGTCAGCTCGCCGGTGCTCAGGCTACGGCCGCCCTTGCGCGCCTCGGTAACGATCAGCAGGACCAGCAGAACGACGAAGATACCTACCAGCAGATAGTGAGTTGTCGCGAATTCAATCAGGTGAGCAACCATCAGAGGGTTCCGGGCCGTTAAAAATGATGGGCAGTATACACAGCCCCCAAGGCCGGCCAAAGCCCGCCACACGCGGTTATCGACAGTAATTCTCATTGCCGGGCTGCAGCCCGTCGGCCCGCACGGCCTGGCGCGCAAGGTTAATTCGTCAGCGATGGCCAATTTGCCCTAAAATGCGTGTCTTTATCATCTGAACAAGCGCGAGTGGGATTGATGACGAGCACGCCAAAACCCTTGGTCCTGATCATCCTGGATGGTTTCGGTCACAGCGAAAGCCACGAATACAACGCCATCTATTCGGCCACCACGCCGGTCTACGACCGCCTGCGCGCCACCCAGCCGCACGGCCTGATCTCGGGCTCGGGCATGGACGTGGGGCTGCCCGACGGGCAGATGGGCAACTCCGAAGTCGGCCACATGAACCTGGGTGCCGGGCGTGTGGTGTACCAGGACTTCACCCGCGTGACCAAGGCCATCAAGGAGGGCGAGTTCTTCGAGAACCCTGTGCTGTGCGGCGCAGTGGACAAGGCGGTCGGCGCCGGCAAGGCCGTGCACATCCTCGGCCTGCTCTCCGACGGTGGCGTGCACAGCCATCAGGACCACCTGGTGGCGATGGCCGAGCTGGCCGCGCAACGGGGCGCCGAGAAGATCTACCTGCACGCCTTCCTCGACGGCCGTGATACCCCGCCCAAGAGCGCGCAGTCGTCGATCGAACGGCTCGACGCCACCTTCGCCACACTCGGCAAGGGCCGCATCGCCAGCCTCATCGGCCGTTATTTCGCGATGGACCGCGACAACCGCTGGGACCGCGTCAGCACCGCCTACAACCTGATCGTCGACAGCACCGCCGAGTTCACCGCCGACAGCGCCATGGCCGGCCTTGAAGCCGCCTACGCACGCGGCGAGAGCGACGAGTTCGTCAAGGCCACGCGCATTGGCGAGGCGGTCACGGTCGAGGACGGCGATGCGGTGATCTTCATGAACTTCCGCGCCGACCGCGCCCGCGAACTGTCGCGCGTGTTCGTCGAGCCGGACTTCAACGAGTTCCCGCGTGCCCGCCTGCCCAGGCTGGCCGCCTATATCGGCCTGACCCAGTACTCGGCCAAGATCGCCGCACCTGCCGCGTTCGCGCCGGGCAGCCTGAACAACGTGCTGGGCGAATACCTGGCCAAACAGGGCAAGACCCAGCTGCGCATCGCCGAAACCGAGAAGTATGCCCACGTGACCTTCTTCTTCTCCGGCGGTCGCGAAGAACCGTTCGAAGGCGAAGAGCGCATCCTGATCCCGTCGCCGAAAGTCGCCACCTACGACCTGCAGCCGGAAATGAGCGCGCCCGAGGTCACCGACCGTATCGTCGAGGCGATCGAGCAGCAGCGCTATGACGTGATCGTGGTCAACTACGCCAACGGCGACATGGTCGGCCACAGCGGCGTGTTCGACGCGGCGGTCAAGGCCGTCGAAGCCCTGGACCTGTGCGTGGGGCGCATCGTCGAGGCCCTCGACAAGGTGGGCGGCGAAGCGCTGATCACCGCCGACCACGGCAACGTAGAGCAGATGGAAGACGAATGCACCGGCCAGGCGCACACCGCCCACACCACGGAGCCGGTGCCCTTCATCTATGTCGGCAAGCGAGCCTTGAAGGTGCGTGAAGGCGGCGTGCTGGCCGACGTGGCGCCGACCATGCTGACGCTGCTGGGCCTGGAAATACCGGCAGAAATGACCGGTACCTCGATCCTCGTCGACGCCTGACCTCGGCAAACCGGCCACAACGGTCGGTTTTCCGGACAAACGCCCCAAAGCAGTTGCCTTGGGGCGTTTTTTTTGGCGCCCATGGCGGGCATACTAGGCCAGTCTCTATCCCAGGTTTTGCCTACTCCATGCTTCGCGCCCTGATCTTCATAGCCCTGACCTGCCTGCTCGGCCCGGCGTTTGCCGACGAGCGCGCGCAAACCCAGCAGCAACTGGACGCCACGCGTCAGGACATTGCCGAGCTGAAAAAGCTGCTCGGCCAACTGCAGCAGGAAAAGTCCGGCGCGCAAAAAGACCTGCGCAGTACCGAAACCGACATCGGCAAGCTGGAAAAGCAGGTGGAGGCCCTGCAACAGGAACTAAAAAAGACCGAAGGCGAGCTGGAGCGCCTCGATAAAGAGAAAAAAAAACTCCAGAGCGCCCGCGTTGAACAGCAACGACTGATCGCCATCCAGGCCCGTTCGGCCTACCAGAACGGCCGCGAGGAATACCTCAAGCTGCTGCTCAACCAGCAGAACCCCGAGAAATTCGCGCGTACCCTGACCTATTACGACTACCTGAGCAAAGCGCGCCTGGAACAGCTGCGCAGCTTCAACGAGACCCTGCGCCAACTGGCCAATGTCGAGCAGGACATCGCCCTGCAGCAGGCCCAGTTGCTGGCCCAGCAAGGCACTCTCGAAAGCCAGCGTCAGGACCTCGAAAAAGTCCGCGCCGATCGCCAGCAGGTGCTGGCCAAGCTCAACAGCGATGTGAAGGAACGCGACCAGAAGCTGGCCGCCCGCGTGCAGGACCAGGCCGACCTGAGCCGCGTGCTCAAGACCATCGAGGAAACCCTCGCACGCCAGGCCCGCGAAGCCGAAGAGGCGCGCCAGCGTGCCTTGCTGGCCGCCCAGGAAGCCGAAAAGCAACGCCAGCGCGAAGCCCTGGCCGCCGGTAACGACGACGCGCCGAAAAAGCCCGCAAGCGTGCCTGGCGCACTGGTATCCAGCGACGGCGCAGCCTTTGGCGGCGCTTTTTCTGCAGCGCGCGGCAAACTTCCATGGCCCGTCAATGGTCGACTACTGGCACGCTTTGGTGAAACCCGTGGCGATGATGCCCGCGCCAAGTGGGACGGGGTGATGATCAGCGCCTCTGCCGGCAGCCGCGTGCACGCCGTACACGGCGGTCGCGTGGTGTTTGCCGACTGGTTGCGCGGCGCCGGACTTCTGGTCATTCTCGACCATGGCAACGGTTACCTGAGCCTGTACGGGCACAACCAGACCCTGCTCAAGCGTGCAGGCGACGTGGTCACGTCGGGCGAGGCGATCTCCACCGTTGGCGACAGCGGCGGGCAGAACAGCTCGGCGCTGTACTTCGCGATTCGCCAGCAAGGCCGCCCCAGCGACCCGACACAATGGTGCCGTGCCCAGGGATAGGGGCACTACCGCTTACTTCACGCTGCTGCCACTCTCCGGCGCCAGCGACGCTCCCTACGGGGCAAAACCAGGATCAGGAGTTCGTTCGACATGCTGCATACGCCTCGCCTTACCTCGCTGGCCCTGACCATTGCCCTGGTCATCGGCGCGCCCCTGGCCCACGCGGCCGAGCCCGCCAGGCCGGCAGCGGTGGCACCGACCACGGTCACCACCAAGGCGCCGCTGCCGCTCGACGAGCTGCGCACCTTCGCCGAGGTGATGGACCGCATCAAGGCGGCCTATGTCGAGCCGGTCGACGACAAGACCCTGCTGGAAAACGCCATCAAGGGCATGCTCAGCAACCTTGACCCGCACTCGGCCTACCTGGGCCCGGAAGACTTCCAGGAGCTGCAGGAAAGCACCAGCGGCGAATTCGGCGGGCTGGGCATCGAAGTGGGCATGGAAGACGGCTTCGTCAAGGTGGTGTCGCCGATCGACGACACCCCGGCCTCGCGTGCCGGCATCGAGGCGGGCGACCTGATCGTCAAGATCGACGGCCAGCCGACCCGTGGCCAGACCATGACCGAGGCGGTCGACAAGATGCGCGGCAAGATCGGCCAGAAGATCACCCTGACCCTGGTACGCGACGGCGGCACGCCGTTCGACGTGACCCTGGCGCGCGCGGTCATCCAGGTCAAGAGCGTCAAGGCGCAGCTGCTCGAAGACGGCTACGGCTATATCCGCATCACCCAGTTCCAGGTCAAGACCGGCGAAGAGGTCGGCAAGGCCCTGGCCAAGTTGCGCAAGGACAACGGCAAGAAGCTGCGCGGGCTGGTGCTGGACCTGCGCAACAACCCCGGTGGCGTGCTGCAGTCGGCGGTCGAAGTGGCTGACCACTTCCTGACCAAGGGCCTGATCGTGTACACCAAGGGCCGCATCGCCAACTCCGAGCTGCGCTTCTCCGCCGACCCGGCCGACGCCAGCGAAGGTGTACCACTGGTGGTGCTGATCAACGGCGGCAGCGCCTCGGCCTCCGAGATTGTCGCCGGCGCCCTGCAAGACCAGAAACGCGGCGTGCTGATGGGTACCGACAGCTTCGGCAAGGGCTCGGTGCAGACCGTGCTGCCGCTCAACAACGACCGCGCGCTGAAGATCACCACCGCGTTGTACTACACCCCCAACGGCCGCTCCATCCAGGCCCAGGGCATCGTGCCGGACATCGAGGTGCGCCGCGCCAAGATCACCAGCGAGCAGGACAACGACAACTTCAAGGAAGCCGACCTGCAAGGTCACCTGGGCAATGGCAACGGCGGCGCCGACCGGCCTTCGGGCAAGGCCGCGAGCAAGAAGGAGCGTCCGCAGGACGACGACTTCCAGCTCAGCCAGGCCCTGAGCCTGCTCAAGGGCCTGAGCATCACCAGCGGCAAGTGATGCGCCCGCTGCTGTTCGCCCTGCTCTGCCTGCTGGCCGGGGCCGCCCCTGCGGCCCCGGCCAAGGCCTACCTCACGCTGATCATCGACGACCTGGGCCAGAGCCCGGCACGCGATGCGCGCACCCTGGCCTTGCCAGGCCCGGTCACCCTCGCCGTGATGCCCGATACCCCGCACGCCACCGAATTCGCCCGCCAGGCGCACAAGGCCGGCAAGACGGTGATCCTGCACATGCCCATGGACCCGGCCACCGGCCCCTACGCCTGGCACCCCGGCACACCGCTGCCCGAGCTGGAACAACGGCTGAACGCCGCGTTGCTCAAGGTGCCGTACGCCAGCGGCATCAACAACCACATGGGCAGCCGCATGACCTCGCAGCCGCAGGCCATGGCCTGGCTGATGGGCGAGCTGCAACGCCGGCACCTGTTCTTCGTCGACAGCCGCACCAGCGCCGCCACGGTCGCGGCGGCCAAGGCGCAGGACCTGGGGCTGGCGAGCCTGTCGCGGGATGTGTTCCTGGATGACGTGCGCACCCCCGAGGCGATTGCCGGGCAGTTGCGCATCGCCGTTGAACTGGCGCGCCGGCAGGGCTCGGCGGTGCTGATCGGCCACCCCTACCCGCAGACCCTGGAGGTGCTGGAACGCGAGCTGCCGCGCCTGAAGGCGCAGGGCATCGAGTGGATCGAGATCCACCAGATGATCGCCCTGCGCAGCAACCAGGCGATGGCGGCGCACGGTGCCGCCGGGCGCTACCGCGCCAGCGCCGGCGGGCGCTGACACTCAGGGGCCGACCGGGAACCACTCCCGGGCGTCATGCCGGGGCGCTCAAGCATGAACTCGGCCCTCAGGCCTTGTTCGGTGACGTTCGAAGGGGGGGTGAGGCAGGCATGTCGATACTCCTTTCATCCTCGCGGATGCAGCCTGAAAGGAGTATCTGAGCAGGGCGCTCGTGGCCCGGTGAGCTACCTATTGCGCACGTTGTTACACCGCATTGAGCGTGCGCAGCGGAAACCAGCCCTTGAGAAACGCCGGGGTCAGGTCAGCACGCCAGATCACGCCCACGATACCGGTGCTCTTCGCCTCCTTGAGCAGGTCTGCATAGCCTTTGGTGCGTTGCGCCTCGAGCTTGATGTGGCCTTTGCTGAACGCTGCGCTCGGCGTGGCCTGGTCGGGATAGTGCAGGTGCACGTACCATTTGCCGCCCCCCGCCACGCGAACCTCGTACTCGTCGATGAAGTCGCCGGCCGCCAGGGCCTTGCGCGGTGCCTTGAACTCGATGTGCAACTGCTTGCGCTCCCAGAGGTAGAGCAGGTTGCGGGCGGTGGGCTTTTGCGTCTTGCACATGCTCAGGCGCAAGGCATCCGCTTCATCCCGCAATCCCTGGGCCTGCTTGCGCAACTGGGCGACTGTGCCCTGCTCCGCCTCCGGCAGGTCGCTGTGGCGTTCGAAATCGTCGGCTACCCGAATCAGCCGGTCGGCCAGGATCTGCAGCGGGAACACGATGTCTGCGGGCTGATGCCCGGAACCGGAAAAACCTTGCTGCTTGGCCGTGAGCGGCGCCACCTGGTCGAGCACCTGGCGCGCCTCGCTGCGCAGCGCCTTGCGCGGCTTGAGGCCGACCGGCGTGGCAGGCAATACCGTCTTGATCGGGTTCCAGTCGTCGTCGCCGTGCTCGCGGTAGGAAGCCACGATACGATGATTGGCGTCTTCGACATCCACGATCGGCACCGGCTCGTTGACAGAAGCCGCACGCACCCGCCCTACCACCACGCGCCGCGTGCGTGTGACGATGACCTTGCGCTTGCGCGTCGGCCTGACCGGGGCACGGACGACCGGCACCTCGACCAGCCTGTCCAGTTCGCTCCTGGCACTGGCATCAAGCTGATCGAGGGTCTGCACGAAGGCGGCCAGATAATCCTTGCCTGGCACCGCCGCGAACAGGTGGCCCACATACTGGGCAACTGCACGCGCCCGCGAATAGCAATGCGACGCCTCGCGCAGCACCTGGATGCGCTCCTGGGGGGTGAACTCCTGGGCATCGATGCCCAGTTGCTCATGCGACAGCACGCCGGCAACGATGTCGGGGTCCAGTAAAAGGTCCTTGAAAAACGGCCGCTGCGTGGCATCCGCGATACGCGTGTCCAGGCTCATGTAGCCGAGGATTTCCAGGTAAGCCGTGCGGATGCGCTGGGCGCTGAACACCTTCAGCTCGTCACGCTTGGCTTCGCCATAGCGGATGATTTCATCGACCGAGGCCCTCACCGCCGGCTCGCGCCGTATCTCCTCGGCCAGTGCGTCACAGGCCTCGGCCTGCTCCAGCGCCAGCAGGTGGTACTTCTCGTTCTGCGTGTTGGCGTCCAGCAGCGCGGAAAACGGCTGTGCGGAGTCGCCCAGGGTGACCTGAAACGCATTCTCGACCCAGGCATCGTGCAGCGCGATCTTGAACTGCTTGCTGTGATACTGGGCCTGCAACTGCAGACGGGCCTGGAAGTTCATCCTGAAGTTCAGGTTCAACGACTGAGTGTAGTCGGCCGGGCGCAGATGACCGTAGAAGTCGGCCATCTTCAGCGTTTCGCGGGCCTGGAGGGTGGTGCGCAAGAGGTTTTGCGTCACCTCGATGAAGGCGTCCTGCTCACCCTTCAAGGCCTGTTCTGCCACTTGCGCCCGCGCGCGCGCCTGTTTCATCGCAACGAGGCGGGTCGCCGTGCGATCGAGCTGGTACTCGCGCTGGGACTTGAACATAGGATCGAGCAGTGCATTGAGTTCGTTGACCTTGGGGGTCATCACCTCGATACGCCTGAAGCAGTCCTGCTGTGCCGTCTCCAGGTTGGCATTGAGCTGCTGAAGCTGCAGTTTGTTCTGCGCCTTCTTCTCTTGCAGGCTCAGGCGCTTGTTCGGCGCTCCGCCACGCAGGCCCAGGCGCAGATCCAGTTGCCAGCCTCCATTACCAGCGCGGCGCAACCATGGCCCCTGGCGGCTGCTGTCGAGCGGGTCGACGATGCAGAATCGCCCTTGCACCTCCAGCACCCGGTACCAGTGGCCGTCGAGGTTCACATGCGGGAGCCCGTCGATCAGCGCCAGGCCACGCTGCGTGCCCGTCTCGATCACGCGGGGCGGTTCGTGCCCAGGGCTGACCTGCAGCTTGCGCATCAAGGCACGCAACTGGGGGCTCGACTCGCTGCGCATGCCGCTCCAGGAAAAGTCCATCGCTGTCGCAAGCGCACTGACGCTGCGCAGTGGCGCGCCCGGCGGTTGCTGCACCGGCGCCAGCACCCCGGTGACCGGCAGGTTGCCGCGCACCGGCAAGCGCGCCTGCAGCATCGAGGGCAGTACCTTGACCGGCGCCGCGCGGGCCATGCCGACCTCGCCGGCCCCATGCATGAACACGGTGCCCAGGTTGAACAGCAGGTCGACCACCGCCTGGGCGCGCTGCGCCTCGTCACCCTTGCGCAGCACCTCGAAATCGCTGTCCAGGCTGCTGACCAGTTGCACCAGCCACCCCGCGATGGCCGCCGGCCCGCGCAGATACGGCAGCGCGATGTTGAACAGCAGCCAGCCCGCCTCCTTCAGGCGCAGCCAGCGGTCTTCGGCATTGGACACCGATTGGCGGTCGCCCAGGGTAATCAGCGCATCCACCGTGCTGGTGTAGAAATGCGCCAGCAGGTCACCGGTCAATGCAGTGCCGCCCAGGCGCGGCACATTCGCCCCCGGCAAGGCCGTCGGGTCGTCCACGATGCCACCCAGGTGCGGCTCGGCAAAACCGCCATGGGCATAGACGCGCCGGGCGTCCTGCCCCATCCAGCTGAGCACGCTGGCCTCCAGTTCAGGTTCCTTGAGCGCCGCAAACAACGCCGCTTCACTGGCAAATTCGCGCAACAGCGGCTCGAACAGCGGTCGGTACAACACCCGCTCAGGCATGCCCGGCAGGGCGAACACGAACATGTTGTCGACCGTATCGGGGCTGGCCCCTTCGCCACTGAGGAAGGTCAACGGGCGTACCTCGACGCGCTCGGCCGCGTCATTGCTCATGGCATAGTCCACACAGCGCACCCCCTGGCGCGTGAAGCCCTGCTCGCCCTTGATCTTGCACTCCAGCGCCAGCAACGGCAGTTGCGCACGCAGCGTGTCTGCAAACAGCTGGCGACGCTCAGCGGCCTGGCGCGGATCGCTACGCATGACCTGTTCGATCAGCGCCAGGTAGCTGGCCCCGATGTCCACGGCCGCGATGAGCTGCAACAGGTAGTCGGGGGTCAACCACGCGGCCAGCTCGTCGCCATCGGCATGTGCAACGTGCATCGGGCCCTTGGGCAGGCCGGAGAGGTTTTCCAGTGCGGCATCCACCAGCAGCAGCCTCACGGTCTCGACAAAGCCAAAGCCGCCCTGGCCGTAGGGCACCTCGAAGGTCAGCACCAGCGTGTACGGGTCGTAGGCCGGGGCGTGCGGCTGATCCGCCAGCATGCGCTCGCGCAGCACCTGGGCGGCGTAGTCGCGCAGCGTCGGAAGGTCATGGTCGTACGCCTTGCCGGCGGTGCGCTGGTGCGCCAGCGCCATGTCCAGCCAGTGCATGCGGTAACTGAGGTAGTCAGCCCCTGAAGCCTGCCTGAGCCAGGCCGGCAACTGCTCGAGCATCCGCGTGTCGGCAGGCGTCGGCACAAACGCCGGATTGCCGCTCAGGCGCGCAGCGACATCGGACACGGTGGCAAACAGCCCTTCGAGCACGGCCACCGACTGCCCGCTCAGGCGCAGTGCCTGTACATCGCGCAGTTGCTGGTCGAGCAGCGCCTCGGCCTGGACCATGAACGGGTTTCCCTCGATTTCCAGCAACTGCCATTGCAGCCCGACGATGCGATACGCATCTTCGAACTGGTTCGTCAGCACCTGCCCGAACGCCTCCAGTGAAGCGTGGGCACTGACCTGGCCTGCCGGGGTGCAGCGCAGCACCTGGTCAGCGCAGACCATCACCAGATCGCTCAACAGCATCTGCGTGCTGCTCAGGCTGGCATCGAGCTGCACTTGCACCAGATACACCCTGACGGCCTGCTCGCCGCGCGCCTGACGCACCGCCCAGCGCGGCCATTGCAACACCTGGCCAAGCATCCCGGCCCCGACCTGGGTGCCGGCCGCGTGCGGTGCCAGGGCCTGGGCCAGGGTTCTGGCCAGCCAGCTCAGGCGTGAGACACCTTCACTGCCACGGGCCTGCCAGTAGTTCATCAAGGCCTGCTGGAACTCGGCCACGATGCCGTCGGCGAACACCTTGATCACTTCGCGCAGCGTGTCGGGGTCCAGCGCGGTGTCGTCGAGCTTGAGCCTCACCCCCGATGCGTCGCCCAGAAAGCCCGAGAGCGCACCGGCATGCAGTTGCAGAGGCTCCCATTGGCACAGGTTGTCCAACGCCGCGTCGATCAGCGGCCGCACGTGGTAACTGCGCCCTTCGGGCTCGGGCACAAACAGCTGTAGCGCTTCAAGGTCAAATCCCAGGCCGGGGAAGTACTCACGCAGCAAGCGGCCCAGCAGGGCCGCACTGGCACTGCGCAGGGTCGGGCGCCCGGCAAACTGCCGGGCCACGGCGGTGGCGAGGGTATTGTCGGGTTGCGGCGCGGGCAGGTCTTGCAGGATATGCAGTGGCATCTAACACCTTCCATGAGTGATCGGGCTGTGCATCGACAGCGACGATCCATCACAGCAGCCAGGTGCGTGGCTGCGGCACTACATAGTTAGGTGGCGGCTACAGGTAACGGGCAAAGGTGGCGTCGACGAAACCGTCCTCGCGCAGCTGATCCAGGCTGCGCTGGAGCTTTTCCACCAGGGCATCGGGTACCTGGCGGTTGAGCGCCAGGTAGAACTGGGCGCCATGGAAGCGCAGCACGGTCTTGAGCTGGGTGATATTGACCTGACGGGCCAGGTAGCGGCCGGCCGGATCGCCGGTGGCCCACAGGTCGATCTCGCCGTTGAGCAGCTTGCGCGCGTTGTCCTGGTCACGCAGTACGGTGATCGGCTTGAGCCCTTCCTTGCTCAGGTACTGGGCAATCGCATCGCCCTTGTAGGCGCCGATCTTGAAACCGCGGGCATCGCTGAGGTGCTCGAGGCTGACGGGGCTGTCCGGGCGGGCCAGCAGGATCCAGTCGTCGGGGCCCAGCGGGCCGACCCACTTGAAGAGCTTTTCGCGATCGGGCTGGCGGGCCATCACGAACGCGCCGTGGTTGGGGCTGTTCAGAACCTGCTGGTAGACACGCTCCCAGGGGAAGCGCAGGGTCATGCTGTAGGGGATGTCGGCACGCTTGAACATCTCGCGCACGATATCGGCAGCGATGCCCTGAATCTTGTCTTCGCGGGCGAAGCTCTTGCCATTGCTGGCCATGTTGTAGGGCGGGAAGTTCTCGGTGAGCAGCACCAGG
>NZ_JAHTBI010000096.1 GCF_019168305.1 Pseudomonas aegrilactucae
AGGCGTGCATCTTCAAGCCCAGGAAGATTTGAAGCCGAACCACCATAGGCCTGCAGGATCGGCGTTTTCAGCCTTGGTGGCCAGGCATCAGGTTTCGCAGATGCTCAATACCCAGCCACCATCAGATCAAGATTCTGTACCGCCGCCCCGGCCGCCCCCTTGCCCAGGTTGTCGAACACCGCCGCCAGCAACACCTGATCACCATTCTCGAACACCATCAGGCGCAGGTCGTCCGTGCCATTCATCACTTGCGGGTCCAGGTGGGTCAGCGCCTTCGCTTCCTGCAGCGCCATCACCTGAACATGCTGCAACGCAGCATAATGCCGCGCCAGGCACGCGTGCAGTTGCTCCCCGGTAGTGCCAGGGGCCAGCAACCGAAGGTGCAACGGGATGGTCAACACGATGCCCTGGCGAAACGCGCCATACCCCGGCACGAACAGCGGCCGCTGCCCCAGCCCGCTGTACTGCTGGATCTCCGGCACATGCTTGTGCGCCAACCCCAGCCCATACAGCTGAAACGCAGGCGACTGCGCAGCGCCCGGCCCCTCATGGGCCTCGACGGCAGGGCGCCCACCACCGGAATAACCCGAAACAGCATGAATGCTGGCCGGGTAATCCTGCGGCACCAGACCGGCAGCGAGCAACGGCTTGAGCAAGCCGATTGCACCCGTCGGGTAGCACCCCGGGTTGCTGACCCGGCTGGCCGTCGCGATGCGCTCGGCCTGCTGCTGGCTCATCTGGGCAAAGCCATACACCCACTCCGGGTGGGTACGGTGCGCCGAACTCGCATCGATCACGCGCACCGCCGGGTTGTGAATGCTCGCCACTGCCTCGCGCGCTGCGTCGTCAGGCAGGCACAGCATGGCGATGTCGCAGGCGTTGATGGCCTCGGCGCGGTGCTGCGGGTCTTTGCGGTGCTCGGCGGGGAGGGTCAGCAACTGCAGGTCGCGACGGCCCTGCAGGCGTTGGTGGATCTGCAACCCGGTGGTGCCCTGGTCGCCATCGATGAATACAACAGGAGTGGCCATGGTCATGTGCTCGCACGTGAGAAATCAGCAGTGCTTATCTTCAGTGCCGCGTTAAGATAGTAAAAGTTGAATTTGATGAACGTAAGATTCAGGTTTTATGAATCAGGAGCGCTCCCATGCGTGAAATCAGCCTCGATCGCCTGCGCACGCTGGTCACTATCGCGGACCTTGGCTCGTTCGCCGAGGCGGCGCGCCTGCTCAACCTGGCACCGCCCACGGTCAGCCTGCACATTGCGGAGCTGGAAGCCCGCATCGGCGCCAACCTGCTGTCGCGCACACGTGGGCGCGTGCAGCCCTCGGCGATTGGCGAAACCCTGGTGGCGCGTGGCCGGCGCCTGCTGGCCGATGCGCAGCAAACGCTGGAGGATGTGCAGCGCCAGGTACTGGGGCTGGCCGGTCGGGTTCGGCTGGGCGCCTCGACCGGGGCGATTGCGCAACTGATGCCCCAGGCGCTGGAAACCCTGAGCCACGAACACCCTGGCATCGATGTGCAGGTGGCGGTGCTGACGTCCCATGAGACAGTGAACAAGCTCGCTGACGGTGCGCTGGACATCGGCCTGGTGGCGTTGCCGCAAGGCCCGGTCAAGGGCGTTCACATCGCGCCGTGGCGGCGCGATCCGGTGATGGCCTACCTGCCGGCGCGCTGGGCATGCCCGCCGGTGGTCACGCCGGAGTGGCTGGCCGGGCAGCCGTTGATCCTCAACGACAGCAGTACCGGCCTGTCGCGCCTGACTGCGGAATGGTTCAACAGCGCCGGGCAGCAACCCGCGCCGCGTATCCAGCTCAACTACAACGACGCGATCAAAAGCCTGGTGGCGGCAGGCTACGGTGCCACCCTGCTGCCCAATGAAGGTTCCACGCCGCTGGCCGACCCGCGCATCGTGATGCGCCCGTTGCAGCCGCTGCTGTGGCGCCAGCTGGGCATCGCCCACCGCAGCGGTGACGTCGAGCGTGCCACCGAACATGTGCTGCAGGTGCTGCGTGGGTTGAGCGCAGGGTAGGGTACAGGCGCGCAGACCTGTAGAATCCCTGGCACGACCCCAGGTCACCTCGTTTCCGGAGCCAGACGTTCACATGCCCGTTATCACCCTGTTGCAAACCCCGCCCACCGAGCCGATCAAGGGCCAGATCCTGCAGATGGTGGTCGACTACCTGACCGATATCAGCAGCGTGGCCCTGACGCCCAGCAACCCGCTGTACAACCTCTATCAGTACGGCATCGGCTACGAGGTGCACCTGTACCTGGAAGCCCTGAGTGGCACCCGCGGGCTGTCGGTAGAGTTGCTGGTGGCCACCGACGAGCAGGACCCCGACGTGCTGCTGGGCTTTGTGTTGTACCTGCCGGTGCAGGACGACCCCGACGCCTGCGCGGTGGCGTACATGGCGGTGCAGGCCGGGCACCGGCGCCAGGGCATTGCGCGTACGCTGCTGGCGCGCATGCGCGAACGCTACCCGCATGCCGAACTCGCCTGCGCGGTGGGCAAGGTCGGTGTCTTCGAGGCGCTGGGCTTTCAGGTGCTGGGCGCGCGCGGCCCGCAGGTGCTGATGAACACGCGAGACTATGCCACCGACGGGCGGGTGGCAGTGCTGGATGTGGCGCCGATCTATCGCACGCTGGAGATCCAGCAGATCCACACCTACCTGCTGCAACAGCATGGCAAGCGCGCGATGGTGGACGCGGAAAAGCAGCGCGACCGTCAGCTCGACCAGATGACGCGCCAGGCCAGCCTGTTCGTGCAGCAGCGGCTGGGCGATGCCGCGCCGCAGGTGCCGGCGGCCGGGCTGCGGCTGGTGTAGGTCGGCTGCAGGGTTACAGGTCTATTCGCTGGCATTCGAATGTCACCGCGCCCTCGCACGGCACCTCACCCACGTCGATCACAAAACCCAGCACGCTGATCAGGCCTTGCGCACGGTCCACCACGTGCCCGCAGCCGCGGTAGGCATAGGGGCCGGTCTGCTCCAGGCGCTCGACGGCGCAGGCGTTTTTCTGCGCCTGTGGCCAGTCGTCAAGGAACGCTGCCTGCACTTGTGCATCCAAGCTCGATAGCGGCGTATGCACGAGGCTGCCCACGCGCACGTCGCAGGGGTAGCTGAACACGCTGATTTCGCCCAGTGCACTGCGCAGCCCGACCGCCGCACAGTCACTATCGGCGGTGTAAGGTTCGACCTTGATGACCACCAGCGAGTGGCAGGGTTGCACGTGCATGGGCAGCGATACCGGGCAATCGGGCCGGCCATGCTAATGCGACGCAACCTCGAATGCTACGAAAGCTGCGCAAAATCACGCATCATGGGCGCAGTTTGCTTAAGGGAGAGTTACATGCACGTCTTATCATCCAGGCTGCGTCTGGGCGCGTTGGCACTGGGTATGCTGCTCACCATCACCCAGGCGGTGGCGAGCGAGCAGACGCAACTGGTCGAGTCGATCAACGCCTACCGCAGCCTGCCGCAGCGCTGTGCCGGCCAGGTGTCGCTGGAGTTGCCGCCGTTGGCCGGCGACCCGCGCCTGGTACTGTCGGCCAATGGCACCGGTGACCTGCAGCAGGCGCTGGTACGTGCGTCGTATCCGATGGTCAGTGTGCAGGCCATCAGCCTGTCGGGCCCGCGCGACGCCGCTGCCGCCATGAAGGCGATTCAGGAAAGCTTCTGCCAGGTCGTGCTGGACCCGCAGTTTGTCGATGTGGGCGTCAGCCGTGAAGAACGGGACTGGCGCATCGTGCTGGCGCGCCCGTTGCTCAGTGGCACGTTGGGCGAACCCCAGGCCGAAGGGCAGAAGCTGCTGGAGGCGATCAACGGCGCCAGGGCACAAGCGCGCCAATGTGGCGGGCAGGCGTTTGCCGCGAGCGCCCCCTTGGCCTGGAACGCCACGCTGGCGTCAGCCTCCCAGGGGCATGCGCGGGCCATGGCCAACCTCAACTTTTTCGACCACAAGGACCGCGACGGTCGCATGCCGGGCGATCGCGCGGAGCTTGAAGGCTACAGCTACCAGCAGGTCGGCGAGAACATCGCGGCCGGGCAGGACAGCGTGCGCAAGGTGGTCGACGGCTGGCTGGCCAGCGCCGGGCATTGCGCCAACCTGATGAACCCGCAGTTCAAGGAACTGGGCGCCGCCTACGCGGTAGACCCCAAGAGCGATGCCGGGATCTACTGGACGGCGATGTTCGGCACGCAGTGAGGGTCAGAAGGCGCGTTACGCCCAGCAAGGCGGGCGCCTACAGGGTTTTCACCATCGGTATGCACGCCAGTTCAATGCCCAGCGGCGAATGGTAGATTGACGTCTGTTCGCCTGCGTAACCGCAGTGCCGGTAGAACGCAGCCGCATTCAATGTGGCGTCCAGGGTGACATCCTGCAACCCGAGCGAGCGCGCCAGGTTTTCGAGGTAGGCCAGCATCTGTGTGCCATAGCCACGCTGCATGAACGCCGGCAGCACGAAGATCGCCCCCACTTCGCGCGCCTCGACATCCAGCATGCCGGTGGTTACCGGCTGGCCGTCGATATAGCCAAGGAAAAAATGTCCGTGCATGAGCGCGCCATAGCCGTTGTCGGCCGACCCTGCAGTCCATGCCAGCATCTGCTCCGAGGTGTAGGCACCGATGCATTGCTGGCGAATCGCCTGGCGGCGTATGTCGAAGGCAATTGCGCCATCGTCCGGGGTCGCACGTTGGATCTTGAGCATTTCACTCTCCGTTGGTTTCAGGCAGGCCAGCGGGGCAACACCGCTCGCCTGCACTATACTGATGCGCCTTGCTGCCATGGACGCCCGCCGTGCTGTGTTCTCAATGTTCCGTCGATCACCCGCTTGAAGCGTTGGAGCTGGCCTACCGGCGGCCCGATGCCGCGGCGCAACTCACCCCGGCAGAGCGCGAGCACAGCGTGCAGGGCAGCAACGACTGGTGCGTGATCGACGGGCAACGCTTTTTCCTGCGGGGCGTGCTGCCGCTGGCCCTGTTGGAGGCCAATGACGAATATTGCATCGGTGCCTGGGTCGAAGTCGATCCCGAAGCGTTTGAACGCGTTTGCGAGCTGTGGGATGAGGATGGTCGCGACCAGGCGCCGTTTGCGGCGCGCCTGGCCAATCGCATCCACGGGCAGGCGGATACCCTGGGGCTGGAGGCACGCCTGCAACTGAGCGCGCCGGGCCAGCGACCGCGCATCTACCTGCCGGCTGACAGCCACCCGCTGGCTGTGGAGCAACGCGATGGAATAACGCTGCACCGTGCCCATGAGTACAGCGCGCAGATCAGCCAGCCGGCGTAAGCGGTGCCGCAAAGGCACCGGCCTGGCGCAGCATCTGCAGCAGCGCTTCGGGGAACACGGTGTCTGCGGTGGTGCTCAGCGCATCCGCCGACCACCAGCGATGATCCGCCATCACCTGGGCTTCCTGCGCGGTCCATTGCGCGCGAGAAAGGGCAGGGTTGTCGACGCGCACCACGAAGTAGTGCTCCACAGCCCGTACCGTCTCCCCGCTGGGCAAGCGCAAGGGGAAGGTGCGCTCGGCCACGGCCTGGCCGACGTCGGTGACGCGAATGCCGGTTTCTTCCTGCAGCTCGCGCAGGGCGGCGTGCTCGAAGGTTTCACCCGGCTCGACGCCGCCACCGGGTGTCGCCCAGTAGTCCTGGCCGGCCAGCGCGCCTTGTGTGTGCACGAACCTGAACAGCAGCACCTGTGCACTGGCGTTGATGATCAACAGCCGTGCCGATTTTCGTTCACGCATTTTGCTAGGGCTTCCCTGACGTTGGGTAAAAGGGCTAATAGTATCTTGCAAACACGGAAGTTGGACTGTCAGAGGAGTGATGTGCATGAAGCATGTGAAAGCAATCGGGTTGCTGGGGGCGATGCTTTTGTTCGGGGGCGGCGCCGTGGCGCAGCCAGGGCCGCCGTTGTCGGACTACGGGCAGATGCCGGCGTTGAGCGGCGCGGTGGCGTGGCTCAACAGTGCGCCGCTGGACCGCGAGGCGCTCAAGGGCAAGGTGGTGCTGGTGGATTTCTGGACCTACGACTGCATCAATTGCCAGCGCAGCCTGCCGTATGTGAACCGCTGGGCCAGGCGTTATGGCGACCAGGGGCTGGTGGTCATCGGGGTGCATGCGCCCGAGTATGACTACGAGCGTGTGCTGGACAACGTACGCGAGCAGGTGGCGAAGCTGGGCATCGGCTACCCGGTGGCGGTGGATAACGACCATGCGATCTGGAACGCCTTCGACAACCGGTTCTGGCCGGCGCATTACTTCGTCGATGCACAGGGTCAAGTGCGCTATGTGCATTTTGGCGAGGGCAAGTATGAGGAGCAGGAGCAGGTGATCCAGGCGTTGCTCAAAACGCGCACCGTTCAACCTGCGCTGTAGTGTCTGCACTGTGCACTCAGGGTGTGCGAGCGCCTCGTGCGCTGCCCCCCGGCAGCACAGGCCCTGCAGCCCTCGTCCGGTGGCAGCTCAGGCACCACACCACGCCGCCCACCAGCAAGGCAATGGCCGCCAGCTCAAGGCCTGTGGGCAACCGTTGTTCCCACGCAAAGCCGAACAGCAACGCTGCCAGCGTTTCCACCACCAGTACCTGACCGCTCAGCGCAAGCGGCAGCAGGCGACTGGCCTGGTTCCAGCACACGCCACCCACCACCGAAGAGAGCAGGGCCACACCGGCGGCTACCAGCACGAAGTGGCCCCAGCTCGAAAGGGCATGTTCTGCAGCCGCAGGGCCAAGCACCGGGATCGCCAGCACCAGCGCCTGCGCACCGGTCATTACGCCGGTCAACAGCGCCCAGTCATGCGATGAAACCGTGTGCAGCACGCCCAGCCGCCGCGTATTGGCCACGGCGTACCAGCTCCAGCTGAGCAAGGCGCCCACGGCGCACAGCAGGCCCACCACCACACTGCCGGTGGAGGCCGGGCCGTCCTGACTGCTGCGCAAGGCATTCAGACTGACCAGCGCCACGCCTGCACAGGCAAGGCCGAGCGAGGGCAGCAGTGGCTTGAGCGCCACTGCATTGGCGTCATGGCGCCCGGCCAGGGTCACCAGCACCGGGATCAGCCCGACGATCAGCGAGGTAGTGGCAATGCCGACCAACTGCACACCGCTCCCCACCAGCGAGTAGTACACCAGGTTGCCGATCAGGCTGAGCCAGAACAACGCCACCCAGTCTGCACGGGCCAATTGCGCGCTTACCTGGCGCCAGCGCGGCAGCAGCAACG
The DNA here is from genome assembly GCF_019168305.1 of Pseudomonas aegrilactucae. Lineage (GTDB taxonomy): Bacteria > Pseudomonadota > Gammaproteobacteria > Pseudomonadales > Pseudomonadaceae > Aquipseudomonas > Aquipseudomonas aegrilactucae. Next base: position 7,218 of record NZ_JAHTBI010000096.1, read on the forward strand.
CCAGTGAAAACGCGCCATAACAGAGAAACCGCAGCACTGCGAACTGAGCACCGCTCAAGCCCGCCGCAAGCTGTGGCCCCAGGAAGATCACGCCCCAGCACACACCGGCCGCGACGCCGTAACCAAGCCCTTTTGCCAACGATCGATCCACGAACAGTACACCCACATCCAATCGGAAAGCTCGAGTCTGAACGCTGGGTGCCGTGCGGTATTGTCGATAACTGCGGGATTTTTTACCGAGGCTGCTGTTGCCTGCGCCACGCCGCCGGGGTAATGCCGCACACACGCTGCAGGGTACGGGTGAGGGCGGCCTGGTCGCTGAAGCCGCTGCGCAGCGCAATCTCGGCGATCGGCAGCGCGCTGTCGCCCAGCCAGCGTTGGGCGTGCTCGATGCGCACCTGCGTCAGCCAGGCCTGGGGCGTGGTGCCCAGGTGCTCGCCGATGCGCTGGTGCAACTGGCGCATGCTCATGCCCGCCACTTGCGCCATGTGCTCATTGCTCCATTGATCGCCAGGGTGCGCCTGCACGCGGGTAAGCAGGCGCTCAAGACCGGCTGCCGGCGCAACCGACGGCAAGGTCAGCGAAGCGAGCAGCAAGGGGGCCAGGTGCGCAACGCTTGCGCGCAGTTGCGTGGTGCCGAGCAGTTCGGCGTATTCGATCAGGCGACGCGTGGCCGGCGCGATCGGCACATGGATGCGCTGTGCCAGGGTCTGCAGTGCAAGGGGGGCCAGTGCAGACACTGGGCAGTCGAGTACCAGAAAGCGGCTGTGCGCCGGGGTGAGTTGCGCATGCACCGCCCCGGGTGCCACCAGCGCCGCAGACGCAGGGTCGATCAGGCCGCCGCGCCCGTCCACCTCGATCTCCATGTGCCCGCAGACAGGCAGCACCACCTGCGCGAAGTCATGCTGGTGATGAGCGCTTTCGGTCGGATAACTGCGAATTTCCAAGTGCAACGTCAAAATGCCACCCCAAGCTGTAGCGTAGACATGTCAGAGTGCGTGCAGGGTAGTGCAAGCGCGGCGTACCCGGAAAGTCAAACACACGCGGTGAGACCTGGATAGCTCCACATGCCGTGGCCCGTTCCAGAAGCGACAGCCGGCTTTTCCGGATGATCGCACGGTGCCACAATGCCGATTCAGAACCGTTTCACCCTACCGGGCCGAGTCAATGGACCACACCACACCTGATCATGACCTGTTCGTTGCACAGTTGGCGCGCAAAGACCGCTTGCAGTTGCTGTTTCGCCAGTCGCTGACTGCCGTATACGGCAGTTTCCTCGGTGCGCTGATGCTGTGCTGGCTGTGCTGGGACTATTTCGAGCACAGCGTCGCACTGGGCTGGATCGCAGCACTGAGTGCGGCAACCGTGCTGCGCATCATCCTGTTCACCACCTACTACCGCAGCCCGGAAGGCGCGCGGACGCCGCAGCGTTGGGAGCGCAAGTACTGGATCACGCTGGTGCTGTCGGCGGGTATCTGGGGCGGGGGGGGCGCTGGCGGTGATGCCTGCCGACAGCCTGCTGGCACAGGCACTGGTGCTGCTGTTTGCGGTGGGCATGTCGGGTAGCGCGGTGTCGTGCTATTACGCCTACCGCTCCATGACGCTGGCCGCCATCTGTCTGGTATTGCTGCCGTGTACGCTGTGGCTGCTGCTGCAGCCCTCCACCCTGCAGGTGGGCATGGCACTGGCAGTGCTGTTGTTTTCCTCGTTCATGGTGCGCGCCACCGGCAAACTCTGCGCGGCGCTGGAAAAGGCATTTTGCCTGACCCACGAAATGGAGCGCGCGCACAACATCGCCAGCAGTGCGGCGCAAACCGACGAGTTGACCGGCCTCAAGAACCGCCGTGCGTTCTTCGAGCACGCCCAGCAGTTGTACAGCCATAGCCAGCGCGAGCAACGCCCGTTGTGTGCGCTGATGCTGGATATCGACCACTTCAAGCGTATCAACGATACCTACGGCCACCAGGTGGGGGATGAGGTGTTGCGTCAGATCGGTGGGGTGATAAAGGCCTCGTTTCGCGACACCGATGTGTACGGCAGGCTGGGGGGCGAGGAGTTTGCCGTGCTGCTGGCCGACACACCGATCGATACCGCAGTGGGCATTGCCGAGCAGTTGGGCCAGGCCATCGCACAACTGCAGTTCGTGCACGAGAACGAAGGCCGCCAGAGCATGACCGCAAGCCTCGGTGTAGCGGTCGCCAGCGCTTCGCACACCGACCTGCACAACCTGCTCAACAGCGCCGACCGTGCCATGTACCGGGCCAAGGCGCTGGGTCGCAACCAGGTGGTGGCGGCGGACTGATCGCGTGGCGATCCTGGCGCGCAGCCGCTGGACGAGCAGTAAGGCAATTTGCTGGCCCCCGAGTCATTTCTTCCTTGGCAAACTCGCCGTCTTTCAACACGTTAGGATGACTTTATGCGGGCATTTGTGATGAGCGTGGCGCTGTGTGCGGCGGTCACTTTCTCGCTGGCGGCGCAGGCCAAGGCGTTGAACAAGAACGATCGTTTTGTCTGCAGCTGGGGCTCGGACATTGCCGCCGGTGCGCAGCAGTCCAAGCTGTCGGGGGTGACGCTGTATGCTGCGCGCAAGCGCCTGCAGGCGCGCAAGTTCCCCAAGCCGTGGATGCGCATGACGGCCATGGGCATCACCGAGCAGACCTACAACAGCCGTTCGCGACTGAAGCCTGCGGCAATCAAGCAGACGTATTACGAGCAGTGCACCCGTCATGCGGTGGCGCAGCGCTAGCCCTTGAGCAGGCGCTCTATCTGCGCCAGCTCCCAGGTGCTGAGCAGGTACACGGGGTCGGTGCCGTAGTGTTGCCCGCGTTCGTAGAGCCGTCCGTCGGGGCTGCGGCAGTGCTGGCAGTGCTGCAGGTGGCCGTGCTCGGTGTCCAGGGTCAGGTGCCAGCCGTCGATATCGACGTGCACCAGGCCGCAGGCTGGCGCGGGTGCAAGGTAGCGCAGCGTGCACAGCCCGAGCGCGGCGTCGCGCAGTTGCTGGCACACCTCCCGGGCCGCCAGCCTGCGCTCAGGCGAAGGGTTTGTCGTGTTCAAGGGTGTCTACCTGCAGGTCAGCCAGCAAACCGCGCAGCGCTGCGCAAAGCCGGGCCTCGTCACGCCGGTAATAGGTCCACTTGCCGACCTTGGTGGCGGTCACGAAGCCAGCGTCCAGCAGGGCCTTGAGGCACAGCGAAGTGGCCGGCTGCGACAGCCCGGCCTTGTCCTGGATCAGGCTTGCGCAGACGCCGTATACACCGAAGTCGTACAGCTGGGTGTAGCTGGCGAATGCGCTATGCGGGTCCTTGAGCCAGCTGAGCACTGCCCGCCGGGTCTGGCTGGACAGCACCTTGATCGCCTCGTTCAGTTGCATCGTCGCCCACCTCGCCTCAACAGGCGGGGGCTGGCCCCGCTGCCAAAAGCCGCTACTTTATGCGTTGCTGCCCGGATAGTCGATGTAGCCTTGTGCGCCGCCGCCGTACAGCGTGGCATGGTCGACCGGATTCAGCGCCAGGCCGTGCTGCAGGCGCTGGGGCAGGTCGGGGTTGGCAATGAAGGTGCGCCCGAACCCGAACAGATCGCCATACCCCTCGTCCAGCACACGCCGTGCCTTGGCCTCGGTATAGCAGCCCGAATACATGATCGGACGGCTGAACGTTTCGCGCAGCGCCTGGCGGAACGTCTGCGGCAGCTCGGGGCTGTTGTCCCAGTCGGCTTCGGCGATCGACAGGTAACCGACGCCCAGCTCTTCAAGCATGGCGGCGGCCTGGATGTAGGTGTGGTGCGGGTCTTTCTCTACCAGCCCAAGGTACACCCGTGCTTGCTCGGTGGTTTCAAACAGCGGTGCAAAGCGCACCCCGACACGTGCCGGGCCGAACACGTCGATCACCGCTTCGGTGACTTCGCGCAGAAAGCGCAGGCGGTTGTCCAGCGAACCGCCGTAGGCGTCTGTGCGTTGGTTGCTGTGTTCGGAGATGAACTGATTGATCAGGTAACCGTTGGCGGCATGCAGTTCGACGCCGTCGAAACCGGCGCGCTGGGCGTTGAGTGCAGCTTGTCGGTACATCTGCACCAGTGCCTGGACTTCATCGGTGGCCAGCGCCCGTGGCTGGCTCGGGTCGGCCAATGCGCCGGCATTCGGTGCGGTTTCGACGAACACCTTGACCGCGGTGGCCGGCAGTGCTGACGGTGCCACCGGCGCCTGGCCGTCGGGCTGCAGGCTGGTGTGCGAGACCCGGCCGACATGCCATAGCTGGCAGAAGATCACTGCGCCTTCGGCGTGTACCGCGTCGGTCACCTGGCGCCAGCCATCGACCTGCGCCTGGCTGTAGATGCCCGGTGTCCAGGCGTAACCCTGGCCGCGCGGCTCGATCTGGGTGCCTTCGGTGACCATGAAGCCGGCACTGGCGCGCTGGCGATAGTAGGTCGCCATCAGTGCATTGGGCACGTCCCCTGGCTGTTCACTGCGCGAGCGGGTCAGCGGCGGCAGTGCGATGCGGTTTCTGAGGGTCAGGTCGCCCAGGGCCAGGGGGCTGAACAAGGTGGTGGCGGTCATGCGGGCTCCGGTGTCGGGAAGGGAAAGTGCAAATACATTAACACATTCGAATGTTTAAATGTGTATGTGCGCGCAATCGCGCGCTGCAGTCGGGTTATAGTCCCCGGCTTGACTGGAACCCAATGGACCGAGGTGTGCTGTGAAATACCTGAGCGTACTGCTGCTTGGCCTGATACCGCTGTTTGCCCAGGCGCTGGAGACGGGAGAGCGCCTGGCGCCCTGGACCCTGCTGGATCAGTACGACCAGGCCTACAGCCTCGATGACCAGACGGCCATCATGCTGGTAGCGCGCAACATGGACGGCGCCAAGTTGGTCAAGGCGGCCATGCAGGATGGTCCCAAGGGCTACCTCGAGGCGCGGCATGCGGTATTCGTTGCCGATGTGCAGCGTATGCCCGCGCTGATCGCCAAGCTGTTCGCCATCCCGGCCATGCGCGACTACAGCTACCGGGTGATGCTTGACCGTGACGGCAAGGTGGCTTCACGCTATCCGGGCGCGGAGGACAGCGTGCTGTGGGTGCAACTGAAGCAGGGCAAGGTGGCGACGGTGCGTGAGTTTTCGGATGCCGAGGCGTTGCGTGCGGCACTGGAAGAGGCCCGGTGAGCCTTGTGTGGTACCCAGCTCTTTCTGAAAGGCACGACGCATGCGCTCCTCCCGCCCGAAAATCGGGTGGGCAACGCAGCATACCCTGTCAGGAGCCGGCCTCTACCTGCCAGCGCACCCTGGCCAGTGCAGTGCGCAGCGTGGCCAGGTCCACCGAGCCCAATGCCAGCCGGAGTGCACGCGGTACGTGCGCAGTGGTCGCAAACGGCTGCGCCGTGGACACGGCCACCTGTTCGCGCATCAGCGCGGCGACGATCTGGTCGGCGCGTGCATCGTCTGCCAGCGCCAGCCACAGAAAATACGAGCCTGGGTGGGTGACGCAGGGCATCCCGGCCAGCACCTCGCGAGCGATGGCTTGCCGGGCCTGGGCATCGGCGCGCTTGTGCGCTTCGAGCTGAGTTACGGTGCCGTCTTCGATCCACGCGCAGGCAATGGCCGTGATAATCCCGGGGGTATTCCAGGTGGTGGCGCGGATGCTGCGTTCCAGGGCGGCGACGTGGTGCTCGGGCGCGGCGATGAAGCCGACGCGCAAGCCCGTGGCCACGTTTTTCGATAACCCCGAAACGTACAGCGTGCGCTCGGGGGCCAGTTGCGCCAAGGGTGGCGGCGGGTTGTCGGCGAGAAAGGCATAGGCGCCGTCTTCAATCAGATGCAGGTCGTGCGCACGGGCAATCGCCACCAGGTGCTCGCGCTGGGCCAGGTCCAGGACCCAGCCCAGGGGGTTGTGCAAGGTCGGCATGCAGTACACGGCGCGCACCGGTCGGCTGCTGCAAAGCCGTTGCAGTGCGTCCAGGTCCGGCCCGTGCGCGGTGACCGGGATGGGCAGCACTTCCAGGTGCAACGCCTGGGCCAGTACCTTGAAGCCGGAATAGGTGAGCGCGTCGGCGGCGATCACGTCGCCCGGTTGCAACAATGCCATCAGCACCACGGCCAGGCCGTGCTGGGCGCCACTGACCACCAGCAGTTGTTCGGGCGAAACGTCCAGCCCGCGGCTGGCCAGGTGGCGCGCGAAACAGGCGCGCTCGTGCGGGCGGCCAGCGTGCGGTTGGTAGCGCAGCACGGCCTCGAGGTCACCCGATAACGCCAGTTGGCGCAACCCGTTGCGCAGCAGGTCGGCCTGCCCGGGCAAGGACGGGTAGTTGAAATTGAGGTCGGCCATGCCGGCCGCTATCACTTGCTGGTCGACACCGAGGTCGGGGGGCAGCGAGGTCTCGCGCACGAAGGTGCCGCGCCCGGTTTCGCCGCTGACCAGGCCCATCTGCTCAAGCTCTGCATACACCCGTGAGGCCGTGACCAACGCCAGGCCCTGGTCAGTTGCCAATTGCCGATGGGTGGGCAGGCGGGTACCCGGAGCCAGCACACCCGAACGGATATCGGCCGCCAGGGCATCGACCAGTGTCTTGTAGCGAGAGCGAGGCATGGGCAAATGTATCCATGACGATTTTTTGATTGTGCTGATATTCAGTCCTAGCATCGTCGTTTGCAACCGCACTTTTACCCAGCAATCAGGCGAGCGTGATCTCTATGGAACAGACCCTTCAACCCCGCATACGGGATGACACCACCCGTGGCTGGATAAACGGCGTGATCGGTGTGGTGATCTTCAGCGGCTCGTTGCCCGCGACGCGGGTGGCGGTGCTGGAGTTCGACCCGGTGTTTCTCACCGTCGTCCGTGCGGCCATCGCCGGGATGCTGGCGCTCGCGCTGCTGGTGCTGTTGAAACAGCCGCGCCCGGCTCGGCAGCAACTCGTTCCGCTGATCATCGTGTCACTGGGAGTGGTGGTGGGTTTTCCGTTGTTGACCGCGCTGGCGCTGCAGTACGTCACCTCGGCGCATTCGATCGTGTTCATCGGCATGCTGCCGCTGGCCACGGCGGTGTTTGGCGTATTGCGTGGCGGCGAGCGCCCACGTGCGGTGTTCTGGCTGTTTTCGGTGCTGGGCTGCCTGATGGTGGTGGGCTTTGCGCTGTCGCAGGGGTTGGCAGCGTCGCCCGAGGGTGACCTGCTGATGCTGCTGGCGGTGGTGGTGTGCGGGCTGGGCTATGCGCAAGGCGCCGTACTGTCCAAGGCGCTGGGAGGCTGGCAGGTAATCTGCTGGGCGCTGCTGCTGTCGCTGCCGTTCATGCTGGCCTTGACCGTGCTCCTGGCACCCGTTTCGTTCTCGGGTATCAGCCTGCCGGCCTGGACCAGCCTGGCCTACGTGTCGCTGTTCAGCATGCTGATCGGCTTTGTGTTCTGGTACCGCGGGCTTGCGCAGGGCGGGATTGCCGCCGTGGGGCAGTTGCAACTGCTGCAGCCATTCTTTGGCCTGGCGCTGGCAGCGACGTTGCTGGGCGAGCAGGTCAGCCTGGGCATGCTGAGCGTGACGGTGGGGGTGATCCTGTGTGTGGCGGGGGCGAAGAAGTGGGCTAAATGATCCGCGTGCAGCGCCTGAGCGGGCGCTTTGGCCGGCAAGGCCGCGCCACCGATCTAATCTGATACGTATTTTGCTGCGCCACCTGCATCTGTTTCGGGATCAGCGGCGGGCAGACAATGTGGCCTTCTACAGCAACACCCCCTCAGTTAGGAGCTCCCATGGGCAAGATGGCAATTTTCGTGTTCGGATTCCTGGCGCTGGCCTTCGCGATTGGTGCGTTGGGTACGATCTCTCCGTTGTAATCACTGCCACGCAAGAAGGCGCCGAGCCCCGCGCCTTCTTTCTCTACTATTATTGACGCGTCAAACCCCGCTGCACCGCCCACGCCAACGGCAGGGTGAACAGCAGCGTCGCCGCCAGCAGCATCACCGCGCTCGGCACACCGGCCATATCCCCCAACCGCCCGAACACCACCGGCGCCAGTGCACCGCCACCGATGGTGCCGGTATAGAACAGCGCGAACGCCTGTTCGTGCTTGCTCGCCGCCGCCAGCTCCGGCACTACCCCGTACAGCACCGAAGACGTACCGTTGAGCGCCAGGCCCAGCAGGGGCAGCATCGCCATCGTCACGGAAAACGGCAGGAACACCGCCAGCACGATCAGCGCAGCCGTGGCCGATTCGGTGAGCCACACGGTTTTCAACAGGCCGATGCGGGTGCCCAGGTAGCCACACAGCAACTTGCCGAACGCACCGCCCACGAACAGCAGCGTCAACCCCAGGCCGATGCCGGCGGAACCGGCGCCCTTGAGCGTGAGCAGGAACGGCAGGAACGTCAGAAAGCCCATGCGCACTGCGCTGTCGAGTATCCCCAGCAGCAACAGTGCGCGCAGCCCGCCGGGCGAGCCTGTGCCGCTGCCCAGGGGCGGTGTTTTCTGGCGACTGGCGAAGGCGTCGGCGCGCGAGGGGATCAGCCACCACAGCAGCGTAGCCGCCGCAAGGCCCAACAGCCCCAGCAACGTGGCGCTGGTACGCCAGCTGAGTACCAGCAGCAACACGCCGACAAGACCAGGAATCACGGCCTTGCCGATGTCGCCGGCGAAGTTGTAGTGCGACAGCGCCTGCTTGACGCCGCCCCCTGCGGCGTGGGAATCGGTGATCATCGAGGAGGCCAGCGGGTGTTGGGTACTGGCGCCCAGGCCGCCGAGCATCAAGGCGATCAGCAGCACGCCCAGTCCGCCGGCAAGGCCTGCCACCAGGTACGCCAGGCCGGCCAGCGCCGTGCCGCCTACCAGCAGACGCTCGCGGCCCCAGCGTCTGGCCGCACGGCTGGCCAGTAACTGAAAGCCTGCCATGGTTCCCGAATAGGCCCCGCGCAACAGCCCGACCTGAGCCAGGCTCAGGCCGAACTGCGCTTGCCAGAGCGGCAGCAGCACATAGATCACATCGGTCAGGCCGTCATGCACAGCATGCGCACTGCAGCCGGCGAACAGCGTGCGCCGGCGCAGCGATGGGTCGCTGGTGAGTGCTGGGCTAGGGGGTGCCGTTTCTGCCATGGGTGACAAATCCCTCGCGTGCGGTCAAACGCTCGTAGTATGCCCGAAGCGCTGGCAGCTCCGGGTGCTCCAGTGGGGTCTCGTACCAGCGGTTCACCGACAGGCCGATGGGGATGTCCGCCAGCGAGAACTGCTTGCCGCTCACGTACGCAGCGGTCGCCTGCAGTTGCTGTTCGAGGATCTGCATGTTCTTGGTCCAGCGTTCACAGGCACTGGCCAGGGTGGGCGGGTCCTGATGCTCCGGCGAATGGCGCACCAGCGACAGGAACGCATAGCTCCACGAGCCATTGAGGTCGGTGGCCTGCCAATCCATCCACTGATCGACCCGTGCGCGCAGCCTGGGCTGCGCAGGATAGAGGTGCTGCCCGCCGTACTGGTTGGCCAGGTAGCGCAGGATCGAGTTCGACTCCCACAGCACGAAGTCGCCGTCCTTGATCACCGGCACCATGGCATTGGGGTTCAGCGCCAGAAATGCCGGGGTGTGCGTGGCGCGAAACCCTGAGCCCCAGTCTTCGCGTTCGAAGGCGATACCCAGTTCGGCGCAGGCCCACAGCACCTTGCGTACATTGATCGATGAGGCTTTGCCAAGTATCTGCAGCATGGGATGTCCTGAACGTTCGGTGGGCTGAGGCTGCAGCGATTGTCACCGTGCGAGCGCATTTGCGCCAGTACGCATCGCTGCAGGTGCGCGGCACGATTGATCAGCTACCTGATGCGGGTGCTGGGCGGCGTGATGGCCGACTGGCTGTCGTGGCGGGCAGGCTTTTTCATCAACGTGCCGATCGGTCCTGACGGATCATCGCCAATCCTCCGGACGGCCTGACCCAGGGCGATGTGGTGCGTATCGTCGGCCAATAGTGCTGGACGGCGGTGACGGGCAGGGAACTCTTGTTCGCGCACAGCTATCTCATGGGATGTAGCTATCCCACTCTGGAGGCACCGTCATGCGTCGCATACTGCTGGTTTCTTCGCTTGTGCTCTGTCTGCCGTTCGGCACGGCCCTGGCCCGTGTGGATGCTGGCGATGTTGCCACGTCTGCCGGGGTGTCCGCCTCGCTGTATTCAACCTTCAAGGACGACAAGATCGTTATTCCGGCGCGCGATGACGCCTCCACCTTCATTGCCAGTGGCGGGGCTATCAGGGGGGTGTACCTGGAATCCATGTTGCAGCGCATCCGCCAGCAGAACCCGGACCTGAAGGCCAGCGATGAAGAGCTGGCGAAGGCGATTCTGACTCAGGATGAGCTGGGCGCAGGGCGCTGACCGGGCAGTGCTGCCCGTTGCTGCGGCCCCTCGGCTGGTTCGCCGGCACAGGGGCCGATGCCACGGTGCCTCGATGGGGTCTCCCAGTACCAGGCGCAGCCTGCCACTGCGCACGTAACGGGCGATGTCCCAGTCGGCCCGCAGTAGAATCCCGAACCCTTCCAGCGCCCAGTTCAGGGCCACCTCGTCATCGTTGCAGCCCAACGCGCCGTGCACCTTGATGGGATGTGCACCCTGGTGATCGCCAAGTGGGTGGGGCGTTGTTGCCTCGGCCGATGCGTACGTCCCGACACACCACGTCGTCAGGTAGGCGGCACCGGCACTTTCGAGGTAGCCCCCGCGTAGTCGGGTTTCAACCGACCTTGCCCATCCAGCAGGTAGGCATCCATGATCTCGCGTACCACCGGCCCGGCCACGCGGCCACCGGCCTCGCCGTTCTCGATCATCACGGCAATTGCGATGCCGGGGTGATCCGCCGGTGCGAAGCCCACGAACAGCGCGTTGTCACGGTGCCGCTCCAGGGTCTTGTTGCGGTTGTAGCGTTCACCCTGCTTGATCGCCACCACCTGCGCCGTGCCGCTCTTGCCGGCAATGCGATACTGCGCCCCGGCCGCCGCGGCACGTGCAATGCCGCGGGGCGCATGCATGACCATCTGCATGCCCTGGTTCACCTGGTCCCACGCATGGCTGTCACGCAACACGATGTTTGGCATCGGGTTGGCATCCACGGGCGGGGCGTCGCCCACGCGCATCGCCAGGTGCGGGCGGTGCCACACGCCCTTGCTGGCCAACAGGCTGGTGGCCTGCGCCAGCTGCAACGGCGTCACCTGCATGTAGCCCTGGCCGATCCCCAGGATCAGCGTCTCCCCCGGGTACCAGGCCTGGCGACGGTTGGCGCGCTTCCAGGCCGGCGAGGGCATCAGCCCCGGCGCTTCCTCGAACATGTCCAGCGAGACCTTCTGCCCCAGCCCGAACTCGCTCATGTAATCGTGCAGGCGCTCCACCCCCAGCTTGTGCGCGAGGTCGTAGAAGTAGGTGTCGTTGGAACGCATGATCGCGCTGTACATGTCCACCCAGCCGTCGCCGCTGCGGTTCCAGTTGCGGTACTTGTGCTCGTAGTTGGGCAGTTCGTAGTAGCCAGGGTCGAACACCCGGCTGGCTGGGGTAATCACGCCGCTGTCCAGGCCGGCGATGGCCACTTCCGGCTTGATCGTCGAACCCGGTGCATACAGGCCGCGCAGCACGCGGTTGAACAGCGGCCTGTCGATCGAGTCGCGAAGTTCGGCGTACTGCCGCAAGCTGATGCCTTTGACGAACAGGTTGGGGTCGAAGCTCGGGTTGCTGACCATGGCCAGCACTTCTCCGGTAGCCGGGTCCAGCGCCACCACCGAACCGCGCCGGTCACCCAGGGCCTTTTCGGCCGCCTGCTGCAGGTGGGCGTCCAGGCTCAGTACGATGTTGGCCCCCGGCACCGGGTCCTGGTGCTTGAGCACGCGCATGATGCGGCCCTGGGCATTGGTCTCGACTTCCTCATAGCCCACATAGCCGTGCAGCTGGGCTTCGTAGAAGTGCTCGATGCCGGTCTTGCCGATGGACTGCGTGCCGCGGTATTCGGTGGTGTCCAGCTGCCTGGCCTCTTTTTCGTTGATGCGCCCCACGTACCCGACCGAGTGGGCGAAATGCGCGCCCATCGGGTACTCGCGAATGAACTGTGCCTCCACTTCCAGCCCCGGCAGGCGGAACTGGTTGACCGCGATCAGCGCGATCTGCTCTTCGCTCAGGCCGAACATCAGGGTGACCGGCTCGAAGGGCTTGCGGCCCCGGCGCAGGTCCTTTTCGAAATCCGTGCGGTCCTCTTCGCTCAAGCCCAGGATCTGTATCAGGTTGTCCAGCACCTGAGGCGTGTTGCCTGCACGTTCACGGGTCAGGGTCAGGTTGAAGCTGGGCTTGTTGTCGGCCAGTACCTCGCCGTTGCGGTCGTAGATCAAGCCGCGTTCGGGCGCGATCGGCAGTACATGAACGCGGTTGTTCTGCGACACGGCCGACTGGTAGTCGTGCTGGACCACCTGCAGCACGTACAGCCTGCCCACGAGCACCGCCACCAGCGCGAGCACGAAAACGCCACACGCCACCAGCCGGCGGTTGACCAGGTGGGTTTCTTTCTCGTGATCTTTCAGCGGAATCGGTTGCGGCATGTGCAGGCTCTGGCGAAAAACGGGCACGCTGCGCGACCTTGGGCACGGTGCAGCAGGGGGACGCGGGCGGACGGCGATCCTACGCAGGCTGGTCCGGGCCCTCAAGGTTGCGCCAGCGCAGGCGACTGTCCGGTAGCGTCTGCCGCCCTTTACTCGGGGGCTTGGGCCCTCATGAAGAATTGTTCATGCAGGGGGGCGGCGGCAGTTCAGCGATGACGCGTACTTGTCGGTGGTCAGCAAAAATCGGGATTGCATCACGAAAAAACAACGGTTTGTCGTGCCGTCAGAAGCTGGCTTTTTCTACGGAAATGTTGCTCAGGCGCTGCTCAAGTGATTCAAGCGATTGACGTTGAACGGCTTCCTGTTGTCGTATTTGCGCCACGATTTCGGGCTCGCGTTTGTTGTGTGTCCACAGCGGGGTCAGTACGCGTCGGGTACTGGATTCAACGGTTCCCAGATAGCGTTTGTTTGGCGTGTAGAAGTCCAGCGAGAGGTGCGATGCCGGCTCCGATGAGCGATTGTTGATGAGCTGAATTTTCATGCCTAATGTTGCAATCAGTGGCAAGCCGCTGTGTGAGGCTTCCTCCAGTGATTGATAGTTATGTACTTCACTGAAGCGCTTCTTGAGGATCAGCGTAACGCCGGCCAGGCTCAAGTCAGGGGCTGAGGTTTCTACGTAGGCTTGTCGTATGGCGTGGGTATACAGGCGCGCCACCCAGCCATTTTTGAAGTGGTCATGGTAGGTGGTCAGGTCCCTGATCGTTTCGGCCGCTGACTCAGAAACGACGAGGGCGACAGGGCCGGCGGGCAATTCAATGGGGGCCGACGTGTTGCTGTGAATGTCTTCATGAGGTTGTATTTTTGCACAACCTGCGACGATTAAAAGCAAGGTGGCAGCCAACGTCGGCTTCAACAGGTTGACCATGTGTTTTGAATCGAAGTGCAGGCGCAAGTGTGAGCAGGACATAGTGGCCTTTCGCAGTGAGTGAAGCGGATTGTTTTTATAGTGACTGAAGCGTTTGCGGTTAATCACGCTGCGGTCGTTGAAACTTCTCCGAAAGACAGTCTGGAACACCTTGAAACCAATAGCGTCAGGAGAACCTGCAGTGCAGAGGACGAGAAGTGATGCTGCATGGCGGTCTGGTCATGCCAGGCGAACGCTATGACCCACTGACGGGGGCGATGAGTTTCTTTGAATGTGTACCCGGCACAGTGGGGCGAAACCTGTTTTATGTTATTCAGGAGAAGCAGGATTTCAAGGTGCAGGATCTCATCCATCTCCGTCTCGAGTTCAATGATATTACGTGCTGGTGTGAACATGCTGAAGTCCCATGAAGAGGGTATTGCAGGGCGTCTGCTCAACGTGACCTGTTGGAAAAAAGGGTAAATTGATTCTTGCCTCCACGAAGGACAAAACATTGACGATTTCAGTCAAAGTGATCAAGATCGCTGGCGTGTCAATGGGGGTTCTGGAGAGGCCATGAATGCAGACCAAGTCGATACAGTTTCTTGTTTATCCCAGGATTAGTCTTCTTGACCTGGCAGGGCCGTTGGAAGTCTTTATTGCAGCTAATTATCTGGCACGCTCACCCCTCCCGCCTTACTTGCCGTCGATTATTGCGTTACGGGATACGCCTGAGGTGTTTTCTGGGTTCTCAATAAATGCCGAAATTCTAGAGGCGGGAACGCCCTCCGCGCACACGCTGATTGTGCCGGGAGGGGCGGGTATACAAGCGTTTTGCAAGGATTCAAGGTTTTTCTCGCACTTTGTCGAACATGCACACAATGCCCAGCGTTTAGTGTCGGTGTGTACGGGGATATTTGCGCTTGCAACTGCCGGTAAACTGGAGGGCCGAACAGTGACCACGCATTGGTCTGCCTATGACGAACTGGAAAGCGCCTTTCCCTCGGTGGTGGTTAAACGTGGACCTATATTTATCAATGATGGTGATGTATGGACATCGGCCGGTGTGACCTCGGGCATTGACATGGCGCTTGCAATCGTCGAGAACGACCTGGGGCACGCAGCGGCACTCGAAGTAGCGCGTCACCTGGTGGTTTTCTTGAAGCGCCCTGGGGGGCAGGAGCAGTTCAGTTCATCGCTGGCACTGCAATCCCAAAGCAGTCATTTCTCAGACCTTCATGCCTGGTTGAACAACAACCTAGGCAGTGATCTTTCGGTGTCTGTCATGGCAGACTTCATGAAGATGGGCGAGAGAACCTTTGCTCGCCGGTATACCGAAAGCACAGGGCGCACACCCAGCAAGATGGTTGAGTCGCTGCGGCTGGATGCGGTCCGTCATTTGCTCGTCACTTCAGATAGCCCACTGAAATCGATAGCCAAAAGCTGCGGTCTGGGCAATGAATCAACGCTGATTCGAAGGTTTGTCAAACAGGTCGGTGTCACCCCGGCGGCGTACCGTGCTCGCTTTGGTTCGCAGCAGTAAATTCAAGTGAAGGTAGCCTCGATCTGACGTTTGCACTCAATGGCTGCAGGTTCCTCATAGTGACTCAAGAAACATCAGCAGGGCTGCACGGTGTTTCTGGTCCATGGCAACCACGGCATCGCGTGCCTGGCTGGCTTCGCCGCCATGCCACAGAATTGCCTCCAGCACGCTGCGTGCACGGCCATCATGCAGCAGTTGCGTGTGGCCACTGACGGTTGCGGTCAGGCCCAAGCCCCACAGGGGTGGGGTACGCCATTGGCGGCCATCGGCCCGAAACTCACTGCGGTGGTCGGCCAGGCCGTCGCCCATGTCGTGTAGCAGTAGATCGGTATAGGGAAAGATACGTTGCCCGGACAGTTCAGGTACCGGGTGTTCACCGGTGACGTAGGATGGGCGGTGGCACGTAGCGCAACCTGCGGCATGGAATACTCCCTTGCCTTCGAGTATCCGAGGCTCGTCTACACCGCGTCTGGCAGGTACGCCCACGGTGCGGGTGTAGAACAGTACCTGTGCGCTGACCTTGTCACTGACTTCCGGCGTACCGCCTTGTAGCGCCTGGCGACAGGTCGTCTGATGCTCGCTGCAGTCATCTGATGGGAGCAGGCGGGTTGTCAGGCCCATGTCGCCTGCGAAGGCGTGTGCGTTCTGTTGGTCCAGATTGGGCTGGCCGGCTTTCCAGCCAAATCGGCCGATCGTGGTGCGCTGATGCAGATCGTCCCAGACCTGGTTCACCTGACCCCGTACAGGGCCACCTGCTTGCGCCTGCTGCATGGCATTGTGCTCAATGTCGATGTCGCGGATAGCTTCCAGCAAGCCCAGGCCGATCATTGGCGGTGCCACCCGCAGCGACATCTGCGTCTGTGGGTGCAGTGGCCCGTAGCCGAGTTCGCGGATATCGATCAGCGGCTTGCGCAGGGTGATCTGTTCACCGTCGACCAGGATGATTGGGTGAGGCTGATAGCGAAGATGGATGCGGCCTTCCGGAACATGGTTTTCGATTGCCATGTCCTGCAGTTGCAGCCCATAGGTCGGTTCGGGAATGGCGCCCAGGCGCGCGAGTTGTTCGACCTGCCCGGTTGCCGGAATCGACAAGCGCACCAGGGACGACAGTGCGGGTTGGTTGCTGCCTTCGGTCGGTGGGAAGCCTCGGCCATCCTTGATATGGCAGCTTTGGCAGGCATCGGTGTTGAACAACGGTCCCAGTCCGACACGGCCGCGCTGATGCCCGCCCTCTTGTGCAACGTGCCAGTTGCCCCGGAAAAATGCATTGCCAACGAAAAAATCCATTCGCCTTAGCGGCGTCAGGTTGGCCGCAGGCATGGAAAAGGCGTTTTTGTCGAAGCGTTGCACAGTGGTGCTGCCACCTGGCAGTTGCTCGCCCGGTTCTGGCTTGGCGTCAGGGTTGCCACAACCGGCCAGCCAGCCGACCAGCGTGAGAGCGAGGAGGTGAAATACGGGGACTCGTCGCCACTGCGGTGTGACGGTATTCAACAGATGCAAGCAGATTGCTTTCACAGCGTTCCTCTCAGACTCCCAACGACTTGGCGTGGTTGAGAGAGTCTATTGGCAAGACGCTGTACACCGCAGGCGCGACAGTGTGACGCAGGGCGTGGGTAGGGGGCGTGTTTCAGCGAGCGTATCGGGTGCCGGACAGATACCTGCGACAGGGTGTCGCAGCGGCTGGAGCCTGTGATCCTGGGCGTTCGGGGCAACTTTCATGCTTCTGGATTCATGTCATGGAAGAACCAGGCGCTCGCTGCTGTTCGAATGGACAAGTGCCTGGTGACATACCAGGCACTCCCGCGCCGTCAGAAGTCGACGGTCAACCCCGCATACAGTGCCCGTCCATCTCCCGGAGAATGCAGCGACGCATTCGCGCCATCCGGGTCGTACCACGCATATTCGTAATAGCGGTCAGTGAGGTTCTTCAATTGCAGGTCCACACTGAGCGTCTCGCTCACCTTGTACACCGCGCCGAGGTTCATCAGTACATAGCCACCATAGGTGCCCTGGGTGTTTTCGCGTTCCAGGTAGTAGTTGGTCTGGCCGTTCATCCACGCTGTCAGTTGTAGTGCAGGCGTGGCCTGATAGCTGGCCCCGGCGCTGTACAGATGATGAGGCACATGGTCGATTTCCTTGCCCTTGCTGCCGGGCAGCGCTGCGCTTGGCTCAAGAATCTTCGAGTATTGCCAGGAGTAGGACATCCACAGTTCGGTGCGTTCACCTGGGCGCATGTTCATCTGCAGGTCATAGCCCCAGCGTTTGGTCTCACCCACATTGTCCGATTCGCCACTGGGGTCATTCAGACGCCGGCTGACTTCCCCTGTAGCGTCCTGGCGCCAGTAGGCGACGCGGCCATCCATCCAGGCGACAGGGGTGAACTTGATGCCGGTTTCCCAGCCTTCGTTGATTGAAGGGGCCAGGTCCTCGTTGCGCGGGGGCACCTTGTAGGCCGCGGCGCCGGTGCCCACCTGGAAGGTGCGGCCCCAGTTTGCATAGACGCTGGCGAATGTGAAGGGAGAGTACACCACGCTCAATTTGGGCTGTTTGATCAGCCCGTAATCGTTGATGTCATAGTCAGCGCCGGTCATTTCATTGGTGAAGTC
>NZ_JAHTBI010000097.1 GCF_019168305.1 Pseudomonas aegrilactucae
CTGGGGGTGGAGAATTTCCTGCGCCTGTTCGGCAAGATCGACGTCGGCCAGGACGGTGCGATTGCCCTGACCTACACCAGCGGGCGCATGCTGGTGCGTTATCCGTTTCGCCAGCAGGACATGGGGCGTGATTTCTCTCGTTCACCGATCTACACCCATTACCTGGTGGAGAACTCGGTGGGCACCGCATCCTTTGCGTCCAGCCTGGATGGTGTGGAGCGCTTGTATGCCTTTCGCAAGAACGAGCACTTGCCGCTGGTGACCACCGTGGCCATCGGCAAGCACGAGGCGTTGGCGTCGTGGCGGGTGGAGGCGGGGCTGACGGTGGGATTGGTGCTGGCCTTGCTGGGGGTGATCGGCACGATCGGGCGGTTGCTGATCCGTGATATCCGTCGCCGTATCGAAATGGATGCGCAGTTGCTGATTGCCAGGGAGGAGTTGCTGGCGACCAACCAGCAACTGGAGGTGCTGGCTACCCATGACCAGTTGACCGGGCTGGCCAACCGTCGGCGTTTCGATGAAGTGCTGCAAAGCGAGACGCGCCGCGCGCAGCGTGAGGGGCAGCCGCTGGCGTTGCTGTTGATCGATATCGATTATTTCAAGCGATTCAATGATCGTTATGGGCACATTGCCGGCGATGAGTGCCTGAAGGCTGTGAGTGCGCAGTTGCAGTTGTGTGTGCGTCGACCGCCCGATCTGGTGGCGCGATATGGGGGAGAAGAGTTGGCGATCGTACTGCCCAATACCGAATTGGCGGGCGCGGTGGTGGTGGCCGATTCGGTGCTGGCGCATCTGGAGGCGTTGAACGTGGCGCATGCCGACAGTCCGTTCGGGCGGGTGTCGGTGAGTATTGGTGTGGCGTGCCTGCGCGGGCAGGGCGAGCCTGCCTTGGCGCTGGTGGCGGCAGCTGACCAGGCGCTGTATGCGGCCAAGGCGGCGGGGCGCAATCGGGTGATGGTTGACGAGTAGCGACTTGGCACAACCACCAACCACCCTGGCAGCCAGCGAAACACCCCGGCCAACCCGCCCCCATACACTCTCCGGTGTTGTTCCCCAAACAAAAAAGGAGCGTTTATGACTGCCAGCACCGTATCGATGCTTGCCTCTGTCCACAGCTTTCTCAACAGGCAGCACGGCCTCTACATCAACGGCGGCTGGCGGCCGTCTTCTTGCGCCACTACCCTCACGGTCTTCAACCCGGCCACCGGCCAGGCCATCGCCAGCACCCCCGACGCCAGCCAGCACGATGTCGACCAGGCCGTGCAGTCCGCGCACCAGGCCTTCGTCAGCGGCGTGTGGTCGCGCCGCGCCCCCGCCGAACGCGAACGCATCCTGCTGCGCTATGCCGACCTGCTCGAACAGCACGCCGAAGAACTGGCGCAACTGGAAACCCTCGAGCAAGGCAAGTCGATCAACATCGCCCGCGCCTTCGAAGTGGGCAGCACGCTGAACTGGATGCGCTACACCGCCGGCCTCGCCACCAAGATCTGCGGGCGTACCCTGGAGGTGTCTATCCCGGTGCCCGAAGGCGCCCGCTACACCGCCTACACGCGCAAGGAACCGGTCGGCGTGGTGGCCGGCATCGTGCCCTGGAACTTCCCGCTGATGATCGGCATGTGGAAGGTGATGCCGGCACTGGCCGCCGGCTGCTCGATTGTCATCAAGCCCTCCGAGATCACGCCGCTGACGCTGATGCGCATGGCAGAGCTTGCCACCGAAGCCGGCATTCCCGACGGCGTGTTCAACCTGGTCACCGGCAGCGGCAGCGTGTGCGGCACCGCCCTGAGCACTCACCCGCTGATCGCGAAAATCAGCTTCACCGGCTCCACCGCCACCGGCAAGCACATCGCCCGCTCGGCCGTCGACCGCCTTACCCGCCTGTCACTGGAACTGGGCGGCAAGAACCCGGCCATTGTGCTGGCCGACGCCGACCCGCAGCAGGTGATCGAAGGCCTGATGATGGGCAGCTTCCTCAACCAGGGTCAGGTGTGCGCCGCCAGTTCGCGCATCTATGTCGAAGC
Organism: Pseudomonas aegrilactucae; assembly: GCF_019168305.1. Lineage (GTDB taxonomy): Bacteria > Pseudomonadota > Gammaproteobacteria > Pseudomonadales > Pseudomonadaceae > Aquipseudomonas > Aquipseudomonas aegrilactucae. The sequence goes on from NZ_JAHTBI010000097.1 coordinate 2,022, forward strand.
ACCGCTGTTCGATCGTCTGGCTGGCGATTTCGAGCAGGCCATCAAGGGCCTGAGCATCGGCCCCGGCCTGGACCCGACGGCGCAGATCAACGCGCTGGCCAGCGGCGCACACCAGCAGTCGGTGCTGGGCTACCTGGCCGATGCCCGCGAGCAGGGCGCACAGATCATCAGCGGCGCCAGCGCACCGGACGCCAACGGCTATTACGTCAGCCCGTCGTTGATCCTCAACCCCGACGACACCCTGCGCCTGACCCGCAGCGAAGTGTTCGGCCCGGTGCTGAGCCTGACCCGCGTGGCCAACGTGGAGGAGGCCCTGGCCCGCGCCAACGACAGCGACTACGGGCTGACCGCGAGCCTGTGGACCACCAGCCTCAAGGCCGCCATGGACCTGACCCCGCGCATCCAGGCCGGCACCGTGTGGGTCAACAGCCACACGCTGATCGACGCCAACATGCCGTTCGGCGGCTTCAAGCAGTCGGGCACCGGCCGTGATTTTGGCGTCGACTGGCTGGATGCCTTCAGCGAGACCAAGTCGGTGTGCATCCGCCACTGATCCGGCGTACCGCACCGCATCAGCTGTAGCGCTTGCGGTACTCGCCCGGCGATACGCCAAAGCGCTGCTTGAATGCGGTAGTGAAGTAGCTGCTGTTGGAAAAGCCCCAGGTGTAGCCCAGCGCCGAGAGCTTGACGCTGGACTGCGGGTTGCGCAGGGTTTCGGCGCAGATGTCCAGGCGCCGGTTCTTGATGTATTGCGCGATCACCAGGCCTTTCTTGGCAAACACCCGGTACAGCCCGCGCATCGACACACCGATGTCGCGGGCGATCATTTCCGGGCACAGCGCTTCGTCTGCGATATGCGCCTCGATCAGCGCCAGGCTCTTCTTGAAGATCCGTTCATGCGGGTCAGGGTTGCTGTCGCTGCCGCACAGGGCAGGGCGCATCAGGCTGATCAGAGCGTCGATGACTGCTTCGCTCTCGGCCAGGCTCACTTCATCGAGCTGCGTGGATGACAACAGCATCTGCTGGGCCAGCAGCGCCACCGGCGAGCCGGAGGGAATCTTGCGGCCGATCTCCACCGGGGTGAACTTGAGCAACTGGTCGACCCGTTCATGCGGCAGGATCAGCGAGATCTGCTGCGAGGCCGCGCCAAAGGTGAAGTCGCTGGGGCGCGCGCTGTCGATCAGCAGGATATCGCCTGGCAGCAGCACTTCGCGCGCCTCGCCCTGGGCCATGTTGGCCGTGCCGTGCAGCTGGAAGACGGCGAAGTACTTGTGCTCGCTGCTGCGCTGCACCTCGCGCGGGGTGCGCAGCAGGCGTGCATGGGCGCTGTTGACGTGGCTGAAGCGCAAGGCGCCCAGCTGGCGCGGGCGGATGTCGCCCACGAAGTCGTCGCACAGTGCGGCACCGTCGAACTCGCCGCAGGCGTGGTTGATGTCGGCCAGCCATTGCTGGAACTGATGCTGGGCAGTCGCTGCATTCATGGGTCACACCTCACACCTGGCATTGTTTTTAGGGTGCATGTGATGCGTTGTGGCGCGGGGTTAGCGCAAACCCCCGAAGCGCCGGTAGAAGTTCTCGCTGGCATCGGGCAGCGGGCCGTCGGCGGTTTCCATCGCACTGCTCAGCCATTGCTCGGCCGGGGCACAGGTCAGGCGGTACAGGTTGCGGCACAGCTGGCGTGCCGCGCGCCCTTCCCAGTCGCCCGGCAGCAACTCGTCGGGCAGGTGCGGGTCGCGCAGCAGCAGTTTACGGTATTCGTGAATCAGCAGCAGGCGCACCATGAAGCAGTCCGTCGGCTGCAGCGGGTCCTGCTCGCGCAGTGCCTGCCACACCGGGCGAAACAGCTGGATGAATTCGCTGTACTGCGCGCCCAGTTCTTCGATGCGCCAGCTTTCACGCACCTGCGCACGCAGGGCGCGGGAGGCCATCACGTCCTGGCCGGTGGTCTCGAACAGAATGGTGTCGTCCAGCGCGTCCAGGTCCAGCAGCGTGGCATTGATGTCGGTGCGGTCGGCGCGCGGGCTGGCCAGCACCACCGGCGAAATCGCACCGAAGCCTTGCCACTCCAGTTCTTCACGCACCTGCTTGCGTTTGTCGGGCGACAGTTGGGTGAGCATCGCCAGGTGCCACGAACCGTCCCACTCCGGCACCACCGAGCTGTACACGCGCTTGAAGGCTTTGTCGAAACGCCGCCGGCCGGCACCGGTCAGGCTGTAATAGCTGCGTCGGCCAACCTTTTCGGCGGTCAGCCAGCCCTCTTTGGTCAGGCGGAACATCGAGGTGCGGATCAGCCGCTCGTTGATGCCGAACGGCTCCAGCAGCTGGATCAGGCTGCCCAGCCACACCGTACCGCCGTGGGGTTCGATGGCATCACCGTAGAGGGTGACGATCAGCGAGCTGGCACGGATCGGGATCTGTTCCTGGAAGCGGGTGACGAGCTGGTTGAGAGGGGCGAGCGACGACATGGAAGATCCGCTGGGTGAAACCCCGGAATATAACTGCCGTCTGTCCTTCAAGGCCAGCATTGCCGGCGTCTCAGGCCGTTTGGTTTTTCGGGCGGTGCGTACTGTCGCTGACACGCTTGCGGTCCTGTTCGGGTTGGCTCAAGGGGCTGCACTCCACCAGTTGCTCCAGGCAGCGCCGGGTCAGCGCGTGGTACTCGGCCGTGCCGGCCTGTTTCCAGCGCACTTCGTCGTCGCTGAGGCTGCGTTTGACCACGGCCGGCGAACCCACCAGCAACGAGCGCGGCGGGCAGTCGAAGCCGGCCTTGACGAAGGCGGTGGCGGCCACGATCGAGCCGGCGCCAATGCGCGCGCCGTCCATCACCACGGCGTTCATGCCCACCAGCGCATCGGCGCCCACGCGGCAACCGTGCAGCACGGCGCCATGGCCGACATGCCCGTTGCGTTCGACCACCGTGTCGCTGGCGGGGAAACCATGCATCACGCAGGTGTCCTGCAGGTTGGCCCCCTGTTCCAGCACGATGCGCCCGAAGTCGCCGCGCAGGCTGGCCAACGGGCCGACGTAGCAGTCGGGGCCGACGATCACGTCACCGATCAGCACGGCCGTGGGGTGCACGTAGGCGCTGGGGTCGATGACCGGCGTGATGCCGTCAAGGCTGTAGCACGTCATGGTGGGCTCCTGTGAGGGGCAGAGGCTGGTGCTGTCGAATATAACGCATTGTGATTTCAATGCAATGAGTTGATGTATCGCTTTGTCTGTCGATTCTAATTGGGTTTTTTGGTGTTTTTGGCAGGCATTCAAAATAATCAGACACGGATATTCATGTGATCTGTTGATTTTGTGTATCGCATTGTGGCTATACTCTGCGGCAACCGGCCTAGAGCTAACAACAACAGCCAGCCCCGACTGGCACGTGCGGTGACTGTCATGCCTGACACCCTGATACTCGATACCCCTCACGCAGGTATCTGTCTCATAACCCTGCATCGTCCCGAGGTGCTCAACGCCCTCAATACGCGCCTGCTGGTCGAGTTGGCCGCTGTGCTGGAGGGCCTTGAGCGCGACGACAGTTGCCGCGCCGTGGTCATCACCGGCAGCCGCAAGGCGTTCGCCGCCGGCGCCGACATCAACGAAATGGCCGAGCGTGATGCGGTCGGCATCCTCAACGACCCGCGGGTTGCCTGCTGGCAACGGATCAGCCGCTTCAGCAAACCACTTGTCGCTGCCGTGAACGGTTTCGCCCTGGGCGGCGGCTGCGAACTGGCGATGCACGCCGACATCATCATTGCCAGCGTCGACGCCCGTTTCGGTCAGCCCGAAATCAACCTGGGCATCATGCCCGGCGCCGGCGGCACCCAGCGTCTGCTGCGCGCCGTGGGCAAGTCGATGGCAATGCAGATGGTGCTTACCGGCGAGCCGATCGATGCGCGCCAGGCGCAGCAGGCCGGCCTTGTCAGCGAAGTCACCCAGCCCGAATTCACCGTCGAGCGCGCCGTGCAGGTTGCCCAGGCCATTGCGCGCAAGGCCCCGCTGGCCGTGCGCCTGGCCAAGGAGTCGCTGCTCAAGGCGATGGACACCGACCTGGCCACGGGGCTGCGTTTCGAGCGTCACGCCTTCACCGTGCTGGCGGCCACCGACGACCGCCGCGAGGGCATCGCCGCCTTTCGCGAAAAACGTCAGCCGGTATTCACCGGCCGCTGACAGTTCCTTTCACCCTTGCGAGTGCTAACGGTCATGACCTTCGAACACATTCTTTTCGACATCGATGACGGCGTGGCCCTGCTGCGCCTCAATCGCCCCGATCAACTCAACAGCTTCAATGCACAGATGCATGCCGAGATGAAAGAGGCGCTCAAGCAGGTGCGCGGCAACGCGCAGGTGCGGGTGTTGCTGCTGACCGGCGAGGGGCGTGGCTTCTGCGCCGGGCAGGACCTGTCCGACCGCAACGTGGCGCCCGGTGCGCAGATGCCCGACCTGGGCGAGTCGATTGAAAAATTCTACAACCCGCTGATCAAGGCCCTGCGCGACCTGCCGCTGCCGGTAATCTGTGCGGTCAACGGCGTGGCCGCAGGCGCGGGCGCCAACATTCCGCTGGCCTGTGACCTGGTGCTGGCGGCACGTTCGGCCAGCTTCATCCAGGCCTTCTGCAAGCTGGGCCTGGTGCCAGATTCAGGCGGCACCTGGTTCCTGCCGCGCCTGGTCGGCGTGGCGCGGGCCAGGGCGCTGGCCTTGCTGGGCAACAAGCTGTCGGCCGAGCAGGCTGAACAGTGGGGGCTGATCTACCGCTGCGTCGACGACGCTGCATTGCGTGACGAAGCCCTGGCCCTGGCACGCCACCTGGCCACCCAGCCGACCTCGGGGCTGGCCCTGATCAAGCGCGGGCTCAATGCGAGCCTGGACAACAGCCTTGACCAGCAACTGGAGCTTGAGCGCGACCTGCAGCGCCTGGCCGGGCGCAGCGAGGATTACCGTGAAGGCGTGGCGGCCTTCATGGCCAAGCGCGCCCCCGTGTTCAAGGGGTGCTGAGCATGACTGCACTGGACACAACTACCGTCGTGGCAGTGATTGGTGCCGGCGCAATGGGCGCCGGTATCGCCCAGGTGGCAGCGCAGGCCGGGCACCCGGTGCTGCTGCACGACATGCGCCCTGGCGCTGCGCAGGCGGCTATCGAAGGGTTGGGCGTGCAACTGGGCAAGCGGGTGGGCCAGGGCAAGCTGAGCGCGCAGCAGCGTGATGCCACGCTGGCCCGTCTGCACGCGGTGCAGGCGTTGGAAGAACTGGCGGACGCAGGCCTGGTGATCGAAGCCATCGTCGAGAACCTGCACGCCAAGCGCGAGCTGTTTGCGCGGCTGGAGGCGATCTGCCCGGCTGGCTGCGTGCTGGCCAGCAACACCTCGTCGCTGTCGATCACCCGTATCGCCGCCGGCCTGGCGCGCCCCGAACGTTTCCTGGGTGTGCACTTCTTCAACCCTGCGCCGGTGATGGCGCTGGTCGAGATCGTCTCGGGCCTGGCCACCGCGCCTGAGGTGGCGGCCAGCCTGCATGCCACGGCCAGGGCCTGGGGCAAGGCACCGGTGCATGCCAGCTCGACGCCCGGGTTTATCGTCAATCGCGTGGCCCGCCCGTTCTATGCCGAAAGCCTGCGGCTGCTGCAGGAAGGCGCGGCCGACTGCGCGACCCTGGATGCACTGATGCGTGATGCCGGTGGCTTTCGCATGGGTGCTTTCGAGCTGACCGACCTGATCGGGCACGACGTCAATTACGCGGTGACCTGTTCGGTATTCGAGGCCTACTACGGCGACATGCGCTTTCAGCCGTCGCTGATCCAGGCGGCGCTGGTGGATGCCGGCCGGTTGGGGCGCAAGGCCGGGCAGGGGTTCTATGACTATGGCCCTGCGGCGGCACGCCCGGTGGTGAGTGAATTGCGCAGTGGTGTGCGCGTCGATGAATGCGTGGTCGAGGGCGACCTGGGTATTGCGCAGAGCCTGCTGGCGCGCATCGAGGCGCAGGGCGTCAAGGTTTCCCGGGCCCCATCGCGGGTCAAGCCCGCTCCCACAGCAATGCCGGGCAGCGCAGATCTTTTTGGGCGCGGTGTCATTCGCGTGGGCGATGCCGTGCTGGCCCTCAGCGACGGCCGCCTGGCCAGTCAGCGCGCCCGCGACGAAGGCCTGCACAACCTGGTGCTGTTCGACCTGGCACTGGACTACGCCACGGCCAGCCGCATTGCCATCAGTTGGTCGGCCGACACCACTACAGCCGCCCGCGACCAGGCCGTAGCGTTGCTGCAGGCTGCTGGCCTGGTGGTCAGTCCGCTGGCCGACCTGCCAGGGCTGTTGGTGCTGCGCACCGTCGCCATGCTCGCCAACGAGGCGGCCGATGCCGTGCTCAATGGTGTGGCCAGCGCCGCAGACGTGGACCTGGCCATGCGCAAGGGCGTGAACTACCCGCAGGGCCCGCTGGCCTGGGCCGACGCCATCGGCCTGCCCGGCGTGCTCGCGGTACTCGACAACCTGCAGGCCAGCTACGGTGAAAGCCGCTACCGGCCTTCATTGCTGATACGGCGCGCGGTTGCCGAAGGGGGTGCCTTGCATGACTGACCTTCACGCGATGAGCCTGGCCAGCCAGTGCGCCCACGCCATGTTCGGCCGCGACCGCGCCAGCCTTGCGCTGGGCATGCAGTTGCTGGCGGTGGCGCCGGGCAAGGCCGAGGTGAGCATGCCGGTGCGCGCCGACATGATCCAGGGCCATGGCAGCTGTCATGGCGGCTACCTCTTCACCCTGGCCGATTCGGCCTTTGCGGTGGCCTGCAATACCTACAACCAGGTCACCATCGGCCTTGGCTGCAGCATCGACTACATCGCGCCGGCATTCGAAGGCGACACGCTCACTGCGTGTTGCCTGGAGCAGAGCCGCGGCGGGCGCACCGGCAACTACGACGTGCGCGTCGAGAACCAGAACGGACAGCTGATCGCGCTGTTCCATGGCAAATCCTACAAGGTGCAAGGCACAGTGCTTGCCCAGGAGACCTCACATGACTGATGCCCTGATCATCGATGCCGTACGCACGCCCATCGGGCGCTACGCCGGTGCCCTCAGCAGCGTACGCGCCGACGACCTGGGTGCGGTGCCGCTGCGCGAACTGATGGCGCGCTACCCGCAGGTGGACTGGTCGCAGGTGGACGATGTGCTGTACGGCTGCGCCAACCAGGCCGGCGAAGACAATCGCAATGTGGCGCGCATGTCGGCGCTGCTGGCCGGCCTGCCGATCGAGGTGCCGGGCACCACGGTCAACCGCCTGTGCGGCTCGGGCATGGACGCCATCGGCCTGGGCGCGCGGTCCATCCGCAGCGGCGAAGCCGGGCTGCTGCTGGTGGGCGGGGTCGAGTCGATGTCGCGTGCACCGCTGGTGATGGGCAAGGCCGAGCAGGCCTTTGCGCGCCAGGCGCAGCTGTACGACACCACCATTGGCTGGCGCTTCGTCAACGCGGCGATGGAAAAGGCGTATGGTATCGATTCGATGCCCGAAACCGCCGAAAACGTCGCAGAACAGTTCGGTGTTTCGCGCGCCGACCAGGACGCCTTCGCCGTGCGCAGCCAGCAGCGTGCAGCGGCGGCGCAGGCCAGTGGGCGCCTGGCGCGGGAGATCGTGCCGGTGTCGATTGCCCAGCGCAAGGGCGAGCCCAGGCGGGTCGAGCACGACGAACACCCGCGTGGCGACACCACGCTGGAGATGTTGCAGCGCTTGCCCACGCCGTTTCGCCAGGGTGGCAGCATCACGGCGGGCAATGCCTCGGGGGTCAACGATGGTGCCTGTGCGCTGTTGCTGGCCAGCCCCGCGCAGGCGGCCCGCTTCGGGCTCAAGGCGCGGGGGCGGGTGGTGGCGATGGCGACTGCCGGGGTCGAACCGCGCATCATGGGCATCGGCCCGGTACCGGCCACGCGCAAGGTGCTGGAGCGGGCCAACCTGAGCCTGGCCGACATGGACGTCATAGAACTGAACGAGGCCTTTGCCGCGCAAGGCCTGGCCGTGCTGCGCGAACTGGGCCTGGCCGACGACGACCCGCGGGTCAACCCCAATGGCGGCGCCATCGCCCTGGGGCACCCGCTGGGCATGAGCGGTGCGCGGTTGGTGACCACGGCGCTGACGGAGCTGGAACTGCGCGGTGGGCGGTACGCGTTATGCACCATGTGCATTGGCGTGGGGCAGGGCATCGCGATGATCATCGAGCGAGCCTGAGCCGTTGACACTGCGGGAGTCGTGCAACTCCCACACTCGGGCCCATCCGGGGCTGAACCATAAAAAGAATCAGAGTGAACACATGAACATGGCCGCCTTGAACACTGCTGTACTCGACCCGCTGGAGACCGCCAGCATCGATGAACTGCGCCAGCACCAGCTTGACCGGCTGCGCTGGAGCCTGGCCCACGCCTACCAGAACGTGCCGCTGTACCGTCAGCGTTTCGACCAGTTGGGCGTGCACCCTGATGAGGTGCGCTCGCTGGACGACCTGGCGAAGTTCCCCTTCACCACCAAGTCCGACCTGCGCGACAACTACCCCTACGGCATGTTTGCCGTGCCGATGCACGACGTGGTGCGCGTGCATGCCTCCAGCGGTACGACTGGCAAGCCGACGGTGGTGGGCTACACGCAAAACGACATCGACACCTGGGCCAATGTGGTGGCGCGCTCGATTCGCGCCGCGGGCGGGCGCAAGGGCGACAAGGTGCATGTGTCGTACGGGTACGGCCTGTTCACCGGTGGCCTGGGCGCGCATTACGGTGCCGAACGCCTGGGCTGCACGGTGATCCCGATGTCGGGCGGGCAGACCGAGAAGCAGGTGCAACTGATCAATGATTTCCAGCCGGACATCATCATGGTCACGCCCTCGTACATGCTCAACCTGGCCGACGAGATCGAGCGCCAGGGGCTGGACCCGCACAAGCTGGCGCTGCGCCTGGGCATCTTTGGCGCCGAGCCGTGGACCGACGAGCTGCGTCGCTCCATCGAGCAGCGCATGGGCATCACCGCGCTGGATATCTACGGGCTGTCGGAAATCATGGGCCCGGGCGTGGCCATGGAATGCGCCGAGACCAAGGACGGGCCGACGATCTGGGAGGACCACTTCTACCCCGAGATCATCGACCCGGTGACCGGTGCGGTGCTGCCCGACGGGCAGATGGGCGAGCTGGTGTTCACCTCGCTGAGCAAGGAGGCGTTGCCGATGATCCGCTATCGCACCCGCGACCTGACGCGGCTGTTGCCAGGCACGGCGCGGCCGATGCGGCGCATCGACAAGATCACCGGGCGCAGTGACGACATGCTGATCGTACGGGGCGTCAACGTGTTCCCGACGCAGATCGAAGAGCAGGTGCTTAAAATAAAACAGTTTTCAGAGTGTTATGAGATCTATCTGTATCGCGATGGAAATCTCGATACGGTGGATGTGCACGTCGAACTGCGCCCCGATTGCCAGCATTACGACGAGGCCCAGCGCAAGCTGCTGACCGCCGAGCTGGGCAAGCAGATCAAGACCTACATCGGCATCAGCACGCGCATCGTGCTGATGCCGGTGGGGGCGCTCAAGCGTTCGGAGGGCAAGGCGTGTCATGTGTATGACAGGCGCCTGGCGGGCTGATAGCTGATGGCTGCACAAGCCCCGACCTGGTCGGGGCTTTTTTTTGCGCCCTTCGCTGGCAAGCCAGCTCCCACAAGGATCTAAGTGCGCTGCAGAACCCTGTGGGAGCTGGCTTGCCAGCGAAGGGGTCGGCAAAAGCGATACAAAAAATATTAGATACACGAAAAAGCTGTTTGATATTGGATTGTGTATCGCTTATAAATACTCCCATGCCCAACCAGCCTTGAGGCGGGAGCCCGAACATGTACGCACAGCTTGTCGAAACCGGCGTCAAACGCATCCAGTCCCTGGACGAGATGTCACCCCAGGAACGTGCCTTCCAGGAAAAGATCGACGCCGAGATCAAGATCGAAGCCAAGAACTGGATGCCCGACGCCTACCGCCAGACCCTCATCCGCCAGATATCCCAGCATGCCCACTCCGAAATCGTCGGCATGCTGCCCGAGGGCAACTGGGTCACCCGTGCCCCCACCCTCAAGCGCAAGCTGCAACTGATGGCCAAGATCCAGGACGAAGCCGGCCACGGCCTGTACCTGTACAGCGCCATGGAAACCCTGGGCGCCGACCGCGACGAAGAGATCGCCAAGCTGCACAGCGGCAAGGCCAAGTACTCCAGCATCTTCAATTACCCGACCCTGAACTGGGCCGACATGGGCGCGGTGGGCTGGCTGGTGGATGGCGCCGCCATCGTCAACCAGGTGGTGCTGCAGCGCACCTCGTACGGCCCGTACGCGCGGGCCATGGTGCGCATCTGCAAGGAGGAGAGCTTCCACCAGCGCCAGGGCTACGAGCTGCTGCTGACCATGATGCGCCAGGGCACCCAGGCCCAGAAGGACATGGTGCAGGACGCGATCAACCGCCTGTGGTGGCCGGCGCTGATGATGTTCGGCCCCAGCGACGACAACTCGCCCAACAGCGCCCAGTCCATGGCCTGGAAGATCAAGCGCCAGAGCAACGACGAACTGCGCCAGCGCTTCGTCGACCAGACCCTCCCGCAGCTCGAACTGCTGGGCTGCACCGCCCCCGATCCGGACCTGAAATGGAACGCCGAGCGCGGCCATTACGACTTCGGCCAGATCCAGTGGCAGGAATTCTTCGAGGTGCTCAAGGGCAATGGCCCGTGCAACCAGGAACGTCTGGCCACCCGCCGCAACGCCATCGAAAGCGGCGCCTGGGTGCGTGAAGCCGCGGTCGCCTACGCCCGCAAACAACAGAACAAGAACGCCGCCTGAAGCGGCGACTGATGGGAGATACCACGATGTCTGTCTGGACCCTCTACGAAGTGTTCGTGCGCAGCAAGCACGGCCTCAACCACAAGCATGTGGGCAGTGTGCATGCGGCCGACGCGGCCATGGCCATCGAGAACGCCCGCGAGCTCTACACCCGTCGCAGCGAAGGCGTGAGCCTGTGGGTGGTGCCCTCGGCGCTGATCGTGGCCTCGTCGCCGGATGAAAAAGACCCGCTGTTCGACCCGGCCGACGACAAGGTCTACCGGCACGCCAGCTTCTATGAACTGCCCGACGAAGTCGGGCACATGTGAGGCCGACCATGACCACGCGAACCGATCTGATCGACTACCTGTTGCTGCTCGGCGACAGTGCCCTGATCCAGGGCCAGCGCCTGTGCGAATGGTGCGGCAAGGCGCCTGCCATCGAAGAAGAGCTGGCACTGATGAACGTGGGCCTGGACCTGGTGGGCCAGGCGCGCAACTGGCTGGACTACGCCGCCGAGCTGCTGGGCGACGGGCGCGATGCCGATGACCTGGCGTTCCGCCGTGACGAGCGCGCCTACCGCAACCTGCTGCTGGTCGAGCAACCCAACGGCGATTTTGCCGTGACCATGGCCAAGCAGTTCCTCTTCGATGCCTGGCACCTGCAGGTGCTGCAGGGCCTGTGCGAGTCGAGCGACGAGCGTATCGCCGGCATCGCCGCCAAGGCCCTCAAGGAAGTCACCTACCACCTGCGCCGCTCCAGCGAATGGGTGCAGCGCCTGGGCGGGGGTACCGACGAAAGCCGCCGGCGCATGCTGGCAGCGATCCCCCTGGTGTGGCGTTTCACGGTTGAGCTGGCCACGGGCAGCGATGCCGAAACAGCCCTGGCCGCGGCGGGCATCGCCGCCAACCCGGCGCAGGTCGGCGCGGCATGGCTGCAACAGGTCGAGGCCACGTTCGCGTCGGTCGAACTGCCGCTGCCACCGGTGGCCAACTACTTCTACCTCAGCGGGCGTACCGGCGTGCACACCGAGCACCTGGGCATCCTGCTGGCCGAAATGCAGTGCCTGCCACGGGCCTACCCCGATGCAACCTGGTGAGCTGATCGCCAGCGATCACGGTGCGCGGGCGCTGCGCACGGGTGACCTGAACCACGCCTGGACGGTGCTGGAACAGGTCATGGACCCGGAGGTGCCGGTGGTCAGCGTGGTCGACCTGGGCATTGTGCGTGACCTGTGCTGGCAGGCCGGGCACCTGCACCTTGTGGTCACGCCGACCTATTCGGGCTGCCCGGCCACCGAGGTGATCGAGGGCGATATTCGCCAGGCGCTGGAGCAGGCCGGGTTCGCCGCGCCGTGCCTGGAGCGCCGGCTGACCCCGGCCTGGAACACCGACTGGATCACCGCGCAGGGGCGCGAACGCTTGCGTGCCTACGGCATCGCGCCGCCGGTGGGCAGTAGCAGCAAACGCAGCCTCTTGGGCGAGGGCCCGCAGGTGGCGTGCCCGGTGTGCGGCAGCCACCACACCGAGCTGCTCAGCCAGTTCGGCTCCACGGCTTGCAAGGCGCTGTATCGCTGCCGCGAGTGCCTGGAACCTTTCGACTATTTCAAATGCATCTGAGCGCCCAGGCGCCGTGCAGCGGGAGAACAGCATGAGTCAATTTCACCGCCTGACCATCAAGGATGTGCGCGCCGAGACCCGCGATGCGGTGTCCATCGCCTTCGATGTGCCCGAAGCGTTGCAGCAGGATTTTCGCTTCACCCAGGGCCAGTACCTGGTGATGCGCACGCAACTGGACGACGAGGAAGTACGCCGTTCGTATTCGATCTGCAGTGGTGTGGAAGATGGCGAGCTGCGCGTGGCGATCAAGCGTGTCGCCGGCGGTCGCTTCTCGGCGTTTGCCAACGAGGTGCTCAAGGTGGGGCACACCCTGGAGGTGATGCCACCATCGGGCAGCTTCCACGTACCGCTCGACCCGACCCGCCACGGCCACTACCTGGCAGTGGCGGCAGGCAGCGGCATCACGCCGATCCTGTCGATCATCAAGACCACCCTGGAGCGTGAGCCCAACAGCCGTTTCACCTTGCTCTACGGCAACCGCTCAAGCTCCGGCGCGCTGTTTCGCGACAAGCTCGAAGACCTCAAGAACCGCTACCTGCAACGCCTGAACCTGATCTTCGTGTTCAGCCGCGAACAGCAGGATGTGGACCTGTACAACGGGCGCATCGACGCCGACAAGTGCGGCCAGCTGTTCTCGCGCTGGGTGGATGTACGCGGGCTGCAGGCCGCGTTCATCTGCGGCCCGCAGGCCATGACCGAAACCGTGCGCGACAGCCTCAAGGCCAACGGCATGGCAGGGGAAAAGATCCACTTCGAGCTGTTCGCGGCGGCGGGCAACGAGGGCAGGCGCGAGGCCCGCGAGGCGGCGCGTCAGCTGGATGCAGCGGTGAGCCAGATCACGGTGATCAGTGACGGCCGGGCGCTGGCGTTCGACTTGCCGCGCAACACCGTCAGCGTGCTGGACGCCGGCAATGCGATCGGCGCCGAACTGCCGTACTCGTGCAAGGCGGGCGTGTGCTCGACGTGCAAGTGCAAGGTGATCGAAGGGGAGGTGGAGATGGACAGCAACCACGCCCTGGAGGATTACGAGGTGGCGGCGGGGTATGTGCTGTCGTGCCAGACGTACCCGGTCAGCGACAGGGTGGTGCTGGACTTCGATCAGATCTGATATTGCGGCGACCCCTTCGCTGGCAAGCCAGCTCCCACAGGGATCTGTGGTGTTCACAAGACCCTGTGGGAGCTGGCTTGCCAGCGAAGAGGCCCGCCAGAACACCGCAACACCTGTGTGCCCTGAAAACTAGAACAACAACACCAAGAGAGCGCCCCAATGACCCCCGAAGACATCGACAGCATCTGCAACCACCCCGACTTCAAGCAACTGGTGCGGCGCAAACAGCGCCTGAACGGGTCGCTGACCCTGGCCATGCTGGTCATCTACTACGGCTTCGTGCTGCTGGTGGCGTTCTCTCCCAGCACCCTGGGCCAGTCCCTCAGCGGCGGCGTCACCACCGTCGGCATGCTGGTCGGCGTGCTGGTGGTGCTGGTGTCCTTCGGCCTCACCGGCATCTACGTGTACCGCGCCAACAACGTGCTCGACCCGCTCAACGACAAGGTCCGCCAGGAGTGCGCGAAATGAACTGGACCGCTATCGGCATGTTCCTGCTGTTCGTCGTGTTCACCCTCGGCATCACCCGCTGGGCGGCGCAACGCACCCGCTCGGCCAGCGACTTCTACACCGCAGGCGGCGGCCTGACCGGCTTTCAGAACGGCCTGGCGATTGCCGGCGACATGATCAGCGCGGCCTCGTTCCTGGGCATCTCGGCGATGATGTTCCTCAACGGCTACGACGGCCTGCTGTATGCGCTGGGCGTACTGGCCGGCTGGCCGATCATCCTGTTCCTGATCGCCGAGCGCCTGCGCAACCTGGGCAAATACACCTTTGCCGACGTGGTCTCCTACCGCCTGGAGCAAACCCCGGTACGCCTGACCTCGGCCCTGGGCACCTTGACCGTGGCACTGATGTACCTGGTGGCGCAGATGGTCGGCGCCGGCAAGCTGATCGAGCTGCTGTTCGGCATCAGTTACCTGTACGCGGTGATGCTGGTAGGCGTGCTGATGGTGTTCTACGTGACCTTCGGCGGCATGCTCGCCACCACCTGGGTGCAGATCATCAAGGCCGTGCTGCTGCTCTCGGGCACCAGTTTCATGGCGTTCATGGTGCTCAAGCATTTCGGCTTCAGCACCGAGGCGATGTTCAGCGCCGCCACGCAAGTGCACGCCAAGGGCACCGCGATCATGGCGCCGGGCGGGCTGCTGTCCAACCCCATCGACGCGATTTCCCTGGGCCTGGGCATGATGTTCGGCACCGCCGGCCTGCCGCATATCCTGATGCGCTTCTTCACCGTGAGCGACGCCAAGGAAGCGCGCAAAAGCGTGTTCTACGCCACCGGCTTCATCGGCTACTTCTACCTGCTGCTGATTCTGGTGGGCTTCGGCGCCATTGTGATGGTCGGCACCGACCCGGCCTACCGCGACGTCAACGGCGCGATCATCGGCGGTGGCAACATGATCGCCGTGCACCTGGCGCAAGCCGTGGGCGGCAACCTGTTCCTGGGCTTTATCTCGGCCGTGGCCTTCGCCACCATCCTGGCGGTGGTCGCCGGCCTGGCCTTGTCCGGCGCGTCGGCGGTGTCCCACGACCTGTATGCCTGCGTGCTGCGCAAGGGCCAGGCCACCGAGAAGCAAGAGATGCGCGTGTCGCGGATCGCCACCCTGGTGATCGGCGTGCTGGCGATCATCCTCGGGCTGATGTTCGAGTCGCAGAACATCGCGTTCCTGTCCGGGCTGGTGCTGGCGATCGCCGCGTCGGTGAATTTCCCGGTGCTGTTCCTCTCGATGTTCTGGAAGGGCCTGACCACCCGCGGTGCCGTGGTGGGCAGCATGAGCGGGCTGGTCTCGGCCATCGTGCTGCTGGTGCTGAGCCCGGCGGTGTGGGTCAACGTGCTGCACAACGAAAAAGCCCTGTTCCCCTACAGCAACCCGGCGCTGTTCTCGATGAGCCTGGCGTTCCTGGGGGCCTGGCTGTTCTCGGTCACCGACACCTCGGCGCGGGCCGCCCAAGAGCGTGGTCGGTACCTGGCGCAGTTCATCCGTTCGATGACCGGGATCGGCGCCTCGGGCGTGAGCAAACACTGAAAACAACCAAACGATTGTCGGGTATAAAAATAATGAACCACATTCGCCTCAAGCCGGCTTCGCTGCTGGCCAGCCTGGCCTTGCCCCTGTTCGGCACACCGGCCATGGCCGACTTCATCGGCGACAGCCACGCCAAGGTCGAGCTGCGCAACCACTACATCAATCGCGATTTTCGCCAGGACAACGCGCCGCAGTCCAAGGCCGAGGAGTGGGCCCAGGGTTTCACCGCCAAGTTCGAGTCGGGCTTTACCGAAGGCCCGATGGGTGTCGGTGTGGATGCCATGGGCCAACTGGGCATCAAGCTCGATTCCAGCCGCGACCGGCGCGGCACCGGGCTGCTGCCGTTCGGGCGCGACAGCCTGGAGCCGGCCGACGACTACAGCGAACTGGGCCTGACCGCCAAGCTGCGCGCCTCAAAAAGCGTGCTGCGCCTGGGCACGCTGCAGCCGATCTTGCCGGTGGTGGTGTACAACGACACGCGCCTGCTGGCCGCAAGCTTTCAAGGCGGCCTGCTGACCAGCCAGGAACTCGACGGCCTGACCTTCAACGCCGGGCGCCTGACCAAGGCCAACCTGCGTGATTCCTCCAGCCGTGACGACATCGGCTATGGCGCCGCCAGCAGTGACCGCTTCGACTTCGGCGGCGGCACCTATGCCTTCACCCCGCAGCTGAACCTGACCTACTACTACGCCCAGCTCGAACAGATCTACCGCCAGCAATTCGTCGGCCTGGTGCATACCCAGCCGCTGGGCGAGGGCCTGAGCCTGCGCAGCGACCTGCGCTACTTCGACAGCCGCGGCGATGGTGCCGAGCGGGCAGGGCGCATCGACAACCGCAACTTCAACGGCATGTTCACGCTGGCCAGCGGCGCACACAAGGTCAGCGCCACCTTCCAGCAGATGTCGGGCGACAGCGCCTTCCCGTTCCTCAACGGCGGCGACCCGTACACCGTCAACCTGGTGACCTACAACACCTACACCCGTGCCGGCATCGATTCTTGGCAACTGCGCTACGACTACGACTTCGTTGCGCTGGGCGTACCGGGCCTGACCTTCATGACCCGCTACACCGATGGCCGGCATGCCAGGACCGCGACGGTAGACAACGGCCGTGAGCGTGAGCGCGACACCGACATCACGTATGTGGTGCAGAGCGGCCCCTTCAAGAACGTCAGCCTGCGCTGGCGCAACGTCACCTTTCGCTCGGGCAACGGGTTGACCACCGACCTGGACGAAAACCGCCTGATCATCGGCTACACCCTGGCGCTGTGGTAAGCGCGCCCCTTAAAAGAACCGGAGGACACCCCATGTCTGTTGCCCCAACCTTGCAAAGCTTCATCGCCGGCCGCTGGCTCGGCCAGCATGGCGCGCAACCCTTGCGCAGCGCCCTGGACGGGCATGTCCTGGCCTACAGCCATGAAGAGCGTCCCGACTTTGCCGAGGCCATCGAGCATGCTCGCCAGCACGGCCTGAAGGCATTGATGGCGATGGACTTCCAGCAGCGTGCGGCGCGGCTCAAGGCGCTGGCACTGTACCTGGCCGAGCGCAAGGAGCAGCTTTACGCCCTGTCCCATCACAGCGGTGCGACCCGCGCCGACAGCTGGATCGACATCGAGGGTGGCAACGCCACGCTGTTCGCCTATGCCGGCATCGGCAGCCGCGAGCTGCCCTCGGGCAACCTGCTGCATGAAGGCCCGGCATTCCCGCTGGGCAAGCAGGGCACGTTCGCCGGCAGCCATATCCTGGTGCCGCGTGCGGGGCTTGCGGTGCACATCAACGCGTTCAACTTCCCGATCTGGGGCATGCTCGAGAAGTTCGCGCCGACCTTCCTGGCCGGCATGCCGTGCATCGTCAAGCCGGCCACCTCCACCAGCTACCTGACCGAGGCGGTGGTGCGCCTGATGGACGCGTCCGGCCTGTTGCCGGTGGGCAGCCTGCAACTGGTGGTGGGGAGCACGGGCGATCTGCTCGACCGCCTGCAAGGCCAGGACGTGGTGACTTTCACCGGGTCTGCCGACACTGCGGCCAAGTTGCGCGTCAACCCGAACCTGATCCGCAACTCGGTGCCGTTCACCGCCGAAGCCGACTCGCTGAATTGCGCCATCCTGGGCCCGGATGTGAAGCCGGACGATGCCGAGTTCGACCTGTACATCAAGGAGGTGGTGCGCGAGATGACCACCAAGGCGGGGCAGAAGTGCACCGCGATCCGCCGCGCCATCGTGCCGGCCAGGCACCTGGATGCCGTGGCCACGCGTTTGCGCGAGCGCCTGAGCAAGGTGGTGGTGGGCGACCCGTCGGTGGACGGCGTGCGCATGGGCGCGCTGGCCTCGCACGACCAGCAGCGCGACGTGGGCGAGCGGGTGCGCAGCCTGCTGCAAAGCTGCGATCAGCTGTTTGGTGCCAGCGATGGGTTTGCGCCACGGGGCGAGGGCGTGAGCGAAGGTGCATTCTTTGCGCCGACCTTGCTGCACGCACGCGACCCGCACGCCGAGGGCGGCGCGCATGATATCGAGGCGTTCGGCCCGGTGAGTACGCTTATGGCCTATGACGACCTGGACGAAGCGCTGGCGCTGGCGGCACGTGGCAAGGGCAGCCTGGTCGCCAGCCTGGTAACCGCAGACCGCGAGGTGGCAGCCAAGGCGATCCCTGTTGCGGCGGCATGGCATGGCCGCCTGTTGATCCTGGACAGCGAGGCGGCGGTGGAGTCGACCGGGCACGGTTCACCGTTGCCCCAGCTCAAGCATGGCGGGCCGGGACGGGCTGGCGGCGGGGAAGAGCTGGGCGGCCTGCGCGCGGTCAAGCATTACCTGCAGCGTGCAGCGGTGCAGGGTTCGCCGAGCATGCTGATGGCGGTGACCGGCGAGTATGTGCGCGGTGCCCAGGTGTTCGAGAGCGACGTGCATCCGTTCCGTCGCCACTTCGAAGACCTGCGCATTGGCGAGTCGCTGCTGACCCATCGACGCACGGTGACCGAGGCCGACCTGGTGAATTTCGGTTGCCTGTCGGGGGACCACTTCTACATGCACTTCGACGAGATTGCGGCGAAGCAGTCGCAGTTCGGCAAGCGTATCGCGCACGGGTACTTCGTGCTGTCGGCGGCGGCGGGGTTGTTCGTGTCGCCGGGGGAGGGGCCGGTGCTGGCCAACTATGGGCTGGACACGTTGCGCTTCATCAGCCCGGTGGGCATTGGCGACACCATTCAGGCGCGCCTGACCTGCAAGCGCAAGATCGACCAGGGCAAATCCAGCCCGCTGGGGCAGCCCCAGGGGGTGGTGGCGTGGGATGTGGAGGTGACCAACCAGTTGGGTGAGCTGGTGGCCAGTTACGACATTCTGACCTTGGTGCTCAAGCGCCCGGTTTGACGGCGAGCGCTTTGCGCTCGTTCGCTGGCAAGCCAGCGCCCACAGGCAGTGCACCGTCCTCAGGGGCTGCAATGTTCATGTGGGGCCTGGCGTGCCAGCGAAGGGGCCGGCCACTGCACGCACCTGCTGCAATTTATTGTGGTTATTTTTCTCATTAGTTGTACGATAACGTATCTCTAAATGAGACATCTGTCACACCACAATAAAAACAAGTGCCCGGCTGGACCGGGCCTACTGCACCAGGAAGGCGCTATGAAACTGCGTTACCGACTCGCGTTGATGGTTTTTTGTGCTGTGCTCGGTCTGCTGCTGATTGCCGGGTTCAGCTTGAGCGCGTTGCGCTCGAACATGGTGGAAAACAAGCGTAGCGAAATCTATACCGTGCTCAACCTGGCGGCGCAGCAGGTGGCGTACTTCCAGGACCTGGAACAGCGCGGCACCCTCAGCCGTGAGGTGGCGCAGGCCAAGGCCATCGAAGCCCTGTCGAGCCTGCGTGACGGCAAGAAGACCTACCTGTGGGCGCGTACCGAAGGCGCCCTGGGCCTGGTCCATCCCAACCCCGACGTGATCGGCAAGGTCGATGTCGGCGTCACCCTGCCTGACGGGCGCAGCAAATGGCAGGGCTACCTGGATGGCCTGAAGAACACCCGCCTGGCGTATTTCGATGACCTGGCCAAGTATCCCGGTGCCGATCAGCCGGTGCCGAAGATCAATGGCATCGTCAAGATCGAGGGCTGGAACTGGTTGGTAGGCTTCGGCATTTTTGTCGATGACATCGATGCGGCGTTCTGGCGCCTGGCCTGGCAGATATTCGCGGTTGGTTTGTTGGTGGTGCTGCTGACCACGGTGCTGGCGGTCAGCCTGTCGCGGGGCATCTATCGCAGCCTGGGCGGTGAGCCGACGTACGCCACCGAGGTGGCGCGGGCCATTGCGGCGGGTGACCTGAGCCGGCCGGTGCAGGGCAGCTTTGGTGCGCAGAGCCTGTTGGCGGCGTTGGCCACCATGCAGGCCAGCCTGCGTGAGATGATCGTGTCGATCCAGAGCGGCTCGGTGCTGCTGGGCGAGGCTGCCAGCGGCCTGACCGGGCAGATGGGCCAGATCGACAGCGCTTCGCACAGGACCTCCGAGGCGACCACGGCAACGGCGGCGGCCATCGAGCAGATGTCGGTGACCATCGACCATATCTCCTTCAGTGCACGGGAGACCGAGACCAATTCTGCGCGTTCTTCGCAACTGGCTGCCGAGGGCGAGCAATTGGTCAGCCAGGCGGCGGGGGCGATCCAGCAGGTGTCTGCGCAGGTGCAGGACGCGTCGGTGCGCATTGCCGGGCTGGTCAAGCGCACCCATGAAATCGACGGCATCACCAGCGCCATCAGCAACATTGCCAGCCAGACCAACCTGCTGGCGCTCAATGCCGCCATCGAGGCGGCGCGGGCGGGGGAGCAGGGGCGCGGGTTTGCGGTGGTGGCCGATGAGGTGCGCCACCTGGCGCAGCGCACGGCACTGGCCACCCAGGACATTACACGCATGATCAGTTCGATTCAGGTTGATACCGGCTCGGTGGTGGAGGGCATGACGGCGGTCACGCCGCAGGTGGCGATTGGCGTGGCATTGGCCGAGCAGGCGGCCGAGGCCTTGCGCGAGATCAACCAGGGGGTGTCGGTGACGCTGGTGCAGGTGCGTGAGGTGGCCAGTTCCACGGCCGAGCAGAGCCAGGCCAGCGCCAGTGTGGCGCAGAACATCGAGAGCATTGCCAATCGGGTCGAGGAGTCGGCGGCGTCGGTGCGGGCGGCCAATGACAACGTGCATTCGCTGGAGCGGCTGTCGCAGGAGTTGCGAGCGTCTGTGGCACGTTTTCGGCTTTGAGTGTGTGCCAGTGATGCTGGCGCTGCGCGCCAGTTCGCTGGCAAGCCAGCTCCCACGGCCTGCGGCCAGAAGCGGATGTTCGGCGCCTGCATATATCGGCTTCTGCCCGCAGGGCGTGGGAGCTGGTGTTGCCAGCGAACGAGCGCGAAGCGGTCGCAAACCCTGAATGCACGGTGCACGAGGCATACCGCGTGCACTGATTCACTGGCGCTGCGCGCCAGTTCGCTGGCAAGCCAGCTCCCACGGCCTTCGGCCAGAAGCGGATGTTCGGCGCCTGCATATATCGGCTTCTGCCCGCAGGGCGTGGGAGCTGGTCTTGCCAGCGAACGAGCGCGAAGCGGTCGCAAACCCTGCATGCACGGCCCACCTGCCACACCACATTCCCCAACATGGCACGCAATCAAAAATACCTGGCACACAGGCAAGCGCTTTCCACTCCGCCTTTTGCTCTAATCCCGTCATGGCACGCTACGCGCCACTCCAAGATCCACCCTGCACGGGATAACAATAAAAATGAAACGCTTGATGCCGCTCGCCTTGCTCTACCTCGCTACACTCGCCCATGCCGACAGCCCAGGCAACATCGACGCCAACCGCCTGCTCCACGCCAACACCGATGCCGCCAACTGGCTGGCCCACGGCCGCACCTACGACGAACAGCGTTTCAGCCCGTTGACCCGCATCAACGACAACAACGTCGCCACCCTGGGCCTGGCCTGGACGCAGAAACTCGACATCGACCGCGGCACCGAAGCCACACCCATCGTGGTCGACGGGGTGATGTACACCACCGGCGCCTTCAGCATCGTCTACGCCTTCGATGCCGCCACCGGCAAACCGCTGTGGAAGTACGACCCCAAGATCCCCATGGAAAAACTCAGCCAGGGCTGCTGCGACGTGGTCAACCGCGGCGTGGCCGTGTGGCAGGGCAAGGTCTACGTCGGCAGCTTCGATGGCCGTCTGATCGCCCTCGACGCCGCCACCGGCAAACAGGTGTGGAGCGTCGACACCGTGCTGGACCCCAACAAGAGCTACACCATCACCGGCGCCCCGCGCATCGTCAAAGGCAAGGTGCTGATCGGCAACGGCGGCGCGGAGTTCGGCGTGCGCGGCTACATCACTGCCTACGACGCCGACACCGGCAAGCAAGCCTGGCGCTTCTTCACCGTGCCCGGCGACCCCGCACTGCCACCGGAAAACGACGCCATGGCCAAGGCCATGAAAACCTGGAAAGGCAACGGCTGGGTCAAGTGGGGCGGCGGCGGCACAGTATGGGACTCGATGTCCTACGACCCGGAACTGGACCTGCTGTACGTGGGCACCGGCAACGGCTCGCCCTGGAACTACCAGTTCCGCAGCCAGGGTGAAGGCGACAACCTGTACCTGTCCTCGATCGTGGCACTGCGGCCCGAAACCGGCGAATACGTGTGGCACTTCCAGGTGACTCCAGGCGACCGCTGGGACTTCACCGCCACCCAGCAGATCATCCTGGCCGATATCCAGATTGCCGGCAAAACCCGCAAGGTGCTGATGCAGGCGCCCAAGAACGGCTTCTTCTACGTGATCGACCGCACCAACGGCGAGTTCATCTCGGGCAACAACTTCGTGCAGGTGAACTGGGCCAGCGGCCTGGACCCCAAGACCGGGCGCCCGATCCTCACCGAACAGGCCGACTACTCCAAGGCCCCCAAGGTCGTGCAGCCAAGCTTCCTGGGCGGCCACAGCTGGCACCCGATGTCGTTCAACCCTAACACCGGCTACGTGTACATCCCGGCCCAGGACACCCTGGCCGAACTCAAGGCCGCCGACAAACCATTGTTCCTGCCGACCAAGTCGGTGGTGAACTTCGGCCTGGACGTGCCCGACCTGCCGGAAGACCCGAAAATCCTCAACCAGATCCGCAGCGCCTGGCGCGGCCACCTGATCGCCTGGGACCCGATCAAGCAGAAGGCCGCCTGGACCCACGACTACGTCGAGTCCGGCAATGGCGGCACCCTCAGCACCGCGGGCAACCTGGTGTTCCAAGGCACCTCCGACGGTCGCGTGATGGCCTTCAGCGCCGACAAGGGCACGCCACTGTGGGAGCACCGTGCCAACTCCGGCGTGCTCGGCGGGCCGGTCACCTATGAGGTCAAGGGCGAGCAGTACGTGGCGTTCATGGCCGGCTGGGGCGGCATCATGCCGCTGATCGCCGGCCCCCTGACCGACAAGGGCAAGGTGCAGCCCGAGTCCCGCGTGCTGGTGTTCAAGCTCGGCGCCAAAGGTGAACTGCCGCCGCCGCGCAAGGCCCCGGTACTGCCACCGCAAGTGCCCGCGCTGACCGCCTCGGCAGACGAAATCGCCCAGGGGCGCACCCTGTTCAACGGCATGTGCGGTGCCTGCCACGGCCTCAATGCCGCCAGTGGGGGGGTGATCCCCGACCTGCGCTACCTGGGCGCCGACAAGCACCAGGCCTTCGTCGGCATCGTCAGCGGCGCGTTCATGAGCAAGGGCATGCCGAGCTTCGCCGGGGTGCTGGACATGCCGCAGATGCAGCTGATCCAGCAGTACATCATCAAGCGCAGCCTCGACCTGCGCGCTGCCGCCGACGCCACCGCAGCGCAGTGATCCACCCTCAGAGCCCGCTCGCACGCCCGTGCGAGCGGGCCAGCCTCAACCCGTTCCAATAACAATTAACCGGTAGACAGGTGAACCCCATGAAAACGCTTTTGCACAAAAGCGGCGCCTTGCCGTGCTCGCTGATCCTGGCACTGTGCGCCACCCCGGCACTGGCCGACGTAAAACCCGACTCGGGCGACTACGCCGCGTTGCCGGCCGGCACCGACCTGGCCCTGCTGTACCAGCAGAACCCGCGCATCGACCGCGCCTACAGCGGCGGCAAGCGCGCCGCCGACAACCTCGACCTGGACCTGACCGTTGAAGTGCTGCGTCTGGTGCACTTCACCGAGTTCTTCAACACCGGCCTGATCTGGGACCCGCAGATCGTGATCCCCTACGGCCACCAGGAAATCGGCGCCACCGGGCAGAAGAACAAGGGCATCGGCGACATCACCTTCGGCGCCACCGTATGGACGCTGGCCGACATGGAGCGCAACCGCCACCTGGGCTGGTCGCTGTTCATCACCGCGCCCACCGGCGACGACAAGAACCAGGGCTTTGCCCTGAGCAACAACCGCTGGGCGGCGGACTTCCAGGTAGGCTACGTGCACGGCTTCAACGAGCGCTGGACGTGGGACGTGATCGCCGAAACCGAGTTCTTCCAGGAGCAGCGTGATACCGGCGCACACCGCGAACCGCTGATGCAGTTGCACAACCACCTGCGCTACAACTTCACCCCGGCCACCTCGGTGGCGCTGTCGTACCGGCACAACTGGGGCTCGCGTGAGACGCTGGATGGGCAGACCCTGGAGACCAGCCACAACAACGGCACGGTCGGGCTGTCTGCGACCACGATGCTGGGCAGGCAATGGCAGGTGATGGGGCAGTACTGGCGCGATGTGGCAGTGCGCTCGGGGCCGATGACCGACCATTCGCTGCAGTTTCGACTGGCGTATATCTACTGAGGGGAGGGCGGCCCGAAGGGCTCGGGCCGCCGTTTCACACAGGGGTATCAGAAGGTGTAAGCAACGCCTGCCTGCACCGTGCGCGGCGCGCCCGGGTACACGTAGGTGTTGAACGCGCCTTCGTCGTAGCCCTTGTTGAACACGTTCTTCACGTCCAGGTTCAGGCGCACGTGCTCGTTGAGCTGGTAGAAGCTCAGCAGGTCGACCACGCTGTAGCGTTCCATGGTGTAGGTGGTGGCGCTGGTCTGCCCGGCGCGGTCATCCACGTACTTCACACCCATGCCCAGCCCCAGGCCCTTGGCAATACCGTCCTGGAACTCGTAGGTGTTGAGCAGGCTGAAGGTGTTGCGCGGGATGTTGGCCAGGCGCGTGCCGTCTTCCAGGGTGTTGTCCTTGGTCACTTCGGCATCCACGTAGGCGTAGCCGCCCAGCACACGCCATTCGGGGGTCAGGTTGCCGGCGATGTTCAGGTCCAGGCCGCGGCTGCGCACTTCACCGGCTGCCACGCTGAACACCGGGTCGACCGGGTCGACGGTCAGCACGTTCTGCTTGACGGTGTGGTAGATCGCGGCGTCCACGCTCAGCTGGCGATCCAGCGCCTCCCACTTCACACCCAGCTCGTACGACTTGCCTTTCTCCGGATCGAACCCGCCGCCTTCTCGGCTCGCACCGCTGTTGGGCTTGAACGAGCGCGCCGTGTTGGCGTACACCGCCACGGTGTCGGTCAGGTCGTAGATCAGGCCGAAGCGCGGGGTGACGGCGTTCTGGTCCTTGGTGAAGTCGCGGGTGGTGCTCAGGTAGTCTTCGTAGTCATGCTCGAAGCGCTCGAAACGTACACCGGCCAAGGCCTTGAGGCGTTCGGTCAGTGCCACCTGGTCCTGCACGAAGAACGCCCAGGTCTTGAGGTTCTCCTTGTCGTGGGTGGTGGTGCGGGTGAGCGCCGGGCGCGGCTGGCCGAGCACCGGGTTGATGATGTCGATCGGGTAGGCGTCGGCACCGGCGGCCGAGCGCTGGATCAGCGACGTGTAGTCATAGTCTTCGTATTCCACGCCGGTCAGCAGCGTGTGGGCGAAGCCTGCGGTGTCGAAGTGGCCGGTGAGGTTGAGCTGCACATCGCGGTCGCTCCACTCCAGCTTGCGGTAGTTGAAGTTGCGCCCCAGGGTGCGGCCATCGGCCTGCAGGGCGTTGGCTTCCACCGCGTTGCCGGCCAGTTGGCCGTCGAGCAGTTGTACGCCGCCGCCCAGGGTCCAGTTGTCGTTGAGCAGGTGCTCGAAGCGCACCTGGGTCATGTTGTTGTCGTTGTGCAGCGTGTTGTCCAGGCCCTTTTCCCAGATGTTGGTGTCACGCGAGGCGCTGCCGCGTTGGGTGGGCAGGCGGGTCAGGCCACGGTCGAGCGGGTGGTTGTTGCGCATGTAGTCACCTTCGAAGGTGATGCGCGTGCTGTCGTTGACCTGCCAGCTCAGCACCGGGGCCACGTCGTAGCGCTCGGTTTCCACATCGTCACGAAAGCTCTCGCCGCCTTCGCCCAGCAGGTTCAGGCGGTAGGCCAGCGAGCCGTCCTGGTTCAGTGCGCCGGTGGCGTCCAGGGTGGCGCGGTGCATGCCCTGGTCATCGAACTGGCTGCCCACGGTGACCTTGGTTTCGGCCTGCGGCTGCTTGGTCACCACGTTGAAGGTGCCACCGGGGTCGCCACGGCCGTACAGCGAGGTGGCCGGGCCGCGCAGCACTTCGAGGCGCTCGATGGTGTTGGCATCCGGCGCATTCGGGTAGCCGCGGTTGATCGGGAAGCCGTTGCGGTAGAACTCGCCGGTGGTGAAGCCGCGCACGGTGAAGGTGGTCAGGCCCTGGCCGCCGAAGTTGTTGGCGCGGCCCACGCCACCGGCGTAGTCCAGTGCGTCCTGCAGGCGCGTGGCACCGGTGTCGGCGATCACGTCCTTGGGCACCACGCTGACCGACTGCGGGGTGTCATGCAGCGCGGTGTCGGTGCGCGTGGCGCTGGCCGAACGGGTGGCGCGGTAGCCCTGCACCGGGCCATCGGCGCGCTCGGCGTCTGCGGCATTGGCGTTGATGCTGGTGGCCTGCAACTCGAGCGAGGACGGCTGCGGTGCAGCCGACTGATCGGCCCAGACCACGGGGGAAACGGCATGCAGCAAACAGAGCGAAACGAACGTACGACGCATCGACGGGACGATCCTTAAAAAGGCGCAAACAAGGGAAGGTATGAATTATCTGACAAAAACGCGTGAATATTACTACTAATCATTATCATTTGATTTATTTTTTGCTGTTTTCACGAAATTTTCCTGCACATTGGTCTAAGCGGCTGTGTGCGTTGTCACACTTTGTCCAATTTGCAGGGGTGCAGATGATTACGATTCGCTTTTAAGTCGAGCCGTAGGAACCTGTACATGCTTGCTTCTCACCGTTTCCACCCCTTGGCCGTGCTGGTCAAGGCTGCCCTGATCACCAGCGCCACTGCCGGTGTGGCTGCCCATGCGCAGACCAGCACCGAGCCGGTGCCGCTGGTGCTCGACGACATGGTCGTGACCGCAGCGGGCTTTGAGCAGCGCATCGAAGACGCGCCGGCCTCGATCAGCGTGATCGACGGCGAGGCATTGCGGCGCAAGTCGTATCGCGACCTGGGCGATGCGGTGCGCGACGTGGAAGGGGTGACCGTCAACGGCGGGGCCAACGAGACCGACATCTCCATCCGTGGCATGCCGGCCGACTACACCCTGATCATGGTCGACGGCAAACGCCAGAGCGCGCGCGAGTCGCGGGTCAACGGCAACAGCGGCTACGAGCAGAGCTTCGTGCCGCCGGCCGCAGCCATCGAGCGTATCGAAGTGGTGCGCGGGCCGATGTCGTCGCTGTACGGCTCGGACGCCATCGGCGGGGTGATCAACGTGATCACGCGCAAGGTCTCGCCCGAGTGGGGCGGCTCCATCGGCTATGACTACTCGGCCCGTCAGCACAGCGACCAGGGCAACGCGCGTCAGAGCCAGTTCTACCTCAGTGGGCCGATCAAGGAAGACTGGCTGGGCTTGCAGGTGTGGGGCCGTTACCTCGATCGCCAGGCCGATGATGACATCGAGCAGACCAATGGCTTCAGCAAGGCCGACCACCGCGACCTCACCGCGCGCCTGGCCTTCACCCCTACCGTCGACCACGACATTCTGCTCGAAGCCGGCGCCACGCGCCTGAAGAACGGCGACGGCATCAGCGCCAACTGGGCCACCCGCGAGCAGGAGAACAACCGCGATCACTGGTCGCTGTCGCACCAGGGGCGCTGGGGCTGGGCCACCTCCGATGTGGCCCTGTCGCAGGAAACCTCCAGCCGCGAAGGCAAGGCCACGCCTGCGCAAACCGATATCTACGGGCGCAAGCCTGAGGTGAAGAACACCGTGTTCGACGCCAAGCTGGTGGTGCCCACTGCGCACAACATCAGCACCGTCGGCCTGCAGTGGAACGAAAGCGAGCTGACCGACTGGAACCAGGGCCTGGGCGACCGCGTCGACTACGAGTTCTCGGTGGTGCAGAAGGCCGTGTTCGCTGAAAACGAATGGTCGGTAACCGACACCTTCGCCCTCACCACCGGCCTGCGCCTGGACCACCACGAGCAGTACGGCACCCATGCCAGCCCGCGCGTGTACGGCGTGTGGCGCGCCACCGACGAGTGGACGATCAAGGGCGGTGTGGCCCGTGGCTTCAAGGCGCCTGAGCTGCGTGCGGTGGTCGAGGGCTATGCCTACCTGCGCCGCAACCGCTTCGTGATGTTCGGCAACCCCGACCTCAAGCCCGAGACCAGCACCAACTATGAGGTGTCGGCGCTGTGGTCCAACCGCGATGACCTGTCGGGCGGCGTCACACTGTTCTATAACGACTTCAAGGACAAGCTCTCCACCGTCACCACCGAGCAGCTGTGGAACGGCTACATCGTGATGGACCGCGTCAACGTCGACCAGGCCGTGATCAAGGGCGTGGAGCTCAACGGCCAGTGGGACATCAGCCCGAGCGTGCTGCTCAAGGCCAACTACACCTACACCGACTCCGAGCAGAAGACCGGCGCCAATGCCGGCGCGCCGCTGGCACTGACGCCCAAGCAGAAAGCCAACGTGCGCAGCGAATGGAACATCAACGACCGCGCCCAGGCGTGGGCGTCGCTGAGCTACTACGGCGAGGAAACCGGCAACACTGTCACCGACGAGCAGCCTGCGCCGGGCTACACCACCGCCGATATCGGCGGCTCGTACGACCTGACCGAATCGCTGACCCTCAACGCCTCGCTCAACAACCTCACCGACAAGCGCCTGGACGATGAAACCTACGGCACGGTGAACTACGGCCGTACCTTGTGGATGGGCGCGACGCTCAACTTCTAGGCACTGCAGCGGGCAGCCGCACCACCGCGCACAGGCCGGCCGGTGGGCGGTTCTCCAGCAGCAGCTCGCCGCCGTGGGCCTGGATGCACGCCCGTGCAATCGCCAGGCCCAGCCCCAGCCCGTCGCCGCTGCGGGTCAGTTGCACGAAGGGCTCGAACACCTTGCTCAGCCACGCCTCGGGCACACCCTGGCCGTGGTCGAGAACCTCCAGGCGCAGCATCGCGCCATCGTCTTCATGCAGGCTCAGCGTGGCGTCGCCTGCATGGCGCAACGCGTTGTCGATCAGGTTGGTGAGGGCGCGCTTGAGCGCCAGCGGGCGACAGGTCAGTTGCACCTGCGCTGCGCCGGCCCAGGTCACGGGTTGGTTCATCAGCCGGTAGCGCCGCGCCAGGTCATCGAGCAGGGCGTTGAGCGAGACCGTTTCGGTCGCCTCCTGCAGCGCATCGCCACGCACGAAGTTCAGCGTCTCGCGCACCATCGCATTCAGCTCGCCGAGGCTTTCGAGCATGTCGTCGCGGGCCGGGCCGGGCTCGAGCAATTCCACTTGCAGGCGCAGTTCGGTGATCGGCGTATTCAGGTCGTGGCTGACGGCGGCGAGCATGCGCGTGCGGCCTTCCACGTGGCGCGCGATATTGGCCTGCATGGTGTTGAAGGCGGTGGTGAGGTCGCGGGCTTCCTGCGGGCCGAACAGCGGCAGCGGCGTGATCCATTCGCCACGGCTGACGCGCTCGGTGGCTTGGGCCAGGGTCTTGATCGGGCGTACCACGCGGCCGATGAAAAACAGCACGATCAACAGCACCGGCACCGTGCTCACCGGCACGCTGTAGGCCAGCACGCGGCCCCATTCGTAGGCGCCGGAGGGGTGTTGCAGGGCATTGAGGTACTGCCCGTCGGGCAGCGCGATACTGGTCCGCAGGCGCAGCGGCGCCCATCCCGCGGGGCTGAACACGTGGGTGCGGGCGTCGGCGCCACTGATGCGTTCCAGCTGCATGCCGATCGGCACGTCGGCGGGCAGTTGCAGGCGCTGGCGCAGGGTGGTGGCCAGGCGTTGCTCTTCGGGGCGCAGGGCGAAGGGCTCGACGTCGGCCGTGGGCGCGGTCCAGAAACGGGTTTCGTCGGTGCTCATGGCACTGAGGAAGTGTTCGCTTTCGGCGGCGGTGAGGTCCAGCGCGGCGTGGTGCGCGTTCACCAGGCGTTCGAGGCTGTAGCTGCGCGACAGCGGGTGGATCAGGCTGCCGGTGCGTTGCAGGAACAGCATGGCGATGGCGTTGGAAGCCAGCAGCGCCAGTAACAGCAGCAGGCCGAGCTGGTGCGCCATGCGGCGTGGCCAGGGCAGGCGCTTCATGCCGGGGTGACGTTGGTGGCGAGCATATAGCCGCCGCCCCAGATGGTGCGCAGCAGCTCGGGCGCATTGGGGTCATGGGCCAGCTTGCGGCGCAGGCGGCTGACCTGGCGGTCGATGGCGCGGTCGCTGACGTCGGTGTCGGCGGCCGTGAGATCGATCAGGCGTTCACGGGGCAGCAGGGTGTTGGGGTGGTTGAGCAGCACTTGCAGCAGTTTGCTTTCGACGGTGCTGAGCTGGATCGGTGCGGCGCCTTCGCGGGTGAGCAGGGCGGTGCTGGCGCTGAAGTGCCAGCCGGCGAAGTGGTACTCGCGGGTGGCGGCGGTTGTTGGCGGTGCAGCCGGGCGGGCGCCGTGGCGGCGCAGCACGCTGTTGAGCCGGGCCACCAGCTCACGGGGTTCGAAGGGCTTGGTCACGTAGTCGTCGGCGCCCAGGTCCAGCCCACGGATACGGTCGGCCGTGGTGTCGCGGGCGGTGAGCAGGATGACCGGAATGTTGTGGCGCCGGTGCAGTTGGTGGCACAGGTCGAAGCCGTCGCCATCGGGCAGCAGCACGTCGAGCACGATGATGTCGAAGGGTTGTTGCTTGAGCAGGGCCCACATGCCGGCGGCGTCTTCGGCGGTGCGTACGTCGAAGGTGTGGCGGCGCAGGTAGATGGCCAGCGGTTCGCGGATCTTGCGGTGGTCGTCGACAATGAGGATGCGCGGCGCCGGTGGGGTAGGGAGCATCGGATAGCGCTCGGGGGTAGTGTTCGAGCGGTGGATGGTACTACGAATAATTATCAGATACAGCGGCTTGCGCCTTGGCAGTCAATCGAGTGAGTCGACCCAGGCAGCAACGTGGGTGCCCGGCTTTTTGAGGTTGACAGCTTCCTGCGGGTTCGTTGCAATGCCCGGCGTTTCACGGACGATACAAGGACCCTGTAATGGCCAAGACGCCATCTTTCGCCCTGGGCGATCTGCCCCGCGCACTGATTTTCATCCCGCTGGGCCTGTGCCTGCTCTACCTCACGTTTTGGCTGGTCCAGGACCGGCTGGGCTTTCTGGCCCAGGCGCAACGTGCCCAAGGGCATGTCAGCGCGCTGAACGCGGGCGGCAGCCATCCACAAATCGACTTTACCGACGCCACAGGCCAGGTGGTCAGCTACCCCGAGAGCGGGTTTATCTTCGGCTACGCGGTGGGCGACCCGGTGACGGTGCTGTACCGCGCCGAAGCCCCTGCCAGCACCGCGATCATTGAAGACCGTGGCGCGTTGTGGGGCGTGAGCCTGATGATGGGCCTGTTCGCCATCGTGTTCAGCGCAGGGGGCGGCGGCCACCTGGGCGCATGGCTTCGCCGGCGCCGCATGGCGCGGCCGGAATAGCAGGGGCCGCGCTGCGGGTGGTGCGTTGTTAGTTGCCTGGCGCTTTCGCCTCCATGCCATCGAGCACCGACTCGATCAGCGCGTTGCTCAGTTCCAGCGAATGGTGCGAGGCCATCAGCAGGCTCTTGAACTGCTCATCGGCGCGTTCGCAGGCTTGTGCGGTGGTGTCCTTGGCACACTGGATCATGATCGAGAGGTAGACCAGCGCGTCTTCGAGCTTGATGTCTTTGCGCACGGAAAACAGGGGAGGGTGATCACCGTGGCAACAGCCGAAGGAGGTGTAGACGGGTTTGCGCGGGGTGTTGGGCAGCGGGGGATTGGGGACGAACTTTGTCATGTGGTGCTCCTTTATTAGTGGAGCCGACCCTGATTTGGATACGGCGCTTTGTGCGCCTTGATTTATTGCAGGTGACCAAACCTGGACGCTGGGTTTACAGCGACCGGGCGAGGTTAACGGGGTTGGGGTGGGGATTC
>NZ_JAHTBI010000098.1 GCF_019168305.1 Pseudomonas aegrilactucae
TTTTGAGACAGGACACTAGTGCTATAGTCATAGGCGATCCAGTTTCCAAACAGGTCGGTGGCTTTTTTTGCATCGATGTAAGTTATTGTCGGTTTTACGGGAGCATCAATGGGCATGCCGAATGATGACTCTATGATATCGTTTGTACTTTCTGTACCACCGTTTCGGTCGGTGCTCCAATCTCCGAAATCGTAGAGAATACCGTCTGGAGAATGTGCCGTTACCTTATTGTTGGTGCAAGAGACCTGCCAGTTGCTCTTGGTCCTGCCTTTGTGGCCGCCGCTCGAGAACACCTGGTGCTGTGTTCCATCGGGAAGTTGCAAGAAAATACCCGCAGGCGATAACGTGGATACGGCGGCGCCGACGCACAGAGCTCCCGCCATCTGACTTTTGTCATAGATTTGCTTGGGCTCTGTCGATGGTGTTCTAGCGGTACTCTTGAACAGATTTCCGTGAACAATTCGAGGCGCAGCTCGTAATGTCCATCCAGGGCCTAGTGCCGTCCAGCTGAATGACTTTCTGTAGGTAGAACCCAGGCCCGCGCTGAGGGCGCCCGTATTATAGGTTCGGAACAAAGTAATGTTCATGCCATTCGGGCCTGGAAGATTAACATCAATATGTTTTATCAGCAGGCTGCCACTGGCAGGATCGACGCTTTCAACATTTTGATAGCCAAACGTATCTTTGGGTTGCGAAACGATTTGCTCGAAAGGGGATTCGAGGGCGCAAGTACTTATACTGTTGAACGAGCAGGTAAATGCAGTTGCGAGGGACGCCAATAGATGGCGCGTTTGACGCGTTTTCATTTCAAGTCCATTTGCATTGAGTTTACGTGTCATAGCCGTCGTGCGCGACTAGATGGCCAGGTTATAAAGCGAGGATGATAGTGATAGTCATACGCAAGTCAATGGGGAAATCGGGGTTGGACTATTTTTAACGATATTGAGAATGTTTTTCTTTTGAGGTGTTATTTGGTTACTTCTCTACACATGAAAAATAATGTGTTGTATGCAATCCTGTTCCTGTTCCTTGCCTAAGCCTAGGGCTGATCGGGCTGGAGAGCATGACCTTCGGTTCCACCATGCAGAAGCGCATCACCCATAATCCGCTCGGCGCCTGACCGCTGCAGTACCTGGCCTGGCTCTACATGTCACAGCGTTCCAGTTGAACCTCCTCTACTTCGATTGACATACCATCTTCAAATGTAAGCGCTCCATGAACCCC
>NZ_JAHTBI010000099.1 GCF_019168305.1 Pseudomonas aegrilactucae
GGGTTCATGGAGCGCTTACGTTTCACAGCGATCAAGGCAGCCAATACGGTAGCCGAAGCTTCCGTCAGCGACTGTGGCGTTATCGCTTCAAACAGAGCATGAGTCGGCGCGGAAACTGCCACGACAATGCGCCGATGGAAAGGTTGTTTCGCAGTCTGAAAACAGAATGGGTGCCAACAGTGGGCTACATGAGTGCTTCGCTGGCACAGCAGGATATTGGTCGGTTTTTGATGCAGCGCTACAACTGGCAACGGCCACACCAATTCAACGGCCAGGAGCCCTATACGTGGCTGCGCCACGTACTGGAACGCCTGCCACTCGCGCAGTCGCTAGCCGACTACGAGGCGTTGCTGCCGTGGAACTGCTCACTGGAGATGCCACGGTAAAACAAAGTCGCACTCCTGGGCAGGTGGGGTTCGTGGATCGCATACGACACCTTCAAGCTTGATGTGAAGCGGGCTGTCGCCGAGTAATGCGTGAGCGTGCGGGGAAGGTGCCATTCCCTGCACATTGATCGACATTTCAACCGCCTGCGCAACCATCCACGTCGCGCAGACTGCATGGCAGGGCGAAGGCGCCGCCATTCGACTCAAAAAACGCAGGCTACCGTAGATTATTGGAGTGCACCTGCGCTGGCATCCCCTACAACCTGTTTTATTTCTGGCTTTGACGCTAAGTAACTCGCATAGCTGGACATACCCAAATTCGTCATGTGCTGGTTATCCCAGAACAGTGGCTTTTCATATGACCCATCCACCCACAACTTACAAGCGCTATGCGTGCAGAAAAACCGGCTCACATCGGCAAACATGATATGGTTTTTTCGGGCCACCTGCTTAGCGTCTTGTGCAACACCGTCAAAATCCCAGCCAATCATTTTGCCATCACCCTTATCGATAACAGCGGGTATCGATGTATTGTCCGGAAGCCCTTTTATGTACTTGTCAACCGCCACCAGGAACATCGGATTCACGCCAACCAACACTATATTATCTACAAGCCTTCTCATCTGAGGAATACTGTTTTTGATATGCACCCAATGCCTGGGCCGGTATCGAAAGCTCAAGACAATACCATTCACGTTAACCTGCTTCGCAAGCTTCTGCATTGTATCGTCAAGCTGGGGAAAACAGGTATTCCCTTTGCTTTTATTAAAAAACTCGGCCGGCGGACAGGCAGACTGATGGATCATGATAAAATTATTATTCGGATATGCACGCCTCAGCGCCCACATCGTATCCCGCCCAACGCTATCACCCACCACCAATATATTATCTTTCTTGGCTTGCCCTACCAGACAACCCAAGACTCGATCCTGAGTATTCCCACCATCAAAACTGCAAGTGTAGCCATTAAAACGCGACAAACTAAACTCATCCAAACCACCGTGATAGTTTAGATTCAGGTTACCCATATAGTATTTCTTTTCTTTCTCGATCACGGCGAGCACTGAAACCCTGCTGTCATCGTACAATACGCCTCGCACCCAACCGTTCACCTTCAACCGCGCGCTCTCAACGATCGAGATCATACTTAACGAAAGCATGACAGCGAGCATTGCCGTAGCAATAATACCGAAGTTAAATACACTGCGCTTCGTTGAAAACACCTTCTTGCGCCGTATAGGCGCCTCGAGCCAATAGTAGGATGCAGCCGAGAGAAAAACGGAAATCAGTACGGCCGCCGTGAGCTCATACGCACCGGCAAGGGGCTTAAGGTATCTAACAAATACAAGAATCGGCCAATGCCACAGGTAGAGACCATAGGAAATGAGACCAACCCACACGATGGAAGGAAACTTGAGCACAGGTGACACCAACCGCCCCCGCCCATGCGCAGCTATTATTAACGCAGTGCCGAATGTCGGCAGCAACGCCGCCGGCCCTGGGAATAGCGTTTCAGGGGTGTAGAGAAACATGGCCACCCCCAAAAGAAGAAGCCCACCTATCTCCATGGCATCCGCCGCACGCCTTGACGGATTCAGCCGCGCCTGAACGGATGCCAACAAGGCACCCACAAGCAACTCCCAAAAACGCGCCAACGAGCTATAAAAAGCGATTTCCTGCTTCCCTGCATACAGGTAATACGTTGCAATAGAGAAAGAGATGACCAAGAGGGCGGCGCACAACGCCGGAAGCAGTGTTCTTTTTTTCCTGATTATTAGAATCAGAATAATTGGAAAAAACAGATAGAACTGTTCTTCAACCGACAGCGACCACATATGAAGAAGTGGCGTGGACTCGCCCGGCCCGTCAAAATACCCCACTGAAGACAAAAAATACCAATTAGCAGACAGGGCAAGCGTCGAATAAAGGCTTTTTGAAAATTCTTCAAGCGGTACCCTGTCAAAAAAAAACAAATGCCGCGCACCCCGTAACAATCAATACCGGAATAAGTGGCGGCAACAGTCTACGAATTCTTCGTTCATAGAATCGGGAAAACGAAAATTGATGAGTCGTTATCTCGTGAATAAGAATCGAAGAGATCAGAAAACCGGATAAAACAAAAAATATGTCTACACCAACATACCCACCACTGATAGGGCCGA
Organism: Pseudomonas aegrilactucae; assembly: GCF_019168305.1. Taxonomy (GTDB): domain Bacteria; phylum Pseudomonadota; class Gammaproteobacteria; order Pseudomonadales; family Pseudomonadaceae; genus Aquipseudomonas; species Aquipseudomonas aegrilactucae. The sequence continues at coordinate 2,549 of NZ_JAHTBI010000099.1, forward strand.
AACCAGCATGAAACAGAACCACACTCAGAACAGCAACAGCTCGAAGCCCATCCAACTCAGGTCTATATGCCAGCAAACTTAAATCCCCATTCAAAATGGCCAGCATTCTAGCATCAGCCACGCGGCCCACAACACCCCACATTCCAGATTCTGCCTTCACGCTGGCGCCTGGACATTTACCCCTGTTCGCCAGTTGCTCCTTAGCTTTGGCGTCGCGAGGGCCCCAGAGCGGTAAGCGGCTTTTTCGCGCCAGGCAAGATGATGACACACCGCCCCAGTGGACGCCTACCCTGCTCATTACCCAATTTACTCCAACAAGCGTGATCATTCCGAGGCGCAGAGATGCGTTAATAGACGAGAGCTCGATCAGGCCATGCCCAGCACTTAGCTGCGGCACTTGCCTACCTGGAGCATATGTCTTGCGACCCCAGCACCAGACACACCCGAAAGAAAATTGCGCAGGATGAGCATCCTGAATAGTGCAACCTGGCACCCGAATAGCTTATGCCCGACCGAAATAAAATTGAAAAAAGCAATTGGCCATGGCAGTCTCCGCGCCACGTGAGCACTGTATAGAAAAAGCACGTTTACCAAGAAACACATCATCATGGCGCCGCCTGCCAGAGCGCGAACAATTGCACCAGGGGAAAAACCGTGTCAACCAGTATACGTCCTGCAGACGTGCAGAAATCCGCATTCAGAACTGACATCCAGGCATTACGCGGCATCGCAGTCCTGCTGGTCGTACTCTACCACACACAATTAATTGACTTCGCCGGCTACCTTGGCGTGGACCTTTTCTTCGTTATCTCTGGCTTTCTAATTACCGGCATCCTTCGAAAGGAAATTGAAACAAAGCACTTCAGCTTCTTGCGCTTTTACTTCCGACGCGCAAAACGATTGCTGCCCGCAGCCTTTGTTGTTCTCGCCTTTGTCGTTGCCTGCGCGCCCTTCATACTCACAGACCTAGCGCTAAAGGACCTGAAAACGCAAGTCATTGGCGCCCTTCTGTTCGTCTCAAACTTTGTTGCCTGGAGCCAAACAGGCTACTTTGAAGCGGCCGCCGACACCCAACCACTTCTGCACTTCTGGTCGCTGGCTGTTGAAGAGCAATACTATCTTTTAATGCCGCTCTTGTTATTCTTCATTCCGAGAAAAGCATGGCTGCCCGTTGTGGCAGCCCTTGTGCTTTCCAGTGTGGTGCTGAGTTTTTATCTGGCATCGCACCACCCTGATGCTGCCTTTTACTTGACACTCACACGAGTATGGGAGCTTGGCCTTGGATCATTGGCTGCAATCGTCAAGCTCAAAACAAACGCTCACCGCGGTTTATCACTTGCCCGTATTCCAGCAATTGCGCTAATACTTATGGCGCCCTTTTTCCCAACGGGCCTTCCACACCCAGGTCTTGACGCACTGCTCGTATGCATGGCGACGCTAGTGGTCCTTCTGGGTCATAACCCGAAGACCTGGGAGAACAGCCTTCCCATAAAAGCGATAGCCCGGGTCGGTGATATCTCGTACTCGCTGTACCTGGTTCACTGGCCAATATTGGTTTTTACTCGAGCCGCCTATCTAGACGAACCGCCGCACTCTGCAATTTGGATCGCCGTTGCACTTTCACTCTTGCTAAGCATTGCGCTCTACCGCTTCGTTGAAGAGCCATTCCGAAAAAAGAACCCGACGAAACGACGCCATTATGTTGCTGGGCTGGTAGCGTGCTCAGCGGCTATTGCTATTTCTCCCTCAATCATTGCGCACACTACGGCCTCCGACACGAACTACAAGCACATCCGCCGAACCAACTACGGCCTGGCATCCGAGTGCGCACTGAAGGCCGCCGAACCATTCTCAATCAAGGAACGCTGTAAAACCAACGCCCACCCGAAGGTTTTGGTGTGGGGTGATTCGTACGCAATGGCATGGACTTCGGCGCTTGCAGGCCCCCTTCGGGAGCACGGCGTACAACAGATAACCATGAGCGGATGCGATCCGCTTGATCGTCTCGCTCGGTTCAATAAGGGTGCCAACACGCCTTACAACATCGACTCTGCTAAAGCCTGTATCGGGTTCAACTCGAATACCCTTGAGTACGCCAAGGCAAACGAGGATATCGAGACCGTCGTTATAGCTGGGCGCTTGCAAGGTCCTTTGAGTAAAGCCAATAGCCTCCTGACGCAGACAGCGGAAGACAAATATGAAACCCGCGAAGCTTCCCCCGAGATCGTCGCCAGCGCGCTAGCCTCACTTGCCAAAGAACTGCACAACGCTGGCAAGAAGGTTGTATTTATCGCACCGCCGCCCGCCGACGGCTCGGACATTGGTGCCTGCCTGGAACGCCGGGCGCGGGGAAAATTCAGCCTCGGCCCACAGCCGGACTGCACCATTACAACGAATGCCAATCAAAGATACAGAGGCCGGACACTCAACATGATGGCCGAGGCGGCCAAGTTGGCGGATATCGAGCTTCTGAGCCTGTTCGGATTTCTATGCAGCGATGGCGTTTGCAAAACCGAGATAGAGGGAACCATCCTTTACCGTGACTACAGCCACCTGACTTACAGTGGCGCCGCGTTGATCGGCGAGCGCTCCTCCCTCGCGAAAGACGTGCTTGAAAAAGCCCGCTGACAAAATAACGTTATTGGCCAAGCGACGTGCGCTGATCGCCTGCTGCATCAAAGGTTAGCCGGCGGCGACCTTTACGGTCAGGTCTTTCGCGCCCTGCTTCCTCGAAGGCTCAGGCGCTCCAGTCAAGCGTAAGCGCTCCATGAACCCCACATTCAAAGCGCTTAGCTGACCCCCGATGCTGTGCTCCCGATTTCTTTCTGGAGCCAGCCGCCATGATGCGCCCCGACGCCAAAGTCGAAAAAGTTTATCTCTACCCCAAGCCCGTCGACTTCCGAAAATCCATTGACGG
>NZ_JAHTBI010000100.1 GCF_019168305.1 Pseudomonas aegrilactucae
GTAAGCGCTCCATGAACCCCACATTCAAAGCGCTTAGCTGACCCCCGATGCTGTGCTCCCGATTTCTTTCTGGAGCCAGCCGCCATGATGCGCCCCGACGCCAAAGTCGAAAAAGTTTATCTCTACCCCAAGCCCGTCGACTTCCGAAAATCCATTGACGGCCTGGCCGCTCTGGTCGAACTGGATATCAAAGTGGCGGTGTTCGACCCCGTGCTCTTCGTGTTTCTCAACAAGCCACGCAACCGCGTGAAGATCCTCTATTGGGAACGCAACGGCTTCTGCCTTTGGCTCAAGCGCCTCGAATCCGAGCGTTTCAAAATATCGCCAGAGGCCACCGACGAGGCGATCATTCTGACCGTCCAGGAACTCAACTGGTTGCTCGACGGTTTTGATCTCTGGCGTAATCGTCCTCATCAGGTTTTGACGCCGCGCTACGTGGCGTGACCCGGTATAATCCGGGCCATGATTTCTCTGCCCGATGACCTTCCTGATGATCCTGTTTTGCTCAAGCAACTGCTGCTTGAGGCCCTCAATCGCCAGGAGGAAACAGCTCAGGCTTATCAGACCCATATCGTCGACCTGAAAGAACAGATCAAGCTGTTGCGCGACCGCCTGTTTGGGCGCAAGTCAGAACAAAGCGTTGAACCTAATACGCCGCAACTGGCGCTTTTTAACGAACCTGAAAGCGAGCCTATGCCGCTAGTGGGCGACGTTGATGAAGAAGTCGTTAAGCCAACACCACGCCGCGGCAAACGCCAGCCATTGTCGGCTGAACTGCCGCGTATCGAAGTCATCCATGAACTACCCGAACACGAATTGACCTGTGCTTGTGGTTGCCGCAAACACGCCATCGGCGAAGAGACCAGTGAGCAACTGGACATCGTGCCGATGCAGATCCGGGTCATCAAACATATCCGCAAGGTCTACGGTTGCCGTGGCTGTGAAGCCGCACCGGTCACCGCCGACAAGCCCGCCCAACTGATCGAGAAAAGCATGGCCAGCCCCAGCGTGCTGGCCATGCTGTTGACCACCAAGTATGTCGACGGTTTACCGTTGCATCGATTTGAAACGGTACTCAGCCGGCACGGCATCGATATCCCACGCCAGACCTTGGCACGTTGGGTGATCCAGTGCAGCGAGCATTTCCAGCCACTGCTTAATTTGATGCGCGACCGGTTGCTGGAAAGTCCAGTGATTCACTGCGATGAAACCCGTGTTCAGGTGTTGAAAGAACCGGATCGAGACCCGACCAGTCAATCCTGGATGTGGGTGCAAGCCAGTGGTCCGCCGGATCGTAAAGTCGTGCTGTTTGATTACACCTCCAGCCGTGCGCAGGAGGTGCCGTTGCGCTTGCTGGAAAGTTACCGTGGCTATGTCATGACCGACGATTACGCCGGCTATAACGCGTTGGCGTTGCAGCCAGGTGTGGAACGTCTGGCGTGCATGGCCCATGCACGACGCAAGTTCGTGGACGCGCAAAAAGTGCAGCCCAAGGGTAAAACCGGACGGGCCGATATCGCGCTGACGATGATCAACAAGCTGTACGGCATCGAGCGCGAGCTCAAGGACGTCAGCGATGAACAGCGGTTTGTCGGTCGTCAGGAGAAAAGCCTGCCGATCCTGGCGCAACTGAAAAGCTGGCTGGATAAAACCCAATCGCAGGTGACACCGCAAAGTGCGTTGGGCAAGGCTGTGCATTATCTGGCGAATAACTGGAGCAGGCTGGATCGCTATGTGGAAGCGGGTTACTTGCCTATCGACAACAATGCGGCCGAAAGAGCAATCAAGCCGTTTGTGATCGGGCGCAAGGCATGGCTGTTCAGCGATACCGTCAACGGCGCCAGTGCCAGCGCGAAGATCTACAGCCTGGTCGAGACCGCCAAGGTCAACGGCCAAGAGCCTTATACGTGGCTGCGCCACGTACTTGAGCGGCTGCCGCACGCCTCGTCAGTAGCAGACTACGAAGCACTGCTGCCGTGGAACTGCTCGCCAGAAATGCCACGGTAAGCCGTTAACCCACTGTTGGGCAGGTGGGGTTTATGGATCGCATAC
>NZ_JAHTBI010000101.1 GCF_019168305.1 Pseudomonas aegrilactucae
CACAAACCTGTGGAGCTGGCTTGCCAGCGAAGGCGGCTTCAGATCAGACGCGCAACATGCCCCTGCGCCAACGCCGGCCCCACACTCATCCCCACCCCGCTGTGCATCAATGCCGCACTCACCCCCGGCGCCACGTTCAGCAACGAAAACGGCCCTGGCCCGCCCGAGCCGTATACGCCCTGCCAGCGCTCCAGCACTTCGATGCGCCCGCCCAGGGTCTGCTCGGCCAGCTCGATCATCCAGTTGTCCACCTGCTCGGCATTGAACGGCGACGCATCGCTGCCATAGGCGTGTGAATCACCGATGATCAGCTCACCATGGGGCGTCGGGCTGATCAGCAGGTGAATGCCGTGCTCCAGCAGATGCGGGCTGTCGGCCTGCACCTGCGCGCGCAAGGCCCGCGCCTCAGGCAAATCGGCATACGCGCCGTAATGCAGGCAACTCAGCCCGGTCAGCAATGAATGCTGCAGGTCCAGCTCGAAACGCGGCCGAGCGCGCAGCATCTGCAGGCGACACACCTGCGGCTGCAACTGCGCCATCGGCTCAGCAAGCAGTGTCTGGTAGTCGTGCCCGCTGCACACCACGATGTGCTCGCCGCTGAAACGCCCTGCAGTGGTGGTCAGAAAACCCGGTTCCACCTCGCGTACCAGCGTGGAAAAGTGAAACTCCACGCCCAGTTGCTCACGCAGGTAGTTCACCAGCGCGGGGATGGCCTCGCGCGAATACACCTGCTGATCGTCCAGCCCACGCAAGGCGGCGCGATGGTGACGGAACTGGCCGCCGTACAGGTCGTCAAGCGCCGCGCCCTGCAGCAGCTCGACCGGGTAGCCGTGCTCCACCGCACGCTGGTTGCAGAAGGCTTCGAGCAGCTGCTGCTCCAGTGCCGTGCGGGCGAACAGGAGTGAGCCGTTGCCCTTGAGCGCGAAGCCCGCGTGCTCGGCCCAATGGGCCCAGATGTCGCGGCTGGCCTTGGCCAGTTCGAGCATCTGCCCGGGTGGTTGACCGCTGACCAGGGCCTGGCCGAAGTTGCGTACCGAAGCGCCCAGTGGCGTGGCGCTGCGCTCGAACACCTTGACCCGCAGGCCGCGCTGCACGGCGGCGTAGGCATGGGACAGGCCGAGGATGCCGGCGCCGACGATGAGGAAATCTGACATGGGGGGTTCTCTTGAAATAGTGGTGCGGCCTTCGCTGGCAAGCCAGCTCCCACAGGGATCACACCAACCCTGTGGGAGCTGGCTTGCCAGCGAAGGGAGCGACGCGGTGTTACTGCTGCGCCACCTTCTCGGACTTGCCGTCATAGCGCTTGCGCCACTCGGCCAGGATGCTGTCGCGGTTCTTCGACGCCCAGGCAAAATCGTTCTTGATCAGACGCTGCTCGTAATCGGCCGGCAATTCGGTCTGCGGCTTGGCAATGCCCGGCTGCGCCAGCACCGCGAAGTTTTCCTTGTACAGTTCCATCGCCGCCGGGCTCGCGGAGAAGTCCGCCAGGCGCCTGGCTGCAGCTTCATGCTGGCCGCCCTTGATCACCGCCGTCGCCTCGATCTCCCAGCCCAGCCCTTCCTTGGGCAACACGATATCCAGCGGCGCACCCTGGCGCTTGAGCTGCACCGCCGGGTATTCGAACGAAATGCCGATCGGGAACTCCCCCGCCGCCGCCAGCTTGCACGGCTTGGAGCCGGAGTGAACGTACTGGCCGATGTTCTGGTGCAGATCATCCATGTACTGCCAGCCCTGTTTTTCGCCAAAGGTCTGCAGCCACGCGCTCACGTCCAGAAAGCCCGTGCCGGACGACGCCGGGTTGGGCATCACGATCTTGCCCTTGTACTCGGGCCTGGTCAGGTCCTGCCAGCTCACCGGTTTGGTCAGCCCCTGCTTCTGGGCCTCGATGGTGTTGAAGCAGATCGTCGCCGCCCACACGTCCATGCCCACCCACGCCGGTGGGTGGGCCGCATCACGATAGTGGGCGCCGATCTTGTCCAGGTCCTTGGGTGCATAGGTCTGCAGCATGCCCTGCTGGTCGAGTATCGCCAGGCTCGACGCCGCCAGGCCCCACACCGCATCGGCCTGCGGGCGGTCCTTCTCGGCCAGCAGCTTGGCGGTGATGATGCCGGTGGAGTCACGCACCCACTTGATCTGGATGTCCGGGTTGGCCTTCTCGAAGGCCTGCTTGTAGGTCTTGAGCTGTTCGGCCTCCAGCGCCGTGTACACGGTGAGCTGGGTATCGGCGGCCTGGGCCTGCACAGTCAGGGCGGCGAGCACGGCAGCGGCAAGGGCAAGTGGCTTGAACATGGTGCGGTTCCTTTGAGCGGTACAGGGTTGGGAGGGCGATCAATGGCCCGGCGCGCGCTGGCGCCAGGCCTGGGAGCGTTGCAGCAGGCCGCGCGAGGCCCACGCCAGCAGCAGCGACACGCTGGCGCTGGTGAGCAGGATCAGGGTCGACATGGCGGCCGCGCCGCCGACATTGCCGGCGTCGTCCATGTTCAGCACGGCGACGGCGGCCAGGAGGGTGTCGGGGCTATAGAGGAAGATCGCCGCCGACACCGTGGTCATGGCCGAGACGAACAGGTAGCGCACGATGTCCAGCAGCGCCGGCAGGCAGATCGGCACGGTGACCCGCGCAAAGTGCCGGTACAGCGGCGCCTTGAGCGACAGCGCGGCGGCTTCGAACTCGCCGTCCAGCTGGCGCAGTGCGGTGGTGGCGGTCATCTGCGCGGTGGTCAGGTAGTGGGCGATGGTGCACACCACCAGCAGCGTCATGCTGCCGTAGAACACATGCAGCGGGTTGCCCGGCAGGTTGAAGAAGAACACGTAGCCCAGGCCCAGTACCAAGCCCGGCACGGCCATCGGCACGAAGCTGAGCAGGCGCAGCAGCAGGTTCAGGCGGCCCTTGGTCTTCTCCATCAGGTAGGCGCCGCTGAAAATCACCGCGCTGCCGATCAGCGCCGTGCCCAGGGCCATGCTCAGGCTGTTGCGGTACGCCAGCCAGCCACCGCCGGCGGTGTCGTCGAACTGGTAGTGCTTGAGCGACAGGGTCAGGTTGTAGGGCCAGAACGTCACCAGCGAGGAGTACACGGCCATGCCCACCACCACCAGCAAAACAGCGCACACCAGCAGCACGATGGCCAGGAAGCACGCATCGCGGCCACGGCTGGCGACAGGCTCGAACACCTGCGCACGGCCACTCATCGCAGCACCCTGGCGCCGGCGCAGCCAGGCATCCACCGCGAAGCTGAGCAGGGCCGGCACCAGCAGCACCATGCCGATCAGCGCACCACGGCCGAATTGCTGCTGGCCGACCACGGCCTTGTAGGCTTCCAGCGCCAGCACCTGGTAATCGCCGCCGACCACCACCGGCACGCCGAAGTCGGTGATGGTCAGGGTGAACACCAGGCAGAACGCGGCGAACACCGCCTGGCGCGTGGCCGGCCAGGTGATGCTGGCAAACGCCCGGCGTGGCCCGGCGCCCATGCTGGAGGCCGCATCGAACAGGCGCGCATCGGCCAGCGACAGCGCCGACAGCAGGATCATCAGCGCATGCGGGAAGGTGTAGATCGCCTCGCCCAGCACAATGCCCCAGAAGCCGTAGATATTGTCACTGAGCAGCCCGCGCAGCAGGCCCTGGTTGCCGAACAGGTACACCAGCGCGATCGCCGGCAGCATCGACGGCGCCAGCAGCGGCAACAGCGAGATCCCGCGCCACACACGCTTGCCCGGAATCAGCGTGCGTTGCAGCGCATAGGCGAACAGGTAGGCCGTGGGCACCACGATGGCCGCCACGCTCAGCGCGACCTTGAGGCTGTTGCCCAGCAGCCAGTGAAAGTTGGCGCTGGCGAACAGTTCGCGAGCCGCGACCAACCCGCCGCCCTGGCCGGCATCACTGCTCAAGCCGCGCCAGAAGATCGCCAGCAACGGCAGCAGCACTGCGACGGTCAGCAGCAACAGCAGCAGCCATTTGCCGCCAGTGACGAACAGCCGATCGCCCAGCTCGACGCCCTGGGCTTTGCGGGCCTTCGCGGGTGCGATCGGCAAGGTCAGGGGCGCATCCATCTCAGGCAAACACCTGCAGGCTGCGTGGCGGCAGGGCCACCCAGATGTCCTGCGAGCCCAGGCGCGGCATCGATTCGGGCGGCACCTCGGCGGTCAGTGCGTGGCCGGGCCATTCATTCAGTTCGAAACGCATGCGGCAGCGGTTGCCCAGGAAGGTGATTTCACGCACCCGTGCCGGGAACAGGTTCTCTTCATGCACCGGCGGGTTGACGCTGATCGACTCGGGACGGCAGAACAAGCGACCGCTGTTGGCCGCGCCGGCGCCGGGGGCCAGGCGCAGGTGCATGGCGCCGACCTGGGCATGGCTGGCGCTGCGCTGCTGGAACGGCAGCCAGTTGCCCTGGCCGACGAACTCGGCCACGAACGGTGTGGCCGGCTTGTCGTAGATGGCCTGCGGGGTGTCGTATTGCTCGACCTGGCCGTTGTTCATCACCGCGATACGGTCGGCCATGAGCATGGCTTCGCCCTGGTTGTGGGTAACCATCAGGGTGGTGATACCGAGCTGGCGTTGCAATTGGCGCAGTTCGCTGCACAGGTGATCGCGCACGCGGGCGTCGAGGGCCGACATGGGTTCGTCGAGCAGCAGCAGCGACGGTGCCGGGGCCAGGGCGCGGGCCAGGGCCACACGTTGCTGCTGGCCGCCGGAAAGCTGGCCGGGGTACTTTTTTTCGCTGCCGCGCAAGCCCACCAGTTCGAGCATCTCGGTAACCCGCTGGCGAGCCTGGTCGCGGCTGCTGTCGGCCAGGCCGTAGGCGATGTTGGCTTCGACGGTAAGGTTGGGGAACAGTGCGTAGGACTGGAACAGGATGCCGTAGTCGCGCGCCTGGGGTGGCAGCTCGGAGATGTCGCGGTCACCGATGCTGAGGGTGCCGCGGTCCTGGCGCTCGAGCCCGGCGATGCAGCGCAGCAGGGTGGTCTTGCCGCAGCCGGAGGGGCCGAGCAGGCACACCAGTTCGCCGGCGGCGATGTCCAGGGACACGTCGTGCAACGCGGTGAAGGCGCCGAAGCGCTTGTGGATGCCGCGCACTTTCATCTGTGCGCCGGGGGTTGCGAGTGCGTTGTTCATGCCGGGACCTCACTGAACGAGTGAGGGCCATGCTAGGCGGGCAATGCGAAGGTACTGTGGCGTCGGGGCAAAAGCGGATGATAGTGCTATAGGCAGATTTGGTAACGGCCATTCGCTGGCAAGCCAGCTCCCACAGGGTTCTGCGGTGTTCACAAAACCCTGTGGGAGCTGGCTTGCCAGCGAAGGCTATATTGGCAGCGCAGAAACTTCCTGGGCCAGGCCGAGGAAGGCCGCTGGCAAGCGCGCCTGGCGCCGCTCCTTCAGGCAGTACAGGTACTCATGGATCACCGGCGCCCCCTCCAGCGCCAGCACCTTCAGCTCCGGGTTATGCGGCACTTCATGCCGGGCAATGATGCTGATGCCGATATTGCGCAGCACCGCCTCGCGGATCGACTCGCGGCTGCCAATCTCCAGCAGCGAATCCACCCTCACCCCGGCCTCTTCCAGCATCTGCTCGGTAAGCCGGCGCGTGGTCGAGCCCTGCTCGCGCATCAGCAGGCAGTGCCCGCCCAGCGCACTCAGCGGCACCGCCTCGCGCGACGCCAGGGGATGGTTGCGGTGCACCGCCACCACCAGCGGGTCGACCCCCAGCACCCGCCGCACCAGCCGCGCATCCTCCACCAGTTGCGACGAGGCAGCCATGTCCACGCGGTAGTCCTCCAGCCACTCCAGCACCTGCTGCGAATTGCCGATCTCCACCGACAGCTCCACCTGCGGCAGGCGCTCGCGGAAGATCTTCACCAGGTCAAGAATGTAGTACGGCGCCGTGGCCGCAATGCGCAGCCCGCCCTGCCCCTGGCCGCTGTTGCGCAGGAAGAACTCGATATCGGCTTCCTGCTGCATCAGCGCCTTGACCATCGGCATCAGCCGCGTGCCGTCGTCGCTCAGGGTCAGGCGGCGACCGCCGCGAAAGAACAACTCGACGCCGTACTGGGCCTCCAGATTACGGATCTGCGTGGTCACCGTAGGCTGGCTGAGCCCGAGTTTCTTCGCCGCCAGGGTAATGCTGCCCAGGCGGGCCACCATGTAGAACGCCTTCAACTCGGAACTCAACATACCGCCTCTTACTTTCTGAGCAGGCGCAAGCCGTTGAATACCACCAGCAAGCTCACGCCCATGTCGGCGAACACCGCCATCCACAAGGTCGCCATGCCGGTGAAGGTGATCGCCAGGAAGATCGCCTTGATGCCCAGCGCCAGAACGATGTTCTGCGTGAGGATCGCCGCGCTTTGCCGCGAGAGCCTGACGAACGCCGGGATCTTGCGCAAGTCGTCATCCATCAGCGCCACGTCGGCGGTCTCGATGGCGGTGTCGGTACCGGCCGCCGCCATCGCAAAACCGATCTCGGCCCGTGCCAGCGCCGGGGCGTCGTTGATGCCATCGCCCACCATGCCGACCCGATGGCCCTTGGCATACAGGTCTTCGATGGCCTTCAGCTTGTCGGCCGGCAGCAGGTTGCCACGTGCTTCGTCGATGCCGACCTGCGCCGCGATGGCCTGTGCGGTGTGCGGATTGTCGCCGGTAAGCATGACGGTCCTGATACCCAGTGCATGCAATTGGGCAATGGCCTCGCGGCTGCTTTCCTTCACCGTGTCGGCCACGGCGAACAGCGCCAGCGGGCCAGAGGCGTCGAGCAGCAGCACCACGGTCTTGCCCTGGCGCTCCAGTTCATCGAGCTGGGCTTCGAGCTCGGGCGAGCACAGGTCCAGTTCCTCGACCAGCCGATGGTTGCCCAGGTGGTACAGCACGCCGTCGACCTTGCCGCTCACGCCACGGCCCATCAGGGCCTGGAACTCGCTGACCTCGGCCAGCGGCTGTTCGCCGGCCTGTTGCGCAATGGCCATCGATACCGGGTGGTCGGAGCGCCCGCCAAGGCTGGCGGCGATGTGCTGGGCAGTGCATTCGAAGCGCGCATCGAGCACGCGGAAGTCGGTTTGCACCGGCTTGCCGTGGGTGATCGTGCCGGTCTTGTCCAGTGCCACAAAGTCCAGCTTGCGCCCGCCTTCCAGGTACACCCCGCCCTTGATCAGGATGCCCTTGCGCGCCGCGGCGGCCAGGCCGCTGACGATGGTCACCGGGGTCGAGATCACCAGCGCGCACGGGCATGCCACCACCAGTAGCACCAGTGCGCGGTAGATCCAGTCGAACCACAGGCCTGCGAAGAACAGCGGCGCCACCAAAGCCACTGCCAACGCCAGGGCGAACACCACCGGGGTGTAGATGCGCGAGAACTGGTCGACGAAGCGCTGGGTCGGGGCGCGGGCGCCCTGGGCCTCTTCCACGGCCTTGATGATGCGCGCCAGGGTCGATTGGCCGGCGGCGGCAGTCACCCGGTACTCCAACGCACCGGACTGGTTGATGGTGCCGGCGAACACCTTGTCGCCTGGGCCTTTCTCAACCGGCAGACTTTCGCCGGTGATCGGCGCCTGATCGATGCTCGACTGACCCACCAGCACCTCGCCGTCCAGGCCGATGCGCTCGCCGGGGCGCACGCGCACGGTGGCGCCGAGCGCGACGTGCTTCACCTCCATCGACTGCCACTGGCCGTCGGGCTGCTGCACCGTTGCCATGTCGGGGGTCAGTTGCATCAGGCCGCCGATGGCGTTGCGCGCACGGTCCAGCGAACGCGCCTCGATCAGTTCGGCCAGGGTGAACAGCACCATCACCATGGCCGCCTCGGGCCACTGGCCGATCAGCACGGCGCCGGTCACGGCGATGCTCATCAGCGCGTTGATGTTCAGGTTGCGGTTCTTCAGGGCGATCCAGCCCTTTTTATAGGTACCCAGGCCACAGCCCAGGATGGCCACCAATGCCAGCAGGGCCACTGCCCATTCGGGGGCGATGTGGGTGAAGTGGACGATTTCTGCGCCCAGCGCGGCCACGCCGGACAGCGCCAGCGGCCACCAGGGCTTTTTCGGCGCGACCACTGCGTCACTGCTGGCCTCGCCCGCTTCGTCGAGCGGTTCGGCGTGCATGCCCAGCGAGGTAATCGCCTGCTCGATGCCGAGGGTGTCGGCGTGGGTATGGGTCACCCCGAGGACGCGGTTGATCAGGTTGAATTCCAGCTGTTCGACCCCCTCGAGCTTGCCCAGCTTGTTCTGGATCAGGGTCTGCTCGGTCGGGCAGTCCATGGCCTCGATCCGGAAGCGACTGAGGCGTGCGCCGTCGCTGGTGGTTTCGCGCAGTTGCACGAGTGCCGGCGCTGCGGCGCCGGAGCAGCAGCTGTGGGCGTGTGCATGCTCATGCTTGTGGCTGACAGGCTGGTTCATATGGTTCATCCCTAAAGGTCCTGTTGCCAAGTGAACACCCTGTAGCCACTATAGGGTCAAGCAACCAACCCAGGTATTTCGCAGATGAAGATCGGAGAGCTGGCCAAGGCCACCGACTGCCCGGTGGAGACCATTCGCTACTACGAGCGTGAAAGCCTCTTGCCAGAGCCTGCGCGCAGCGAGGGCAACTACCGCTTGTACACCCAGACGCATGTGGAGCGGCTGACGTTCATCCGCAACTGTCGCACGCTGGACATGACCCTGGAAGAGATCCGCAGCCTGCTGCGCTTGCGTGACAGCCCGGATGACCAGTGCGAAAGCGTGAATGCGTTGATCGACGAGCATATCCAGCACGTGAAGGCGCGGATCGACGGGTTGGTGGCGTTGCAGGGGCAGTTGCTGGAGTTGCGCCAGCATTGCCGGGCGCAGGAGGCGCAGTGCTCGATCTTGCAGCACCTGGAGGTGAACGGTGCGGTGACGGCCCCGGAGGCGGAGCATTCGCATGTGGGGCGCAGTCATGGGCACTGACTGAGGGCCCTTTCGCTGGCAAGCCAGCTCCCACAGGTACAGCAGTGATTTCAAGATTACCGCACAGCCTGTGGGAGCTGGCTTGCCAGCGAAGGGGCCAGCTCAGTCAATACAAAACCGGCGAGATCAGACCGCCATCGGCGCCGTCATCGGCGCATGGTGCTCGTAGCCTTCCAGGCTGAAATCGCTCGGCTCGATCTTCTCCAACCACTCCGGCTCGTACACACCGGTCTTGGCATACTCCGGCACACGGTCGGATATCACCAGCCTGGGCGCCGCCAGCGGCTCGCGCTTGAGCTGCTCGTTGAGCATGTCCAGGTGGTTCTCGTACACATGCGCATCACCAATGAAGTAGGTGAACCAGCGCGGCGTGTAGCCGGTCAGGCGGCCCACCAGCGACAGCAGCGCCGCGCCTTCGGTGAGGTTGAACGGCGTGCCCAGGCCCAGGTCGTTGGAGCGGATGTAGAGCGTCAGGGAAATTTCCTTGGTCTCCACGTTCGGGTGGAACTGGTACAGCAAATGGCACGGCGGCAACGCCATCTCGTCCAGTTGCGCGCAGTTCCAGCCATGGAACAGGATGCGTCGGCTGCCCGGGTCGTTGTGGATGGTGTCGATGCACTGGCGGATCTGGTCGATGGCCTTGTACAGCACCACGAACGCCTCGCCGTCTTCCTCGGCCTCGGCAATCTTGACGAAGCCATTGCGCTGCGCCAGCTCGATGGCTGCCGGGTTGCTCAGCGGCACGCGCTTGTAGGCCGGCCACTGGCGCCATTGCACGCCGTAGATCTCGCCCAGGTCGTCATGCCCCTGGCGGAACGGGTTGGCCAGCCACTGGGCGTTTTCGTTGGCGTTCTGGTCCCACACCTTGCAACCCAGTTCACGGAACTCGCCAGCGTTCTTCACGCCGCGCAGGAAGCCCACCATCTCGCCAATCGCCGACTTGAATGCCAGCTTGCGCGTGGTGATGGCCGGGAAGCCCTTCTGCAGGTCGAAGCGCAGCATGGCGCCCGGCAGGCTGATGGTGCGCACGCCGGTACGGTTGCCCTGCAAGGTACCGTTCTCGATCACATCACGAACCAGCTCTAGATATTGCTTCATGTCTTACCTGTATCAAAACCGGCAGGGGCAAGGCCCCTGCGGTGAAAATTAAAGCGCGGCGCCCTTGGCACTCGGCGCGCGACGGTAGGCCAGCCAGATCAGCGCAAGGCCAGCCACGATCATCGGCACGCACAGCACCTGGCCCATGGTCAGCCAGCCGAAGGCCAGGTAACCCAGTTGCGCATCCGGCACCCGCACGAATTCGACGATGAAGCGGAAGATGCCGTAGAACAGCGCGAACATCCCCGAAACCGCCATGGTCGGGCGCGGCTTGCGCGAGTACAGCCACAGAATCAGGAATAGTGCCACACCTTCCAGAGCGAACTGGTACAGCTGCGACGGGTGACGCGCCAATTGCGCCGGGTCGCTGTACGGCGGGAATACCATGGCCCATGGCACATCGGCGGCCTTGCCCCACAGCTCGGCGTTGATGAAGTTGCCGATCCGCCCGGCACCCAGGCCGATCGGCACCACGGGGGCAACAAAGTCCATCAGTTCGAAGAACGACTTGTTGTTGCGCTTGCCGAACCACAGCGCCGCCAGCATCACGCCGATGAAGCCGCCATGGAACGACATGCCACCCTTCCACACTTCCAGGATCAGGCCCGGGTTGGCCAGGTACGCACTCAGGTCGTAGAACAGCACGTAGCCCAGCCGCCCGCCGACGATCACGCCCATGGCCAGGAAGAACACCAGGTCGGACAGCTTTTCGCGGGTCCAGGTCGGGTCGAAGCGTTTCATCCGGGTAGACAGCAGCAGCCACGCGCCGCCGATACCGATCAGGTACATCAGTCCGTACCAGTGGATTTTCAGCGGCCCGAGGGTTTGGATCAGGCCGAAAAAGTCGATCTCGACCGGCCCGAGGGCCAATGCCACGGGATCGATCTGCGGGTAAGGCAGCATGGTGACTCCTCTCGTTAAAGCAAAAAGCTCAGGCCTACACAAAACAGCAGGGCGGCGAACAGCCGCTTGAGCAGACGTGGCGACAGTTTATGTGCCAGGCGCGCGCCGAAGCGGGCAAAGAACATGCTGGTCAGGGCCACCCCGAGCAGCGCCGGCAGATACACGAAGCCCAGGCTGTGCGGCGGCAGGTGCGCCTCGTCCCAGCCCAGCACGATGAAACTCAGGGCACTGGCCACCGCAATCGGAAAGCCGCAGGCCGAGGACGTGGCCACTGCCTGCTGCATGGGCAGGCTGCGCCAGGTCAGGAAGGGTACGGTCAACGAGCCACCGCCGATACCGAAGATCGCCGACGCCCAGCCCACCACGCCGCCAGCGGCGCCCAGGCCGACTTTGCCGGGCACGCCGCGACTGGCCTTGGGCTTGAGGTCCAGGGCCATCTGCGCGGCCACCAGCAGGGCGAACACGCCGATGATCTTCTGCAGGTTCGGGCCCTGGATCAGCGAGGCGGTCTTGGCCCCCACGCCGGCGCCGAGCAGGATGCCCACGGTCATCCACAGCACGATCGGCCACTGCACCGCACCACGGCGGTGGTGCTCGAGGATGGCGTTGACCGAGGTGAACACGATGGTCGCCAGCGAGGTGCCGACCGCCAGGTGGGTCAGCACCGAGGCATCGAAGCCCTGCAGGGTGAAGCTGAGCACCAGCACCGGCACGATGATGATGCCGCCGCCTACGCCGAACAGCCCGGCCAGCACGCCCGCGCACGCGCCCAGCAGCAGATAGACCACGAATTCCATTGTCGCCCCCGAAAATCAGTCCGGCATGGTAACGGAAGGTGGGCCTGTGGCTCTAGTGAAGACATGTTTAGTCGATGGATAGCGAACGCCAGTGTCGGTAGAGTGGCTGAAAACACTGGGAGCGAACCTATGTGTCTGATTGTTTTTGCATGGCGGCCGGGGCATGCCCGGCCGCTGATCGTCGCGGCCAACCGTGACGAGTTCCATGCCCGCCCCAGCCAGGCGCTGGGGGCGTGGGAGGATGCGCCAGGGGTGTATGCCGGGCGTGACCTGGAAGCCGGTGGCACCTGGCTGGGCGTAGGACCGCAGGGGCGCTTCGCGGCGTTGACCAACATTCGTGACCCGCAGCAGCTGCAGGGTGCACGCTCGCGCGGGGAACTGGTGGCGGGGTTTCTGCGGGGTGAGCTGGGGGTGGAGGCGTACCTGGACCAGGTGGCCAGCCGCAGCAGCCAGTATTCGGGATTCAACCTGCTGGTGGGCAATGCCGGGCAGCTCGGCTACCTGAACGCCAAAGAGGCGGCGCCGTTGCTGCTGAGTGAAGGCGTCTACGGGTTGTCCAATGCCGGGCTGGATACGCCGTGGCCAAAGTTGGTGAAGGCTCGCGCGGGGCTTGTGCAGCAGTTGGACGACCCGCGTCCGCAGCGGCTGCTGGCGTTGCTGGCAGATGATCAGAAGGCCGAGGATGGCGAGCTGCCGCAGACGGGGGTGGGGCTGGCAACCGAGTGGCTGCTGTCGAGTGTGTTCATCGCCAGCCAGAACTACGGGACGCGGGCGAGTACGGTGTTGATCGTGGAGGCAGATGGGCGGCGGTTGATGGTGGAGCGCAGCTTTGGGCCGTTTGGGGGACAGTTGGGAGAAGCAACCCTGCAGGTCTGACGCCTTCGCTGGCAAGCCAGCTCCCACAGGGTTTTGTGTGCGCCGAAAGAACCTGTGGGGGCTGGCTTGCCAGCGAAGGCCGCAACGCGGCCCTGCTTCACAAGGTCTTGGAAGCCCCCGGATTGATCATCCGCGACAACCCCAGGTTCTTCAGCGCCAACTGCAGCGAGCTGTGGATAACCTGCGGGTTATCAATGCCCATGGCCTGTTCCAGCAGCTCCCTGGACTTGCTCATGCTGATCTGGCGCAGCATCCACTTCACTTTCGGCAGGTTGGTGGCGTTCATCGACAGGCTGTCGAAGCCCATCGCCATCAGCAGCACCGCCGCCGCCGGGTCACCGGCCATCTCGCCGCAGATGCTCACCGGCTTGCCCTCGGCATGCGCGGCAGTCACCACGTGCTGCAAGGCTTGCAGCACTGCCGGGTGCAGGTAGTCGTACAGGTCGGCAACGCGCGGGTTGTTGCGGTCTACCGCCAGCAGGTACTGGGTCAGGTCGTTGGAGCCCACCGAGAGGAAGTCGACCATGCGCGCCAGCTCGCGGGTCTGGTACACCGCCGCCGGAATCTCGATCATCACCCCCACCGGCGGCATCGGCACGTCGGTGCCCTCGTCGCGCACCTCGCCCCAGGCCCGGTGAATCAGGTGCAACGCCTCTTCAAGCTCGTGGATCCCGGAGATCATCGGCAGCAGGATGCGCAGGTTGTTCAGGCCTTCGCTGGCCTTGAGCATGGCGCGGGTCTGCACCAGGAAGATCTCCGGGTGGTCCAGCGTCACGCGGATACCGCGCCAGCCCAGGAACGGGTTGTCCTCCTTGATCGGGAAGTACGACAGCGCCTTGTCGCCACCGATGTCCAGGCTGCGCATGGTCACCGGCAACGGGTGGAAGGCCGCCAACTGCTCGCGGTAGATCGCCAGCTGCTCTTTCTCGCTGGGGAAGCGCTGGTTGATCATGAACGGCACTTCGGTGCGGTACAGCCCCACACCTTCGGCACCGCGCTGCTGCGCCCGCGCCACATCGGCCAGCAGGCCGGTGTTGACCCACAGCGGCATGCGGTAGCCGTCGAGGGTCTCGCACGGCAGCTCGCGCAGGGCGTCCAGCCCCTGGGCCAGCTGACGCTCTTCCTCGACCACTTCGGTGTAATGCTTGCGCAACACCTCGCTGGGGTTGGTGTAGACGTCGCCCTTGTAGCCGTCGACGATCATCTGGATGCCGTCGACCTTCGAATACGGCAGGTCGACCAGGCCCATCACCGTCGGGATGCCCATGGCGCGGGCCAGGATCGCCACGTGCGAGTTGCCCGAGCCGAGTACCGACACCAGCCCCACCAGCTTGCCTTCGGGCACTTCGCCGAGCATGGCCGGGGTCAGCTCTTCGCTGATCAGGATGGAGTTGTCGGGGTACACCAGGGTCAGCTGGCGGGCCTCCTGCAGGTAGGCCAGCAGGCGCCGGCCCAGGTCCTTGACGTCGGAGGCGCGTTCGCGCAGGTAGGCGTCATCCATCAGTTCGAAGCGGTTGACGTGCTCGCCCACCACCTGGCGCAACGCGCCCTGGGCCCACTGACCGGTCTTGATGACCTCGACCACCTCACCGCCCAGGGCGACGTCTTCGAGCATCATCAGGTAAACGTCGAACAACGCGCGCTCTTCAGGGCGCAGCTGGGTGGCGAGCTTGGCGGAGAGGTTGCGCATGTCGCTGCGCACCCCTTCCAGGGCGTTGTTGAACAGTTTGAGTTCGGCGTCGATGTCGGTGACGGTCTTGTCCGGCACCACGTCCAGGTCGGCCGGCGGCAGCATCACCACCGCAGTACCTACCGCCGCACCCGGCGAGCCGGGCACGCCGACGAACTTGGCTTCCTGGATGCCCTTGCCCTGGCGCCCCAGCCCACGAATCGAGCCCGTGGCCTCGGCGTGGGCGATGACCCCGGCCAGTTGCGCGCTCATGGTCACCAGGAAGGCTTCTTCGCCCTCGTCGAACTGGCGACGCTCTTTCTGCTGGATGACCAGAACGCCGACCACGCGGCGGTGGTGGATGATCGGCGCGCCGAGAAAGGAGGCGAAGCGCTCCTCGCCGGTTTCGGCAAAGTAGCGGTAGCGCGGGTGATCGGCGGCGTTTTCGAGGTTAAGCGGCTCTTCGCGGGTGCCCACCAGGCCGACCAGGCCTTCGTTGGGCGCCATGCTGACCTTGCCGATGGAACGCTTGTTCAGGCCTTCGGTGGCCATCAATACGAAACGGTTGCTCTCGGGGTCGAGCAGGTAGACGGAGCAGACCTGGCTGCCCATGGCCTCTTTGACACGCAACACAATGATCCCCAACGCCGTCTTGAGATCCTTGGCGGAGTTAACTTCCTGGACGATCTTGCGCAGCGTATTGAGCATGGCTCGGGGTCGAACTCCGTCGTCAGTCGCGCGCCAGCAGGCGCGGGGCAAGCTCTTTGAGAGCGCGGCGGTAAACCTCGCGCTTGAATGTCACCACCTGGCCCAACGGATACCAATAGCTGACCCAGCGCCAACCATCGAATTCCGGTTTACCGGTCAAATCCATCCGCACCCGCTGCTCGTTGGAGACCAGGCGCAGGAGAAACCACTTCTGCTTCTGGCCGATGCACAGCGGTTGGCTGTGGGTACGCACCAGGCGTTGGGGTAAACGATAACGCAACCAGCCACGGGTGCAGGCAAGAATTTCAACATCCTGCCGCTCCAGGCCCACTTCTTCGTTCAGCTCGCGGTACAAGGCATCTTCTGGCGTCTCTTCGGGGTTGATCCCCCCCTGGGGAAACTGCCAGGCATCCTGGTTGATCCGCCGAGCCCATAGCACCTGCCCGAGATCATTGGTCAGAATGATCCCGACATTGGGGCGAAAACCATCGGGGTCGATCACGGCAGCAACCTCGCAAACGCATGTCGGGGCATTGTTCCACAAAGCCTGCAACGCCAGCAACGCGCCGCTCCACCTTATGTGCACGGTTGGCAAAAGTCCGTATTCTGTGGGCCTTTTCAGATGTTATGCGAGTGACTTCAATGCGCCTGGCTTTATTCGATCTGGACAACACCCTCCTTGGCGGCGACAGCGATCACGCCTGGGGCGATTACCTGTGCGAACGCGGCATTCTGGACCCCATCGCCTACAAGAACCGCAACGATGAGTTCTACCAGGACTACCTGGCCGGCAAGCTGGACCTGAACGCCTACCTGGAGTTCACCCTGGAGATCCTGGCCCGCACCGAGATGGCCCAACTCGACGAATGGCACCGCGACTTCATGCGTGACTGCATCGAGCCGATCGTGCTGCCCCAGGCGCTGGCGTTGCTGCAAAAGCACCGGGACGCGGGTGACAAGCTGGTGATCATCACCGCCACCAACCGTTTCGTCACAGGCCCCATCGCCGCGCGCCTGGGCGTGCAGACGCTGCTGGCGACCGAGTGCGAGATGGCCGACGGGCGTTATACCGGGCGCAGTACCGATGTACCGTGCTTCCGTGAAGGCAAGGTGACACGCCTGAACCGCTGGCTGGAAGAGAACGCTTTCACGCTGGAGGACAGCTGCTTCTACAGCGACTCGATGAACGACCTGCCGCTGCTGGAGCAGGTGACGCATGCGGTGGCGGTAGACCCGGACCCGAACCTGCGCGCCGAAGCCCAGAAACGCGGCTGGCCGGTGATCAGCCTGCGCGATTGAACAGTGTGTTGAGCCGTTCGCTGGCAAGCCAGCTCCCACAGGTACTGCACTGCCTTCAAGATCAGTGATTTCCCTGTGGGGCTGGCTTGCCAGCGAAAGCGTCACACGGGTTTTGCGCCCATCAGCCCGGCAATCGCAATGAAGCAGACGGCACAGAACACCGCCAGGCCCAGCGTCACCTTCGGATTACCCGTCCCAGGTGCAGTACGCAGCCGGTTCAGCCGCACACTCAGCCATACCCAGCAGAACGCCCCCACCGTATAGATCAGGCTTGAACCCAGCACCCAGGTCTGCCCCAGCGGCCAGCCCACCAGGTGCACCAGCCACCAGCCGCTGAACGGCATGCTCAGCAGGCACACCCCCATCAGCAACCAGATGAACAACAGCGGGCGCTGCAGGATGCGCGTGTGAACACTGCCATCACCCTTGCGCCGCGCCCGCCAGATCCAGCCCGCCAGCCCCAGCGCACTGCCCAGCAGCAACACCGTGCCCAGCACATGAAGGGTTTTCAGGGTCGTCAGCAGTTCCATGTCGTTCTATTCCTCAGGCTGTGCCCAACAGCGTAGCCGCTCAACCCAGAAACAGCCGGTAGGCCGGGTTGTCGGTTTCGTCCCAGTACGGGTAGCCGATCTTGGCCAGCGCCGTCGGTACCAGGTGGCGCTCATCAT
Source organism: Pseudomonas aegrilactucae (assembly GCF_019168305.1). Classification (GTDB taxonomy): domain Bacteria; phylum Pseudomonadota; class Gammaproteobacteria; order Pseudomonadales; family Pseudomonadaceae; genus Aquipseudomonas; species Aquipseudomonas aegrilactucae. The sequence continues at coordinate 16,929 of NZ_JAHTBI010000101.1, forward strand.
CGGGCACCTGCAGCCCGGCCACCACGCGACCATCGGCCGCGCCATGGTTGCGGTAGTGGAACATCGAGATGTTCCAGCGCCCGCCCAGCTTGTTGAGGAAGTTGAACAGCGCCCCCGGACGCTCCGGGAACTCGAAGCGCAGCACCAGCTCGTCGCTGACCCGCGCCGCATGCCCGCCCACCATGTGGCGGATGTGCAGCTTGGCCAGCTCGTTGTCGGTCAGGTCGAGCACCGGGAAGCCCTGCTCGGCCAGGCTCTGCAGCAAGGCGCTGCGCGGGTCGGTGTCGGGGTGGGTCTGCACGCCGACAAAGATGTGCGCCTCGCCGTCGGCATGGTAGCGGTAGTTGAATTCGGTGATCTGGCGCTTGCCGATGGCTTCGCAGAAGGCCTTGAAACTGCCCGGCTTCTCGGCCAGGGTCACCGCGATGATGGCCTCGCGGCCTTCGCCCAGCTCGGCGCGCTCGGCCACATGGCGCAGGCGGTCGAAGTTGACGTTGGCGCCCGAGTCGATGGCCACCAGGGTCTGGCCGCTGACGCCACGCAGCTCGACGTACTTCTTGATCCCGGCCACGCCCAGGGCGCCGGCAGGCTCGGTGATCGAGCGGGTATCGTCGTAGATATCCTTGATTGCGGCACAGATCTCGTCGGTACTGACGGTGATCACCTCGTCGACGTAGTGCTTGCAGATGTCAAAGGTATGCTGGCCGATCTGCGCCACTGCCACGCCATCGGCAAACAGCCCCACCTGCGGCAGCACCACGCGCTCGCCGGCCGCCAGGGCCGCCTGCAGGCAATTGGAGTCGTCCGGCTCCACGCCGATGATCTTGATCTCGGGGCGCAGGTACTTCACATAGGCCGCAATACCGGCGATCAGGCCGCCACCGCCCACCGGCACGAAGATCGCGTCCAGCGGCCCGGGGTGCTGGCGCAGGATTTCCATGGCCACGGTGCCCTGCCCGGCAATGGTGTGCGGGTCGTCATAGGGGTGGATGTACACGAAGCCCTTTTCGTCCACCAGCTTGAGCGAGTACGCCAGCGCCTCGGGGAACGAGTCGCCATGCAGCACCACCTTGCCACCGCGCGAGCGCACACCTTCGATCTTGATCTCGGGGGTGGTCTTGGGCATCACGATGGTGGCCTTGATACCCAGCTCGCGCGCCGCCAGGGCCAGGCCCTGGGCGTGATTGCCGGCGGAGGCGGTGACCACGCCGCGCGCCAGCTCTTCGGGGGTCAGTTGCGCCAGCTTGTTGTAGGCACCGCGAATCTTGAACGAGAACACCGGCTGCAGGTCTTCGCGCTTGAGCAGCACCTGGTTGCCCAGGCGCTTGCTGAGCTGGCCGGCGGCATGCAACGGGGTTTCGACGGCGACGTCGTAAACGCGCGAGGTGAGGATCTTCTTGACGTACTGTTCGAGCATCGGGGACGCATCACTGGGCGGTTGGGCGGGGCCTCGGAGTCTACCGCAGCGCCCGGTCGGGCGACCACAGCCAGTCTGGGGTTTTAGCCGCTATACTACGCGCCCTCACGATACTCCTCCCCGCTTCGGAGCCCGCATGACCCAGGACCAACTCAAACAGGCCGTCGCCCAGGCTGCTGTCGATTTCATTCTGCCCAAGCTCGACGACAAGAGCATCGTGGGCGTGGGCACCGGCTCCACCGCCAATTGCTTCATCGATGCGCTGGCCCGGCACAAGGGCGCGTTCGACGGTGCGGTGGCCAGCTCCGAAGCCACTGCCGCGCGTCTGAAGGGCCATGGCATCCCGGTGTACGAGCTGAACACGGTCAGCGACCTGGAGTTCTATGTCGACGGCGCCGATGAAAGCGACGAGCACCTGAACCTGATCAAGGGCGGCGGCGCGGCCCTGACCCGCGAGAAGATCGTCGCGGCCGTCGCCAAGACCTTCATCTGCATCGCCGACGCCAGCAAGCTGGTACCGCTACTGGGCGCCTTCCCGCTGCCGGTCGAAGTGATCCCGATGGCGCGCAGCCATGTGGCGCGCCAGCTGGTGAAGCTGGGCGGCGACCCGGTGTACCGCGAAGGCGTGGTGACCGATAACGGCAACATCATCCTGGACGTGTTCAACCTGCAGATCACCAACCCGGTGGCGCTGGAAACCCAGATCAATGCGATCGTGGGCGTGGTCACCAACGGGCTGTTCGCGGCGCGGCCGGCGGATTTGCTGTTGCTGGGGACTGCGGACGGTGTGAAGACCCTGAGCAAGTAATAAAGCCGGGCTGCCTTGCAGCCCTTCGCTGGCAAGCCAGCTCCCACAGGGTTGTGTATTCGCCGCCAAACCCTGTGGGAGCTGGCTTGCCAGCGAAGGGGCCTACTCGGTCTTCTTGAACACGTAGAACAGGTTCGGCTCACTCACCACATACAGCGTCCCGGCATCGTCCAGCGCGATCCCTTCGGCCTGCGGCACGCTGGCCTGCAACCCGGCAAAGCCCTTGCGCAACGACAGGCTGCTGAGCGGCTTGCCCTTTACGTCCAGCTCCAGCACCAGCTGCGACTCATCCGACAGCGCCAGCAGATGCCCGCTGCGCTCATCGAACTGCAAGCTCGACAAGTCACGCACGAACAAGCGCGAATCACGCTTGCGATCCTGCACCACGTGCACCGCGTAGGGCTGCTCCGGGTTGTCGTGCGGGAAGCCATGCACCTCGTAGATCAGCATCGGGTCGCGCTCCTTGGCCACGAACAGGCGTTTGGCACCCGAATCGTACGCCAGCCCCTCGAACCCCTTGTTGCCGTTCAGGCCGATGCCCAGGGTCAGTTGCTCGGCGTCCTTGGCATCCAGAAACCGCGTGGCGTCGTTCAGGCGCACCAGGATCAGGCGCTGCTCACGCTCGTCGGTGATCACGAAGCTGCCCGGCCCCACATACTCCACCGCCTCCGGGTCGCCAAAACCCACCAGCGGCACACGCCGCAGGATACGACCGTCCAGCGACAGTTCGATCAACTCGGGATCCTTGTTGGTGACGGTGTACAGGCTGCCACGATCCGGGTCGAAGGTCAGCGCCGAAATGTCGGCCTGCAAGCCATCGACCGGACGCGCCTCGATCACTACCTTGTAGCGGTCCAGCCCCATGCCCTGCTCGGCCGGCTGCCACCATGTCTGCACGTTGAACCAGGCGCGCTCGAACAGGCGGCGCTCCTGGCCCTTTACGCCGAGAAACCCCAGCACCAGCAGCACGAGGACCAGAAAAATCAGGGGTAAACGGACAGGAAGACGCATTCGGGAAGACTCGACAGGGTTCAGCCTGCATCTAAACATGCCTGGCTGAATCAAAGCTTAATGCCACTATCCACACATCAGGGTTTGCGAAAACGATAGAACAGGTCGGGCTCACTCACGATGTACAGGGTGCCAAGCTCGTCCATGGCGACCCCTTCTGCCCGTGGAATGCGCTGCTCGAGGCCGTTGAACCCACCCAGCAGCGTCATGAAGCTGACCTGCCTGCCCTGCTCGTCCAGCTCCAGCAGCATGTTGGAGTCGGCCGACAGCGCCAGCATATGCCCGGTGCGCGGGTCGATGCTCAAGGCCGAGAGGTTGCGCAGGTCGAGTTCGTCATTGGGCAGTGGCTGCTTGTCACCGGTCAGCGCCGAGCGACCATCGGTACTCCAGCTGAACAGCCGCGGCGGGCGCTCTTCACCCAGTACAATGCGCTGGTGCTGCGGGTCCCAGGCAATGGCCTCGAACGCCTTGTTCTGGTTGTCCGACGGACCCAGGTCGTACTGTGGAAAATCAGCGATGTTCAGTACCTGGGTACGGTCGTCGAGGCTGACGAGGGTCATCAGGTGATCGCGCTCGTCCACGATTGCCAGGCGCCCGTCCGCCAGCACCGTGACAGCCTCTGGGTTGCTCCAGCCCTTGAGCGGTATCTTGCGCAGCACCTCGCCATCCAGGCTCAGTTCCACCAGGAACGGGTGCTTGCCCATGACTGCGAACAGGGTCTTGCGCTGCGGATCATAGGCCAGGTCCGAGGCTTCGTCCTCGGCCATGCCCGGCAGTACCTTGGCGTCGATATCGACCTGGTAGTCGGGCAGCCAGATGCTGGCCTGCTGCTCGGTCTTGGATTCGAAACGCTCCTGCAGCCACAGCACACCGCGGTCGTCCCAATGCATGGCAACGGCCACGCCATAGCCGATCACCGCTGCGGCCACCAGCCAGGTGGACCAGCGCAACACGAAGCGGCGCTTGCGCGCAGGGGGGACGGAACCGCTGGGAGGGTAAGGCGTGGCCATCGGGTGTTCCTGCTGTCTTTTTCGCCAGATGTTTGCACAATTGCGCACGTTCAGGGGCCGCGCGCATTATCCGGATCATTTGTGAAAAAAACGGCAAAACCCGATCAGAGGTGTCGGCAAAGGTGGCAATCGGCCTGCGACTGCCACCTGGCAGGTCAGCGTACTGCGCCTTCGAAGCGACTGACGCCGGGCAGCTCCAGTACCAGCTCATCGCCCGGATTCAGCGGGCCGACGCCAGCCGGTGTACCGGTGAGGATCACGTCACCGGCCTGCAGCGAGAACTGCGAGGCCATGTGCTGGATCATCGGCACGATCGGGTTGAGCATCAGCCCGCTGTTGCCGTCCTGACGCACCTGGCCGTTGATGGTCAGGCGGATGCCGATATCAGCAAGGTTCTCGAAGGTACTGCCAGCCACGAAAGGCGTCAGCACGCAGGCGCCATCGAAGCACTTGGCACGTTCCCACGGCAGGCCCTTGTCCTTGAGCTGCGATTGCAGGTCGCGCAGGGTCAGGTCCAGCGCCGGAGCGAAGCCGGAGATGGCGTCCAGCACTTCTTCCTCAGTCGGCGCAGGCGACAGCGACTTGCCCAGCAGCACGGCAATTTCCGCCTCGTAGTGCACCGAGCCGCGCTCGGCCGGGATCTTGAAGCCACCTTCCAGCGCAACCACGCAACTGCCCGGCTTGATGAACAACAGCGGCTCGGACGGTATCGGGTTGTCCAGCTCTTTGGCGTGCTCGGCGTAGTTGCGCCCGATGCACACCACCTTGCCCAGGGGCAGGTGAGTACGCGTGCCGTCTACATACTGGTGCTGATAGTTCATTGCCGACTCCTGAAACGATGTGATTGGCGCTACGACTGGGTTCACGGGGCGGCGAAGATCTTGCCCGGGTTCATGATCCCGTTCGGGTCGAACACCGCCTTCACCGCCTTCATGTACTCGATTTCGACCGGCGAACGACTGTAGGTGAGGTAGTCACGCTTGGTCATGCCCACGCCATGTTCGGCCGAGATGGAGCCGTTGTACTTCTGCACGGTCTCGAACACCTGCTTGTTCACCGTGGCACAGCGGGCGAAGAACTCGTCCTTGCTCATGTCGTCGGGCTTGAGGATGTTCAGGTGCAGGTTGCCGTCACCGATGTGGCCGTACCAGACCACTTCGAAGTCCGGGTAGCGTTCGGCGACGATCGCGTCGATATCCTTGAGAAACGCCGGCACTTTCGACACGGTGACCGAGATGTCGTTCTTGTACGGGGTCCAGTGCGAGATGGTTTCTGAAATGTACTCGCGCAGCTTCCACAGGTTCTGCAACTGCTGCTGGCTCTGGCTCATCACTCCATCCAGCACCCAGCCCTGCTCGACGCAGTGCTCGAAGGTGGCCAGGGCCTGGTTGGCAACCTCTTCGGTGCTGGCTTCGAATTCCAGCAGCGCATAGAACGGGCACGGGGTGTCGAAGGGCGCCGGCACGTCACCACGGCCGAGCACCTTGGCCAGGGCCTTGTCGGAAAGGAACTCGAAGGCGGTCAGGTCGAGCTTGTCGCGAAACGCGTGCAGCACCGGCATGATCGAGTCGAAGTCCGGCGTACCCAGCACCATCGCGGTGAGGTTGTTCGGCGCCCGGTCCAGACGCATGGTGGCCTCGACCACGAAGCCCAGCGTACCCTCGGCGCCGATGAACAGCTGGCGCAGGTCATAGCCGGTGGCGTTCTTGATCAGGTCCTTGTTCAGTTCCAGCAGGTCGCCCTTGCCGGTGACAACCTTCAGGCCCGCTACCCAGTTGCGGGTCATGCCGTAGCGAATCACCTTGATACCGCCGGCATTGGTGCCGATATTGCCGCCAATCTGGCTGGAGCCTGCCGAGGCGAAGTCCACCGGGTAGTACAGGCCCTTGTCTTCGGCGAAGGTCTGCAGCTGTTCGGTGATGACCCCCGGCTGGCACACCACGGTGCGGTCGAACTCGTTGAACTCCAGCACCTGGTTCATGTAGTCGAACGCCACCACCACCTCGCCGTTGGCCGCCACCGCCGCGGCCGACAGGCCCGTGCGCCCGCCCGAGGGCACCAGTGCGACGTGGCGCTGGTTGGCCCAGCGCACGATGGCCTGGACCTGCTCGGTGCTCTTGGGGAACACGATAGCCAGCGGGGCCGGCGCGAAATGCTTGGTCCAGTCCTTGCCGTAGGCTTCCAGGGAAGCCGCATCGGTCAGCACCTTGCCAGGCTCAACCAGGGTCAACAGCTCATCTACCAGTGCACGATCGGTCATCAACAGAACTCTCGAACAATTCATAGTCACCCTGAGCACTCTTCACGTGCCAGGGATGGGCGTATCCGGGGGTGCCTATGCTAGCATACGCACCCCGCTGGTCGTGCTTAAGGCCGATACTGCGACAGCTTCACTTCCCTGCCATTTTTCTCCGGGACACAGGTTTACGCAGATGAGCAAGACTTCTCTCGATAAGAGCAAGATCAAGTTCCTTCTCCTCGAAGGCGTCCACCAATCCGCCGTGGACGTCCTCAAGGCCGCCGGGTATGCCAACATCGAGTACCTCACCGGTTCTCTGCCGGATGCGCAACTGAAGGAAAAGATCGCCGATGCCCATTTCATCGGCATCCGTTCGCGCACCCAGCTGACCGAAGAAGTCTTCGACTGCGCCAAGAAACTGGTCGCTGTCGGCTGTTTCTGCATCGGCACCAACCAGGTTGACCTGGACGCAGCCCGCGAGCGCGGCATTGCCGTGTTCAACGCGCCGTACTCCAATACCCGTTCGGTGGCCGAACTGGTGCTGGCCGAGGCGATCCTGCTGCTGCGCGGCATCCCCGAGAAGAACGCTTCCTGCCACCGCGGTGGCTGGATCAAGAGCGCGGCCAACTCCTTCGAGATCCGTGGCAAGAAGCTGGGCATCGTCGGCTACGGCTCGATCGGTACCCAACTGTCGGTGCTGGCCGAAAGCCTGGGCATGCAGGTGTTCTTCTACGACCCGCTGACCAAGCTGCCGCTGGGCAACGCCACCCAGGTCGCCAGCCTGAACGAGCTGCTGGGCCTGGCCGACATCGTCTCGCTGCATGTGCCTGAGCTGCCGTCCACCCAGTGGATGATCGGCGAGAAGGAAATCCGCGCGATGAAGAAGGGCGCGATCCTGATCAACGCCGCCCGCGGTACCGTGGTCGAGCTGGATCACCTGGCCGCCGCGATCAAGGACAAGCACCTGATCGGCGCCGCCATCGACGTGTTCCCGGTCGAGCCGCGCTCCAACGACGAACAGTTCGAAAGCCCGCTGCGCGGCCTGGACAACGTGATCCTGACCCCGCACATCGGTGGTTCCACCGCCGAAGCCCAGGCCAACATCGGCCTGGAAGTGGCCGAGAAGCTGGTCAAGTACAGCGACAACGGTACCTCCGTGTCGTCGGTCAACTTCCCTGAAGTGGCCCTGCCGGCCCACCCTGGCAAGCACCGTCTGCTGCACATCCACGAAAACATTCCGGGTGTACTCAGCGAGATCAACAAGGTGTTCGCAGAAAACTCGATCAACATCTCCGGTCAGTTCCTGCAGACCAACGAGAAAGTCGGTTACGTAGTGATCGACGTCGATGCCGAGTACTCGGACCTGGCGCAAGAGAAGTTGCAGCACATCAAGGGCACCATCCGCTCGCGCGTGCTGTTCTAAAAAGCTTCGCTGGCAAGCCAGCTCCCACAGGTACCCCATCGCTCTCGAGAGCAGTGATCAACCTGTGGGATTGCATGAAAAAGGCGACCCTCGGGTCGCCTTTTTTCATGCCTGCGATTTACTTGACGATCACGGTGATCTTCTGCGATTCCACGCTCGGCTTGAACGGCACATGGAACTTGTCGCCCAGCACCAGTTGCAGGGTGTGCTTGCCCGGTGTCAGGGTCAGCTGGGTCTCGGTCTGCGCCTTGCCAAAGTGCAGCACCTGCGGGCCGGCCGGCAGCGGCTGGCCGTTTTCCGGCATCAGGCTGGTCGGCAGCACCTGGTCGGCAGCCGGGGCCTTGTCGACGTCCACCAGCAGGTGGTGATGGCCGGTGTGCGGGGTTTGATCACCGGCCGGCTTGAGTTCCATGCCTTCGATGCCAAACTTGACGGTGAAGGTCTTGTCGACCGTCGCGCCATCGGCCGGGGAAACGATGAACACCTTGGCCTCCTTGGGCGGCGCCTGGCTGACCAGGCCTTCAGCGGCGGCCAGGGCTGAGACGCCCATCAACAGGCCAGCAACGGCAGCACGTGAAAACAGGCTTTTCATTCACTTCTCCTATGATTACATCGGTAATGCTTACCCCTGAATGCCGGGGCAACAGGCCATTACCATAGATCAATTGCGTTAAGACATGCTTGAAAAAACGCCACGGAAAAAACTTCCCGTGGCATCTAACATCCTTGGCCCGGTGCGGTCCTAGAGACTGTTCGACCGCAACAGGTACAGAAAGTCGCGGCGACTGGACTTCACTGCCAAAGAAAAAGTAAGGGGCGTAGATGCGTTTGACCATTGGGGTAGTGCTTGCAGCCCTGCTCAGCCCGTTGGCACATGCCGAGTTGATTGACGAGGTGAACGATCGCAATGAATTGCGCATTGCCGTCAACGCCGACTCGGCGAACAACGTGAAGCAGGACGGCCAGTGGACTGGCTTCGAGATCGGGCTGGGCCAGGCGCTGGCCAAGGAGCTGGACGTAGGGGTCGAGTTCGTCGCAGTCACCCAGGCAGAATTGCTGGAGGGTGTGCAGAACGGACGCTACGACATTGCCCTGGACCAGATCACGCCCAGCAAGGACCTGAAGGAACGCCTGGACTTCAGCCAGCCGTACACCGAAGGGGCTGAGCAAGCAGCCTTTGTCGTGCCCTTCCAGAAGGGCAACCCGGCGTTTGAAAACGCTGTGAACAATGCCCTGCAACGCATCAAGGACGACGGCCGGCTGGCCGCGCTGGCGCAGCAGGGCGAAAAACCTGCCACCGAATCGTCGCTGGCACCGGCGCCCTAGCCTTCGAGCGCGGCCAGTGCCTGCACGGCCGCGTCGAGTTCCAGCTCACTGAACACCTGCACTCCGGCCTGGCGCAACAGTGCAGTGGTCACGCCCTCGCCCGTGACCCTGGTACCGCTGAACGTCCCATCGTAGGTCAGCAGGTTGGCGCACGACGGGCTGCCCGACTTGAGCACCGCAATGCCGATGCCATGGCGCTGTACCAGCGCCAGCGCCAGGCGTGCGCCCTGCACGAACGCCCCCGTGACATCCTCGCCCTGCACCGTCACCACCTGCGCCTGGCCCTCCAGCACCGCACGCCCCTGCCCGCCAGGGATCTCCGCCGGTGGGCGCGGCGTGGGCAGGCCGCCTGCCACCTCCGGGCACAGCGCCACCACACGGCCCTCGCGCTGCCAGCCCTGAAGAATGTCGGGGTGCCCACTGGCCCGGCCGTCGTAGCGCACCGGCTGGCCGAGCAGGCAGGCGCTGACCAGCACCTTTTGCAGGCTAGAACGGCTCATTGCCACGTCGACGGAACCAGCCGGTCAGGGACAGGCGTTCGCGGTTGGCCGCCAGCACTTCGTGCGGCACCTCCCCCGAAAGGAACACCACCAGGCAGCCGCCGGTCGGTTGCACGTCGCGCTGCACGTCGTCCTTGAGGCTCATGCGCAACTGACCGCCGTGCTCGGGCAACCAGTCCTGGTTGAGGTAGAGGACCGTCGACACGGTGCGCCGGTCATCGTCGCGAAAACGGTCCAGGTGCTTGCGGTAGAAGGCACCCGGCGGATACAGCGCAAAATGGCACTCGAAGTCTTCCAGGCCCAGGAACAGGCCGCGGTTGATCGCCTCGCGCAGGCTGTCCATCAGTTCCAGATAGCGATCGCAGGCGTCTGCATCGCCGGGTTCGAGCCACTGGATATGATCACCCCGAATGCCTTCGCGCACTTGCTGTGCAGGGCCGCGCCCTACGCCAGCCGGCGCCAGCTCACCCTCGGCGGCGCGTTTGCGGCATTCGGCCGCCAGCGCCCGGGTCAATGACTCGGGCAAAAAAAACGTCTGCTGTGACCAGCCGTGGGTGGCCAGGTCATCGACGATGCACGACAGCGAGGGGTGATCGAGGGGTATTTGCATGCCCGGCATAGTATCGAGCTGCCGGCAAAACCGACAGCGCCACTTGGCCGAGAGTATGCAATGGCGTCTCGACAAAGGCCCGCCGTGCCACGGACAATAGCGCACTGCCGACAGGAGTCCTGAATGCGCCGCTTGTTTTTACTGCTGTTGATGATCTGCACCACGCCTGTCTGGGCAGATACCTACGACCAACTGTACAAGGTCACCGGGTGGCCAGAGCAGCGCGCCCATTTTACCGACGCCCTCGATGCCGCCCAACAGCGCTACCGTGGCAGCTTGCCGCCTGCGGTTTATCAGGCGCTGGTCAACAACAGCAACCAGCGCTTCGAGGCCACGTCGGTGGACCGTCGCGCCGAGGCGCAACTGCGCGCCAGGCTCGAAGACCCCAAGCCTGCGCTGGCATTTTTCCAGTCGCCGCTGGGGCGCAAGATCGTCGCCGCCGAACTGCTGGCCACGCGCCGCGACCAACTGGCCAAGAATGCCAAGGGCCTGCCCAAGATCCAGGCCAGCGACAGCCGCCTGCTGATCATCGGCCACCTGGCCCAGGCGCTGCCGGCCCGCGAAGCCGGCGCCGAAGTCAGCCTGGCGATTGCCGGCGTGGCAGCGGACAGCCTGAGCCAGATGATCCCTGGCCTGCTGGGTGGTGGTCAGGCCCAGAGCATGCTCGACGGGCAGCGCCAGCGCCTGATGCAACAGATTGAAGCCGACCTGAACAACACCCTGCTGTATGTGTACCGCGGCTTGTCGGATGCCGAACTGGACGAGTTCGCCAGCTTTGCCGAGTCGACTGAGGGCAAGGCGTACTATGCGGCCGCCCTGGCCGCGATTCGCGCAGGCCTGGCCGTGGGCCAGAGCACCTCGGACCTCAAGTGATCAGCCCAGGCGCTGGTCGATGAAGGCAAAGTAGTCGCGTCGAATCGCCGGCAGCTCGTTGACCAGATGGTGACGCGCTTCTGGCATCAGCAGGATCTGCGGCTCTGTAAATTTGGCCTTGAGCACTTCGAGGTTGTACGGCCAATCCACGGTCATGTCGGACTGCCCCTGGACGATCAGGGGCTGGCGCGGGCTGCGCGGTGCCGCCTCGATACGCTTGACCCACGCCATCAGCGCGCCGACCCAGGCGGTGGGCAGGCGCCGCGGCTGCAGCGGGTCGGCCTGCAGGAACGGCAGGAAGGTCGGGTCGTTGCTGTTCTCGCTGAAGCGCCGCTCGATGCCGGTCACGAAGTGGCGCAGCACCTGATAGCTGAGCTTCGACCAACGCCAGGCGCGCGGGCGCACCAGCGGCGCGAGCAGGATCACCTGGCCTTGCGCGGGGCTGCTCGCGCCGTGGTGCAACAGGTGATCGACCACAATGGCTGCACCGGTACTCTGCCCACACAGGTGCCAGGGTTGCGGCAGTTGCAGCGCCTGGCCCTGCGCGAAGAGGGCCTGCAGCACGTGCTGGTACACCGCAAAATCATCGATGCTGGCGCGCTCGCCGCTGGACAGGCCGTGGCCGGGCAGGTCGCAGGCGATCACCGCGAACTGCTGGCTGAGTGCCCATTCGATGGCGTGCCGGTACAACCCCATGTGATCGTAGAAGCCGTGCAGCAGCACCAGCGTGGCCACCGGCGCAGGGGGCAGCCAGACTTGCGCAACCACCTCGAAGCCTGCGCTGTCGAAACGCCCCAGCCAGCTTTCGGCGCCGGGTATGTCCAGGCTGTAGAAGTGCTGGTACGCCTGTGCCTGGGTCGACAACGGCTGACGCTTGGCCAGCGCTTGCAGGCTGGCGCGCAGGGAGTCGGGGTCGAAGGAGGCGGGCATAAAGGGTTTCCACACACAGGGCAAAGGATTGATCCGGGATATTCATCTGTTGGCGGCGGCGTGGCAAGCTAGGTGACTTTTTTGTTGTCTGTTCCGGCCCTTTCGCTGGCAAGCCAGCTCCCACAGATTTGTGCACGCCATCGATCCCTGTGGGAGCTGGCTTGCCAGCGAAAGGGCCCACACCTGTCTCGAAATGGAATCCCGATGCCCCGCCACCTGCTGACCGGCCTCACCCTGCTGCTGTGCACCGCCGGCCTGTGGTGGGCCTACGACAGCTTCCAGAGCCGTTACCTGCGCCCCTTCGACAACCAGACCGCGCTGTTCGCCGGCGATCACCTGCGCCTGCCCGACACCCTCGCCGGTCCCGGCCCGATCCGCGTCGTGCATTTCTGGGATCCGGCCTGCCCGTGCAATGTCGGCAACCAGCAGCACCTGGCCGAACTCGTCGAACACTTCGCCCCGCAGGGCGTCACCTTCCACGTCGTGCAAAAGCCCGGCACCCGCGGCCAACTGCCCGCCCCCCCTCGGCGCCCTCGAGCCGCTGCCCGCGTTGCCCGGCGCCGAACACCTGCCCGCCAGCCCTGCCGTGGCGATCTGGGATCGCAACGGCCAGTTGGCCTACTTCGGCCCCTACAGCGAAGGCGCCACCTGCAACTCAAGCAACAGCTTCATCGAGCCTATCCTTCAGGCACTGAGCCAGGGGCGCGCGGTCAGCGTCACCCACACGCTCGCCGTGGGCTGTTACTGTCCCTGGTAGCGCCCGACACGGGCATCATCACAGCACAAGGAGTCTCGATGAAACGCAGCCTTACCCTCCTCGCCGTGGTCATCGCCGCCGTGGCCGGCGGCGGCTACTGGTATGTGCACGGCAAGCTGGCACAACGTGACGGCGAGGTCACCCTGGCCAGCCTGCAAGCCCCCGTCAGCGTGCGCTATGACACACGCGGCGTACCGCACATCCAGGCACGGAACGAGACCGACCTGTACCGCGCGCTGGGCTACGTGCACGCCCAGGACCGCCTGTTCCAGATGGAGATCACCCGGCGCCTGGCCAAAGGCGAGCTGGCCGAAGTGCTGGGCCCCAGGCTGGTGGAAACCGACACGCTGTTTCGCAGCCTGCGCATTGCCGAACAGGCCGCGCTGATGGTCCAGCGCCAGGACAGGCAGGCCCCCGCATGGCTGGCCCTGCAGGCTTACCTGGAGGGCGTCAACGCCTGGCAGGCGTCGCACCCCAAGCCGATCGAATTCGACCTGCTCGGCATCACGCCACGCCCGTTCACCGCCGAGGACACCCTGAGCATTGCCGGCTTCATGGCCTACAGCTTCGCCGCCGCGTTTCGCACCGAGCCGCTGCTGACTTATGTGCGCGATCACCTGGGCAAGTACTACCTCAGCGACTTCGATCTGGAGTGGGACCCGCAAGGCCCGGTACAGACCCCGCCGCACCTGGCCGCCGCCGACTGGCGCGACCTGAGCCGCATCGCCCGGGTCAGCCACCAGGCACTGGGCGATGCCGGGCTGCCGCAGTTCGAGGGCAGCAATGCCTGGGCACTCAGCGGCAAGCTCACCGCCAGTGGCAAGCCACTGCTGGCAGGCGACCCGCACATTCGCTTCTCGGTGCCGTCGGTGTGGTACGAGGCTGAGCTGACCGCACCCGGCTTTCACCTGTACGGCTATCACCAGGCACTCAACCCGTTCGCCTCGCTGGGCCACAACCGGGAGTTCGGCTGGAGCCTGACGATGTTCCAGAACGACGACCTCGACCTGATCGCCGAGCAGGTCAACCCCGACAACCCCGAGCAGGTGAAGATCCACGGCCAGTGGCAGGACCTGACCTCCAGCCAGCAGCAGATCAAGGTCAAGGGCGAGGCGCCGCGCACCATCACCCTGCGCCGCTCGCCCCATGGGCCGATCGTCAATACCGCCGTCAGCGGGCACGGCACCGGTACGCCGATCGCGATGTGGTGGGCGTTCCTGGAAACCGAGAACCCCATCCTCGAAGCCTTCTATGACATCAACCGCGCCAACACGCTGGAGCGGATGCGCACGGCCGCGGCCAAGATCCACGCGCCCGGGCTCAACCTGGTATGGGCCAACGCACGCGGCGACATCGGCTGGTGGGCGGCGGCGCAGCTGCCGATTCGTCCACAAGGGGTAAACCCCGCATTCATCCTCGATGGCAGCACGGCGCAGGCCGACAAGCTCGGCTTCTACCCGTTCAGCGCCAACCCTCAGCAGGAGAACCCGAAGGCGGGCTACATCGTCTCGGCCAATTTCCAGCCGGTGTCGCCCACCGGCAGGGTCATCCCCGGCTACTACAACCCGCCCGATCGCGGCCGCCAGATCAATACCAACCTCGCCTCGCCCAACGTCAAATGGGACCTGCACAACAGCCAGGCACTGCAACTGGACACGGCGACCGCCTATGGGTCGCATTTCCTCACGCCGGTGCTGTCGGTGTTGCGCGAGGTGGTGACCGACGAGCACGAGCGCGAACTGGTCGAGCAACTGGCCGGATGGCGTAGCGACTACCCGGTGGAGTCGACCAGCGCCACGCTGTTCAAGCAGTTCCTCTACGAGTTCGCCCGGGCCGCCCTGCAGGACGAACTCGGGGACGAATGGTTCGAGACACTGCTGTCGACACGCACCGTGGATACGTTGCTGCCAAGGCTGGCGGCAGACGTGGACGCAGAGTGGTGGGCGCGCAAGGGCAGCAACACGCACAGCGACCGGGAAACGGTGATCAAGCTGGCCTGGGACAACACCCTGGCGCACCTGCGCACGACCTTCGGCGACGACCCTGCCCGCTGGCAGTGGGGCAAGGCGCATACCCTGACCCACGCGCATCCGCTGGGCCTGCAGAAGCCGCTGAACCTGTTGTTCAACGTGGGGCCGTTCGCGGCGCCAGGTGCACACGAGGTACCGAACAACCTGTCGTCGAAACTGGGCCCGGCGCCTTGGCCTGTGACCTACGGGCCGTCGACGCGACGCCTGATCGACTTCGCCGATGCGGGGACGGCACTGAGCATCAACCCGGTCGGGCAGAGCGGTGTGCTGTTCGACAAGCACTATGCCGATCAGGCGCAGGATTACATCGACGGGAAGTATCAGCGGGCGCTGATGGGGTTGGCGGGGGAGACAGAGGGGACGTTGCGGCTGGTGCCCTAGAAATTGCGCTGCGGCCTTCGCTGGCAAGC
>NZ_JAHTBI010000102.1 GCF_019168305.1 Pseudomonas aegrilactucae
GCTTTCGAGCCATCCATAGGGAAACTCCGATCTAGTCAACACAGGTAGCACTGACTGGATCGGAGTTTCCCGAGGGGAACGTGTGGAGCAGCGCTATTTTCAAGGGTGTAGCCAAACTTTCTTAAATCACTATCACCCGGCATCTAATCTTCGGGCTTAAGCAACTTTCCACATTGCTCACTCGCTAACCGGCTGATCACCCGAATCGCCTGATGGATACCCGCCGTGTTACGAAAGCTCAGTTGCGGATTGTGCTCACACTCCAACACCTCGTCATGCTGAACAAGCGCTTCACCGAGTAACTCGAGGGTCCAAGCATAGCTCTGGATGACGGACAAGCGTTCCTGATCAATCATGGGGATGCCTGCCTTCCCACATGGAATGAGCTTGCGTATGGATGGGGTGGGAAAAATGAGAGGAAGACACCGGCGGCGTACGGCGGCGGAGAGCGAATGCGAGGATCCTGCTCAGAATGCGAATAAGCATGCATGAGACTCCAAGTTTTGAGTTTGGGGCTACCACGATCCTTCCTACGGGATTGGGTGGCAGCTGTGTATGGGGTAGGAATACCGGGAAACTTGGAACCCGGCCAAGCCGAAGCCTGCCCACACACAGCCGCCATAACACATCACAGAAAACGCAAAAAAGCGCCAGCCGTAGTGATTGGGGCGCCTAGTGCATGCGCCAAGTTTACCAGCAGGTTCCTACACCTAGTCGCAGATTTTGCTGCGACCAGAGGAAGTTATCCCCATAGGGATTGCTCCGCAATGGCTACGGCAGGCGGAAATTTCCGAAAATCCTGAGGGAAAGAAGACTGAGAGATAAATTCCTACAAACTTGGACATGCCGGGATGTTGGCAGTTGAGCAGACAAAGCCCGCACTAGGCGGGCTTTGTCGGGTGCTTCATAAGCAGCCACAGGCTGCCTGAAATTCTACTCTGGTGCCGGAGACAGGAATCGAACCTGCGACCTTCGCGTTACGAGTGCGCTGCTCTACCGACTGAGCTACACCGGCGTGGCGACAACGCTACCACTGCCGCCACGGTTTCGCAAATCACTGTTTATCAACAGCTATTACTCATTGCCCGCCTGCGTCGAGGTGCACCCCGCCGGGGCCAGGTCGGCCTCGATGTCGGTGCTGCACGCCCAGCCCGTGGCCGAGCGGTTCAAGGTGAGGGTCTTGCCCAGCACCGGGGCCGGCGCATCCACCAATACGCACGCAATGCTGCCCACACCCGTAGCCGCCACGCCGGATGCACTCAAGGTGCAATTGGCCGTGCTCGCCTGCCCGCCCAGCGCCGCCACATCGGCCACGTCGCCGCCCTGGTTGATGCGCACCTCGAAGGCGGTCTTCAACGCCGATACCTCGGCCAACCCGGCCGTGGCCTTGGCCCGCGCCTGGTGGTTGGTGTACATCGGCATGGCAATGGTCGCCAGGATGCCGATGATCGCCACCACGATCATCAATTCGATCAACGTAATACCGCGCTGCCCTTTCATGGACATTTTCCCCTCTCGCAAAAACACACAATCACGGCCCGGAACCCGCCGGCCGACAAGCGCGCCAGTAAGCCCGAACAGACACCTTTTGTCACCCTGCGCCGGCTTGGCCGAGCAGCGTGCTCGACTACTCTAGTGGGCACCGGGCCGCAGTGCCCGGCCTACCCGCCCCCAAGCTGTTACGGGGTTTGTGCCCACCCAACGCCACAAGGATGTAGCGATGAGACTGAAGACACGTAACTACGCCTGGCAAGGTATCGACCGCAGCGGCACGCCCATCAGCGGCCACTGCAGCGGGCAGAGCCCCGCGTTGATCAAGGCGCTGTTGCGCAACCGCGGTATCCGCCCCACGCAGGTCAACCCCGCCCACACCCTCACCCTGCGCCTGCCCGCCACGCTGGGTACGCAGGAGCTGGCGCAGTTCAGCCGCCAGCTGGCCACCCTGTTCAAGGCAGGAATACCGCTGCTGCAAGGGCTGGATATCATCGTCGAAGGCTGCAAGCACCCGCACCTGCGCAGCCTGATCGTCACCCTCAAGGCCGATATCGCGGCCGGCTGCGGCATGGCCGATGCGCTGCGCAAGCACCCCCGCCATTTCGACCCGCTGTATTGCAATCTGGTGGCGGTGGGCGAACAGTCCGGGCGTCTGGACAGCCTGCTCGATCAGTTGGCCACCCTGCAGGAGAAGCGTCAGGCACTGCGTGCGCGGCTTAAAAAAGCCATGATCTATCCCGCGCTGGTACTGCTGGTAGGGCTGAGCGTGGCGTGCCTGTTGCTGCTCAAGGTGGTGCCGCAGTTTCAGGTGATGTTCGCAGGCTTCGGGGCGCAACTACCGGGGTTTACCCTGGCGGTCATTCAACTGGCCGACTGGCTGGGGCAACACCTGTTGCTGGTGTTCGCGGGCGCAGTGGGCCTGGGGTTCGGCGTGCAGCGCCTTTACCAGCGCCAGCCCGCCGTGCGCCTGTGGGCGCTGCGCATGGGGCTCAAGCTGCCGATTGCCGGCCCATTGCTGGAACACGCCGCACTGGCGCGGTTTTCTCGCACGCTGGCGACCTCGTTCAGCGCCGGCGTGCCGCTCACCGAAGCCTTGGGCCCGGTGGCCGCCGCCTGCGGCAATGCGCTGTACGAGCAGGCCGCACTGCGCCTGCGCCAGGACATCGGCAGCGGCCTGTCACTGAGCAGTGCCATGCGCAGCAACCCGCTGTTCCCAACGCTGTGCGTGCAGATGTGCGCCATTGGCGAGACATCCGGCACGCTCGACGATATGCTCGACAGGATTGCCAGCCACCATGAAACCGCCATCGACCATCTGCTCGACGCCCTGGCCAGCTTGCTGGAACCGGTGATCGTGCTGATTCTCGGGCTGGTGGTGGGAAGCCTGGTGATCGCCATGTACCTGCCGATCTTCCAGCTGGGCGATGTGATCTGAATATGGACCTGTTCGAAACTCTGGCCAGCCAACCGCTGGCCTACCTGTGCTGCGCCCTGCTGCTGGGCCTGATCGTGGGCAGCTTCATCAATGTGCTGGTGCACCGCCTGCCACTGATGCTGGAGCGCCAATGGCGCAGTGAAGCACGCGAAGCGCTGGCGCTGCCCGACCCGCCCGAACCGCGCTTCGACCTGATGCTGCCGCACTCGCATTGCCCGCACTGCCATCACCGTATCCGCGCGTGGGAGAACATCCCGGTGCTCAGTTACCTGTGCCTGCGCGGGCGCTGCTCGGCCTGCAAGGCGCCGATCAGTGCGCGCTACCCCCTGGTGGAGGTGGCCAGCGCCGGCCTGAGCCTTTTCGCGGCCTGGCATTTCGGCTTCAGCGCCAACGCGGCGGCCTTCATGCTGCTGAGCTGGGGGCTGCTGGCCATGAGCCTGATCGATATCCAGCACCAGTTGCTGCCCGATGTGCTCGTACTGCCGCTGCTGTGGTTGGGGTTGATCCTTAACGCCTTCGAGCTGTTCGTGCCGCTGGACCAGGCGCTGTGGGGCGCGGTCGCTGGTTACCTGAGCCTGTGGACGGTGTACTGGCTGTTCAAGCTGGTCACCGGCAAGGAAGGCATGGGCTACGGCGACTTCAAGCTGCTGGCCATGCTCGGTGCCTGGGGCGGCTGGCAGATCTTGCCGTTGACGCTGCTGCTGGCGTCGCTGGTGGGCGCCCTGCTCGGCCTGGTGCTGCTGCGCCTGCGCGGCCAGCAAGCCAGTACGCCGATACCCTTTGGTCCCTATCTGGCCATTGCGGGCTGGATCGCACTGCTCTGGGGTGGTCAAATAACCACTTCCTATCTGCAATTTGCCGGACTGCAATGACCACACCCGCCTTCACCCCCTGGATTCTCGGCCTCACCGGTGGCATCGGCAGCGGCAAGAGCGCTGCAGCGCAACGCTTCATCGAGCTGGGCGTGCACCTGGTGGACGCCGATCAGGCCGCGCGCTGGGTGGTCGAACCTGGCCGGCCGGCGCTGGCCAGCATCGTCGAACGCTTCGGCCCCGGCGTGCTGCAAAGCGACGGTCAATTGGACCGAGCTGCCCTGCGCCAGCTGATTTTCAGTGACCCGGAGCAACGCCGCTGGGTCGAAGCCCTGCTGCACCCGCTGATCGGCCAGGAGATTTTCAGCTACCTGGCCAAGGCCGAGTCGCCGTACGCGGTGTTCGTTTCACCGCTGATGATCGAGTCGGGGCAATACAAGCGGTGCCAGCGCCTGCTGGTGATCGATGCCCCGCAGGCCTTGCAGATTGAACGCACCCTGCAGCGCGACCAGACCAGCGCCGAACAGGTGCAGGCCATTCTCAAGGCGCAGACCAGCCGCGAAGAGCGCCTGCGCCACGCGCACGACGTGCTGGTCAACGACCGCGACCTGGCCTGGCTGCACTCGGAGGTCGACCGCCTGCATCACTTTTACCTGACTTTGCGTGGAGGCCAAGCATGAGCCAACCCCTGACCGTAGACTGCCCGACCTGTGGCGCCCCTGTTGAATGGAACGCAGCCAACACCCAACGGCCGTTCTGCTCCGACCGTTGCAAACTGATCGACCTGGGGGCGTGGGCGTCCGAGGAGCACAAGATCCCGGTGGCGCCAGATGCCGAAGACGAGCTGTTTTCCGGGGACTTCAACCCGCGCGAACATTAAGCGCGCGGTTCGTCATCCTTCCACGGGGCCTGCAGGTAGCGGGTCCGGTTGAAGGTCTCCAGCCACTCGGGGCAGAACACCACCAGCGCACTGATCACCATGCCGTTGATGAAGGCCTCGGGAAAGATGATCAGCCACAGGTAGCCGATAAAGTCCGATAGCCATTCCGGCATCGCGAAGCGCCCGTCCAGCCACAGCAGCCCCAGGCTTGCCCCCAGGCACAGCAGTGCCGACAGCGCGGCGGCGAAAAAGCCCGAAAAGAAGATGTACACGAACAGGTTCCTGGGCTGCGCACGCTCCACCAGCATTGCGCACACTTGCGTCACCAACACCGGCAGGCCGATCAGCAGCAGGCCATTCACGCCCATCGCCGCAAGGTCCTGACGACCCAGTGCCACCAGCCCGACTTGCGCGACCAGCGCCCCGACAATCGCCAGCGGCCAATCCAGCAGCAAGGTCACGGCGGTCATGCCGATGAAGTGGTACGAGACCCCGGTGTCGAAGTCGCGTCGCACCAGCCACAGTGCAAACAGCGCGAACATGGTGCCGAACATCAGGTGCTGGCGCCGCCTGTCGGCAAACAGCTCGACCCACGAGGTACGCCACATCGCCCACAGCAGCAGCGGCACGTAGCCGAGCCAGCCGAGCACGAGGCTTTGATCCGATAACACTTGCGCGCCAATCACGGGCTTGTACCCCTTCTGTACCATGCGCCAGCACCCTGGCTGACATTCTACACGCCGATGTGGCGGGTTCAGCTGGCCTCGGTTGTGGCCGTAGTCGGCTCTTCGTCTTCGTCACGAGGGGCGGGCAGGATCTTGAAGCTGGCGCCTTCGACCAGCCACTCGGGCAACTCGCAGCTGGGGTTGCGCTGCAACTGCGCCAGGCTGGCGACGCCCTGGCCCACCGACAACGTAGCGGTAGCGCCGTAGCACGCGCGCGCATCGGCGAATTCGACCACCAGCGACTGCACACCCGGCATGGCATCGAGCACCTGGATGTTGGAGTAGGTGCCGGATTTTTTCTGCTCCAGCCGCTCGCCCTCCTGCTTTTTGTAGAACGACAAGGCGTAGTACCTGGCGTCGTGCTCGGCCAGTTGCACGTACAGGCCGTCGGGCGTGCCCTCAGGCAGCGTGGGTACCGGCGCGAACAGCATGACCAGCCCGTACACCACCACGCCTGCCAGAAAAGTGCCCGAGCCGACAATGGTGGGCATGTTCACAACGCTCATGAGTCTTCCCTGATGGAGTCGCCAACCAATCGATGGCGCCATTCTAGGGCATATCTTTCAGCCACATAGCGCTCAAGGATGAGCGATGAGGAATTCGGCATTGTCATGATTTGAGCGCTAAGCTTGACCCATGGATGACTCAGACTACCTTCGCCTGCTTACCATTCAGGCCGAACAAGCCAATGCGTTTCTCTCCAATGCCCGCAAATGGGAGCGCGAGCGTTGGGTCTGCCAGCGCCTGCTGCAAGGCCTGAACATCCCCTACCGCAGCGAAGACTTCACCGCTGCCGGCCAGGAACCGCCCGACGTGCTGTTTCGCGATGCGGCCTTCGAGGTGTTTTTCGTGCTCGATGAAGGGCGCCGGCTCAACGACGAATGGCGTGAAGAGCTGCAACGTCGGCGCAGCGCGTTTTCCCTCGCGCAACTGGTGCGCCGCGAAGCCCGCCCCCGACGCATCAGCGCACAGGAACTGCTGCAACGCCTGGCGCCGACCCTGCGTAAAAAATCGCACAACTACCGTGAACGCAACCTGGAGCTGGGCGAGCTGGACATCATTGCCTTCGCCAGCCTCAAGCGTGAAGTGCTGGACCTCAACAGCCACTTTCCACCGCCCACCGAATACCTGCGCCAGGGCTGGCGTTCGCTGTCGCTGGTGGGCCCGACTTTTGCGCGCGTGCTGTTCGCACATCCCGACGCGCCGGACTTTCTGCGCGCCAACCTGGGCCGCAGCATCGTTTTCGACGTGGGCATCAGCCTGTGAGGCAAAGCCCCTACAAACACAGGATGGATAAAATCCGACGCCGGTGATACAAAGCGCAATCATTAGCGGTCACCACCGCCTCACGATCCCAGGTAAGCCCCAAGCGACCGACTACAGTGAACACTGTAGCGTTCCCGCAGTCACATGCGTCTACCTGACGAGGCCTCCATGACCAGCCGCCTGAATCCCGAAGACCAGCGACGAGTCGATGACTACCTGCGTGCCCCCCAACACCAAGTCGAGCGCAAGCCTTTCCGGCCGTGGCTGCTCCTTGTGCTGGTGGTGGTCGTGACCATCAGCCTTGGCCTGTTGAGCCGCCTCCTGAGTTACCTGGTGCTATGAGCTGCCTTGCGCTCGCCCGAACCGTCCGCCCTGCGCGGCCGGCCACTCAGGACCTGCCCCCGAATTCCGTAAACCTTATGAGATATCCCCATGACTCACCGTATCGTGATTGTCGGCGGCGGCGCCGGCGGCCTGGAACTGGCGACCCGCCTGGGTAAGACCCTGGGCAAGCGTGGCACGGCCGCCATTACCCTGGTCGACGCCAACCTGACGCACATCTGGAAGCCGCTGCTGCACGAAGTGGCGGCCGGCTCGCTGAACTCGTCCGAAGACGAGCTCAACTATGTGGCGCAGGCCAAGTGGAACCACTTCCAGTTCCAGCTCGGGCGCATGAGCGGCCTGGAGCGGGCGACCAAGCAGATCCAACTGGCCGCCACCCTGGATGAAGACGGTCGCGAGCTGTTGCCGGCGCGCACCCTGGCATACGACACGCTGGTGATTGCGGTCGGCAGCAACACCAACGACTTCGGCACCCTGGGTGCGGCGCAGCACTGCCTGTTCCTGGACACCCGCAAGCAGGCCGAGCGCTTCCACCAGCAACTGCTCAACCATTACCTGCGTGCGCACGCGGGGGACCTGGCCAGCGAGAAGATCAGCGTAGCGATCGTGGGTGCTGGTGCCACAGGCGTGGAGCTGGCGGCCGAACTGCACCATGCGGCCCATGAACTGGCCGCCTATGGGCTGGACCGCATTCAGCCCAAGGACATGCAGATCACCCTGATCGAAGCCGGGCCGCGGGTGTTGCCTGCCCTGCCCGAGCGCATCAGCGTGCCGGTGCACAAGACCCTGGAAAAGCTGGGCGTGACGGTGCTGACCAATGCCTCGGTCAGCGAAGTGAACGCAGACACGCTCAAGACTGCCAATGGCGAGGTGATCCATGCCAGCCTGAAAGTATGGGCGGCCGGTATTCGTGCACCGGGTTTCCTGAAGGATATCGACGGCCTGGAAACCAACCGCATCAACCAGTTGGTGGTGCGACCGACGCTGCAGACCACCCTGGACGATGACATTTTCGCGTTTGGTGATTGCGCCGCGTGCCCGCAGCCAGGCAGTGACCGCAATGTGCCGCCACGCGCCCAGGCGGCGCACCAGCAGGCATCGTTGCTGGCCAAGGGGCTGAAAGCGCGCTTGGAAGGCAAGACGCTGCCGACCTACGCGTACCGTGACTACGGCTCGCTGGTATCACTGTCGCGCTTCTCGGCAGTGGGCAACCTGATGGGCAACCTGACCGGCAGCGTGATGCTGGAAGGCTGGCTGGCGCGGATGTTCTATGTGTCGCTGTACCGCATGCACCAGATGGCGCTGTATGGCACCTTCCGTACGTTGATGCTGATGCTGGGCAGCCGTATCGGGCGCGGTACCGAGCCACGCTTGAAGCTGCACTGATGCGGTAGATGCACGCCCCCCCCTGCGCAAGGCAGGGGGTGGCTGACGTTATTGCGCGCTTCCTATCCCTCCAGGTGTACCGCGGGTACCGGTTTTGCTGCCGCTGCGCGCCAGTTCGCTGGCAAGCCAGCTCCCACGGCCTGTCGGCCAGAAGCGCCCACCAGTGCAAACAGACAAAAACCACAGACAAAAAAAAGGCACCCTTTGCAAGGTGCCTTTTTTTCTGAAGATGGTCGGGGTAAGGGGATTCGAACTCCTGACATCCTGCTCCCAAAGCAGGCGCGCTACCGGACTGCGCTATACCCCGGTAAAAAAAAGACACCGGTTAAGGTGCCTTTTTTACGGCTGGACGCTAAGGGCGTTCCAACCTTTTAAGATTCAAACCCAGCGAACCGGGTTCAAAAATGGTGGGTCGTGTGGGATTCGAACCTACGACCAATTGGTTAAAAGCCAACTGCTCTACCAACTGAGCTAACGACCCAAAAATGGTCGGGGTAAGGGGATTCGAACTCCTGACATCCTGCTCCCAAAGCAGGCGCGCTACCGGACTGCGCTATACCCCGGTTTGAAATTTGGCTCCGCGACCAGGACTCGAACCTGGGACCCAATGATTAACAGTCATTTGCTCTACCGACTGAGCTATCGCGGAACTATCAATTTCAATTACAACGTACTGCAATTTCGAAAACTGTATCACTACCGCTTCGAACCCTTCGACCTTGTGCATCGCTGCGTTCATGTCTCTGAGGCGCGCTATTCTACAACTTTCAAAACCCTTGTCAACCCTTAATTTGCATTCAACATACTGATTTGCAACTTTTTTTCAGATTCCCACTTCTGCCGGAAACCTGCGGGGTGACATACAGCGGGGCGCACTTTACAAGCACTCGAAGCAAAATGCAAAGAAAAAAGGCCTCGAAATTCGAGGCCTTCGCGTAACCCGCCGAAAACTCAGGCAAACACGATCTCTTCGCCCTCAAGCCTGGCGGTAATGCGGGTGCCAGGAATGAAGCGACCGGACAGAATCAGCTGTGCCAGCGGGTTTTCGATCCAGCGCTGGATCGCCCGTTTCAGCGGCCGTGCACCGTACACCGGGTCGTAACCGACCGCGATCAGCTTGTCCAACGCCTCGGGGCTCAGCTCCAGGCTCAGGTCGCGCTCGGCCAGACGGCTGAGCAGGCGTGTCAGCTGGATCTGGGTAATGCCGGCAATCTGGTCGCGGCCCAGCGGCTCGAACACCACCACCTCGTCGATACGGTTGACGAACTCGGGACGGAAGTGCGCCCCCACTGCGTCCATCACCGCAGCCCGCTGCGCCTCGCGATCACCCACCAGCTCCTGGATCTGTGCCGAGCCCAGGTTGGAGGTCATCACGATCACGGTATTGCGAAAATCTACCGTACGCCCATGGCTGTCCGTAAGACGACCGTCTTCAAGCACCTGCAGCAACACGTTGAACACGTCCGGGTGGGCCTTCTCGACCTCATCCAGCAGCACCACGGCATACGGCTTGCGACGCACCGCCTCGGTGAGGTAACCGCCCTCCTCGTAGCCCACATAGCCTGGCGGTGCACCGATCAGCCGCGCCACGGAGTGCTTCTCCATGAACTCGGACATGTCGATACGCACCATGGCCTCCTCGGTGTCGAACAGAAACTCCGCCAGCGCCTTGCACAGCTCGGTCTTGCCCACGCCGGTCGGGCCCAGGAACAGGAATGAACCACTTGGCCGGTTAGGGTCGGACAAGCCGGCACGCGAACGACGCACCGCATTGGAGACGGCCACCACGGCCTCTTCCTGGCCGATCACGCGCTGGTGCAACAGGCTTTCCATGCTCAGCAGCTTTTCACGCTCGCCTTCGAGCATCTTGGCCACCGGGATACCGGTCCACTTGCTGACCACTTCGGCGATCTCTTCCTCGGTCACCTTGTTGCGCAGCAGCTGGTTCTCGGCCTTGCCGTGCTGGTCGACCATCTGCAGGCTGCGCTCCAGGTCCGGGATCACCCCGTACTGCAGCTCGGCCATGCGGCTGAGGTCGCCCTTGCGGCGTGCCGCTTCGAGCTCCTGGCGCGACTGCTCGATCTTTTGCTGGATCTGCGCAGAACCCTGCACTTCGGCTTTCTCCGAGGTCCAGATTTCTTCCAGGTCGGCGTATTCACGCTCCAGCCGCACGATTTCCTCGGTCAGCTTCTCGAGGCGCTTGAGGGCGGCCTCGTCGTCTTCTTTCTTCAGGGCCTGGGATTCCACCTTCAACTGGATCAGGCGACGTTCCAGGCGGTCGAGCACCTCAGGCTTGGAGTCGATCTCCATGCGGATGCGGCTGGCTGCCTCGTCGATCAGGTCGATGGCCTTGTCGGGCAACTGACGATCGGTAATGTAGCGGTGGCTGAGCTTGGCCGCGGCAATGATCGCGCCGTCGGTGATGGCCACCTTGTGGTGCACCTCGTAACGCTCCTTGAGGCCCCGCAGGATGGCGATGGTGTCTTCTTCGCTGGGCTCTTCCACCAATACCTTCTGGAAACGACGCTCGAGCGCGGCGTCCTTCTCTATGTACTGGCGGTATTCGTTCAGCGTGGTGGCACCGACGCAATGCAGCTCGCCGCGCGCCAGCGCAGGCTTGAGCATGTTGCCGGCGTCCATCGAGCCTTCGCCCTTGCCGGCGCCGACCATGGTGTGCAACTCGTCGATGAACAGGATGATCTGGCCTTCCTGCTTGGACAATTCATTGAGCAGGCCTTTGAGGCGCTCTTCGAACTCGCCGCGGAACTTGGCGCCAGCAATCAGTGCCCCCATGTCCAGCGACAGCAGGCGCTTGCCCTTGAGGCCGTCGGGCACTTCGCCATTGATGATGCGCTGGGCCAGGCCTTCGGCGATGGCGGTTTTACCCACGCCAGGCTCACCGATCAGCACCGGGTTGTTCTTGGTACGGCGCTGCAGCACCTGGATGGTACGGCGGATCTCGTCGTCACGGCCGATCACAGGGTCGAGCTTGCCGTCTTCGGCACGCTTGGTCAGGTCGACGGTGTACTTGTCCAGGGCTTGGCGCGACTCCTCGGCATTGGGGTCATTGACGGCTTCGCCACCGCGCAGGTTGCTGATGGCGTTTTCCAGGGCTTTCTTGCTTACGCCCTGGCCAAGCAGCAACTTGCCCAGCTTGCTGTTTTCGTCCATGGCCGCCAACAGCACGAGTTCGCTGGAGATGAACTGGTCGCCCTTCTGCTGGGCCAGGCGGTCGGCCTGGTTGAGCAGGCGCGCCAGGTCCTGCGACATGTTCACGTCGCCGGTAGGGTTCTGGATTTTCGGTAGCTGGTCGAGCTCTTTGCCCAAGGCCTTGCGCAGGCTGTTGACGTCGAAGCCCACCTGCATCAGCAGCGGCTTGATCGAGCCACCCTGCTGGTCGAGCAGTGCCTGCATCAGGTGCGCAGGCTCGATTGCGGGGTGGTCCATGCCCACCGCCAGGGATTGGGAGTCGGATAACGCCAGCTGCAACTTGCTGGTCAAACGGTCTATACGCATAAGTTACCTTCCTTTGATGGGCAGGCCGGAGCGATGGACACACCTGATGAAGAAAAACCTGCCTGAGATACCCCTATAGATAAGGGTGATTGTGGAAGATTCAAGCGTAGCGGGCTTGATCCAGGTCAGCGCGCGGCCAGCCACACCAGCGAGGCCTGGCGCCCGGTGACGGGGTTGCGGCGGAAGGAGTAGAAGCGAGGGTCGGTGACGGTGCAAAAACCACCACCATACACGGCAGTCACGCCACGTGCGGCCAGGCGAATGCGGGCCAGGGCATAGATATCGGCGAGGAATTTGCCCGGCTGGGTACCCGGCACGAAGGCATCGGCACTTTCCGGATGAACGGTCATGAAGGCGTCGCGCACTTCACTGCCCA
Source organism: Pseudomonas aegrilactucae (assembly GCF_019168305.1). GTDB lineage: Bacteria > Pseudomonadota > Gammaproteobacteria > Pseudomonadales > Pseudomonadaceae > Aquipseudomonas > Aquipseudomonas aegrilactucae. The sequence continues at coordinate 12,233 of NZ_JAHTBI010000102.1, forward strand.
CTTCAAACGCCTGCGGGCCGATGGCCGGCCCCAACCATACCAGCACGTCCTGCGCGGGTACGCACAGGCTGTCCAGCGTGGCTTCCAGCACGCCGCCCACCAGCCCGCGCCAGCCGGCATGCGCCGCGCCAACACGGGTACCTGCGCGGTCACAGAACAGCACGGGCAGGCAATCGGCGGTCATCACCGTGCAGGCGATACCGGGGGTAGCGGTCCAGCTGGCGTCCGCTTCGGCGATCTGCGACGGGTCGGCGTGCGCTACCACCAGCCCATGGACCTGCTTGAGCCAGGCGGGCTGAATGGCGAAGGTATCGGTAAGACGGCGGCGGTTCTCGGCCACCGCGGCCGGCGCATCGCCGACGTGGTCGCCCAGGTTCAAGGCCTCGTAGGGCGCAAGGCTCACGCCCCCGCCGCGGGTGGTGACGCACGCCTTGACCCAGGCTGGCGCAGGCCAGTCGGGGGTCAGCAGGTCGGGCGTCAGCTCACTCATCCGACGAAGGCCTCGCGGTCCTGCTTGAGCAGCGACAGCAGCCAGACGAAGTCATCCGGCAGGGAGGATTCCCAGCCCATGCGCTCGCCGGTCACCGGATGATCCAGCTCCAGGAAGCGTGCATGCAGGGCCTGGCGCGGGAAAGTCTTGAGTGCGTCGACCATGGTCACGCTGGCCGCTGGCGGGATGCGGAAGCGCCCGCCGTACACCGGGTCGCCAACCAACGGGAAGTTGACGTGGGCCATGTGTACGCGGATCTGGTGGGTACGCCCGGTTTCCAGCTTGACGCGCACGTGGGTGTGCGAGCGGAAGCGCTCGAGCACACGGTAGTGGCTGACGGCCTGCTTGCCACCCTCCATCACCGCCATGCGCTGGCGCTGCTGGCCGTGGCGGCCGATCGGGGCGTTGATCTTGCCGCCCGCGGTCACTACGCCGATCACGATGCATTCATAGATGCGGCTGACACTGCGGCTCTGCAGCTGAGAAACCAGCTGGGTCTGCGCCTGAATGGTCTTGGCCACCACCATCAGACCGGTGGTGTCCTTGTCCAGGCGGTGCACGATACCGGCACGCGGCACATTGATGATGTCGGGCACGTGGTGCAGCAGGGCATTGAGCAGGGTGCCGTCGGCATGGCCCGCCGCCGGGTGCACCACAAGCCCGGCCGGCTTGTTGATGACCAGGATGTGGTCGTCTTCGTAGACGATATCCAGTTCGATGTCCTGCGCGACCCATTCGCCCTGGGCCTCCTGCTCGGCATCCAGCGCCAGCAATGCACCACCGTGGACGATGTCGCGAGGACGCACGACGTTGCCGTCGACGGTCAGTAGGCCTTCTTTGATCCAGGCGGACAGGCGCGAGCGTGAGTGCTCGGCAAACAGTTGGGCAGCGACTTGGTCGAGGCGTTGCCCGCCCAATTCGGACGGTACCTCTGCGCGAAGTTCAATTTTCTCGGACATGCTCGAATCAGGCGGAGGCACAGCCTTTGGTTTCGGCTGCACGCTTGTGGTTAAATACGGCGTCTTTTGCCCCGAGGGTTCCAACCGGGGTGCTCATCATAACAGGACGGCCTCGCCCAAGACAGCAGCCGTCATAGGGACGCAAGCCGCCATGCAAGTGAAACACCTGCTGCTGATCGCCATCCTCGGACTCACTGCTGCTTGTTCTTCGAAGGAAGTCGTCGACGAAAACCTCAGCGAAACCGAGCTGTACCAGCAGGCGCAGGCCGACCTGGACAACCACAGCTATACCAGCGCCACTGCCAAGCTCAAGGCGCTGGAGTCGCGTTACCCGTTCGGCCGCTATGCCGACCAGGCGCAGCTGGAGCTGATCTTCGCGAACTACAAGAACGCCGAGCCCGAGGCTGCCAAGTCGGCTGCCGAGCGGTTCATCCGCCTGCACCCGCAGCACCCGAACGTCGACTACGCCTACTACCTCAAGGGCCTGACCTCGTTCGACCAGGACCGTGGCCTGCTCGCGCGCTTCCTGCCGCTGGACATGACCAAGCGCGACCCGGGCGCTGCGCGTGACTCGTACAACGAGTTCGCCCAGCTCACCAGCCGCTTCCCCAACAGCCGCTACGCGCCTGACGCCAAGCAGCGCATGATCTACCTGCGCAACCTGCTGGCGTCCTACGAGATCCACGTGGCCGATTACTACCTGACCCGTCAGGCCTATGTAGCAGCAGCCAACCGGGGTCGTTACGTGGTGGAGAACTTCCAGGAAACCCCATCGGTCGGCGACGGCCTGGCGGTGATGACCGAAGCCTACATGCGCCTGCACCTGGACGACCTGGCGGCCACCAGCCTGGAAACCCTGAAGCTCAACTACCCCGATCACCCGAGCCTGGTCGATGGCCAGTTCGTGCCGCAGCAGGACGAAGCGGACAACCGCTCGTGGCTGTCCAAGGCCACCCTGGGCCTGATCGAGACTGCAACGCCGCTGCCGCCGGGCGAAACCCGCGCCAACCAGGACGTGCAGAAGCAGTACCAGGATGCCAAGGACGCGATTCCCGACGAACTGCAGCCTAAAGACGAAAATGGCGATGTGATCGAGGAAGAGAATCACGACGCCGAAGGCAATAACCAAGACCGCTCCTGGTTCAGCTACATGACCTTTGGCGTATTCGACTGATACCGCGTATCAGCAAAGATAAAGGGAGGCCAAGGGCCTCCCTTTTTTATTGCCAGGCCCTAAACTGGGGGCTCTTCATTCGACAAAGCTGGACACCATGGTTCGCCTACTTTTCTGGATTGCCCTGATTGCCGCTGCGTTCTGGTTGTGGCGCAAGTTCAAGGCCAGCAACAGCGCCGATAATCGCCCGCCCCTCGATGACCCGCTGAAAATGGTGCGGTGCGCCCATTGCGGCGTGCATTTGCCCAGTGATCGCGCCTTGCACCGCGGGCAGCTGTGGTTCTGCAGCCCGGCGCACCTGGAGCAGGGGCCTGGGGATAATCGCCAAGGCTGAGCGCCCCTTGCGGGTCAGGCCAATCGACCCGCTGGCGCATAGGGCGCAGGGTCGATGATTGGCGTGCGACCCAGCAGCAGGTCGGCAAACAACTGGCACGATGCCGGCGCCAGCACCAGACCATTGCGGTAGTGGCCGCAGTTCAACCACAGCCCGGCGTACCCCGGCACCTCGCCAATATAGGGGATGCCTTGCGGCGAGCCCGGCCGCAGCCCCGCCCAATGCCCCACCGGCGTGGCATCCGCAAGCGCCGGCAACAGCTCGACCGCAGATGCCTTCAGGCTGACCAGCGCGTCCCCGGTCGGGGTCTTGTCATAGCCTGCGTGCTCCAGCGTGCTGCCCACCAGCACATGTCCATCGCGCCTCGGGATGGCATAACGCCCCTTGGCCAGCACCATGCTCGGCAAAAAATCGTCCGCGCACTTGAACAGAATCATCTGCCCCTTGACCGGCTCCACCGGCAATTCCAGCCCCAGCAGGTGCAGCAGATCGCCACTCCAGGCACCCGCGGTCAGCACCACCTGGTCGGCCAGGATCGGGCCCTCGGTGGTTTCAACGCCACTGATGCGACCGCCTTCGCGGCTGAAACCGGTGATCTCGCAATGCTCGCGCAGCGTGACGTTGGGCAATGCCTGCAACGCCGCCTTCAGCGACTTGACCAGCCGCGGGTTGCGCACGTTGGCGACACCCGCCATGTAGATGGCGCGCTCGAAGCCCGGGCCCAGTGCCGGTACGGCGGCATAGGCCTGGGCGATGTCGACCGCGCTCAATGGCCGCCCCTCGCGCGCTGCCCAGGCCAAAGCGTCGGCCTCGTCGTCCAGGTCAAGCCAGTACAAGCCGGTAACATGCACTTCGGGGTCTACCCCGGTCGCGCTGAACAAGCGCTCGCCCAGCTGTGGATAAAAGTCCTGCGACCAATGCGCCAGTGCGGTGACCGCCGGGCTGTAGCGCCACGGGTACAGCGGCGAGACAATCCCACCCCCGGCCCAGGAGGACTCCTGGCCGACTGCGCTCTTGTCGCATACCACCACCTGCGCGACATCCGCCGCCAGGTTGAACGCAGTCAGCAGGCCAATCACCCCACCGCCGACAATCACTACTTGCTTGGTCATCTGTTGATCCAGTACCCGAATGAAAGACTTCAGTTGCCCCAGCACCCCTGCCCTGCATCACCGTGCGGGTTGCCCTGTACCCCCCGGTGGTCGAGTTCGAAGTCGCCACACAGGTCCGCGGCCATCAGCCCTTCGGCGCGGCGCCTGGCCACCAGGCTGAAGCGCTCGGCCTCACGGCTGGCATGCAGGCTGTAGTGGCGCGTACCGGATGGCAGCGGGGTCGTCACGGTATCGCTGTCGGCATATTCACCGGTACGTGCCCGGTGACGCTCCAGTTGCTGCGCACTCTCGAACAGCATCCCGGCCACCTCGATGCGCGCGGCACTTTTCACCGTGTCGGTGTAACTGGGGTAGGCAATGCCCGCCAGAATGCCGACCACGGCGACGACAATCAACAGTTCGATCAGGCTCAACCCCAGCTCGTGCATCAGCACGCCCCGGCGCCTCACAGGATCTGCCGCCACAGAATGCGTCGCGCAGCCTGTTCGCCCGGCGCCAGCGGCTGTGCATGTACGCTCTCGAGCACCACCCGTGCCTGCCGCTGCCTGCCCACCGCAGTGATGCGATACAAGCGCACGGGCAGGCCGTCAGGCATATGCGCGGCGCGGTTGCTCTCGCCCAGGGGCTGGATCAGGTAGAAGCCGCGCTCGTACACCTGCCAGGCCAGGCCGGAGCTGGCACCTCCCCCCGCATGCACCCCGCCAGCACGTACCTGCGCGGCCTCTGGCGGTGGCAGGCAGTACACGCAGGGCAAGGGCGGGGCATGCCCCGCGAGCACGCGCGCCTCCCCCGCCCGCAGCGTCGCCTCGGCGGACTCGAACGCCTGCAAGGCTGCCTCCAGGTTGCCCGTCATGCGCGCCTGCAAGGTTGCGCCATGCAGCGCCGACATGCCCAGCAAGGCCAACAGCAGCATCAGTACCAGGCTCACCAGCAGCACCATGCCGCCCTGCGTTTTCATGGCACACGGCTACGCACAGCAGCCACCAGGTGATAGGTCTGCGCGCGTACGCGCTGCTGCGGATCTGCCAGCGTCAGGCGGATGCGGATACTGCGGATTCTTGCGGGGTCGGGCGCCGCCACCACATAGACCACCTGGCCAGCAGCATCGGCCACGCCAAAATCCACGCTCACGCGGTGAACGTTATCCACCAGCACTGCCTGGGTACTGCCACTGCTCAACCGCAACTGCCCGGCAACCACCTGATACACCTGCCGGTGAATCGGCAAGGCAAACTCATCCGGCGCCGGCAGGTGCTTGCCCGCATAGGCGCGTGCAGCAAGCACGCAGTCGGTCACCAGCGTCCAGTTCGACGGGCTGCCGGTATCGCCGCTCTGTGCACCGACCAGGCTCAGGCTGCGCAAATTGCCATCGGGCTCCAGACTTATGCTTAACGGCAGCGCAAACACGGCGGCAATCGCCGGGTCGGCAAAGCTGATCGCCTCGCGTCGCAGGCAACCGAAAGCGCCGGCCATGCGAATGTCGCGCGCCATGCGCTGCAAGGCAAGCCGCGCATCCTCCTGCAACTGCGCCGCCACGGCCTGGGCCTGCCAACTGTGCAATACGGCCACAAACAGGCGGCTGCCAGCCAGCAGCAGCAACAGGCCAAGGCTCAGCGCCAGCAATACCTCTACCAGGCCGAAGCCCGCAGCACGCCTCATGGCGCCACCCGCCCACGGATCACCAACGCGCCTTCTGGCCAGTGCAGGTCGAGGGCAATGCCATCGCCCGCCTGAGTGACACGGGCCTGCGCCGACGCGCCGGCCACTGCCTGCAGATCGCGTTGCAGTTGCGCGCCCTCGCCTGCGCCCAGCCTGCCCGCCGCGCGCACCCGCTCCAGCACCTCCTGAGCCAGCAACAACGCCTGGGTGGTGCGCAAGGCACCGTCGGTGGCATACAACGCCCGCCCTTGCAGCGCGGCTGCCGTGAACACTCCCAGTGACATCACCACCAATGCCACCAGCACCTCGATCAGGGTCATGCCCCGTTCCACGTTCCTTGTCATGGGTTCGCCTCCTGCGAAATTTCCCCGTGTACTTGCCGCCCCGGCTGACTGGACGCCTGCCAGTGCGACGCCGAACCTATAGAGAAGCACTTCCAGGGAGGGATGCACGATGGCGCAACAAGGCGTAACACTGATTCAACTGCTTTACGCGCTGGCACTGCTAGGCGTGCTGGTGCAGATCGGGGTTCCGGCCTACACCGCCATGAGCAGCGACCTACAGCGTCAAGCCGTGGCGCAACACCTGGCCCAGGCGCTGCGCAGCGCCCGCAGCGAAGCGTTGCTGCGCAACGGACCAGTCAGCCTGGTGGCAATCGACGGGAACTGGAGCAACGGATGGCGCATGGGCACCGAAGAAGAAGGCGTGCTGCAGGAGTACCGCGCCAGCGGGCAGATACGCGTAGTAGGCAATCAGCCGCTGGCACGCCAGCTTCGCTTTGGCGGGCTGGGTGTACCGGAGCAATCGGGAGGGTTCCAGGCCGGGACCCTGCATGTATGCGAAGGCCCCGGTCAGCGCAGCCTGTATCAGGTAGTGCTGTCACGCACCGGACGGGTCAGCATGCGCCGTACCGCCAGCGAGGAGCCGCTGTGCGCGGCTACCCACTCAGATCAGTGAACGCACACGCAGCTCTTTGGGCATCGAGAAGGTGACGTTCTCTTCGCGGCCATCGAGCTCTTCGGCACCGGTGGCGCCCCATTCGCGCAACTGGGCGATCACGCCACGCACCAGCACTTCAGGGGCCGAGGCACCGGCGGTAATGCCAACCTGCGCCACACCGTCGAACCAGCTGCGTTGCAGGTCTTCGGCGCCATCGATGAGGTAGGCCGGGGTGGCCATGCGCTCGGCCAGCTCGCGCAGGCGGTTGGAGTTGGAGCTGTTCGGGCTGCCCACTACCAACACCACATCGCATTCGTCCGCCAGTTGCTTGACCGCGTCCTGGCGGTTCTGGGTGGCGTAGCAGATGTCGTCCTTGCGCGGCCCGCCGATGCTCGGGAAGCGCGAACGCAGCGCATCGATGACCCGGCTGGTGTCGTCCATCGACAAGGTGGTCTGGGTCACGAAGGCCAGACGTTCAGGGTCGCGCACCTGCAGGCTGGCGACATCCTCTTCATCCTCGACCAGGTAGATCGAACCGCCATTGCTGGCGTCGTACTGGCCCATGGTGCCTTCGACTTCCGGGTGACCTTCGTGGCCGATCAGGATGCATTCCTTGCCATCGCGGCTGTACTTGGCCACCTCGATGTGCACCTTGGTCACCAGCGGACAGGTCGCATCGAACACCTTCAGGCCACGCCCCGCTGCCTCCTGGCGCACGGCCTGGGAAACGCCGTGGGCGCTGAAGATGACGATGACGTCGTTGGGCACCTGGTCGAGCTCTTCGACGAAGATCGCCCCGCGCGCGCGCAGGTCTTCGACCACGAACTTGTTGTGCACCACTTCGTGACGCACATAGATCGGTGGGCCGAACACCTCGAGGGCACGGTTGACGATTTCGATCGCCCGGTCCACGCCGGCACAGAAGCCGCGGGGGTTGGCGAGTTTGATCTGCATGGCTGACTCCTGGCTCAAAGGGCCTTGACCGCGAGGATTTCCACCTCGAAGTTCAGGGTCTTGCCGGACAGCGGGTGATTGAAGTCGATGGTCACTTGCGCATCATCGAATGCCTTCACTACGCCAGGCAACTCGGCGTTGGCCGCGTCGTTGAAAATCACCAGCAGGCCTTCGGACAGGTCCATGTCCTGGAACTGCGAGCGGGGAATGATCTGCACGTTCTGCGGGTTGGGCTGGCCGAAGGCGTTCTCCGGCGGCACGCTGACGGTGCGCCTGTCACCGGCCTTGAAGCCGAAGATCGCGGCTTCGAACCCTGGCAGCAGGTTGCCGTCGCCCACCTTGAACACCGCCGGTGCCTTCTCGAAGGTGCTGTCGACGGTATCGCCGTTTTCCAGGTGCAACGCGAAGTGCAGGGTGACTTCGGTGTTCTGGCCAATACGGGTATCAGTCATGCACGGGCTCTCCGGACTTTTTGCTCTTGAACATATCCAGCGCCAGCATCACCGCGCCTACGCTGATGGCACTGTCGGCCAGGTTGAAGGCCGGGAAGTACCAGCGGTTCTGCCAGTGCACCAGGATGAAGTCGACCACATGGCCGAGCACGATCCGGTCGTACAGGTTGCCCAGCGCGCCGCCCAGCACCAGGGCCAGGGCGATTGCCAGCCAGGTCTCGTTGCGCCCCAGGCGCTTGAGCCACACCACCAGCACCGCACTGACCACCAGGGCGATCAGGGCGAACAGCCAGCGTTGCCAGCCCGAGCTGTCGGCCAGGAAGCTGAAGGCCGCACCGGTGTTGTAGGCCAGGGTCCAGCTGAAGTAGTCGGGGATGACCACGATCTGCTGGTACAGGCTCAGCGCACCTTCGAAGTAGTGCTTGCTGGCCTGGTCCAGGACCAGTACCAGCAGGCTCAGCCACAGCCAGGCGAGGCGCCCGAAGCGCCCCACGTTGGGGTTAGGCATAGTGACGCACCTCGCCTTTGCCACTGATGTTGTCGACGCAACGCTCGCAGATTTCCGGATGCTCCGGGTTCACACCCACGTCCGCACGGAAGTGCCAGCAGCGGCCGCACTTGGCGTGGCCGGACTTGACCACCTTGAGCTTGAGGCCGGCCACGTCGGTGACCACGGCATCGGCGGGGGCCTCGACGAACGGCGCCACACTGGCGGCCGAGGTGATCAGCACGAAGCGCAGTTCGTTGCCCAGCTTGTTCAAGTCGGTGCTCAAGGCCTCGTCGGCGAACAGGGTGACTTCGGCTTGCAGGTTGCCACCGATGGCCTTGGCCGCACGCTGGTTCTCCAGCTCCTTGTTGACGGCAGCTTTCACGGCCATCACGCGGTCCCAGTAGGCGCGGTCCAGCTCAATGCCTTCAGGCAGCTCGGTCAGGCCCTGGTACCAGGTGTTGAGCATGACCGACTCGTTGCGCTCGCCCGGCAGGTACTGCCACAGCTCGTCGGCGGTGAACGCCAGGATCGGCGCGATCCAGCGCACCAGCGCTTCGCTGATGTGGTACAGCGCGCTCTGGCACGAACGACGCGCGACGCTGTTGGCGCCAGTGGTGTACTGGCGGTCCTTGATGATGTCGAGGTAGAAACCACCCAGCTCCTGCACGCAGAAGTTGTGGATCTTGGAGTAGACGTTCCAGAACCGGTACTCGCCGTAGTGCTCTTCCAGCTCGCGCTGCAGCAGCAGGGTACGGTCCACAGCCCAGCGGTCCAGTGCCAGCATGTCTTCGGCCGGCAGCAGGTCGCGGGCCGGGTCGAAGCCGGACAGGTTGGAGAGCAGGAAGCGCGCGGTGTTGCGGATACGCCGGTAGGCGTCGGCGCTGCGTTGCAGGATCTGCTCGGACACGGCCATCTCGCCGGAGTAGTCGGTCGCCGATACCCACAGGCGCATGATGTCGGCACCCAGGGTGTCGTTGACCTTCTGCGGCTCGATGGTGTTGCCCAGCGACTTGGACATCTTGCGGCCGTTCTCGTCCACGGTGAAGCCGTGGGTCAGCAGCTCGCGGTACGGCGCGTGGTTGTCGATGGCGCAGCCGGTCAGCAGCGAGGAATGGAACCAGCCGCGGTGCTGGTCGGAACCTTCCAGGTACAGGTCGGCACGCGGGCCGCTGTCGTGGCCGATGTTGTGCGAGCCACGCAGTACGTGCCAGTGAGTGGTACCGGAGTCGAACCAGACGTCGAGGGTGTCGGCGATCTTGTCGTACTGCGCGGCTTCGTCACCGAGCAGTTCGGCGGCGTCCATCTTGAACCAGGCTTCGATGCCTTCCTGTTCGACGCGCTGGGCCACTTCTTCCATCAGCTCGACGGTGCGCGGGTGCAACTCGCCGGTCTGCTTGTGCAGGAAGAACGGGATCGGCACGCCCCAGTTGCGCTGACGCGAGATGCACCAGTCCGGGCGGTTGGCGATCATCGAGTGCAGGCGCGCCTGGCCCCAGGCCGGGACGAACTTGGTCTGCTCGATGGCACTGATGGCACGCTTGCGCAGGGTGTCGCCGCTGTCAGGCTGCTTGTCCATGCCCACGAACCACTGCGCGGTGGCGCGGTAGATCAGCGGGGTCTTGTGGCGCCAGCAGTGCATGTAGCTGTGGCTGATGGTGTCGGTGAACATCAGCGCGCCGACTTCGGCGAGCTTGTCGACGATGTGCGGGTTAGCCTTCCAGATGAACTGGCCGCCGAAAAATTCCAGCGAATCGACGTACACACCGTTGCTCTGTACCGGGGTGAGGATGTCGTCGTTGACCATGCCGTAGCGCTTGCAGGTCACGAAGTCGTCTTCACCGTAGGCCGGCGCCGAGTGGACCACGCCAGTGCCGGCGCCCAGTTCGACGTATTCGGCCAGGTAGACTGGCGACAGGCGGTCGTACAACGGGTGACGGAAGTTGATCAGTTCCAGCGCCGAGCCCGGTGCGGTGGCGATCACCGAACCTTCCAGCGAGTAGCGCTTCAGGCAGGCTTCGACCAGTTCTTCGGCCAATACCAGCAACTTGTCGCCGACATCGACCAGGGCGTACTTGAACTCGGGGTGCACGTTCAGCGCCTGGTTGGCCGGGATGGTCCACGGGGTGGTGGTCCAGATCACGATGGCGGCAGGCTTGGCCAGCGCCGACAGGCCGAAGGCCTGGGCAAGCCTGGCTTCATCGGCCACGGTGAAGGCGACATCGATGGTCTGCGACTTCTTGTCGGCGTATTCGACTTCCGCTTCGGCCAGCGCCGAGCCGCAATCGAAGCACCAGTTCACAGGTTTGAGGCCCTTGAACACGAAGCCGTGCTTGACCATTTCGGCCAGGGCGCGGATTTCACCGGCCTCGTTGCTGAAGTTCATGGTCTTGTAGGGGTTGTCCCACTCACCCAGTACGCCCAGGCGAATGAATTCCTTCTTCTGGCCTTCGATCTGCTCGGCGGCGTAGGCACGGCACAGCTCACGGGTCTTGTCCGCGGTCAGGTGCTTGCCGTGGGTCACTTCGACCTTGTGCTCGATCGGCAGGCCATGGCAGTCCCAACCCGGTACATACGGCGCATCGAAGCCGGACAGGGTTTTGGAGCGCAGGATCATGTCCTTGAGAATCTTGTTGAGCGCGTGACCGATGTGGATCTTGCCGTTGGCATAGGGCGGGCCGTCGTGCAGCACGAACTTCGGACGATCCTTGCCAATTTCGCGCAGCTTCTGGTACAGGCCAATGCTGTCCCAGCGCTGCAGGATCTGCGGTTCGCGCTGTGGCAGGCCGGCCTTCATCGGGAAGGCGGTGTCCGGAAGGTTTAGCGTGGCTTTATAGTCGGTCATTTCAGGCTCTTCGTTAGCGGTTGACCGTGCCAATGGGCACGTGCGGCGGCGATATCCGCATCGATCGCCGACTTCAGCGCCTCCAGGGAGGCGAATCGCTGCTCATCGCGCAGCTTGTGGTGGAATTCCACCGTCAGACGCCGGCCATATAAATCGCCGGCAAAATCCAGCAGATGCACTTCCAGGTGGGCTCGGCCATCACCTGCAACGGTTGGCCGCACGCCGATATTGGCGACGCCGGGCCAGCGCTGGCCATCGAGCTCGACACTCACCAGGTAGACCCCAGTCAGCGGTACGCGATGACGCTTGAGTTGTATGTTGGCGGTGGGCGTACCGAGCTGGCGCGCCAGCTTCTGCCCATGCAGCACCCGGCCACGAATGCGGAACGGGCGCCCCAGCAGGCGCTCAGCCACGGCGAACTCCGCACGCGCCAGGGCCTCACGCACTTGCGTGCTGCTGACCCGCAGGCCATCGAGCTCGACGGTTTGCGCCGCTTCCACGGTAAAGCCCTGGCTCAGCCCGGCCTGCTGCAGGAACTCGAAATCGCCCAGCCGGTCGCAGCCAAAGCGGAAATCGTCGCCCACTTCCAGGTGCTGCACGCCCAGCCCGTCGACCAGGATGGTGTCGACGAACTCGGCGGCGCTGAGCTTGCTCAGGCGCTGGTTGAACGCCAGGCACAGGACCCGGTCGACGCCCTCGGCGGCCAGCAGCGCCACCTTGTCACGCAGGCGCGCCAGGCGCGCGGGCGCGATGTCGGGGGTAAAGTACTCACGCGGCTGTGGCTCGAAAATCACCACGCAGCTGGGTACGCCCAGCTCTACCGCACGCTCACGCAGGCGCGCCAGGATAGCCTGGTGGCCACGGTGAACACCGTCGAAGTTGCCGATAGTGGCAACACAGCCCCGATGCTCGGGGCGAAGGTTGTGAAGGCCTCGAACCAGCTGCATAACGCGCTTCTTGCTCATAAAGTGGTCGATTATAACCACACCCGGGCGCCGACGACAGGCAGCAGCACGATGCCAGGGCGTCGAATGCACAAAACCGACGCCTGACCCGCGCCAGCCATCAGTGCAGCGCCTTGCGGGCGAAGTCCCGTGGGCGGAATCCAAACAGGTACAGGCAACCGAAATAGGTCACCACGCCGGCGCCGATCAAGGCCCCCAGGCGCAGGAAGCGTTCAAGCATGTGGCCCTGTTCCCAGGGCGGCATGTACCACATGCCCGCCACCAGTACGCCGGCCATCAGCAACACGGCCACCAGCAGTTTGAGCAGGTAAGGCGTCCAGCCGGGCTGGGGGTCGAACAGCTTCTGCTGGCGCAACTTCCAGTACAGCAGGCCGGCGTTCAGGCACGCGCCGACGCTGATCGCCAGGGCAAGGCCGGCATGCTGCAGGTGGCCGATGAAGACCAGGTTGAGCAGTTGTGTCGATATCAGGGTGAAGATCGCGATCTTCACCGGGGTACGGATGTTCTGCTGCGCATAGAAGCCCGGCGCGAGCACCTTGACCAGGATGATGCCCAGCAGGCCGACTGAATAGGCGATCAGCGCGCGCTGGGTCATTTCGGCGTCGAAGGCTGTGAACTTGCCGTACTGGAACAGCGCAACCGTGAGCGGCTCGGAGAGGATCGCCAGGGCGAAGGTACAAGGCAACACCAGCAGGAAACACAGGCGCAGGCCCCAGTCGAGAATGCGCGAATATTCGTGACGGTCCTTGTTGGCGTAGGTCTTGGCCAGGGTCGGCAGCAGGATCGTGCCAAGGGCCACGCCCAGCACGCCAGAGGGCAGCTCCATCAGGCGATCGGCGTAGTACATCCAGGACACCGAGCCTGCGACCAGAAACGAGGCGAAAATGGTGTTGATGATCAGCGAGATCTGGCTCACCGACACGCCCAGGATGGCCGGCAGCATCTGCTTGAGCACGCGCCATACGCCCGTGTCGCGCAAGTTCAGGCGCGGCAGCACGAGCATGCCGATCTTTTTCAGGTGAGGCAGCTGGTACACCAGCTGCAGCACGCCACCGGCCAGTACCGCCCAGCCCAGGGCCATGACCGGTGGATCGAAATACGGGGTGAGGAACAACGCGAAAAAGATCATCGCGACGTTGAGCAGCGTCGGCACGAAGGCCGGCACCGAGAAGCGGTTCCAGGTATTGAGGATCGCCCCGGCCAGCGACGACAGCGAGATCAGCAATATATAAGGAAAGGTCACCCGCAACAGGTCGGTGGTCAGCTCGAATTTCTCGGCGCTGTCGACAAAGCCCGGTGCGGTAACCCACACCACCCAGGGCGCAGCCAGTATGCCGAGCAGGGTCACCACAGCCAATACCAGGGTCAGTAGCCCGGCAACATAAGCCACGAAGGTACGGGTCGCCTCTTCGCCCTGCTGGCTCTTGTATTCGGCCAGAATCGGCACGAACGCCTGGGAAAATGCACCTTCGGCAAAGATGCGCCGCAACAGGTTGGGCAGCTTGAAGGCAATGAAGAAGGCATCGGTAGCCACGCCGGCACCAAAGATTCGCGCCAGGATCGTATCGCGGACAAAGCCCAGCACACGCGACACCATGGTGATGGAACTGACCGCGGCCAGAGACTTGAGGAGATTCATCGAAAGTTTTTCATGCCATATGGATGAAGGAGAGGCCTAAACGGCATCCAAGTATGCGATACTCCGCCGCGCAAAGCAGACAGAGCAAAAACTCCCGAGTTTACAGGTCATGCGCCAGAAGGGAATCATCCCCTCCAGCGAATCGACCGCTCAGCGGAACCTAACAAGCGCCCTTGACAACCGATCAACTCATCGGCATGATTCGCGGCCTATTTTGTTTGCTATTTACCAAGTCTTTCGAGGAGCTCGACGGTGGCCAACTCACCTTCCGCCAAAAAACGTGCAAAACAGGCTGAGAAGCGTCGCAGCCACAACGCCAGCCTGCGTTCCATGGTTCGTACCTACATCAAGAATGTAGTTAAGGCCATCGACGCAAAAGACGCCGAAAAAGCGCAAGCTGCTTACATCCTGGCTGTTCCAGTTATCGACCGTATGGCCGATAAAGGTATCATCCACAAGAACAAGGCTGCTCGCCATAAAGGCCGTCTGAATGGCCACATCAAGGCACTGAAGATTGCTGCAGCTGCCTAAGCGACGCTTGTTAAAGAACCGACCCTAGGGTCGGTTTTTT
>NZ_JAHTBI010000103.1 GCF_019168305.1 Pseudomonas aegrilactucae
GCCAAGGCTGAAGCGGCACCTGCTGCTTGCCCCTGCCGCCGCCGCACCTGCTGCAAAAGCCGAGGCCGCACCGGCCCCGGCTGCTGCGCCAGCGCCAAGCGGTGCCAAGGTGCACGCCGGCCCGGCCGTGCGTCAGCTGGCCCGCGAGTTCGGCGTCGAGCTGAGCGCCGTGGCTGCCACCGGCCCGCATGGTCGTGTGCTCAAGGAAGACGTGCAGGTCTACGTCAAGGCCATGATGCAGAAGGCCAAGGAAGCACCGGCTGCCGGCGCGACCGGTGGTGCAGGCATCCCGCCGATTCCGGTGGTCGACTTCAGCCGCTTCGGTGAAACCGAAGAAGTGCCGATGACCCGCCTGATGCAGGCTGGCGCCACCAACCTGCACCGCAGCTGGCTGAACGTGCCGCACGTGACCCAGTTCGACACGGCCGACATCACCGAGCTCGAAGCCTTCCGCGTAGCGCAGAAAGCCGTGGCCGAGAAAGCCGGCGTCAAGCTGACCGTACTGCCGCTGCTGCTCAAGGCCTGCGCACACCTGCTCAAGGAACTGCCGGACTTCAACGCGTCGCTGGCCCCTAGCGGCAAGGCGATCATTCGCAAGAAGTACGTCAACGTCGGTTTCGCCGTGGATACCCCGGACGGCCTGCTGGTCCCTGTGATCAAGAACGTCGACCAGAAGAGCTTGCTGCAACTGGCGGCCGAAGCTGCGGCCCTGGCGGAAAAAGCCCGGACCAAGAAGCTTTCGGCTGACGACATGCAGGGCGCCTGCTTCACCATCTCCAGCCTCGGTCACATTGGCGGCACCGGCTTCACGCCGATCGTCAACGCGCCGGAAGTGGCGATCCTGGGTGTCTCCAAGGCCACCATTCAGCCTGTGTGGGATGGCAAGGCCTTCCAGCCCAAGCTGATGCTGCCGCTGTCGCTGTCGTACGATCACCGTGTGATCAACGGCGCCGCCGCTGCGCGCTTCACCAAGCGCCTGGGCGACCTGCTGACCGACATCCGCACCCTGCTGCTGTAACTGCTGCTACCCGTGCTCTCCTGCCGGGGAGCACGGGCACCGTTTTCGAGCTGCCACGCTCGTACCTCAACCCCGCCATCTGGCGGGGCTTTTTTTTTGCCCGCGCCCTGAACGGCTTCGGTCAGCCCGCCACCCGGACCAGAACCGGCAACTTCAACCACCCAGCGGTTTCCACACCCTCGGCATATTCGGCATTCAGCAAGAAAGCCCAGGCGTTGCCGTTGGCCAAGACGTTATCTCCCGTCCAGTAATTGGAAGCAGGCCAGCCAAGCGCCGTCGTGACACATCCTTCGGACGGATAGTAGGTATCCCAGAACTGGCGCATCTGCGCTACCGACAGCGCCTTGAACTCCCATAGACGCTCTGCACTGGTGACATTGGCCGACCAGAACACGCCATCCTTGCGCTGCACGCATTGAACGCCGCTGATGATCAACCTATAGCTCGCCGTTTGCCCGCGTGCGTCGGTCGCGATGATGTTGGCTATTCCATTGCCAACCGCGCGCACGCCGCCCGTCTTGGCATCGACCCAGGCCACGTCGGTATTGCTCGAGCGATAACTGAAAGGAGCACGCCCTCCTGTCGGTACACGCTGATAAAAGGCGTTGCTTTCCGGGTTCGGCACCTTGGGCGGGCGGCCCTTGGCAATGATGTAGGCATTGGTGTGCAGGGCATGATCGGGGCCAAACACAAACGTGCTGATCGTCAGGTGCAGCGCCGAGCAATCGATGGCCTGCGCCCGGCTCTGCCCCTCGGGTGCCACCTGCAGCCTGACGTTCAACAGCGAATCGGACTCCAGCCGTTCCAGTGCGGTGCGCTGGGCTTGCACTGCCACGCCTTGCGACGCCTGGGCCGACGTCACCACCAGGCCATCGGCCATCAACCATGTCAAAGGCTTGCCCCGGACATCGGTGCCCGTCGCTTCGATCCAGTATTTCAAACCCGGCAACAGGTATTCGCTGGGGGACACATGCAGTTGCAGGTCACCGCTGAAACTCCCGAGGTTAACGCCGGCCGCCGCCAGCGGCCCCAATTCGACGCTCGGCAGGCGATCAGGTCCAAGCGATGCCACCGTCACAGCCACCGTGTCAGAGGTGGGCGCGCGACCGTCGTAATGCCAGACCGTATACGACAGCAACAGCTGCTTGCCCGCATGTTGGCGTACATAGTCGGCATCCACCCGGTAGTCCAGTGCAGTGCCGACCAGCGCCTGGGTGATCGGTCGGTTCAACAGCAGGGGCTCGCTCACCGCAGGCACTGTCACACAGTGCAACTCGACTTCATCACCCCAGCGCATGCCGGGGTAGGCCGGTACCCTCACCGTAAAGCCGCTGAACAGCGCACCGATGCCCAGTGCCGCGTTGCTCGCGTCAGGTACCTGCGGTACAGCCAGTGGCTCCTCCCCTATGGTCAGCAGCGTGATGGCGGATGCCTGCGGTTGCGCCCAGTCATCGTGCTCGACCAGGTAGTGAACCTCCAGCGTGCCGCCGCTGAACGGCTCGAGCGCTTGTACGACCTGCCGCGTCAGAGCACGCCCAGCCATGTTGCGCGAGACATCCCAGCTCGCCTGCCCGGGAATCAGCCTGCCGGTGCTTGCCCGCCACAACCAGTTGAGCGTCACGTAGCTGCCGTAGAACAAGCCATCGCCTGGAATCTGCAGGGCCACTTGCTGCAACAAGGGGCTGAGCTGGCCGTTGTCGGCCTGATCGACCAACGGTGCGGGCAAAAGCGGCGGGCCACTGCCAAAGATGACGGGCGGTGGCACCACCACCACGTTCACCGGTACCGACGTGCGGCGCAATCCGCTCTCAGCGACGGTCACCGCCAGCACCAGTTCCAGCGGGCCGGGCTGCAGCAGGTCGGCGGGAATGAACAGCGAGAAATGGCCGTCCTCACGGCCCGCGCTGATCTGCGCGCTTGCCAGCACCTGCCCGTGACCGTCCAGCACCTCCAGCGTATCGTTGAGCGCCATGCCCGGATAGGCCTGCACCATCAGCAACAGCCCGCGACCGCGTTCATCCAGCACATAGCGGTCGACCTGGTACTGACGCGCTCCTGCGGTCTTCAGATTGGGAATGTACAGTGGCAGCAAGGACGGCTCGCCATCGGCAGCCGGGGCGGCAAGCGCCTGATTGTAGGCATGCAGCAACTGCTCGAAGGAGACGCTGTGCTCGAGCATATCGGTCGCAGATTCATCGGTCGTCATGATTGCGGATCCTTGCAGGCTGGAACGTTGATCGGCGGGTGCGAGGCCCCTTATTGGAGAACGACACGAGCACGCCAGCAACTGGTATAAACACCAGTTGACGGCTGTGTTACCTGCAATCGATCCGCGGTATTGAAGAAATTGGGCCTGCCAGCCGATACAGATCAAACGAGGGCCACTCTATTGCTTGTCAGCCACAGGCACATGATGCAACCTTGCTCACACGCGTAGCAGCACATCGCCCAGCCCGCGCCTACAGTCTTCTTCAAGCGAGCTCCCCATGAAAAGCCAACCTGATGCCGCCAGCCGTATGGTGGCCGAGGTAGTGACGCAGTTGCCGGTGCCCTCGCGGCTGGGCATGTTGCGTTTCGAACGGCTGAATGAAGCAAACTGGGCCATGCTGTTCCTCGACCCGGGCTGCGAGCGCCAGTTCGGCCTGCCAGCCGTCGAGCTGTGTGCCCTGATCGGCTCGCCCTACGCCAGCCTGATGGAGCCAGAAGCCCGCTACAAGCTGCACGATGCCATCGAGCTGCAGTTGGCCAGCCGCCCGCACTACCTGGTGCGCTACACCCTGCACACCAGTTTGGGGCCGCTCAACGTGCTGGAGCTCGGCGAGGCCTACAGGCAGCATAACCGCCAGTTGCTGCGCGGCTACCTGCTGGTACTCGATGCCCAGCCCAACGATACCCCCGACCTCTCGGCGGCGGAGCTCGAAACCCGCAACAACCGCCTGCAGATCGCCTTGCAGCTCAACCAGCAGGCGCAGCAGGAACAACTCGAGCACCTGGAACGGGTACGCGCTCAGCAAGACCTGATCCTGCGCCTGGCACGCCAGCGCTACAGCGCCGACAACTCGCTGCAGGAAGCGGCCGAACTGATCACCCGCAGCGCCTGTGAGATCTACAACATCGACTGCGCCAGCATCTGGTACCTGGAAGGCCAGCAACTGGAGCCGATCTCGGCGTTCTACCGCGCCACCCAGCAATACCGCCTGCCCAAATCGATCGACGCCGGGCGCTTTCCCGACTACCTCGAAGCGCTGCACACCAGTCGTGCCATCGACGCACACAACGCCGCCCACGACCCACGCACCCGTGAAATCGCCGAAAGCATGGGCCAGCGCGGCATCCACGCCATGCTTGACGCCAGTATCCGCATCGACGGCCAGGTGGTCGGCGTGCTGTGCCTGGAACACAGCGGCTCGACGCGGGCCTGGCAGTCGGATGAAATTGCCTTTGCCGGCGAGCTGG
Source organism: Pseudomonas aegrilactucae (assembly GCF_019168305.1). Taxonomy (GTDB): domain Bacteria; phylum Pseudomonadota; class Gammaproteobacteria; order Pseudomonadales; family Pseudomonadaceae; genus Aquipseudomonas; species Aquipseudomonas aegrilactucae. The sequence continues at coordinate 4,475 of NZ_JAHTBI010000103.1, forward strand.
CCGACCAGTTCGCCCAGGTCATCAACAACCACAACCGGCGCACCGCCACCAGCGCCCTGCACCTGTTCCAGCGCGCGGTGGAGCAGAGCGCCAACGCCTTCCTGCTGGTCAACCGCGACGGCGTGGTCGAATACGTCAACCCCAGCTTCACTGAAATCACCCAGTACACCCCCGAAGAGGTGCACGGTCATCGCCTGTCCGAACTGTCGGCGCTGGAGAACCTCAGCGAACTGCTGTTCGACTCGCCGTCGAGCCTGGCCATGGGCAACAGCTGGCAGGGCGAGTTCAAGAGCCGGCGCAAGAACCTGGAGCCCTACTGGGGGCAACTGTCGATTTCCAAGGTGTATGGCGACAACCGCGAACTGACCCACTACATCGGCATCTACGAAGACATCACCCAGACCAAGCTGGCCCAGCAACGCATCGAGCGCCTGGCCTACACCGACAACCTGACCAGCCTGGGCAACCGGCCGGCGTTCATCCGCAGCCTGGATGAACGCTTCGAGCGTGACAGCGACAGCCCCATCTGCCTGCTGCTGGTGGACATCGACAACTTCAAACGCATCAACGACAGCCTCGGCCACCAGACCGGCGACAAGCTGCTGATCAGCCTGGCCCGGCGCCTGCGCAACAGCCTGAGCCCGGGCGGCAGCCTGGCGCGCTTTGCCAGCAACGAATTCGCCGTGCTGCTCGAAGGCACCAGCCTGGACGTCGGCCAGCAGGTCGCCCAGCAACTGCTCAATACCCTCGACAAGCCGATGTTCGTCGACAACCAGCTGATCAACGTCACCGGCTCCGTGGGCCTGGCCTGCGCCCCGCTGCACGGGGGCGATCCGCAGACCCTGATGAAGAACGCCGGCCTGGCGCTGCACAAGGCCAAGGCCAACGGCAAGCACCAGGTGCAGGTATTCACCGAGGCGCTGAACGCCGAGGCCAGCTACAAGCTGTTCGTGGAGAACAACCTGCGCCGCGCGCTGACCCAGAACGAGCTGGACGTGTTCTACCAGCCCAAGCTGTGCCTGCGCAGCGGTCGCCTGCTGGGGCTGGAGGCGCTGCTGCGCTGGAACCATCCGGACAAGGGCATGATCCGTCCGGACCAGTTCATCAGCGTGGCCGAGGAAACCGGCCTGATCATTCCCATCGGCAAATGGATCGCGCGCCAGGCGTGTCGCATGAGCCAGTTGCTCAGCACCGAGGGGCTGGGCAACCTGCAAGTGGCGATCAACCTGTCGCCCAAGCAGTTCTCCGACCCCGAGCTGGTCAGTTCGATTGCCAACATCCTCAAGGAAGAAGCGCTGCCGCCGCACCTGCTGGAGCTGGAACTCACCGAAGGCCTGTTGCTGGAAGCCACCGAAGACACCCACCGCCAGCTCGACGAGCTCAAGCAACTGGGGCTGACCCTGGCCATGGACGACTTCGGCACCGGCTATTCGTCGCTCAGCTACCTGAAGAAATTCCCGATCGACATCATCAAGATCGACCGCAGTTTCATCCATGACATTCCGGACAACCAGGACGACATGGAGATCACCTCGGCGGTGGTGGCCATGGCCCACAACCTCAAGCTCAAGGTGGTAGCCGAAGGCATCGAGACCGCCGAGCAACTGGCGTTCCTGCGCCGCCACCGCTGCGACGTGGGCCAGGGCTACCTGTTCGACCGTCCGATCCCCGGCAGCGAGCTGATCGAGAAACTGCGTCGCTACCCGCGTGGCCCAATCGCCTGACAGCGGCGAAACACTCGGGCACACTACAGGTCTATCCCTAATCGTCCTGCCTTGAAGAGGAGTGGGTCATGGTCCTGCGTTCGGAAATCCTTGTGAACAAAAACGTGCTGCCTACGGCGCAACAGGCCCTGCCTGGCCGCGAAACGGCGATGACGCTGCCTGAAAGACACTTCGTGTTCGAAGACACCCCGCTGCTGGGCCCGTTCTTCGACGACGTCGACTTCGCGATCTTCGGCCTCGGTTGCTTCTGGGGTGCAGAGCGGCGCTTCTGGCAGCGTGAAGGCGTGGTCAGTACCGTGGTCGGCTATGCCGGCGGCTTTACCCCCAACCCGACCTACGAAGAGGTCTGCTCGGGCCTGACCGGCCACACCGAAGTGGTGCTGGTGGTGTTCGACAAGGCCAAGGTCAGCTACAGCGAGCTGCTGACGATGTTCTGGGAACTGCACAACCCCACCCAGGGCATGCGTCAGGGCAACGACATCGGTACCCAGTACCGTTCGGCGATCTACGCCACCTCCCCCGAGCAGCTGGAGCAGGCCAAGGCCAGCCAGGCCGCCTATCAGGCCGAGCTGGACAAGGCCGGTTTCGGCCCGATCACCACCGAGATCGACCAGGCCCCGACCGTGTACTTCGCCGAGGCCTATCACCAGCAGTACCTGGCCAAGAACCCGCAGGGCTACTGCGGCATCGGCGGCACCGGCGTGTGCCTGCCACCGAGCCTGCAAGGCAACTGAACCACCGGCGGTGCCTCATCGCGGATCAGACCCGCGATGCAGGCGCCGCGGACCTCGGCCGCCCACAGCAACCTGATTGCTCCCACCATCACGGCCCCCAGCGTCCGTTCCTCTCGCAATCCGCTCATTTCAATATCCCCTGACCAACCTGATACCAGTCCAGCCGGCGCGTGAGTACCATGAACACCCCGAGCAGGCCGAACAGCAGCAGCGAGCCCATCAGCAACGCGTAGTCCTCGGCGCCCAGCAATCCGTAGAGCATGGCGTACAGCACCAGCAGCCCCGCCGCAAAGCCCAGCCCGCGCCCCAGGCTGTGCAGCACATGGCACAGGTAGAAGCCGATCAGCAGCACGCAAGCGCCCGACGACAACGCATAGGCCAGGCCGAACCCAAGGTGCTCGGACAACGACAGCAGCAACAGGTAGAAGAACGCCAGGGCCACACCCACCAGCGCGTACTGGATCGGGTGCACGCTGAGGTTCTTGAGAATCTCGAACAGGAAGAACCCGGCAAAGGTCAGCGCGATGAACAGCAGCGCGTACTTGATCGCCCGCTCGCTCTTGAGGTACTGGTCCACCGGGTCGACGAAGCTCACGCCAAAGCTGCGCCCGCGAAAGTCGTCACAGGCATTGTTGGTCACGCACTGGGCCAGCGCATCTTCCAGGTTGGTGGAAAAGAACGAAGTCTGCCAGCGCGCACTGAAGCCCTGCTCGCCGATCTCGCGGCTGGCCGGCAGGTAGTTGCCGATAAAGCTGGGGTGCGGCCAGTTCGCCGCCATGTTCACCGTGGTGCTGCGCCCTACCGGCAGCACATGCAGTTGCCCGGTACCCTGCAGGCTCAAGCCGAAGGCGTAGTCCAGCCGCGTCTCGGCCCGCGTATCGATGGCCGGCAGGGCCACATGCACGCCGCCGCCCAGCCAGCCCAGGCCGGTCCCCGCCTGGAACGCCAGCGACTGGCCGTTGACGCTCAGCTCCAGGTTCTTCTCGATGCCACGGATGTCGCTGATGCCCACGGCCAGGAACGCCGGCTCGAAGCGGTAGTCCTCGAAGTCTTCGGTGATGCCCCAGCGCTCGGGCAGCCTGAACTGGCCGCTGATGCGGTTATCGGCGTGGAACAGGCGAGCCTGGTAGATGCCGCGGGCGCGCAGTTCGGTATCGACCCTGGCGTCGACCTCCAGGGTGTCGGGCAGAAAGTACAGGTGGCCGGCCACCGTGCTGGTCTGCTGCTCGGTGTTGCCGTCCACGGTTTTCCAGCTGCGCTGGACCTTGCGATACGGCACCACCAGCAGTGGCCCGCTGATCTGCTGGCTGTAGCTGGAGCTCTGGGCGATGTCCTCCAGCACACTGTCGCGTTGCTGCTGGCGGTCCTGGATCAGGCCGCCGATCATCAGCAAGGGAACCAGCAGCAACACGATCAGAAAGGCGATGGCGCCCAGTTTCAGGCTCAGGGTTCGGTTCATGGGCAAGGCTCCGGTTTCGATGGCGCCAGTGTGCCCAAGGCATGTGGGCGCGGTCGGGAGCCTGCGTGGAGTTGTGTGGAGCCTGTGTGGAGAACGCTCAGCTCAGGCGGTTGGCCGGCAGCCACAGGCGCACACGCACGCCGTCCTCGACGTTGGCCACTTCCAGTGCGCCGCCATGCAGTTGCATCACCTCTTCGACGAAGTTCAGCCCCAGGCCCGTGCTCTTGCGCCCGGTACCGGGGCGCGGCAACGAATAGAAGCGCTCGCTGAGCCGGCCCAGCGCATACGCCGGGATCGGCGCGCCCTGGTTGTACAGGCTCAGCGCCACGCGAGGGCCGGCCTGCTCCAGGTCGACCACCAGCAGCCCGCCGGGCGGGGTGAAGTCCAACGCGTTTTCAAGCAGGTTGCCGATGGCCTGGCGCAGCAGGAACGGCTCGCACAGCACCCGCGCACTCGCCGCCACACGCTGGCGCACCTGCAGGCCGGCACTTTCGATACGCGCACTCTGCGCCAGCAGTACCTCGTCCACCAACGCCGCCAGCGGCACCTGCTGCTGGTCTTCCAGGCCCTGGCGCTGCTCGACCTGGGCCAGGTCCAGCAGCCGCTCGATCAACTGCTGCATGCGCGCGCTCTCGCTTTCGATATTGCTGGCGAAGCGCTGACGCTGGTCTTCGGGCATCGGCCCCTGCAACAGCTCGCTGGCCCCGCGAATGGCCGCCAGCGGGCTTTTCAGTTCGTGGGTCAGGGTGTGCACGTAGCGCTCCACGTAAGCCCTACCCTCCAGTTGCGTGCGCATGCGCTCCACCGCGCCGGCCAGTTGCGCCAGCTCGCCGCCGCGGTAATGCGGTAGCGCCACGCGCTCGCCCTCGCTGACCGCCTGCGCATAGCGCGTCAGCCGGCGCAGCGAGCGCGCCAGCCACCACGACAGCGCCGCGCCCACCAGCAGGCCCAGCACGATCAGGCCAAGTCCCAGGTTGAACAGGCGCTGCTCCGAGCGATCGATGTACGGCTGCAACGACTTGTTCGGCTTGGCCACGGTGACCACGCCGATGATCCTGCCGCCATCGACGATCGGCGCCGCCACGTGCATCACCGACGACTCCGGGTCGTCAGGGTCGCTGCGGGTGGAGCGCGCGCCGTACTCGCCGCGCAGGGTCAGGTACACGTCGTTCCAGCGCGAATAGTCCTGGCCCAGGGCTTCGCCGCTGGAGTCGAGCAGCACCTTGCCGGCGGCATCGGTGACGTAGATGCGGTGGTTGACCTCGTTCTTGGCCAGGCCCCAGATATCGGCCTTGGGCTGACGCTGGCCGTAGGCCTTGAGCAGCTCGGGCAGCCGGCCCTGGCCGAGGGTACCGGCCTTGACCTCGTCGCGCAGGATCTCGGCCAGCAGGTTGGCGGTGTCCACCAGGGTTTCCTCGGTGGACTGGCGCACCCCGGGGCGCACCTGTTCGCGCACGGTATTGAGGATAAAGTAGCCGGTCAGCCCGACGAACAGAAAGTACACCAGGAAGATGCGGATACCCAGGCGCATCAGCTGTGCCCTGGGCTGTAGCTGTAGCCCAGGCCGCGATGGGTCTGGATTGGTTCGGCGTCGGCCACTACCGTGCGCAGCTTGGCGCGCAGGCTCTTGATATGGCTGTCGACGTTGCGCTCGTAGCCGGCTTCGGCCGGCACGCCGGTGGCGTCCAGCAACTGCTCACGGCTCAGCACCCGCTCGGGTTGTTCGAGCAGGCATTGCAGCAGGCGAAATTCGTGACGGGTCAGGTTGAGCACCTGGCCACGGTAGAGGATCTGCAGGCGCAGGGTGTCGATGCTGAACGGGGACGGTGCGGCATCAGGCTCGCTACGCGGCGCCATGCGTTTGAGGATGGCGCGCACGCGTGCGGCCACTTCACGCGGGCTGAAGGGTTTGACCACGTAATCGTCGGCGCCGATTTCCAGGCCCACCACGCGGTCGATCTCGCCGTCGCGGGCGCTGAGGAACATCACCGGCACCTCGCTGAAACGGCGCAGCTGGCGGCAGGTTTCGAAGCCGTTGATGTCCGGCAGACCGATGTCGAGGATGATCAGGTCGGCCGGACGCTGGCGTTGCTGCTCAAGCGCCGCGCTGCCCAGGGTCACCCACTCGGTGCTGTGGCCGTCGCCTTGCAGGGCAAAGATCAGGGTATCGGCGATGGCCGCTTCGTCTTCGACAATGAGGATATGGGGCATGGCATCCGGGCCTGGCAGGATTTGGCTGCACTTGTAGGGGATTCTCTACTGCCTGACAAGGCCCCTTCGCCGGCAAGCC
>NZ_JAHTBI010000104.1 GCF_019168305.1 Pseudomonas aegrilactucae
CGGGCGCCGGGGCCGCAGGCGTGGCCGGCAGCGTGCCGTCGACCGGGTTCTGCGCCTGGCGATCAGCCGCCTCCTGGGCGTGCGCCGCATCGGCGGCGCGCTGCTCGGGGGTGCGGCTGTCGGAGAACACCAGCAGCATGTAACGGCTGCGGTTGAGCGCGGCGGTGGGTACGGCGCGCACGATTGCAAAGGGCTGCCCGGAGTCGTGAATCACTTCACGCACCGTGGCCACCGGGTAACCGGCCGGGAAGCGCTGGCCAAGGCCCGAGCTCACCAGCAGGTCGCCTTCCTTGATGTCGGCCGTGTCGGCTACATGACGCAGTTCGAGGCGCTCAGGGTTGCCGGTACCGCTGGCAATCGCGCGCAGGCCGTTGCGGTTGACCTGCACCGGAATGCTGTGGGTAGTGTCGGTCAGCAGCAGCACCCGCGAGGTGTACGGCATCAGTTCCACCACCTGGCCCATCAGGCCACGCGCATCGAGCACCGGCTGACCGAGCACCACGCCATCGCGTTCGCCCTTGTTGATCAGGATTCGGTGAGTGAAGGGATTGGGGTCGACGCCGATCAGTTCGGCGACCTCGACCTTCTCGTTGACCAGCGCCGAGGAATTGAGCAATTCGCGCAGCCGCACGTTCTGCTCGGTCAGGGCCGCCAGCTTCTGCAGGCGCCCTTGCAGCAGCAAGGCTTCGGTCTTGAGTTTTTCGTTCTCGGCCACCAGCTCCGTGCGGCTGCCAAACTGGCTGGCCACACCTTGCCACAGGCGCTGCGGCAGATCGCTGATGGTATAGGAAGGCATCAGCACCAGCGCCATCTGGCTGCGCAGCGGCTTGAGCAGCGTAAAGCGGGCATCGACCACCATCAGGGCGATCGACAGCACAACCAGCACGAGCAGGTGCACGCCCAGCGAAGGGCCTTTGGCGAAAAGCGGTTTAATAAGCCGCTCCTCGAAGATTCAGGGGGTCATTCATACGGCAACGCACCGGCCTGCTTGCAGGTTGGATGGAAACGACGCCCACACACGTGAGCCCAGCACATACAGGTAGCACTGTAGCGTGCTACCTGTAAACCGGGCGACGCAGGAGGCTGTCAGCAGATCACTCGCTGGAAAGCAGGTCCATGGTGTGCTTGTCCATCATTTCCAGCGCACGGCCACCGCCACGCGCCACGCAGGTCAGCGGGTCTTCGGCGACGATCACCGGCAGGCCGGTTTCCTGGGCCAGCAGCTTGTCGAGGTCACGCAGCAACGCGCCACCACCGGTCAGCACCAGGCCGCGCTCGGCGATGTCGGAGGCCAGCTCCGGCGGCGACTGCTCAAGGGCACTCTTGACCGCTTGCACGATGGTCGCCAGCGACTCCTGCAGCGCTTCGAGCACTTCATTGGAGTTCAGGGTGAAGGCACGTGGCACGCCTTCGGCCAGGTTACGGCCGCGTACGTCGACTTCACGTACTTCGCCACCTGGGTAGGCCGTACCGATTTCCTGCTTGATGCGCTCGGCAGTCGATTCGCCGATCAGGCTGCCGTAGTTGCGGCGCACGTAGGTGACGATGGCTTCGTCGAAACGGTCGCCACCCACCCGTACGGATTCGGCGTAGACCACGCCGTTCAAGGAGATCAGCGCGATTTCAGTGGTACCACCACCGATATCGACGACCATCGAACCGCGAGCTTCTTCAACCGGCAGGCCGGCACCGATGGCAGCGGCCATTGGCTCTTCGATCAGGAATACTTCACGTGCACCGGCACCAAGGGCCGATTCACGGATGGCACGGCGCTCGACCTGGGTCGATTTGCACGGCACGCAGATCAGCACACGCGGGCTGGGCTGCAGGAAGCTGTTTTCGTGAACCTTGTTGATGAAGTACTGCAGCATTTTTTCGCAAACGCTGAAATCGGCGATCACACCGTCCTTCATCGGACGAATGGCAGCGATATTGCCAGGTGTACGGCCGAGCATGCGCTTGGCCTCGGTGCCCACAGCGACGACACTTTTCTGGTTGCCGTGTGTACGAATGGCCACAACCGAAGGCTCATTCAGGACGATACCGCGCTCACGCACGTAAATAAGGGTGTTGGCAGTGCCCAGGTCGATGGAAAGATCGCTGGAAAACATGCCACGCAGTTTCTTGAACATGGGAAAGTGACCCTAGGCAACGCGTGGGTAAAAAAGTGCGGCAAACTCTAACAACGGCGGGGATTTTGGGCAAGGCGCCAATATGTTAAATTGGCAGTTTTTCCGAGCAAGCCAGCACACAATCGCGGCCTTATGACCGTAAATCTGCCAGCATGTTCCTCATTCGCGGACCAAATCCGTTTTTTGTTTTCCCCTGGAGATCCCCATGGCGCTTGAACGCTGCGACGTGGAAAAGATCGCTCATCTGGCCCGTCTGGGCCTCAATGAAGCCGATCTTCCGCGCACTACCGATGCCTTGAACAGTATTCTGGGTTTGGTCGACCAGATGCAAGCGGTCGATACCACTGGCATCGAGCCACTGGCCCACCCCCTGGAAGCCCGTCAGCGCTTGCGTGCCGACGTGGTAACAGAAAGTAACCAGAGAGACAGCTACCAGGCCATCGCCCCGGCGACCGAAAGCGGCCTGTACCTGGTTCCTAAAGTCATCGAGTAAGGGAAAAGAGCCTGCCATGCATCAACTGACCCTGGCCGAGATCGCCCGCGGACTCGCCGACAAAGCCTTTTCTGCCGAAGAGCTGACCCGCACGCTGCTGGCGCGCATCCAGCAGCTCGACCCGCAGATAAACAGTTTCATCAGTGTCACCGAAGACCTGGCCCTGGGCCAGGCGCGTGCCGCCGACGCCCGCCGCGCCGCCGGCCAGAGCGGTGCCCTGCTGGGCGCGCCGATCGCGCACAAGGACCTGTTCTGCACCCAGGGCATCCGTACCAGCTGCGGTTCGAAGATGCTCGACAACTTCGTCTCGCCGTACGATGCCACCGTGGTGAGCAAGCTGGCCGACGCCGGCATGGTCACCCTGGGCAAGACCAACATGGACGAGTTCGCCATGGGTTCGGCCAACGAATCCAGCCACTACGGCCCGGTGAAGAACCCCTGGAACCTCGAGCACGTGCCAGGCGGCTCGTCCGGCGGTTCGGCCGCAGCCGTGGCTGCGCGCCTGCTGCCGGCGACCACCGGCACCGACACGGGCGGCTCTATCCGCCAGCCAGCCGCGCTGACCAACCTCACCGGCCTCAAGCCGACGTACGGTCGCGTTTCGCGCTGGGGCATGATCGCCTACGCCTCCAGCCTCGACCAGGGTGGCCCGCTGGCGCGTACCGCCGAAGACTGCGCGCTGCTGCTGCAGGCCATGGCCGGTTTCGACGCCAAGGACTCCACCAGCATCGACGAGCCGGTACCCGACTACAGCGCACCGCTCAATGCGTCGCTGCAAGGCCTGCGCATCGGCCTGCCGAAGGAATACTTCGGCGCCGGCCTGGACCCGCGCATCGCCGACCTGATCCAGGCCAGCGTCAAGGAGCTCGAGAAGCTCGGCGCGGTGGTCAAGCAGATCAGCCTGCCGAACATGCAGCACGCGATACCTGCGTACTACGTGATCGCCCCGGCCGAAGCCTCGTCCAACCTGTCGCGTTTCGACGGCGTACGCTACGGCTACCGCTGCGATGCCCCCAAGGACCTCACCGACCTGTACAAGCGCTCGCGCGGTGAAGGCTTCGGTGCCGAAGTGCAGCGGCGCATCATGGTCGGCGCCTACGCGCTGTCGGCCGGCTACTACGACGCCTACTACCTGCAGGCACAGAAGATCCGTCGCCTGATCAAGAACGACTTCATGGCTGCCTTCGAAGAGGTCGACGTGATCCTCGGCCCGACCACGCCCAACCCGGCCTGGAAGCTCGGCGCCAAGAACAGCGACCCGGTCGCCGCCTACCTGGAAGACGTCTACACCATCACCGCCAACCTCGCCGGCCTGCCAGGCCTGTCGATGCCGGCCGGTTTTGTCGACGGCCTGCCGGTCGGCGTGCAACTGCTGGCCCCGTATTTCCAGGAAGGCCGCCTGCTCAACGTCGCGCACCGCTATCAGCAAGTGACCGACTGGCACACTCGCGCACCTACCGGCTTCTGAGGGACTGACACATGCAATGGGAAGTTGTGATCGGGCTGGAAATTCATACCCAGCTCGCCACCCAGTCGAAGATTTTCTCCGGCAGCGCCACCACGTTCGGCTCCGAGCCGAACACCCAGGCCAGCCTGATCGACCTGGGCATGCCCGGCGTACTGCCGGTGCTCAACGAAGAAGCGGTGCGCATGGCGTGCATGTTCGGCTTGGCGATCGACGCCCAGATCGGTCCGCACAACGTGTTCGCACGCAAGAACTACTTCTACCCCGACCTGCCCAAGGGCTACCAGATCAGCCAGATGGAACTGCCGATCGTCGGCAAGGGCCACCTGGATATCGCCCTTGAAGACGGTACCGTCAAGCGCATCGGCATCACCCGTGCGCATCTGGAGGAAGACGCCGGCAAGAGCCTGCACGAAGACTTCAGCGGCGCCAGCGGCATCGACCTGAACCGCGCCGGCACACCGCTGCTGGAGATCGTCTCCGAGCCGGAAATGCGCAGCGCCAAGGAGGCCGTGGCCTACGTCAAGGCGATCCACGCGCTGGTGCGCTACCTGGGCATCTGCGACGGCAACATGGCCGAGGGCTCGCTGCGCTGCGACTGCAACGTGTCGATCCGGCCCAAAGGCCAGGTCGAGTTCGGCACCCGCTGCGAGATCAAGAACGTCAACTCGTTCCGCTTCATCGAGAAGGCCATCAACACCGAAGTGCAGCGCCAGATCGAGCTGATCGAGGACGGTGGCCGGGTCATCCAGGAAACCCGCCTGTACGACCCGAACAAGGACGAGACCCGCTCCATGCGCAGCAAGGAGGAAGCCAACGACTACCGTTACTTCCCAGACCCCGACCTGCTGCCAGTGGTCATCGAGCCGGCGTTCCTCGACGCCATCCGCGCCACCCTGCCCGAGCTGCCGCCGCAGAAGCGCGAGCGCTTCCAGAGCCAGTTCGGCCTGTCGGCGTACGACGCCAACGTGCTGGCCTCCAGCCGCGAACAGGCAGACTACTTCGAGCAGGTGGTCGGCGTGTGCGCTGATGCCAAGCTTGCGGCCAACTGGGTCATGGTCGAGCTGGGCAGCCTGCTGAACAAGCTGGGCCTGGAGATCGACCAGGCGCCGGTCAGTGCCGCGCAGTTGGGCGGCATGCTGCAGCGCATCCTCGACAACACCATCAGCGGCAAGATCGCCAAGGTGGTGTTCGAGAAGATGGCCGCAGGCGAAGGCGACGCCGACCAGATCATCGAGGCCGAAGGCCTGAAACAGGTGACTGACAGCGGCGCGATCGAGAAGGTGCTGGACGACGTGCTGGCGACCAACGCCGAGCAGGTCGAGCAGTACCGTGCAGCGGATGAAGCCAAGCGCGGCAAGATGTTCGGCTTCTTCGTCGGCCAGGCAATGAAGGCGTCCAAGGGCAAGGCCAACCCGCAACAGGTGAACCAATTGCTCAAGAGCAAGCTCGAAGGGTAAACCGCGTCGCCTGCATTCGCCGGCAAGCCGGCTCCCACAGGGACCGCACTGAACGTGAAGACAGTGGGGGGCCTGTGGGAGCTGGCTTGCCAGCGAAGGCCACACCACGGAGTAACCGGATACATGTGGCGTCTCTCTAGCGCGCTAGCGCTGTTCACCCTGCTCGCCGGCTGTGCCGGCCATGACATCGACCCCCGCGGTTACGACCAGACCGGTACCGCCTCCTATTACGGGGCCCGCCACCACGGCAAACGCACCGCCAGTGGCGAACCCTTCAACCAGCACGGCCTGACCGCCGCCCACCGCAGCCTGCCCTTCGGCACCCGCGTGCAGGTCACCAACCTGGCCAACGACCGCCGCGTGGTGGTACGCATCAATGATCGCGGCCCGCACACCCGTGGCCGCCTGATCGACCTGTCCCGCGCCGCCGCCGAGCAACTGGGCATGATCCGTAGCGGAACCGCGCGCGTACGGGTACAACGTCTGAGCGACTGACCCTGTTTCGGAGCACGACCATTTTCGACCTGGCCGCTTTACCCACCTTCAGCCTGCTGCAACTGGCCCTGGGCCTGCTGCTGTTGATCGCCGGCGCCGAGCTGCTGGTGCGCGCCGCCCTGCGCCTGGCTGCCAGCCTGCAGGTACGCCCGCTGATCATCGGCCTGAGCCTGGTGGCCTTCGGCAGCAGCGCGCCGCAGTTGACCGTCAGCCTGCAAGCCGCCTACACCGGCGCACCCGACGTGGCGGTGGGCAGCGTGATCGGCAGCAATATCTTCAACGTACTGGTGACCCTGGGCCTGGCCGCACTGATCATTCCGCTGCGCGTATCGCGCCAGCTGGTGCGCCTGGACATCCCGCTGATGATCGGCGCAAGCCTGCTGGTGTACCTGCTGGCGCTCAACGAGCGCATCGGCCGCCTCGAAGGCGCCCTGCTGCTGTGCGGCCTGCTCGGCTACCTGGCGATCCTGTGGCACCAGTCACGCCACCATGCGCGCACCTACCCCGCCCCGGGCCCGCGCCTGCAGCGCGGCGCGGGCTTCTGGCTGGGCACCCTGACGCTGATGCTCGGCGGCCTGGGGCTGCTGAGCCTGGCCGGGCACCTGCTGCTGGAAGCGGCGGTGGAAGTGGCGGTTGACCTTGGCTTGTCGGAACGGGTCATCGGCCTGACGGTGGTGGCGGTGTGCACCTCGCTGCCGGAGATGGCCACCTCGCTGATCGCAGCCCTGCGCGGGGAACGTGAGATCGCCGTGGGCAACGTGATCGGCAGCAACCTGTTCAACCTGCTGGCAGTGCTCGGCCTGACCGCGCTGGTGGCCCCCGCGCCGCTGTCGATCTCGCCCAATGCACTGGCGTTCGACCTGCCGGTGATGCTCGGCGTCGCGGTGCTGACGCTGCCAGTGTTCTATTCCGGCTACCGCGTGACGCGCGCCGAAGGCCTGGTATTTCTGTGCCTGTACCTGGCCTACGGCCTGCACGTGGTGGCCTTCACCACCGGCATGCCGCTGGCCACCCGCCTGGAGCAGCTGATGCTGTTCTATGTGCTGCCGGCGCTGGCCGTGGTGGTGTTGTACACCACGGCGCGCGCCTGGCGCCGCCAGCACTGAACATCAGCTCGCGGCAATGGCAGCCTTCTGGCCTTTTTTCTTGAGCCAGAAGGCCACGCCCAGCGCGGCAATCCACGCCGGGATCAACAGCACCGAAATACGGATCGGTGGCGTCAGGAACATCACCACCAGGATCAGCACGATGAACGCCAGGCACAGGTAGTTGGTGATCGGGTGCCCCCAGCTCTTGTAGAACGTCGGCTCGCCGGCGGCGATCTTGGCCCTGCGAAACTTCAGGTGGGTAATGCTGATGCTCGCCCAGTTGATCACCAGCGCCGACACCGCCAGTGCCATCAGCAGGCCGAAGGCTTCGCCCGGCATCAGGTAGTTGATCACCACGCACAGGCCCGTGGCCAGGGCCGACACGCCCAGGGCCGTCAGCGGCACGCCACGGCGGTTGATCTTGAGCAGCGCACGCGGCGCATCGCCCTGGCTGGCCAGGCCGAACAGCATGCGGCTGTTGCAGTACACGCAGCTGTTGTACACCGACAAGGCCGCCGTCAGCACTACCACGTTGAGGAGGGTGGCCACCAGGTTGCTGTCCAGGTTGTGGAAGATCATCACGAACGGGCTGCCGCCCTGCACCACCTTCTGCCACGGGTACAGCGACAGCAGCACCGCCAGCGCGCCGATGTAGAAGATCAGGATGCGGTACACAACCTGGTTGGTGGCGCGCGGAATGCTGTGACGCGGGTTGTCCGCTTCGGCCGCGGTGATGCCGACCAGTTCCAGGCCGCCAAAGGAGAACATGATCACCGCCATGGCCATCACCAGCCCGGTGATGCCGTTGGGGAAGAAGCCGCCGAACTGCCACAGGTTGGCCACGCTGGCATCCGGCCCGCCGTTGCCGCTGGCCAGCAGCCAGGCGCCGAAGCCGATCATGCTGACGATGGCGACCACCTTGACCAACGCGAACCAGAACTCCAGCTCGCCGTACACCTTCACCTGGGTGAGGTTGATCAGGTTGATGGCCACGAAGAAGATCGCTGCGGTCGCCCAGGTCGGGAAGTCCGGCCACCAGTACTGCACGTAGATGCCCACCGCGGTCAGCTCGGCCATGCCTACCAGCACGTAGACCACCCAGTAGTTCCAGCCCGAGACAAAGCCGGCGAATTCGTTCCAGTAGCGGTGTGCAAAGTGGCTGAAACTGCCGGCCACCGGTTCATCGACCACCATTTCGCCCAGCTGGCGCATGATGAAGAAGGCCATCAGACCGGCAATGGCGTAGCCCAGCAGTACGGCCGGGCCCGCCATCTGGATGGTCTGGGCGATGCCCAGAAACAACCCGGTGCCGATTGCGCCGCCCAGCGCGATCAACTGGATGTGACGGTTCTTCAGGCCGCGTTGCAAACGCTCCGGCGTGGCTTGGTCTTGCATGAAGTGTCCTCGGACAGGAGAGGCAGTTTTAGGTGTTGTGGGCGACAGGATCTAGATCCAGCCGCCCCACTGCAAGAGAAATATGCCGATATTCGTCGTTACTGCTGCCATCAGCGTGGTAATCACGATGATCGAAGCAGCCAGTTGATGATTGGCGTTGGCTGCGCGGGCCATCACGTAGCTGGAGGCTGCCGTGGGGCTGGCGATATACAGGAACAGTACGCCCAGCTCCGCGCCGCGAAAGCCGCACAGCCAGGCGCCGAGGGTGCCCACCAGCGGCAGCCAGACCATTTTCACCAGGCTCGCGCTCAGCGCCAGACCGCCACTGGCGCGCAGCGAGGCCAGCGACAGGGTGCCACCGATGCAGATCAGCGCCAGCGGCAGGGTCATCTGTGCCAGGTAGTCGCCAGAGGTCAGCAGCCAGTTGGGCAGGCCGACCTTGGCGTAGGCCAGCACACCGGCCACCAGCACGCTGATGATCAGCGGGTTGCGCAGGATGCTCTTGAGGATGCTCCAGGGGTCGGACTTGATCGTGGGGCTGTACACCGCCAGCACCACCGCCGACAGCGAGTTGTAGAGCAGGATCACCAGCCCCGCCAGCACCGCGCCGATGGAAATGCCGTGATCGCCGTACATGCTGGCGGCCAGCGCCAGGCCGATCACCGCGTTGTTGCCGCGAAAGCCGCCCTGGGCATAGATGCCACGGTCTTCGCGCGGGCAGCGCCAGATCGCAATCAGCCAGGCCAGGCCGAAACCGACCAGCGTGGCAACGGTGAAGTACAACAGCAGGCCGGGCTTGGCGGCGGCTTCCAGGTCGGCGTGGTAGATGCCCAGGAACAACAACGCCGGCATGCAGACGTTGAACACCAGCGCCGAGGCGGTCTGGATGAAGCTGTCGTTGATGGCGTTGATGCGGCGCAGCAGCACGCCCATGAACATCATCGCGAACACCGGCGCGGTGATGTTCAGGGTCTGGAGAAAAAGAGCGAGCATGCAGGTGGTCCCGTCGGCGTCGTTAGGGAGCTAATCATAAGCCAAGTGGTGGGCTGCGTTGCAGCCCTTCGCTGGCAAGCCAGCGCCCACAGGTACAGCGCATGACGCAAGACCACTGAAACCCTGGGCGCTGGCTTGCCGGCGAAGGGGCCCTGAGGCTCAGCGCCGGACCGGGCGCTTCTGCAGTTTGCGCTGCAAGGTGCGCCGGTGCATGCCCAGCGCTCGCGCGGTGGCGGAGATGTTGCCTTCGTGCTCGGTCAGCACACGCTGGATGTGCTCCCACTGCAGGCGGTCCACCGACATCGGGTTTTCCGGCACCAGGGTGTCCAGGTCGGCGTGCTTGGACAACAGCGCAGCCAGTACATCATCGGCATCGGCCGGCTTGCACAGGTAGTTGCAGGCGCCACGCTTGATCGCCTCGACGGCCGTGGCAATGCTCGAATAGCCGGTGAGGATCACCACGCGCATTTCCGGGTCCAGTTCCAGCAGCTTGGGCAGCAGTACCAGCCCGGAGTCACCCTCCATCTTCAGGTCCAGCGTGGCGTAGTCCGGCACGTCCGCTTGCGCGATCACCAGGCCTTCCTCGGCAGAACCTGCCGTGCTCACGCGAAAACCGCGGCGGCTCATGGCCCGGGCCATCACCCGGGTAAACGTGGCGTCGTCATCTACCAGCAGCAGGTGCGGCAGTTCTTCGCCTTCAACCTGGATTTCTTCACTCATCACACGTCTCCTCGCGCGTCACGCGGCAGGCGTAGCTCGGTGAGCGTACCGCCTTGCTCATGACTATAGAGTTTTACCGAGCCGCCAGCACGGGTCACGCTGGCCTTGCTCAAGAACAGGCCCAGGCCGAAGCCTTTGCCCTTGGTCGTAAAGAAGGGTTTGCCGATCTGCTCGGCGATCGCCACCGGCACGCCCGGGCCATGGTCGCGAATGCTGATCACGATGTCTTCGGCGTCCCAGTCCAGGCGCACTTCGAGCCCGTCCGGGCAGGCATCGGCGGCATTGTTCAACAGGTTCAGCAGGGCCTGGGTCAGGTCCGGCGGCGGCGCCACGCGTGGCACCGTGCCCTGGCCCAGGCGCTGGAAGCGGTAGCTGGCCTCGGGGCGCATCAGGTGCCAGCGGTTGAGCGCCTCGTCCAGCCAGAAACTCACGTCCTGGTCCTCGACCGCCATGCGCCGGTTGGCTTCGGCGGCGCGCACCAGTTGCTGCAAGGTGTGCTTGCACTGCTTGACCTGCTCCTGCAGCACCTCAAGGTCTTCCTGCAGCAGAGGGTCGGTGTGGTCCTGGCGCATTTCCTTGATCAACACGCTCATGGTCGCCAGCGGCGTGCCCAGCTCGTGGGCAGCGCCTGCGGCCTGGGTAGCCACGGCCAGCAGTTGCTGGTCGCGCAGACCTTCCTCGCGGCGCTGGGCCTGGAACTGCTGCTGGCGACGCAATTCTTCGGCCATCTTGGCGGCAAAGAAGGTGATCACCCCGGCAGCCAGGGCAAAACTCAGCCACATGCCGTAGATCTGCATCTTCTCGCGGGCCATGGGGAAGGTTTCGAGCGGAAAGTACTGCACCAGCAGCAGGGTGTAGGCCACCAGCGCGATGCCGGAGAGGATCAGCGAATACAGCCACGGCAAGGTCACCGCGGCAATCGCCAGCGGCACCAGGTAATACGACACGAAGGGGTTGGTCGAGCCGCCGGAGAAGTACAGCAGCGCACTGTGAATCAGCAGGTCGCAGGCCAGCTGTACGGCATATTCGAGCTCGGTGACCGGCAGCGAGGTGCGCAGGCGGATCGCCGTCAGCACGCACAGCACCATGGAAAACGCCAGGGTGATGCTCAGCGCCAGCCAGGGCAGCGGCAGCAGCTCGGTCCAGTAGGCGACCGCGACGGAACCAGCCTGGGCGGCCAGCACCAGAGTGCGGATAAAGGTCAGGCGCCAGAGGTTCTGACGCGTGGCAGACAACATGGGTACGGGGGTGAGCATGGGCTCTCCTGATGAGTGCTCCAGGCGAATCGTGCCGAGTATACCCAAGCTGCGCCCCCCACTGCAGCAATGCGGCAAAGCGCCACAGGGCCGTTTCAGGGCATGATGGCTTTTTGAACCACTTCACCCCATTCGTGGTCTGATGGGTCTGCGTAGCAGGAATCACGGTGCTACGCCTCACTTTCAAGGAGCCACACATGCACAGCCCTTCTCGCAGCAGCGCAACCCTGGTGCTGGCCGCCGGCCTGTTCGCCAGCCTCCCGGCCCTGGCCGAAGAGCCTCGCTACAACCAGGTCTCGCTGCGCGCCGAGGTCAGCAAGGAAGTCGCCCGTGACCTGATGGTGGTGACCCTCTACACCGAAGCGCAGAACAGCGACCCGGCCAAGCTGGCCAACGACATCACCACCAGCATGAACAAGGCGCTGGAAAAGGCGCGCACGGTCAAGGACGTCAAGCTCAGCCAGGACAGCCGCAACAGCTACCCGATCTACGACAACAAGACCCAGAAGATCACCGGCTGGCGCGAGCGCGCCGAGCTGCGCCTGGAAAGCGCGAACTTCCCGGCGTTGTCCACGCTCACCGGCGAACTGCTGCAGGAGCTGAAAATGGGCGGCATGGATTTCGCCATCGCCCCGGCCACGCGCAAGACCAGTGAAGACGCGCTGCTCAAGGACGCCATCGACGCGTTCAAGGCCCGCGCCCAACTGACCACCGAAGCCCTCGGCGGCAAAGGCTACAAAGTGGTCAACCTGAACCTCAACAGCAGCGGCTACCCGCACCCGTACGCCCGTGGCGCCATGATGATGAAGGCCAGCATGGACGCCGAAGCGGCGCCAAGCCCGCAAATCGAAGCCGGCACCAGCCAGGTCAGCCTCAGTGCCGACGGCACCATCGAAGTGCTGATGCCCTGATCACCCCGCCGTTGCACGGTGGCTGCGGCCGCCGTGCAACGCCTCGTTTGCTGTCGACTATGGTTTGTGTGTCGCGCTGGCCGTCAGGCCGGCCCCTGCATACACCGTGCACGCCAAGGGCGGCACGCCTCCACAGGACAACAACGAGGCCACCATGCTCAAACACGCGGTCATTCCCTTTCTGGTCGGCGCCGGCCTGATTGCCAGCGCCCCCTTCGCCCACGCCGCCAGCAACCTGGTGTTCTGCTCCGAGGGCAGCCCGGCCGGTTTCGATCCGGGCCAATACACCACCGGCACCGACTTCGATGCCTCGGCCGAGCCGATCTTCAACCGTCTGGCCCAGTTCGAGCGCGGCGGCACGGCGGTGATCCCAGGGCTCGCGACGCACTGGGCCATCAGCGACGACGGCCTGAGCTATACCTTTCACCTGCGCGAAGGGGTCAAGTTCCACAGCACCGACTACTTCAAGCCGACCCGCCCGTTCAACGCCGACGACGTGCTGTTCACCTTCAACCGCATGCTCGACAAGGACATGCCGTTTCGCAAGGCCTACCCCACCGAGTTCCCCTATTTCACCGACATGGGCATGGACACCAACATCACCCGCGTCGAGAAGCTCGACGAGCACACGGTCAGGTTCACCCTGGCCAGCGTGGATGCCGCGTTCGTCCAGAACATGGCCATGAGCTTCGCCTCGATCCAGTCGGCTGAATATGCCGCGCAACTGCTTCAGCAGGGCAGGCCGGCCGACATCAACCAGAAGCCGATCGGCACCGGCCCGTTCGTGTTCAGCAAGTACCAGAAAGACGCGCAGATCCGTTACAAGGGCAACAAGGACTACTGGCAACCCGAGGATGTGAAGATCGACAACCTGATCTTCGCCATCACCACCGATGCCTCGGTGCGCATGCAGAAACTCAAGAAGAACGAATGCCAGGTCACCCTGTTCCCACGCCCCGCCGACCTCCAGGCGCTGCAGGCCGACCCCAACCTGAACATGCCGCAGCAGGCCGGCTTCAACCTGGGCTACATCGCCTACAACGTGATGCCCGTCATCAAGGGCAGCACGCAGCCCAACCCGCTGGCCCAGCTCAAGGTGCGCCAGGCACTGGACATGGCGGTGAACAAGCAGCAGATCATCGACTCGGTGTACCAGGGCGCCGGCCAGAAGGCCGTGAATGCCATGCCGCCGACCCAGTGGTCCTATGACGACAGCATCCAGGACCCGCCCTTCGACCCCGAAAAAGCCCGCGCGCTGCTCAAGGAGGCCGGGGTCAAGGACGGCACCGAGATCACCCTGTGGGCCATGCCGGTGCAACGCCCCTACAACCCCAACGCCAAGCTGATGGCCCAGATGCTGCAGGCCGACTGGGCCAAGATCGGCATCAAGGCCAGGATCGTCAGCTATGAATGGGGCGAGTACATCAAGCGCGCCAAGGCGGGCGAGAACGGCGCCATGCTGATTGGCTGGAGCGGCGACAACGGCGACCCCGACAACTGGCTGGGCACCCTGTACAACTGCGACGCGGTAGACGGCAACAACTACTCCAAGTGGTGCGACCCTGCCTATGACGCGCTGATCAAGCAGGCCAAGGCCACCACCGACCAGGGCCAGCGCACCGCGTTGTACAAGCAGGCCCAGCACATTATCAAGGCGCAGGTGCCGATCACCCCGATCGCCCACTCGACGGTCTACCAGCCGATGCGCAAGGGCGTGCAGGACTTCAAGATCAGCCCCTTCGCCCTGAACGCCTTCTACGGGGTCGGCATCGGCCAGTAAACCCGGAACGCGATGTTTGGCCTGTCCCCGTTGACCCCGACCGCCTCGGGGCCAGCGGATGACTGACACCCACTCGAAAGCTACGACGCCACTCACAGATTTTTCCCACGCAAAGCGCCCACTTTCTTACCTCCTCGCCCCCCGCCCACGTCCCTACCGTGGAGCGCGTGGTTGTGCTGGCCGCCAAGACTCTCGCCGCGCACGTCCACGCCTCATACAACAACAAAGGAATGGGACCGCATGCGTATTTTTCCGGTTTTCGCCGCACTGCTGGGCCTGGGGGCACTGGCCCACGGCCCGGCCGTGCTGGCCAAGGGCAACCTGGTGTTCTGCTCCGAAGGCAGCCCTGGGGGCTTCGACATCGCCCAGTACACCACCTCCATCGAAGGTGACGCCGCCGAGCCGCTGTACAACGGCCTGGTCGGCTTCAAGCGCGGCTCTACCGAGGTCGAACCGTCCCTGGCCACGCGCTGGGAAGTCGCCGACGATGGCCTGAGCTACACCTTCCACTTGCGCGAGGGCGTCAAGTTCCACGCCAATCAGGGCTTCACCCCCACCCGCACCTTCAATGCCGACGACGTGCTGTTCACCTTCCGGCGCATGCTCGATACCCAGCATCCGTTCCGCCTGGCCTACCCCACCGAGTTTCCCTACTTCGTCAGCATGGACCTGGACAAGAACATCAACCGGGTCGAGAAGACCGACCCGCTGACGGTGGTATTCACCCTCAACAAGGTCGATGCGGCCTTCATCCAGAACCTGGCGATGAACTTCGCCTCGATCGTGTCGGCCGAGTACGCCGAACACCTGATGGCTTCCGGGCGCCCCAGCGACTTCAACCAGAAGCCGATCGGCACCGGCCCGTTCGTCTTCCAGCGTTACCAGAAGGACGCGCAGATCCGCTACCGCGCCAACCCCGGCTACTGGGACCCGAGCCAGGTGCAGCTCGAACAGCTGATCTTCTCGATCAACACCGACGCCTCGGTGCGGGTACAAAAGCTGCGCAAGGGTGAATGTCAGGCTACCGTCAACCCCCGCCCCGCCGACCTCTCGGCGCTGGCCAGCGACCCGTCCGTGCAGTTGCTCGAACAGCCCGGCTTCAACCTGGGCTACATCGCCTACAACGTGCAGCGCGCGCCATTCGACCAGTTGCAGGTCCGCCAGGCCATGGACATGGCGGTGAACAAGGCGGCCATCGTCAAGGCCGTGTATCAGCAGGCCGGGCAACTGGCGGTCAACTTCATGCCGCCCACCCAGTGGTCCTACGACACCCGCATCCAGGACGCCGCCCACGATCCCGACAAGGCCCACGCGCTGCTCGCCGCAGCCGGCGTCAAGCCCGGCACCCGCATCACCCTGTGGGCCATGCCGGTGCAGCGCCCCTACAACCCCAACGCCAAGCTGATGGCCGAGATGCTCCAGGCCGACTGGGGCAAGGTCGGCCTGGACGTGAAGATCGTCAGCTACGAATGGGGCGAGTACATCAAGCGCACCAAGAACGGCGAGCACGACGTGATGCTGCTGGGCTGGACCGGCGACAACGGCGACCCGGACAACTGGATGGGCACCCTCTACAGCTGCGGGGCCATCGGCAGCAACAACGTCTCGATGTGGTGCGACCCCGCGTACGACGCCCTGGTGCAACAGGCCAAGCGCCTGACCGACCCCGCCGCGCGTACCGCGCTGTATCAGCAGGCCCAGCAGCGCATGAAGCAGCAGGTGCCGATCACCCCGATTGCGCACTCCACCGTGCACCAGCCGCTGAGCACGCGCGTTCACGGCTTCAAGGTCAGCCCGTTCGGGCGCAACACCTTCAGCGGCGTGAGTGTCGACTGACCCCGCGCCCCTCCCCGATCAGCACCGGTTGCACCGCAGCACCCGCCCGGCTCACGAGGCCTGGCGGCATAAAAAAAACATAATGGGAGCTTCAACCTTGAAACCAGTCAACCACGCAGTACTCGCCCTTGCCCTCGGCGGGCTGAGCGTCATGGCCCACGCCGAACCTGCCAGCCAGGCGTTCGTCCCGCTTACCCTGAGCAGCACCAGCGCCCAGGACCAGGCCAGCGGTTTTTTCGACGGCCAGCGCCTGTCCGGCTCGACCCGCAACTGGTATGCCCGCGAACGCGCCAGGCGCGGGCCGCTGTGGTCGTACAGCAAAAGCGACGGCAGCCGTCACCCTACCGACCGACGCAACAACTGGGTGCAGGGCTCGATTCTCAACTACACCTCCGGCTTTACCCAAGGCACCGTGGGCCTGAGCACCGAGGTGGCGCTGTACAACGCCATCGCCCTGGAGCGCGGACGTGCCAGCGTGGCCGGGCCAAACAACCGCACCCTGACCCACGGCGACGGCGAAGTGGTCGACCAGTGGAGCAAGCTGGGCCTGGCCAACCTCAAGGCACGGGTCTCCAACACCACCCTGACCGCCGGCCGGCAATCCATCGACACCCCGGTGATCGCCTACATCGGCAACCGCGCACTGCCCTCGAGCTTCCAGGGCGTGAGCCTGCACAGCGCCGAGTTCGACAACCTTACCTTCGACGCCGGCACCTTCGACCGCGTCTCGATGCGTACCGAACAGGGCCAGAGCAAGTTCCGCTCCGAGTACGGCGATTCCAGCCAGTTCACCGACCGGGTCAGCATGGCCGGGGTCAATTACCAGCCATTCAAGAGCCTGACCACCAGCCTGTACGTGTCCAAGGTCGAAGACCTGTGGAACCAGTACTACTTCGGCGCCAACCATGTACTGGGCGACAATGCCGTGCTCGGCCTGAACACCGGGTTCAACTACTACAAGACCCGCGACGAGGGCAAAAGCAAGCTGGGGGCGATCGACAACGATACCTTCAGCCTGTCGTTCGGCCTGACCCATCAGGCGCACACCCTGTCGCTGGCCTACCAGCAGGTCAACGGCAACGAGTACTTCGACTACCTGCACGACACCAATGCGATCTTCCTGGCCAACTCGCTGCTGTCGGACTTCAACGGCCCCAATGAAAAGTCGCTGCAGATCGGCTATGTGCTGAACATGGCGCCGTTCGGTGTGCCGGGGCTCAAGTTCAACCTGTACAACGCGCGCGGCTGGGGTATCGACGGCACCCATTACAAGGGGAGTGGCTACGACGTGAAGAACCTCGACGGTGAGAACCACTACGAGTGGGGCATCGGCACCAGCTACGCGGTGCAGAGCGGTGCACTCAAGGACACCACCGTGCGCGCCACCTACACCACCCACCGCGCCAGCAGGCTGCAGGGCGACGGCAGCCTGGACGAGCTGCGGGTGGTGACCACCATTCCGTTCAACATCCTCTAGGGCACCACCCCACGGCCGATTCGCCGAATCGGCGTGGTGGCTACGCTGGTTTAATCGAATGCAGGGAAGTGTCATGAAACCGTTACCCCTACAGGCTGCCCTGGCAGCCCTCCTGTTGAGCGCTGCCGCAAGCCTTGCAGCCAAGCCGCTGGTGGTGTGCACCGAGGCCAGCCCCGAAGGCTTCGACATCGCGCAGTACACCACCGCCGTCACCGCCGATGCCGCCGCCGAAACCCTGTTCAACCGCCTGGTCGACTTCAGGCCCGGTACCACCGACATCCAGCCGGCCCTGGCCGAGCGCTGGGACATCAGCGCCGATGGCCTGACCTACACCTTCCACCTGCGCCAGGACGTCACCTTTCACCGCACCGAGTACTTCACGCCCACCCGCGCGCTGAATGCCGACGATGTGCTGTGGAGCTTCCAGCGCCAGCTCGACCCCAATCACCCCTGGCACGACAAGACCAGCATCGGCTTCCCCTACTTCGAAAGCATGGGTTTCCAGCACCTGCTCAAGGCCGTGGAAAAAACCGATGCGCATACCGTGGTGTTCCACCTGACACGTCCCGAAGCCCCCTTCCTGCGGGACCTGGCCATGGCCTTCACCTCGATCTACTCCGCCGAATACGCCGACCAGTTGCTCAAGGCCGGCAAGACCGGCGAGCTCAACAGCAAGCCGGTGGGCACCGGCCCGTTCGTCTTCCAGCGCTACACCAAGGATGCCCAGGTACGCTACACGCCCAACCCGGAGTACTTTCGCGGCAAGCCGCCGAGTGATGCGCTGATCTTCGCCATCACCAGCGACAACAACGTGCGCCTGCAAAAGCTGCGCGCCAACGAATGCCAGGTAGCGCTGTACCCCAAGCCCGACGACGTGCCGTCGATCAAGGCCGACCCGCGCCTGAAAGTGGCCGAGATCGAGGCCCTGACCACCGGCTACATTGCGCTCAATACCGAGCACAAGTACCTGAGCGACGTGCGCGTGCGCAAGGCCATCAGCCTGGCCTTCGACCGCCAGCACCATGTCGACCAGTTGTTCGGCAAGGGCAACGCGCTGGTGGCGGTCAACCCCTACCCACCGACCCTGATGGGCTACAACACCCACAACCGGAACCCGCCACGCGACCTCGACAAGGCTCGCGCGCTGCTCAAGCAGGCCGGCGTGCCTGAGGGCGCGGTACTCACCCTGTTCACCCGCAACGGCGGCGGCCCGACCAACCCCAACCCGCGCCTGAGCGCCGAAATGCTCCAGGCCGACCTTGCGCAGATCGGCATCCGCCTGGACATTCGCGTGATGGAGTGGGCCGAGATGCTGCGCCGGGCCAAGCGCGGCGAAGCCGACATGGTGTCCACCGGTTGGGCCGGTGACAACGGCGACCCGGACAACTTCCTGACCCCGCTGCTCAGTTGCGCCGCGGCCAGAAATGGGGAGAACTATGCCCGCTGGTGCAATCAGCGATTCCAGGCATTGATCGACCAGGCGCGCCAGTTGAGCGAACCCGATCAGCGCGCGGTGCTCTATGTCCAGGCACTGGCGGTGTACGATGAGGACCAACCGTGGCTCAGCATGGCGCACCCCAGGATGTTCACCGCACTGCGCGAGAACGTCGAGGGCTACGTCATCAACCCGATGACCAACAACAACTTCGCCACCACGCGGGTGAAGTAGAACGAAAACGTCCGCAGCGCACTGCCCGGCCGCCCCAGGCGGTTCAGGGCGCTCGCGGGCATGCCTTTAGGGCTGATGAGGACCATCACACGATGTTTAGTTTTATTGCACGGCGTCTGGGCCTGTTGATCCCGTCCTTTTTCGGCATCACCCTGCTCACGTTCGCGCTCATCCGCCTGATCCCCGGTGACCCGGTGGAGGTGATGATGGGTGAGCGCAGGGTCGACCCCGAGATGCACGCCCAGGCCATGGAACGGCTGGGGCTGAACAAGCCGTTGCCGGAGCAGTACCTGGATTACGTGGGCAAGCTGGCCCAGGGCGACCTGGGCGAATCGCTGCGCACCCGCGAAAGCGTGTGGAGCGAATTCCTCGCGCTGTTCCCGGCCACCCTGGAACTGGCCCTGGCGGCGTTGCTCTTCGCCGGCATCGTCGGCCTGCTGGCCGGGGTGATCGCCGCGCTCAAGCGCGGCTCGCTGTTCGATCACGGGGTCATGGGCATCTCGCTGGCCGGCTACTCGATGCCGATCTTCTGGTGGGGCCTGATCCTGATCATGTTCTTTTCCGTGGGCCTGGGCTGGACCCCGGTGTCGGGGCGCATCGACCTGCTCTACGACATCGAGCCGACAACCGGCTTCATGCTGATCGACACCCTGCTCAGCGACGAAGAGGGCGCCTTCAAGGACGCGTTGATGCACCTGATACTGCCCGCCATCGTGCTGGGCACCATCCCGCTGGCGGTGATCGCGCGCATGACCCGCTCCTCGATGCTCGAGGTGCTGCGCGAGGACTACATTCGCACCGCCCGCGCCAAGGGCCTGTCGCCGGTACGCGTGGTGTTCGTGCACGGCCTGCGCAATGCGCTGATCCCGGTGCTCACCGTGTTCGGCCTGCAGGTTGGCACACTGCTGGCCGGCGCGGTGCTCACCGAAACCATCTTTTCCTGGCCGGGCATCGGCAAATGGCTGATCGAAGCCATCGGCGCCCGTGACTACCCCGTGGTACAGAACGGCATCCTGTTGATTGCCTGCCTGGTGATCCTGGTCAACTTCGTCGTGGACATTCTCTACGGCCTGGCCAACCCACGCATCCGTCATCAGCGCTGAGGCCTTTTCATGACGACTCCCCTTGCAAAAACCGCCGCTGGCGACGCCCCGGCGCTCGACCCGAGCCTGCTCTACCCCTCGCCCTACAAGGAATTCTGGACCGCCTTCTCGCGCAACAAGGGCGCGCTGGCCGGCCTGCTGTTCATGTGCCTGATCGTGTTCTGTGCGCTGTTCGCACCGTGGGTGGCGCCGCACAACCCCAGCGAGCAGTACCGCGACTTTCTGCTGACCCCGCCGGTGTGGCTCGAAGGCGGCCAGTGGCGGTTCCTGCTGGGCACCGACGAGCTGGGCCGCGACCTGCTCTCGCGACTGATCCAGGGCTCGCGCCTGTCGCTGCTGATCGGCCTGTCGTCGGTGCTGATCTCGCTGATCCCCGGCGTGCTGCTGGGCCTGCTCGCCGGGTTCTTCCCGCGCCTTCTGGGCCCCTCGATCATGCGCCTGATGGACGTGATGCTGGCGCTGCCGTCGCTGCTTTTGGCCGTGGCGATCGTGGCCATCCTCGGCCCTGGCCTGATCAACACGGTGATCGCCATCGCCATCGTTTCGCTGCCGGCCTACGTGCGCCTGACCCGCGCCGCGGTGATGGGCGAGCTGAACCGCGACTACGTCACCGCAGCGCGCCTGGGCGGTGCCCGGCTGCCGCGCCTGATGTTCGTCACCGTGCTGCCCAACTGCATGGCGCCGTTGATCGTGCAGGCCACCCTGAGCTTCAGCTCGGCGATCCTCGACGCCGCGGCGCTGGGCTTCCTGGGCCTGGGCGTGCAGCCGCCCACCCCGGAGTGGGGCACCATGCTGGCCTCGGCCCGCGACTACATCGAACGTGCCTGGTGGGTGGTGAGCCTGCCGGGCCTGACCATTTTGCTCAGCGTGCTGGCAATCAACCTGATGGGCGACGGGCTGCGCGATGCGCTGGACCCGAAACTCAAGAATGCCGCCTGAGGAGTCGCCCATGTCACTTCTACAGATCAACAACCTGAGCGTGCGCTTCGGCGACGCCACGGCGGTACCGGTGGTCGACGGCCTTGACCTGCGTGTGGAAACAGGCGAGGTGCTGGCCATCGTCGGCGAGTCTGGTTCGGGCAAGTCGGTGACCATGATGGCGCTGATGGGGCTGATCGACGCCCCCGGGCGCATCACCGCCGACACCTTGAACTTCAATGGCAGCGACATGCTCACGCTGAGCGGCCGGCAACGGCGCAAGGTGGTCGGCAAGGACATGGCGATGGTCTTCCAGGACCCCATGACCGCCCTCAACCCCAGCTACACCGTAGGCTTCCAGATCGAAGAGGTGCTGCGCCAGCACCTGGGCCTGCGTGGCAAGGCGGCGCGCCAGCGCGCCCTGGAGCTGCTGAAGAAAGTCGAGATCCCGGCCCCTGAAAGCCGGCTCGACGCCTACCCGCACCAGCTTTCCGGCGGCATGAGCCAGCGCGTGGCAATTGCCATGGCAATTGCCGGTGAGCCCAAGCTGCTGATTGCCGACGAGCCGACCACGGCGCTGGACGTGACCATTCAGGCGCAGATCATGGAGCTGCTGCTCAACCTGCAGAAAGAGCAGGACATGGCACTGATCCTGATCACCCACGACCTGGCCGTGGTCGCCGAGACCGCGCGCCGGGTGTGCGTGATGTATGCCGGGCAGGCGGTCGAAGTGGGCCAGGTGCCCGACCTGTTCGAGGTACCGGCACACCCCTACAGCGAGGCCTTGCTGGCCGCGATCCCCGAACACAGCGCAGGCGCCGAGCGCCTGGCGACCCTGCCGGGCATCGTGCCGGGGCGCTATGACCGGCCCGACGGTTGCCTGCTGTCGCCGCGCTGCCCCTATGTGCAGGAACGCTGCCGCCAGCAGCGCCCGGCACTCGACCCGCAGGCCCACAGCCTGGTGCGTTGCTTCTACCCGCTGAACCAGGAGGTGGCGTGATGAGCGTCGTACTGACCGCCCGTGACCTGACCCGTCACTACGAAGTCTCGCTGGGCCTGTTCAAGGGCCATGCCCTGGTGCGCGCCCTCAATGGCGTGTCGTTCGAGCTGGCGGCGGGCAAGACCCTGGCCGTGGTCGGCGAGTCCGGCTGTGGCAAGTCGACCCTGGCACGCGCCCTGACCCTGATCGAGGAGCCCTCCTCCGGTTCGTTGCAGATTGCCGGGCAGGAGGTGACCGGTGCCAGCAAGCAGCAGCGCAGGCAGCTGCGCCGCGATGTGCAGATGGTGTTCCAGAGCCCGTATGCCTCGCTCAATCCGCGGCAGAAGATCGGTGACCAGTTGGCCGAGCCACTGTTGATCAACACCTCGCTGTCGAAGGCCGAGCGCCGTGAAAAAGTCCAGGCCATGATGCAGCAGGTGGGCCTGCGGCCCGAGCACTACCAGCGCTACCCGCACATGTTCTCGGGAGGCCAGCGCCAGCGGATTGCGCTGGCACGGGCCATGATGCTGCAGCCCAAGGTGCTGGTGGCCGACGAGCCGACCTCGGCGCTGGACGTGTCGATCCAGGCGCAGGTGCTGAACCTGTTCATGGACCTGCAGAAGCAGTTCAACACCGCCTACGTGTTCATCTCGCACAACCTGGCAGTGGTACGGCATGTGGCCGACCAGGTGCTGGTGATGTACCTGGGGCGCCCGGCGGAAATGGGGCCCAAGGAGGACATCTATGCCAGGCCCCTGCACCCTTACACCCAGGCGTTGCTGTCGGCCACACCGGCCATTCACCCCGACCCGCTCAAGCCCAGGATCAAGATCGTCGGCGAGTTGCCCAACCCGCTGAACCCGCCGTCGGGCTGCGCGTTCCACAAGCGCTGCCCGTATGCCACCCAGCGCTGTGCCAGTGAAGAGCCGGCGTTCAGGGCGGTGGGCACACGGCAGGTGGCGTGTCATTACGCGGAGCAGTTTCTCTAGGGCTGCTGCGCAGCCCATCGCGGGGCGAGCCCGCTCCCACAAGGATCCTGTGGGGGCTGGCTGGCCAGCGAAAAGGTCACTGCGACACGCTGCATTTTTCACTCTGCCAGAGCCATCGCCATGGCCGCACCCGACCTCCCCGACGGCCCCGGCTATAGGCACTGGAGGCCATGCCAGCCAAGATCGACCGCATCAGAACCCGCATCTGGACCCGCATCAAGGCCGGCAACTGAAGGTGGCCGCAATAAGTACCACCGCGCCCAGGGTGCACCCCGGCAGTTTGCAACGCTCGCCGGGGTAGCACATGCCACACACGCGTTGCCCCGCGCCTTGATTCCATTGCCCGGAGCACGCCCCATGCACGTCACAACCCTGCCGTACTTTCATGTCGATGCCCTACGCCGGCGCTTTGTCGACCACCTCGACCAGGCCCACCGCGAGCAAGCCCTCGCGACCGATCAGCAGGATTGGCTCAAGAGCGCGCTGCTGGCCACGCGTGACGCACCACCGGACGCTGGCGAAGCGCTGCGAGTCGATCGCCTGAGCGCCATCACCGATACCGGCACCGTCATCGAGCTGACCGCCAGCCTGCTGCTCAGCCGCAGCACGCAGACGCCCGTGTACCTGTATCACCCGCTGGCCGGCCTGCTCCGGTTCGACGACCGTGCGCAACTCAAGGCCCACCTCATCGAGCAGTTGGCCACCGCACCCAGCGGCCCGCTGCTGCACTACGCCACCCAGGCCGACCGCCAACGGTTCGCGCAGGACGCCGTCGAAGACATCCAGGTCGAACTGCTCGAAGGCTCGGTATTCGAGTACCTGATGCTGACCATCAACCGACAGCTGGGCCTGAGCCTGGGGGAGCTCGAACGCCTGCTGCTGGAGCAGCCAGACGCCGATACCCTGTGGGAGCAGGCGCTGGCCAGCACCACGGCCGCTACCCCCCCGGCGCACCGGCGCCTGAGTGCGGCGCGCTACTGCAGCCAGCAACTGCGCCGGTACTGGTACACAAAAGGCACACTCGGTACCCCTGCGGCCCAACAGTTGACGCAACTGATGCGCGGGCGGTTGCGCGAGGCCGTCATTCGACAGGCCTGGGCCACCACACTGTCGCCACAGGAGCAGGCGCAACTGCTGGCCTGGCTGCAGCAGCCTTCAGGGTCGCAGCTGCACGCCTGGAGCGTTACCGTCACCACGCTGGAAAGCTACAGCCAACCGCTGGACGGCCTGCTGGTGCTCGCCAGCATCGATGCCAGCGGTCCGCTGTTCAGCTACTGCGCGGCGCGCGGCCTGGAGCGACACGTCAGCCGGCGTGCGCTGCTGTGCGCTCTGGCCGACCCATTGGAGCGCGAACGCTGGCTGGCGCTGGTCAGCCCTTCGCAACGAGAACACCTTCGGGCCTTGCGCATCAATGCACTGCACCTGAACGCCCTGACGCTCCCTGCCCTCGAGGCCTGGGTCAACGCGTTGCTGCGCGCGCAGCAGCATGAAATAGAGACGCAAACCAGCCTGCAAGGCACCGTCGATGCGTACCAGGCCTGTCGCCAGGCGCTTGCCATCGGCACCCAGCTGGCGCCCGAGCTGAGTCGACTCGCCCCCCTGGCGCCGCTCGCCCTGCCCGGCCCCGCCAGCCTGGCCCAGCGTGAGAACGCCGTGCGCGCCGGTACGGCCAGCCTGGACGATCTGTACACCTACCTGGGCGCACTGGTCGCGCGCATCGAGGCACTGCAAGACGCGGCGCCGGGCCTTGAAACAGTCACGGCCGCGCGCCTCGAACAGGCCTTCGCCGCCGTGCTGGACACGGTGCCACACAATGCACTGGCCATCGACCAGATCAACGTGCGCCAGGGCGCCGAGGACCACCGCGCGCCAGGCCTCGCCGAGCAAGTGTGGCAACGGCTCAGCGGCACCGCTGCCGCGCTGGCCCCCTCATGGCAGGTCATCGGCCCTGTGCTCGCCGAACAGCCTGTGCCGTTGCCCGGCTTGCCGCTGGCATTGGTTGCGCAGTGCCTCAACCATGTGGCCGATACCAGCCTCCAGGCCCTGGCGTGCGCGCTTGGGCAGCACCAGCGCCAGATGAGCACCTACAACCAGCACCTCTGGCAACTGGCACTGGACATCGAGTACCGGCTGATCGAGCACGACAATGCCCTTGCCCGGCCGGCACGAGAGCTGATCGATGCAGCGCTGGCGCCCTCCAGCGCACACGCCTGGCCGACACTGGCGTGGCAACTGGAACTTGACCACAGCGCCTGCGCCGATGCCCTGTTGCTGAGCCAGCAACCCCTGAACGCCAGCCCTTCGCTGCTGGTGCTGTGGACCCGCGACGAGGGCTTCAGCGCCTTCACCTCGCTTGCCGCACTCGACACGGTCCTCGCCCAGCGCTTCGCCCACGCCACGCTGCGCACCTGGCTGGCGCTCGACGGCCCGCCCGCGCATGCGCTGGCCGCGCTGGACAGCAAGCGTAGCGTCGATACCGCCCTGCACGCGTTCACCCGGCTCAAGGGGCGCGGTTTGCCGGCGGCCTGCCTGCCCGCCATGCTGCGCAACGGGCTGCAGGCGTCGGGCAACCTGCAGCATCTGCGCCGCCTGCAGCGCATGGCCAATGCACAGCGCCTGCGTGCCACGCTGCCCGACTGGCTCGGCCGGGCGTCTGCCCTCGACCAGTACGGTTACTGGCAGGCGCTGGCGCGCAACCTGCTGCAGAGCCCGTCGCAGCAGGACTACCTGTTCGACCTGCCGTCGATACCCGACTATGCCAAGGCCCGTGTGCAGGCGCGCCTGGACCAGGACTTTGCTGCGGGCCGCTACCCGGCCGACGAGCTGTTCATCACCAGCACACGCTGGGTCACTGCCCTGCCGCCACCCGGCGAAGTGCCCTCCGCGCAGGCGGCGGCGAGCATTCGCCATCGCCAGACCCTGATCGAGTATGCCCTGAACCACTACCGCGACTGGGACCAGCCCATCACCGCCATCGAACTCAAGGGCGACATGACGGTGCCGGCACGCATCGATGCCGCGTACCTGCGCACACTGGTGCGCGAACTGGATTTGGGGGCAGGCTACCAGCAGCTGCTCAAGACGCACCTGACCCCGACCCATCCGGATTACCCGAAGCGCCAGGCGCTGTTCTGTCGGCAACTGCCCGGGCAACTGCTCGAAGCGGCGTGGCGTGCGCGCCTCAAGGGCACGTTGAGCGCGGCCGGTGTCGACTGCATCCGCGCGGTCCTCGAGCACCCCGATGCCACCGCGCGCGGCCTGCAACCCATGCCGGCCGTGCAACTGCTGCCCCTGGAACTGATCGCCGACCGCGGCATGCCCCCGGATACCGTGCCCGGTATCTACCTGTTCATGGGCCAAGGTCCGACGCCGGGCCCGGTGGTGATGTACATCCCTTACGAAGCCAGCGGCATCTTCCGGGCCTTCGGCAGTCCGGCCGACCTGCTGCACCAGCTCAAGACCGACCCGAGCCTGCAAGCGCTGGTACTGGCGCGCCTGCCCGAGGCGTTGCGCCAACGCTATGACCACGGTGGCTTCACCCAGGCTCACCTGCCCTTCAGCGCCGAGTTCGACTTCGAACTGCCGCTGTACCCTCAGCAACCGGTGGCCCTGGCCCATCGCCCGGTGCAGGGCAACGCCCTGCTCTACCTGTTCCACGCCAACCTGGTCCAGCTCCAGGACATGGCCAGCGCCCAGCTGGTGACCCGCGCCCAGGTCCGCTGGAACACCCTCAACGACGTGCTGGGCCTGCTCTGGACCCCGCTCACGATGTTCGTGCCTGGACGCATCGGATTGTTGCTGGCAGCCTGGCAAAGTGAACTGGCACTGTTGCAGATCGTCGACAGTGCCGGCCGGCGGGGCTGGTCTGCCCAGCTCTCGGAACTGACCTGCGTGCTGCTGCAGAGCCTGCTGATCGGGCACAGCCTGCGCGCGCCAGACGCGCCCACCCTGCCTGCCAGCGAGAACGAGTTCTGGCAGCGCCTGAGCCAGTCGGCACACCAGCAACTGGCCGGCTATGAAGTGCCACAGCAGGCCCTCGACGGCCTGACGGCGCACGAGCAGATTTACGCCAGCGTCGATGGCAGCGAGCATTTTGTGGTACTGGACGGCAAGGTCTACCGCACCCGCCAACTGGACGAGCGCTGGCACCTGAGTGCCATCGACATCGACGAGCCGGGCCCAAGTCTGCACCGGGAGGGCTCCGGGCCTTGGCAGATCGACCCGAAACAGTCGTTGACCCTGCTCGGTGGCGGCGTACTTGGCAGGCTCGGTGGATGGGCCGCACGCCGCGTCATGACCAGCACGGACCTGATCATTCGTGCCGTCGGCATGCGCGAGATTCGTCAACGCATGCCCACACGTGCCGACCTGCTACGCCGAGCACACCGTCAGGCACTCGATTACCTGAGCACCTGCCTGGACAACCTGCACTACCCGGCCGATAGCATGGCCGTGCAGACGCGCGAGATCCTGTGTGACTTCTTCGGCATCGACACACCTGACGACGCGCTGCTGCAGCGGGTGCGCAAGCCCGTGGAAAAGATCCTGAGCATGATGGCCTCCCCCGCCTACTCGCCTGCCAGCTCACAGCGCTACATACTGGTCAGCAACGTCGGCACTTACGACGGCATCGCCTTTACCTCGCCCCACGATCCGCTGAAGCAGATCTTCATCCTGGACGCCTACTTCGATTACAGCTTCGTCGACAAATTCGACTTCAAGCCCGACGTCTCCTGGCATGAAGCCGATGCTGCCGGGCGGGCCAACTGCCTGATCCACGAGTTCTCGCATATCGCCTATGACACCCGCGACATGCGCTATCTCGAAGCTTCGGCGTCGTTCGCCGAGATGATCATGCCCGGTGACAGGCTGGACTGGCTCAAGCGCCAGCACGATGAAGGGTTCTCCCACCGCTCGCCCGCCCGGCGCCTGTTCGTGGTGCGTTCACGTAACGGCACCCGCCGCGACATCACCCGTGACGACAACAAGGGGTTGAGCATCATCCAGCAGTTGGCCGGCACCCAGGACCTGGCAGTGGCACGCGCACGCTTCCTGAGCGACCCGCTGGTGCGCTCGAAGATCATGCTCAAGAATGCCGACTCGCTAACCTTGCTGGTCTACCGCCTGGGCAACAGGTCGCACCGGCTGCCGCCGCCCGAAGCCTGAAACGAAAACGCCCGCGCATCAATCGATGCACGGGCGTTGGGTGAGGCGAGATGACTCAGTGGTGTTCGCGGGTCGCGCGGAATTTCACGTCCGGCCAGCGCTCTTCCATCAGCGCCAGGTTCACCCGGGTCGGCGCCAGGTAGGTCAGGTGACCACCGCCGTCGATGGCCAGGTTTTCCACCGCCTTGTTGCTGAATTCCTCGAGCTTCTTCTTGTCGTCGCAGCTGATCCAGCGCGCCGACCAGACGGTGATCGGCTCGTAGCCGCACTCGACCTTGTACTCTTCCTTCAGGCGGCTGGCGACCACGTCGAACTGCAGCACACCGACCGCGCCGAGAATGATGTCGTTGCTGCGCTCGGGGAAGAACACCTGGGTGGCGCCCTCTTCGGCCAGTTGCTGCAGGCCCTGGCGCAATTGCTTGGACTTGAGCGGGTCCTTGAGGCGCACACGGCGGAACAGCTCCGGCGCAAAGTGCGGGATACCGGTGAAGCCCAGGCTCTCGCCCTCGGTAAAGGTATCGCCGATCTGGATGGTGCCGTGGTTGTGCAGGCCGATGATATCGCCGGCAAACGCCTCTTCAAGCTGCTCGCGCTCGGACGAGAAGAACGTCAGTGCATCACCGATGCGCAGGTCCTTGCCGGTGCGCACGTGGCGCATCTTCATGCCCTTCTCGTACTTGCCCGAGCAGATGCGCATGAACGCGATGCGGTCGCGGTGCTTGGGGTCCATGTTCGCCTGGATCTTGAACACGAAGCCGCTGAATTTCTCTTCGGTCGGCTCCACGGTGCGCTCGTGGGCAACCCGCGGCAGCGGGCGTGGCGCCCAGTCGACGACGGCGTCGAGCACGTGGTCGACACCGAAGTTGCCCAGTGCGGTACCGAAGAACACCGGGGTCAGCTGACCATTGATGAATTCTTCCTGATTGAATTCGTGGCAGGCGCCCTGCACCAGCTCCAGCTGGTCGATGAAACGGTCGTACTCGTCACCCAGGTGCGCACGGGCTTCGTCCGAGTCGAGTTTCTCGATGATCTTCACCTCGGTACGCTCGTGGCCGTGGCCCGGGGTGTAGACGATGATGTAGTCGCCGGCCAGGTGATACACGCCCTTGAAGTCGCGGTAGCAGCCGATAGGCCAGGTGATCGGCGCAGCCTTGATCTTGAGTACGGCTTCGATTTCGTCGAGCAACTCGATCGGATCGCGGATGTCGCGGTCGAGTTTGTTGATGAAGCTGACGATCGGCGTGTCCCGCAGACGGCACACGTCCATCAGGGCGATGGTGCGCGGCTCGACACCTTTACCGCCGTCGAGCACCATCAATGCCGAGTCCACCGCGGTGAGGGTGCGGTAGGTGTCTTCGGAGAAGTCTTCGTGGCCGGGGGTATCGAGCAGGTTGACCATGTGGTCGCGGTACGGGAACTGCATCACCGAGGTGGTGATGGAGATACCGCGCTGCTTCTCCATTTCCATCCAGTCGGAGGTGGCATGGCGGTCGGACTTTCGCGATTTCACCGTACCGGCGACCGAAATCGCCTTGCCCATCAGCAGGAGTTTCTCGGTGATGGTGGTCTTACCCGCATCCGGGTGGGAAATGATGGCGAAGGTGCGGCGTTTCGCGACTTCGGCGGCCTGGTGGGTCATGGGAAATCGCCTGGCTGGGGATTCAAAAAAGGGCGCCGATTATAGCCCAAACTCACCCCCTAACTGAACCACTGGGTCGATCCGCGCTGGCCAGATGCCGCTTCGGATGGGAACCTTTACAGCTGCGGAGACGTCCACTCCCCTGTTACGTCATGTTACGTATACGGTTTTTGACCGTTCGTCAGGGTAGGTATCACCGGCAACACGCGCCTGACGAGGCTGCGCTTATGGCGTGCTCCGCTCCCCCCGAGCGACACGCTGCTTATCGCGATCACACTGCCTGCTGCCTGGAATGGCAGCCGCCACGGGAGTGTGCCCGCCGTCAGAAAAAAGGAGTCCGCCTGTGGCTAATCGCTATGGCAAGGGGCTGTTGGGATGGGTCGCCGCACTCGTCATCCTGGCCCTGCTGATCCACTGGATCGGCATCGATACGATCGCGCACTACCGCGCCGATCTGTGGTTCTACCTGCAAGCACACCTGATGCTGGTGGCGTGTTCGATGGTGGCGGCGCTGGCCGTGGGTATTCCCGCCGGCATTGCCTTGAGTCGACCGCACCGGGTCGACCGCGCCGAACGCTTCATGCAGCTGTTCAACATTGGCAACACCGTCCCGCCCCTCGCCGTACTGGCCATCGCCCTGAGCTTTCTGGGCATCGGCGCCGGCCCTGCGATTTTCGCGCTGTTCCTCGCCTCGCTGCTGCCGATCGTGCGCAACACCTACGAAGGCCTGAAAAACGTCCCCGCCTCACTCAAGGAAGCCGCCACCGGCATCGGCATGACCCCGCGCCAGACACTCTGGCGTGTCGAACTGCCCAATGCCGTGCCGATCATCGTCGGCGGCGTGCGTGTGGCACTGGCGATCAACGTGGGCACCGCGCCGCTGTCGTTTCTGATCGGCGCCAACAGCCTGGGCAGCCTGATCTTCCCCGGCATTGCCCTGAACAATCAGCCGCAACTGCTGCTGGGCGCCGCCTGCACGGCCGCGCTGGCACTGCTGCTCGACGCGCTGGTCAGCCAGTGCAGTCGCCGCTGGCTTGAACGCGGCCTGGCCAACTAAGCGAAGGAACCTTCAT
Organism: Pseudomonas aegrilactucae; assembly: GCF_019168305.1. Lineage (GTDB taxonomy): Bacteria > Pseudomonadota > Gammaproteobacteria > Pseudomonadales > Pseudomonadaceae > Aquipseudomonas > Aquipseudomonas aegrilactucae. Next base: position 31,038 of record NZ_JAHTBI010000104.1, read on the forward strand.
GAAAAGAATCGCCTTGTTGCTGGGCGCGGCCCTGCTGTTCGCAGGATTCGCCCAGGCTGCGGAAAAACCGCTGATCCGCCTCGGCGCGCGGGTGTTCACCGAACAGACCGTGCTGGCCGAAATCACCGCGCAGTACCTGCGCACCCATGGCTTCGAGGTGCGCATCACCGGCGGGCTGGGCAGCACCCTGGCACGCAGTGCACAGGAAACCGGCCAGTTGGACATGGTGTGGGAATACACCGGCGTGTCACTGGTGTCCTACAACCATATCGATGAACGCATGGACAGCCCCGAGGCCACCTATGCCCGGGTCAAGCAACTGGACGCGAAAAAAGGCCTGGTGTGGCTGACGCCGTCGAAATTCAGCAACACCTACGCCCTGGCCCTGCCGCGCAACATCGCCGAGCAGTACCCGCAGGTGAACAGCATCAGCCAGCTCAACCAGGTGCTGCGCGACGAGCCCGAACGGGGCCATGTACTGGCGCTGGACACCGAGTTCGCCAACCGTCCGGACGGGCTGGTGGGCCTGACCACGACCTACGACCTGCAGTTCACCCGCCGCGACATTCGCCAGATGGACGCCGGCCTGGTCTACACCGCGTTGCGCAATGGTCAGGTGTTCAGCGGCCTGGTGTACACCACCGACGGCCGACTGAATGCCTTCGACCTCAAGCTACTGGAAGACGACCTGCACTACTTCCCCGACTACACCGCAGCGCCGGTGGTGCGCCAGGCCGTGCTCGACGCCCACCCGCAACTGGCCGGGCTGCTCAAGCCGCTGGCCGAACAACTGGATGACCAGACCATGCGCCAGCTCAATGCCAAGGTCGACGTGGAGCACCAGAGCCCGAACAAGGTCGCCGCGGCCTACCTGCGCCAGCATCCACCTGCCGAGGAGCAACCATGAGCCTGCTTGATACCTTCGCTCACCTTGACTGGGCCCAGGTACTGCAACTGACCTGGGAGCACATCACCCTGGTCGGCATCGCAGTCACCCTGGCAATCGTCATCGGCGTACCGCTGGGCATCCTGATGACCCGCTTCCCGGTACTGGCCGGCCCGTTGCAGGCCAGCGCCACCGTGCTGCTGACCATCCCCTCGATCGCCCTGTTCGGCCTGCTGCTGCCGTTCTACTCCAGGTTCGGGCAAGGCCTGGGGCCGCTGCCGGCGATCACTGCCGTGTTCCTCTATTCACTGTTGCCGATCCTGCGCAACACCTACCTGGCCCTGACCAACGTGGAGCCGGGCATCCGCGAGGCCGCACGCGGCATCGGCATGACCTTCGGCCAGCGCCTGCGCATGGTCGAACTGCCGATTGCGGTGCCGGTGATCCTGGCCGGTGTGCGTACCGCCGTGGTGATGAACATCGGCGTGATGACCATTGCCGCCACCATCGGTGCCGGTGGCCTTGGCGTACTTATCCTGACCTCCATCAGCCGCAGCGACATGTCGATGCTGCTGGTCGGTGCCGTGCTGGTGAGCCTGCTGGCCATCTTCGCCGACCTGCTGCTGCAAGCCCTGCAACGCTCGCTGACTCCAAAAGGACTGCTCAAATGATCGAACTTCAAAACCTGTGCAAGACCTTCCACAGCAACGGCAAGGCAGTAAAAGCCGTCGACTCGGTAAGCCTGACGGTCAACGAAGGCGAGATCTGCGTGTTCCTCGGCCCGTCCGGGTGCGGCAAGAGCACCACCTTGAAAATGATCAACCGCCTGATCGCGCCCACCTCGGGCAAGGTGCTGATCAATGGCGAAGACACTACGGGCCTGGATGAGGTGACCCTGCGTCGCAACATCGGCTATGTGATCCAGCAGATCGGCCTGTTCCCCAACATGACCATCGAAGAGAACATCACCGTGGTGCCGCGCCTGCTCGGCTGGGACAAGCAGAAATGCCACGAGCGTGCCCGCGAACTGATGAGCATGATCAAGCTCGAGCCCAAGCAGTACCTGCACCGTTACCCGCGCGAGCTGTCGGGTGGCCAGCAGCAGCGTATCGGCGTGATCCGCGCGCTGGCGGCCGATGCACCGCTGCTGCTGATGGACGAACCGTTCGGCGCGGTCGACCCGATCAACCGCGAGATGATCCAGAACGAGTTCTTCGAGATGCAGCGCGCGCTGAACAAGACCGTGATCATGGTCAGCCACGACATCGACGAGGCGATCAAGCTGGGCGACAAGATTGCGATTTTCCGTGCCGGCAAACTGATCCAGATCGACCACCCCGACACGCTGCTGGCGCACCCGGCGGATGATTTCGTGAGCAACTTCGTGGGCCAGGACAGCACCCTCAAGCGCCTGTTGCTGGTGCGTGCCGAAGACGCCGCCGACAACGCCCCATCGGTCAGCCCCGAGACGCCAGTGGCCGATGCACTGGAATTGATGGACGAGCATGACCGGCGCTACGTGGTGGTGACCGATGGCCAGAACAAGGCCATGGGCTACGTGCGCCGACGCGACCTGCACCGTCAGCAGGGCACCTGCAGCGACTTCCTGCGGGCGTTCAACGCCACCGCCGCGCACGACGAGCATTTGCGCATCCTGCTGTCGCGCATGTACGAGTTCAACCGCTCGTGGTTGCCGGTGCTGGATGCCGAGAACGTATTCCTGGGCGAGGTGACCCAGGAGTCGATTGCGGCGTACCTGAGTTCGGGGCGTTCGCGGGGCATGAAGACCAGCATCGTGTCGCCGGCTGAAGCGGTGGCCTGAGAGCTGCACTGCGGTCTAGCGCCGAACAAGGCTGGCAACGCCCCTTGTTCGGCGCTAGAAACAGCGCCGCCAGCAGGCGGAAAAAAATATGCACAGCCAAGCCTGTGCCCAGCCACCTTCCAAGCCTGGAGAAAAGTCGAAAAAATGGGCTTACGGGACTTTTCGACGCCAACGTCGCCGATGTTGACGCCAACGTTGTTTTATCTGAACTGGCGCACAACAGCGTCGAACGTGCAGGTATTTTTAACGCTTCGCCATTCTTCGGGAACATCTGACCGTCATCTGGGTCGGTTACAAAGAGTGGTGCCTGCAACGTGCGTCAGACCGATGAAAAAACGCGAGATTTTTTGTTGATCTTGAACCCCTCAGGTCCTAAAGTTCGCGCCGAGCGTCCATGCTGGAAACGATCCATCCGGCTCAAGTACTGACGACGAGACAGCAAGGTCACCCGCAATGCCGGCTCAGCGGCACGGTTGACCTTTTTGCTTTCGGCGACATGCCTTGGGAAGTAGGCGAACCAAAGTGGGGATACGGAGGGCGCTCAGCTGCAGCCACTTATTTATTCAGTTTGCCCAGGAGTCCCCAAGCATGTCGATCCAGGTCGAAGACTATTTCGCGCGCGATACCTTCAACAAGATGAAGGCCTTCGCCGACAAGCAAGAAACCCCGTTCGTACTCATCGACACCGCCATGATCAGCCAGGCGTATGACGATCTGCGCGCCGGCTTCGAGTTCGCCAAGGTGTACTACGCCGTCAAGGCCAACCCGGCCGTCGAGATCATCGACCTGCTCAAGGACAAAGGCTCGAACTTCGACATCGCCTCGATCTACGAACTGGACAAGGTGATGAACCAGGGCGTCAGCGCCGATCGCATCAGCTACGGCAACACCATCAAGAAATCCAAGGACATCCGCTACTTCTACGACAAAGGCGTGCGCCTGTTCGCCACCGACTCCGAAGCCGACCTGCGCAACATCGCCAAGGCCGCGCCGGGCGCCAAGGTCTACGTGCGCATTCTCACCGAAGGCTCCACCACCGCCGACTGGCCACTGTCGCGCAAGTTCGGCTGCCAGACCGACATGGCCATGGACCTGCTGATCCTGGCCCGCGACCTGGGCCTGGTGCCTTACGGCATTTCCTTCCACGTGGGCTCGCAGCAGCGCGACATCAGCGTGTGGGATGCGGCGATTGCCAAGGTCAAGGTGATCTTCGAGCGCCTCAAGGAAGAAGACGGCATCGTCCTCAAGCTGATCAACATGGGTGGGGGCTTTCCGGCCAACTACATCACCCGCACCAACAGCCTGGAAACCTACGCCGAAGAGATCATCCGCTTCCTCAAGGAAGACTTCGGTGACGACCTGCCGGAAATCATCCTGGAGCCTGGCCGCTCGCTGATCGCCAACGCCGGCATCCTGGTCAGCGAAGTGGTACTGGTCGCGCGTAAATCGCGTACCGCCGTGGAGCGCTGGGTGTACACCGACGTGGGCAAGTTCTCCGGCCTGATCGAAACCATGGACGAGTCCATCAAGTTCCCGATCTGGACCGAGAAGAAAGGCGAGATGGAAGAAGTGGTCATCGCCGGCCCCACCTGCGACAGCGCCGACATCATGTACGAGCACTACAAGTACGGCCTGCCGCTGAACCTGGCCATTGGTGACCGCATGTACTGGCTGTCGACCGGTGCCTACACCACCAGCTACAGCGCCGTGGAATTCAACGGCTTCCCGCCGCTGAAGGCTTACTACCTCTAAGCCCGCCACGACCACCAAGGCGACGGTTTGCACCGTCGCCTTTTTTTTGCCTGTGCATGCGTGCCGCCGATAGCTCGCATGGAAGTTGCCATTGGTATTGATTCTTATTGAGGCAACACGCAGGCATAATGCGCGGCGCGTTCACGTACCCGGCAATACAAGGTGGTCGAAGTGGTGAAAAAAAGCCTGTTTCAATTGCACTGGTTCTTCGGCATCACTGCCGGGCTGGTGCTGGCCCTGATGGGCGTCACCGGGGCGACCTATTCGTTCCAGGACGAACTGCTGCGCCTGTTCAACCCTGATGTGCTCAAGGTGCAAGTGCAGGACACGGGCGTGCTGCCACCTGCCGAGCTGGTGCGCCGGGTCGAGGCCGAACAGGGCGACAACGTCTCTATGCTGTGGGTGAACGTGCGCAGCGACGACGCCGCGCGTGTCTTCTTCACCCCGCCGCCCGGCGAACGCCGCGGCAAGCTGCGCTATGTCGACCCGTATACCGGCGCGCTGCAGCCGGAGGTCAGCGGCCAGGGCTTTTTCGACCTGATGCTGCAATTGCACCGCTTCCTCGCCATGGGGGATACCGGCCGGCAGATCACCGGCGCCTGCACCCTGATGCTGATTTTCTTCTGCCTGTCGGGGCTGTACCTGCGCTGGCCGCGCCAGGCGCTGAACTGGCGGGCGTGGCTGACACTGGACTGGGCGAAGAAAGGTCGCGCGTTCAACTGGGACCTGCACGCGGTGGCCGGCACCTGGTGCCTGCTGTTCTACCTGCTGTTTGCCCTGACCGGGTTGTTCTGGTCGTACGAGTGGTATCGCGAAGGTCTGAACAAGCTGCTGGCAGACAGCCCAGCGGCGGGTGAGCAGCGCAAGCGCGGCGAGCGCCATGCCCGCACGTCAGCCCCCGGCAAGGATGCACCACCGCTGGTGGTGGACTACGCCGCCATCTGGACCAACCTGCAAGCAGCCGCAGGGCCCGGCCTGAGCACCTACAACCTGCGCCTGCCACCGACCGGCGGGCAACCGGCGACGCTGTTCTACCTGCTCGACGATGCCGAGCACCCGCGCGCGCTCAACACGCTGACGCTGGACCCTGCAACCGGCGTGGTAAGCAAGCATGAGCGCTACACCGACAAATCCTTCAAGGCGCAATTGCTGGCCAGCGTGTATGCCTTGCATGTAGGCAGTTACTTCGGGCTGACCGGTCGCATCGTGGTGACCATTGCCAGCCTGAGCATGCCGCTGTTCTTCATCACCGGCTGGCTGCTGTACCTGGACCGGCGACGCAAGCAGCGCCAGGTGCGCGCGGCACGCAAGGGCCTGAACCCTGCCGACGATAGCGCCACTGGCTGGCTGGTGGGGTTCGCCAGCCAGAGCGGCTTTGCCGAGCAACTGGCCTGGCAGAGCGCGGGGCAGTTGCAGGCCGCCGGCTTCCCGGTGCGCGTGCAGCCCTTGGCTGCCCTGAGCGAAACCGACCTGCAGCAGGCGCAACGCGCGCTGTTCGTGGTCAGCACGTTTGGCGACGGCGAGGCACCGGACAGCGCCCGCGGCTTTGAACGCAAGGTACTTGGCCAGCCCTGGACACTCGACAATCTGGACTACGCGCTGCTGGCACTGGGTGACCGGCAGTACCCGCACTTCTGCGGCTTTGCCCGGCGTCTGCAGCATTGGCTGGAGACACGTGGCGCCACGGCCAGCTTCACTCCAGTGGAGGTCGACAGTGCCGACCCTGCCGCCCTGCAGCAGTGGCAGCAGCAGTTGGCGACGCTGACCGGTGCGCCACCGCTGTCCGCCTGGCAACCACCGCAGTTCAGTTCGTGGCAACTGTGCCGACGCGAACGGCTCAACCCCGGCAGCCAGGGCGCACCGGTGTACCTGCTGGGCCTGCAGCCACCCAGGCCGGAGCGCTGGGATGCCGGTGACCTGGTCGATGTATTGCCGCGCAATGCCCAGGCGACAGTGCAGGCGCTGCTCGATGGCCTTGGCCTTGAGGGCCACACGCTGGTGCATGTCGAGGGCCTGGAGGAACGCCTGGACCAGGCACTGGGCGGGCGACTGTTGCCGGCCAGCCGCAGCCATCTGATCGGGCTGCATGCACAGGCGCTGGTGGATGCGTTGATCCCGGTGGCGGCGCGCGAGTATTCGATTGCCTCGATTGCCAGTGATGGCGTGCTGGAGCTGATCGTGCGCCAGGAGCGGCATCCGGATGGCAGCCTGGGCCTGGGCTCGGGGTGGTTGACCGAGCACCTGGCGCTGGGCGCGAGCGTGAGCGTGCGGTTGCGGCGCAACAGTGGTTTTCATTTGCCGACGGCGCCTGCACCGATGATTCTGATTGGCAACGGCACCGGGCTGGCGGGGCTGCGCAGCCTGCTCAGGGCGCGGATCGCCGATGGCGAGCAGCGCAACTGGCTGCTGTTTGGCGAGCGCAACCGGGCACATGACTTCCTGTGCGAGGAGGAACTACAGGGCTGGCTGGCGGGGGGGGGAACTGGCGCGACTGGACCTGGCGTTTTCGCGGGATCAGGCGCACAAGGTGTATGTGCAGGATCAGCTGCGCGAACACGCCGATGAACTGCGACGGTGGTTGGACGAGGGCGCATCGATCTACATCTGCGGCAGTTTGCAGGGTATGGCGGCGGGGGTGGATACGGTGCTGGCCGACGTGCTGGGGGCTGAACAGCTTGAGCAGTTGATCGAGCTTGGGCGGTACCGGCGGGATGTGTACTAGCCTTTAGGGCCTCTTCGCTGGCAAGCCAGCTCCCACAGGGTTTTGTGAACACCGCAGCCCCCCGTGGGAGCTGGCTTGCCAGCGAAGGGCTGCGCAAACAGCCCATAAACCGTCAGTGCAGATCGAAGGTATCGGCGTCCAGGTTGGCCGGGAACCGCGTGCGGTAGGCCGCCAGGTCCGCCGCACTCAACACCACGGTAAACACCCCGTCCGCCTCCCCCGCACTCAGCAGGCTTTCGCCCTGGAAGTCCAGCACCTGGCTGTCGCCGCTGTAGCCAAAGCCTTTGCCGTCGGTGCCCACGCGGTTAACCGCCGCCACATAGCACAGGTTCTCGATGCCCCGCGCCGGCAGCAGCCGGTTCCAGTGCTGGCGCCGCGCCGCTGGCCAGTTGGCGGTGTACAGCAGCAGGTCGGTGTCCTGGGCATCACGGCTCCACACCGGGAAACGCAGGTCGTAGCAGATCAGCGGCCGCACCCGCCAGCCCTTGAGCTCGAACTGCACCTGGCGCTCGCCCGGCGTGTAGTGCTTGTGCTCGCCGGCCATGCGAAACAGATGGCGCTTGTCGTAGAACAGGATCTCGCCATCCGGGCGCGCCCACAGCAGGCGGTTACGGTGGCTGCCATCCTCGGCCTGGATCATCACGCTGCCGGTCACCACCGCGTCGAGACGCCTGGCCTGGGCCTTGAGCCACTTGTAGGTGGGCCCGTGTTCAGGCTCTGCCAGGCGTTCGGAATCCATCGAGAAGCCGCTGGTGAACATCTCCGGCAAGATGACCAGGTCTGCACCACGGGCCTGCTCCAGCAGCGCCTCGAAATGCTCGTAGTTGGCCAGACGGTCCTGCCAGGCCAGGGTAGTCTGCACCAGGGCGAGGGTCAGGTTGGGCAATGAGCTCAGATCGCGCATAGTTTTTCCGCTGCCTGGCGCAGCGTCTCCTCGCGTTTGGCAAAGCACAGGCGCACCAGGCGCTGTTCGGCAATCGGCTGCTGGTAGAACACCGACACCGGAATCGTCGCCACGCCGTGCTCGCGGGTCAACCACACGGACATCTCGACATCATTGAGGTCGGGGCGGATCGCCGAATAGTCGACCAGCTGGAAATAGGTGCCGGCGGCCCGCGTGAACTGGAAGCGCGATGCCTTGAGCAAGTCGCAGAACAGGTCGCGCTTGGCCTGATAAAACGCCGGCAGCTCGGCAACATGCTCCGGGTGCTCGGCCATGAAATCGGCCAGCGCCCATTGCAGCGGGGTCACGCCGCAGAAGTTGACGTACTGGTGCACCTTGCGCAACTCGTTGCTCAAGGCTGGCGGCGCAATCACATAGCCGGTCTTCCAGCCGGTGACGTGGTAGGTCTTGCCGAACGAGCTGACCACGAAGGCGCGCGGGTACAGCGCCTCATGGGCCAGTACGCTGGCGTGGCTCACGCCGTCGTAGACCAGGTGCTCGTACACTTCGTCGCTGAGCAGGTAGATATCGCGCTCGGCGATCAGGGCCGCGAGCTGGTCCAGTTCGGCGCGGGTGATCAGTGCACCGCTGGGGTTGTGCGGGGAGTTGATGACAATCATCCGCGTACGCGGGCTCAGGGCATCGCTGAGTTTCTGCCAGTCGATGGCAAAGGTGTCGGCGCTCAATTGCACATGCACGCAGCGGCCACCCGCCAGCTCCACCGCAGGTTCGTAGCTGTCGTAGCAGGGGTCGAAGACAATGACTTCGTCGCCCGGACGGATAACCGCATGGATGGCGCAGAAGATCGCGGCGGTGGCGCCCGGGGTGATCGTCACCTCGTGGTCGGCATCGACCGTCACGCCATACTGGCGAGCGACCTTGACAGCGACCTGCTGGCGCAGGGCGGGCAAGCCGGTCATGGGGGAATATTGGTTGTGGCCGGCACTGATGTGCCGCCCTACCGCGTCGAGCAGCGCCGGGGGGCCGTTGAAATCGGGAAAGCCCTGGGACAGGTTCAGGGCGCCGGTCTGCACGGCGAGCTGGGACATGGTGGTAAAGATGGTGGTGCCGACGTTCGGCAACTTGCTGCTGATCATGGAGCCCTCTTTCCTGCGCGGTCAGGTCCCGAGCATAGCGGATTGGACCGGCAGGAAAAAGGTTGCGGGAGCGGGCCTGTAGATCAGCGTTTGTCCTTGCGCTTCTTGGCCGACTTCTTGTGGTGCGACATCAGGCGGCGCTTCTTGTTGACCTGGCGGTCAGTCAAGGTGTTCTTGTTGCCCTCATACGGGTTCTCGCCACCCTTGTACTCGATGCGGATCGGCGTACCGACCAGCTTGAGCACACGACGGTAGGTGTTTTCCAGGTAGCGCGAATACGACTTGGGCACCTTCTCCACCTGGTTGCCGTGGATCACGATGATCGGCGGGTTGGCACCGCCCAGGTGGGCATAGCGCAGCTTGATCCGGCGGCTGTTGACCATCGGCGGCTGGTGCTCGCCGACCGCGTCTTCGAGGATCTGCGTCAGGCGGCTGGTCGGCCAGCGGGTGACCGCCGACTTGAACGAGTTCTGCACCGACTGGTACAGGTTGCCCACGCCGGTGCCGTGCAGCGCCGAGATGAAGTGGATGTCAGCGAAGTCGACGAAGAACAACCGGCGCTCAAGCTCGGTCTTCACATAGTCACGCTCGCCCGGCTGCATGCCGTCCCACTTGTTCAGCGCGATCACGATGGCGCGACCGGCTTCCAGGGCAAAGCCCAGCAGGTTCAGGTCGTGGTCCACCACGCCTTCGCGGGCGTCCATGACGAAGATCACCACGTTGGCGTCCTTGATCGCCTGCAGGGTTTTCACCACCGAGAACTTTTCGACTTCCTCGTGGATCTTGCCGCGCTTGCGCACACCGGCGGTGTCGATCAGGGTGTACTTCTCTTCGTTGCGCTCGAAGGGAATGTAGATACTGTCGCGGGTGGTGCCCGGCTCGTCATACACGATGACCCGGTCTTCACCGAGCATGCGGTTGACCAGGGTCGACTTGCCGACGTTGGGGCGACCGATGATGGCGATCTTGATGCCATCCTTCTCGCTGGGGCCAGGAATGCGGACCGCTTCCTCGCCCTCGGCGACGTTCATGTCGATCTCTTCTTCCTTGTCCCGCGGGAAGTCGCCGAGCACGGCTTCGAGCAGGTTGTTCACGCCGCGGCCCTGGGCGCCGGCCACACCGATGGCGTTACCCATGCCCAACGGCGAGAACTCGGCGATGGCGGTGTTCGGATCGATGTTGTCGATCTTGTTGGCCACCAGGTACGAGCGCTTGTTGCGCTTGCGCAAGTGCTCGGAAATCATCTGGTCGGCAGCGGTCAGGCCGGCACGGGCGTCCACCAGGAACAGCACGACATCCGCTTCTTCAATGGCCAGCAGCGACTGCTCGGCCATCTTTTCGTCCATGCCATGCTCGTCACCGGAGATACCGCCGGTGTCGACCAGGATGTAGGAGCGCCCTTGCCAGCGCGCCTCACCATATTGACGGTCACGGGTCAGGCCAGACAGGTCGCCAACGATGGCATCGCGGGTCCTGGTCAGGCGGTTGAACATTGTAGATTTGCCGACGTTCGGTCGGCCCACCAGGGCGATTACGGGAACCATGCGGCTCTCCACTGCTTGAATTCAAAAAATACAAAGGCCGCTGCAGTGCAGCGGCCGGAGTTCGGGCAGCGCCCCGAAGGCGCCGCAGCCCAAGGCCCGCAGGCCTCAAGCATAGACTCAGCGAATGGTCAGCGCCTGGAGTTTGCCGCTGTTGCCATACACATAAATCATGTCACCCACCACCAGCGGCCGTGCACGCACGCCGTCGCTGTCGATGCGCTCGCGACCCACGAAGCGGCCGTCCACCTGGCTCAGCAGGTGCAGGTAACCTTCCAGGTCGCCCACGGCCACGTAGCTGGAGAACACTTCCGGCGCCGACAGCTGGCGACGAGCCAGCGAATCGTTGCTCCACAGTGCCGACGACGAACGCTCGTCGATGCCTTCGACGGTACCCGCTGCCAGGCTCACGTAGACGTTGCCAAAGCCCTGGGCGACACCGGCGTAGCTGGAGGCATCACGCTGCCACAGCACACGGCCGCTTTCCAGTTCCAGGCCCGCAACACGGCCCTGGTAGCTGGCCACGTAGAGCGTGCCGCCCGACAGCAGCAAGCCGCCGTCGATATCGACCACGCGGTCCAGCTCCGAACGACCTTGCGGAATGGCAACGCGTTGCTCCCACACCGGTACGCCGTTCTGGGTGTCCAGCGCGACGACCTTGCCGGTCGACAGGCCGGCCACGGCCAGGCGGTTGGTCACGATGGGCGCACCGGTGCCCCGCAGGGTGAGGACCGCCGGGGTGCTTTCGTAGATCCAGCGGCGCTCGCCGGTGCTGGCATCCAGGCCGATCACGCGATCGTCCTGGGTCTGCACCACCACCACGTCACCGTTGGTCGCCGGCGGCGCCAGTACTTCACTGGTCACCTTCGAACGCCACTTCTCTTCACCGGTGCTGGCATCCAGGGCAATCACTTCGCCCTTGAGGGTGCCGAGCATGACCATGCCGTAACCCACGCCCACAGCGCCGGAGACAGGCAGGTCGAGATCCTGTTTCCAGGCCACGTCGCCGTTCATGCGGTCCATCGCCATGACCACCCCGGTCACATCGGCGGCGTAGATGCGGTCATTTTCGATGGCCGGTACGAGCATGTTGAAGCTGTCGCCCTGACCGTCACCGATCGAACGGCTCCACTGCTTCTTCAGGACCACCTCTTCGGTGAACTTGGTCAGCTCGGCCGGCGGCAATTCCTTTTTGCTGTTGCTGCTGCAACCAGCGGCCAGAAGGGCCACGGCCAGCACTGCTGCATGTTTCCAACCGATCACGTCACGCATCCCCTTTGGCCAGGTCGTCGAGCTTGAGTTGCAGGCCACCGATCGCCGCGTCGTCAGACAGCGCGGCCTTGGCCTTTTGATACGCAGCGTGAGCATCGTCAGCGCGGCCCAGCTGTACCAGCAGGTCGCCCTTGAGCTCTTCGCGGCTGGCCAGGAACGCCTTGTCGGCGTCGCCGTCGAGCAGCTTGAGCGCGTCATCGGCCTTGTTCTGCGCAGCCATCACACGTGCCAGACGCTGCCGGGCGATTTCGCCCAGGGTGGCGTCAGCCGGCTTGTCGAGCACGCTCTTGAGCTCGGCTGCGGCGTCGTCGAGCTTGCCGCTCTCGACCGCGACCTTGGCCACGAACAGGCTGGCGTACTGCGCGTAGGCCGAGCCGCCGAACTCGCTCTTGAGCTTGCCCGACAGGTCCGCGACCTTGGCCATGTCTGGCTGGCCGGTCGGCGTCAGGGTGGTTTCCAGCAAGGCCTGGTAGAGGTTCGAAGCACCTTGCGACTGGTTGCCCTGGTACTTCTGCCAGGTGTTCCAGCCCAACACCACAACCAGCGCCAACAGGCCGCCGGTCAGCAGTGGTTTGCCGTTGCGCTGCCACCAATCCTTGAATGCGGCCAGCTGTTCATCATCGCTACTCGACACCCCAATACTCCTTTTCACCAAATCGGCTGTTGACCCGCTTCACGCCTGCGCGAGGGAAGCTTCCAGGTGCTCGGCCAGAGCATCCCAGGCAATGTTTTGTTGTTCGCCCTGACCACGCAGGGGTTTGAAACCTACCACTTGTTGCGCCAGTTCGTCGTCCCCCAGGATCAAGGCATACAGAGCGTTGCTCTTGTCGGCCTTCTTGAACTGGCTCTTGAAGCTGCCGGCACCGGCGTTGACCTGCAGGCGCAAGGCCGGCAGGCGGTCACGCAGGCGCTCGCTCAGGGCCAGGCCCGCAAGCTCGGCCTGTTCGCCAAAGGCGCACAGGTACACATCGACCTGGCGTGCGATCGACTCGGGGACCTTGCCCAGGGTCTCGATCAGCAGGATCAGGCGCTCGATGCCCATGGCAAAGCCCACGCCCGGGGTCGGCTTGCCGCCCATCTGCTCGACCAGGCCGTCGTATCGGCCGCCCGCGCACACGGTGCCCTGGGAGCCGAGCTGGTCGGTGACCCACTCGAACACGGTCTTGCTGTAGTAGTCCAGGCCACGCACCAGCCTGGTGTTGATCACGAACGGAATGCCGGCGGCGTCCAGACGGGCCTTGAGGCCCTCGAAGTGCACGCGCGATTCTTCGTCCAGGTACTCTTCCAGCTTCGGCGCACCGACCAGGGCCGCCTGGGTATTGGCGTCCTTGCTGTCGAGGATGCGCAGCGGGTTGGTCTTGAGGCGACGCTGGCTGTCTTCGTCCAGCTGCTCCAGGCGCGCCGAGAGGAATTCGACCAGCGCGTCGCGGTAGCGGGCACGCGCCTGGCTGGTGCCCAGGCTGTTGAGTTCGAGCTTGACCGCGTCACGGATGCCCAGCAGGCCCCATAGGCGCCAGGTCATCACGATCAGCTCGGCGTCGATGTCCGGGCCGTCGAGGTTGAACACTTCCAGGCCGATCTGGTGGAACTGGCGATAGCGGCCTTTCTGCGGGCGCTCGTGGCGGAACATCTGGCCGATGTACCACAGCTTCTGCACCTGGCCACCGCCGCTGATACCGTGCTCGAGCACCGCGCGCACGCAGGCGGCAGTGCCTTCGGGGCGCAGGGTCAGCGAGTCGCCGTTGCGGTCGGCGAAGGTGTACATCTCTTTTTCGACGATGTCGGTGACTTCACCGATCGAGCGCTTGAACAGCTCGGTCGGCTCGACGATGGGCGTGCGAATCTGACGGTAGCCGTAGTTGTCCAGCAGGCCGGCCACGGTGCTCTCGAAGTAGCGCCATAGCGGCGTCTGCTCGGGCAGGATGTCGTTCATGCCACGAATGGCTTGCAGCGATTTGCTCACGGTAAATCCTTAACGAAATCGGTATCGGTCAACCGCGGGCAATCACTGCCGCGTCGGCCTCGGCCTTTTCGGCCGCTTTCTGACGGATGAGTTTTTCCAGCTCATCCACCAGGTTGTCATTGGTCAGCTTCTGCGCCGGCTTGCCGTCGATGTAGATCAGGTTGGGCGTGCCGCCGGTCAGCCCCACGTGGGCTTCCTTGGCTTCGCCGGGGCCGTTGACCACACAGCCGATCACCGCGACGTCCAGCGGTACCAGCAGGTCTTCGAGGCGCCCTTCCAGCTCGTTCATGGTCTTGACCACATCGAAGTTCTGCCGCGAGCAGCTCGGGCAGGCGATGAAGTTGATGCCACGCGAACGCAGGTGCAGCGACTTGAGGATGTCGTAGCCGACCTTGACCTCTTCGACCGGGTCGGCCGCCAGCGAGATGCGGATAGTATCGCCAATCCCGTCGGCAAGCAGCATACCGAGGCCGACCGCCGATTTCACCGTACCCGAGCGCAGGCCACCGGCTTCGGTGATGCCCAGGTGCAGCGGCTGCACGATCTGCTTGGCCAGCAGGCGGTAGGCTTCCACGGCCATGAACACATCGGAGGCCTTCACGCTGACCTTGAAATCCGGGAAGTTCAGGCGGTCGAGGTGCTCTACGTGGCGCAGCGCCGATTCGACCAGCGCGGCCGGGGTAGGCTCGCCGTACTTTTTCTGCAGGTCTTTTTCCAGGGAACCGGCGTTGACGCCGATGCGGATCGGGATACCCCGATCACGTGCCGCATCCACCACCGCGCGCACGCGGTCTTCACGGCCGATGTTGCCCGGGTTGATGCGCAGGCAGTCCACCCCCAGCTCGGCCACGCGCAGGGCGATGCGGTAGTCGAAATGGATATCGGCCACCAGCGGCACGCTGACCCGCTGCTTGATGCGGCCGAAGGCTTCGGCGGCGTCCATGTCCGGTACCGAGACGCGCACGATGTCGACACCGGCATCGACCAGGCGGGTGATCTGCGCCACGGTGGCATCGACGTCGTTGGTATCGGTGTTGGTCATGCTCTGGACCGCGATGGGAGCATCGCCGCCGACAGGCACATTACCCACCCAGATTTTGCGCGATTCGCGACGTTTGATCGGAGATTCGCCGTGCATGACTTATTGTCCCAACTTCAGGCGAGCAGTCTCGCCACTGATGAACGGTGCCACGTCAACGGGCTGGCCGTTGTAACTGATCTGTGCGCCACGGGCGAAGCCCAGGCGTACGGCGAACGGCGGCTTGCCGGTCAGCTCCAGGGTGTCGCCCTTGCGCTTGGTGGCATTGAGCAGCACCTTGCCGTTGCCATCGGTGACCGAGGTCCAGCAATCGGCCACGAACTGGAACTGCAGCGAGGCGCTACCCGCAGCCGGGGCCGGGTCAGCGGCAGGGGCCGCCGGGGTGGCTGCAGGGGCCGGAGCCGGGGTAGCGGCAGGCGCGGGAGCAGGCACGACGGCCGCCGGGGCAGCGGGTGCAGCTGCCACAGGTGCGGCCGGGGTGCTTGGGGCCGGGGCAGCGGCGGCAGGCGCTTCAGGCGCAGGCGCGGCATCGGTGGCCCCCGCCTGAGACGGCTCCAGGGCCAG